>DAIPYN010000021.1:0-26001 GCA_036782715.1 Flavobacteriaceae bacterium
TCGTTTGTGTACATTAGAGCTATGGATTTACTATTGGTTATTCTAGGAAGTATTCTTCTTATCGTCGGTGTCATTGGGTGTTTCGTTCCCGTTTTACCTGGACCGATCATTGGATACTTTGCCCTGCTTGTTTTAAAATTTACAGACGGATATGAACTCTCGAATCGCTGGCTCTGGATTTTTGGTGCCCTAGCTATAGCGGTTTCTTTAATCGATAACATCATCCCTGTCTATGCAACCAAAAAGTACGGGGGTTCACGTGCCGGAGTTATTGGAACGTTCGTCGGTCTAGTGATCGGGTTATTATTCTTTCCACCTTTTGGTTTTGTTTTTGGCCCTTTTCTCGGGGCCTTTGCTGCTGAGTTATACGTTCAGAAATCAGAGATTAAGTTGGCGCTTCGAGCAGCTTTTGGTTCTTTGGTTGGGGTATTGGCCGGTTCAGTTTTGAAACTTGCCCTTGTGCTTTGGATGAGTTACATCTTTTACGCCGCACTCTGATGGTTTATGTACTATTTGGAGTTTCAGGCTCTGGAAAAACTACTCTGGGAAAGTCGCTCGCTGACTATTTGAAGGAACCCTTTTATGATGCAGACGATTTTCATCCGCCTTTGAATATCGAAAAGATGAAATCGGGAATCCCTCTTAATGATACTGACCGGTATCCATGGCTTCATATTCTCGGTGATGAAGTAGTGAGGAAACACCAGAATGGCAGAGCCATTCTGGCCTGTTCGGCTTTAAAAAGTGAGTATCGACAATTACTTGAAACTTATGGGACTGTTCGTTTCTATTTAATAGAAGGTAGTTTTGATTTAATTTCTAGTAGATTAGAACAAAGAGAGGAGCACTTCATGCCTCATTCCTTACTAAGGAGTCAGTTTGAAGCGCTGGAGTCTCTACCCAATGATGGGGTAGTTTCAGCAGATCGCCCGCTATCAGAGCAGTTAAAACAATTGGAGAAGCTATTATGAATATTGAACTAGCCGTTATTCTTTCGTTTATCACCTTGTTAGTGCTAATGCTCAGGTATAAGGTTCACGCTTTTCTTTCGATTCTCATTGCTTGCCTTATTTTAGGAATAATAGGATTAGAAGATCCAATGTCAACCTTCGATTCGATTCAGAAAGGACTTGGAGGAACTTTGGGATTCGTTGGGGTAATTGTGGGCTTAGGATCTTTTTTAGGAGCTGTTCTGCAGCATACGGGAGGGATCGAACTCATTGCTAATCGTTTAATTCAGACTTTTGGAATTAAGCGTTCACCAATAGCGCTTCTCATTGCTGGATTAATTATATCGATTCCAGTCTTTTTTGATGTTGCATTCATTTTACTTATCCCTTTAATTAAACACTTGTCGAATCAAAACAAGGGAACGCTCCTGCGTTTTGCATTGCCCTTTTTAATTGGAATATCCATAGCACATGCCTTTATTCCGCCCACTCCGGGCCCAGTTGCTGTTGCTGATTTGTTACAGGTTCCTGTAGGGGCGGTTATTTTTTGGGGCATTCTGATAGCGGTTCCAACGGCCCTGATTACGTTTTCTATCGCCAATCGATTTCTAGTTTTTCAAAGCGCTTTCGAACTGAGCCAAGTTTCTATTCAGCCGAATCAAGAAACAAGTCAGAAACCATCTCCTAATGCTTGGGCAGTGTTTCTGGTCATTTTTCTACCATTATTTCTTATGATTCTTGGAGCTTTTTCAGAGGCGTTGTTTGGTTCAGGTACGATAGCTCGAATCGCTGATGGTTTAGGACATCCTTTTATCGCGCTTACTTTAGCAAACATTCTTGCTTATCCATTGCTAGCTAAACCCGGCGGGTTTTCAAAAACAGAAGTCAACGAATTCTCTTCAGCATCTTTAAAACCGGTCGGTATAATTTTGTTAGTAACAGGAATTGGTGGAGCTTTCAAACAATTATTGGTTGACACTGGAGTTGGAGCAAGTCTGGCAGAACAGGTAAGCTCCTATGGGTTTTCTGTAGTGATTCTTGCCTTTGTTTTAGCAGCCATTGTTCGTTTATTACAAGGATCAACCACGGTAGCGATGATTACTTCTGCAGGCTTGATTGCTCCAATGGTCACTGTGAGTAGTCCCATAGAAGGAGCAATGATTGTTCTTGCGGTTGCCTCAGGATCACTTATTTTTTCACACTTTAACGATAGTGGCTTTTGGTTAGTGAGCCGCTATTTGAATTTGACAGAGAAAGAAACGGTAAGGTCTTGGTCGCTGATGACATTTACCCTCTCTTTGATCAGTTTTGGTTTGATCCTTATTCTTTGGCAGCTATTCGTTTAAGAAGAATGATCGCTTACAATAACCCATTTGCCTTTAATCTTTCTGAGTAGGAGTGTAAAGTGTCCCGTTGGCGTATCGGTCTCGCGAATTAAAGTAAACCTGCCGATGACTTGTAAGGTTTTGCGGTCCCATTGTCGCATCTCGATAATATCAAATTTTAAGGTACCCATAGCCTCTTTGGTCGGATATCCCTTTTGATATCCCTTCAGAGTATTTTCGTAGCCATAAGTTGGCCCTCTACTACCGACAAATACTAATCGCTCATCTTCCCAATATCCATTCATGAAACTGCTTAAGTCTCCAGCATTCCATGCCGCAATTTGCTTATCGAAAATGCCTTGTACCTGTTCTCTAGTTTTACTATCGGCGGGTTTTTGAGCTAGTATTGAGGTGGTTAGTAATAGGGTAAAGATGGCGAGTAGTTGTTTCATAATTAGAACAGTTTATTACCGAACAAGTCGGTAGTGTTTTTCCCCTTAGTGATTTCAAGCATCACTTCAGTTTGTGTTTTTAAATTTTGGTGATCAAGGATGTGATCTAGATCAATCTCTTTATTTTGAAGAACCTCTCCGATCAATTTTGATCGATGGCAAGTATGAGGCTCAACCTCTCCGCACATTAGCGCTACATTAAAGCCTTTTTGTTGCGCGTTTAAGAGGCGGTTGATGCCCTTGATAAATTCAGGATGAGATTTCGCTTTTGGATAGCTTAGTTTGCCTGAATCATTATAGCAGTTAGAATCTTTGGGTATTCCTCCAATCATGTCTCCGATATAAACATAGCCGATTCCTTTTTGTTTCAAGAAGGCCTCGATAGGCTCACGACAGAAATCGGGATTCCATTTTGAGTAAGGGTTTGATCGCACATCTGCTATGTGGTCAATTTGGTAGGAATTCAGAAGTCTTAAGAATTCGTCAGGACTCCTTAAACCATATCCGATACTATAGAGTTTGCCAGTTTTCACGAGAAGCTTCGAATCATTAAAGCAATTTTATCAAACAGTTCGGCTACACCTAGTGCCGTCCAAAGAATAAACCCTCCGAGAATAATAAGATGCCATGTTCTGATTGGTTTTACAAACCTTTCAGAAAATACCGGATAAAAGGGTAAGGATAATAGAATCACGAAAACTCCATAAAAAGGGTCATTACCCCATAATGAATTGATCAATCCTATAAGAGAAAACAGTATTGCTAAGAGGTAGCGAATTACTTGAACAAAAATTGCCATATCTTAAGGTGAAATTATAGAATAGTAAGGTATGAAATTCATTGCATCTTTTCTTTTGACTTTAGTTGTGAGTCTCGTCTCAGCTCAAGATTATGGCTCCATTTTACCCATGAAAGAACGAGCACGAGTAATCAATGAATTACTCGAAGATAAGATTGAAAATTACCTCCCAGAGATGATGCGTACTGCAGATATCGATATGTGGATAGTAGTTTCAAGAGAGTATAATGAAGACCCAATTATAAAAACCATGCTTCCAGCTGAGTGGTTGGCTGCTAGACGTCGTACCATTTTGGTTTTTTACGACAATGGAAAAGAGGTAGAAACCCTTGCCGTGGCCCGTTACAATGTGGGATCTTCTTTTAAGAGTGCATGGGATAAAGAAAAACAACCAGATCAATGGGCGCGGCTTAGTGAAATTGTAGCCGAGCGAAACCCTAGAAGAATAGGAATTAATCAGTCTGAACATTTCGGATTAACCGACGGTATTGTGGCTACAGACAAGGCGGCATTAGAAAAAGCCTTAGGAAAACGCTTTGCGAGTCGAATCGTTTCGGCAGAACCACTTGCTCTATCTTGGTTAGAGACCCGAACAGATAAAGAAATGGCGATTTACCCGCACATTGTAAGAATTAGCCACAATATTATTAAGGAAGCTTTTTCAGAAAAGGTGATTACCCCAGGGGTTACAACTACAGAAGATGTGGTTTGGTGGATGCGAGATAAAGTGAGAGAACTTGGGTTGCAAACCTGGTTTCATCCGACGGTGGATATTCAAAGAGCTGACCCAGAAAGGTTTGATCACCTAAGAACGTTTTCGAAGCGACCAGATACTCAAGTAATTCAGCCAGGAGATTTACTTCATTGCGATTTCGGAATCACTTATTTGCGATTAAATACCGATCAACAGCAACATGCCTACGTGCTTCGTCCGGGTGAATTAGAGGCCCCAGAGTTTTTATCTTCGGCATTAGCTACAGGAAATCGTTTACAAGATATTTTCACAGGAAATTTCAAGTTGAAACGCACGGGCAATGAGGTCCTTTCGATGAGCCGAGCTTCAGCCATCAGTGAGGGTATTACCCCTTCTATTTACACACATCCTATAGGTTATCACGGTCATGCTGCTGGGACCACTCTAGGCATGTGGGATTCTCAAGGCGGCGTGCCGTACACCGGAGATTACCCATTACATGCGAATACCGCCTATTCGATTGAATTAAATGCTTCGGTAACCATAGAGGAGTGGGGCAAGGATGTGCGAATTATGCTCGAAGAAGAAGCCTTTTTTGACGGGGAATCAGTAAGATATATTGATGGGCGCCAAACTCGCCTAATTTTAGTAAATCAGCCTTGAGGTAGAAAAACCTCAGCCATCATACATCGAGCGCTACCACCTCCGCAAGTTTCGATAATATCTAACTTTGGGTGAATAATAGGACCGAAACTTTCAAGGATCTTAATCTGATCAGGCTGTAGCGAACGATAAGCACGATCACTCATCACTAGCGCTGGGCCATTCTTTGCTTTTACCTGTAGCATGTTACCTGCAAACTCGTGCATTTGCTTTTCGGTAATAGCTATGATCGTTTTACCATTTGATTTTAATTGTTCCTTGACCGCTTTACGTTCTTTTTTGTCGTCTATACTGTCTAGACAAATAACCGCAAATTGATCTGCCACGCACATCATGACATTGGTATGATAAATAGGCAAGCGCTTATTGTCAGTACTTTGATAAGCACCAAAAATGACAGGTGTGTATTCAAAGTCTTCGCAAAACTCAATGAGTAATTCTTCATCTGCACGATCTGAAAGCGCGCAATAGGCAATGCCATTTTCACGGTCAAGAATTAAACTACCGGTACCCTCTAGAAAAACCTCCTCTTCTTCGGCAGAACTATAGTCGATGACCTCACTAATTTCGAAACCATTTTCTTCTAGCACATCTAGTATATCTTCACGACGTTCTCTTCGTCTATTCTCAGCAAACATCGGATAGAGGCCTACTTTTCCGTCTTCATGCATCGATATCCAATTATTTGGAAACAGTGCATCTGGGGTGTCATTTTCTTTGATGTCTTCTACGACAATCACATTCACGCCATTCGCTCTTAAAAGAGCAACGAACTCATCAAATTCTCTTTGAGCAGCTCCAACCACCATACGTGGGTCTAGCTGTGTTTCACTCTGAAAATAATTGTTCACCGCCGTTTCTTCATTCATTCTGAAACTTGCTGGGCGAATCATTAAGATATTAGAAGTGTATTGCATAAAATTAGTAGTGACGTATCAGTGGTAAGGTACTGCAACGAAGAAGCCCTTCTTGTTTGGCGATTTCTCCGTAGGGGATGGCTTCAACCCGAATACCTTTATCACCTAGCCAATGGTTTAATCGATTAAATCGAACATCAGAGATTACTAGATCAGGAGCCACTGAAAAAATATTACTATTCATAGCATACATCTCTTCTGCACTGATTTCAAAAACGTTCTCCTTTTCGAAATAATGGATAAGCCATTCGGCGTCTTGCTCATGAAGAAAGCCGTTTTTATGAATGATCGCATATTTTTCACCAACCGGTTGAAAACAACAATCTAAATGTAAGGCATTGGTGTAAGGGTCTGTGTTTGATTTTTTAAGCTCAAAAGCTTTTACCTCTCGCTCATTAAAAGTTGCACTAAGCCAGTCTACGGCTGCCTTATTCGTTCTAGCGGTAATGTATTTTCGGTAATCCTCTTGAAGGTAGGTGCCTACAAATAGAAACTCCTTGTGAGGCATCACATCCCCTCCTTCAACATGAACCTCTTCTGGGGGGCTCAGAATTTTTGTAGGATCGAATAAATCGAGAATTGGTTTTACTGCTCCAAGTTCGTCTTCGCGGTCAGGAAGAATATTCGAATACACAAAGGTGTCATCGACTACAAAACCAATATCTCGTGAAAATATTTGATTGTAATTCTCAATAAGCTCGGGACGATATACTTCGACCCCTAGTGACTTTAATCTCTCTGCAAGCCCTTCAATCTCACGAATCATATCCTTCTCTGTAGGATAAGTACCAGCTTTTAAGTGCTCAATCGATTTAGGATCATAAGCTTCATCAATAGACGGAGTAGAGCCGTTACTTGTCGCTCTACCAACAATTACTGCCTTCAAAGGGGCGGTCTCATCTTTGATACAAAATGATTTCATAAATCTGATAATTTGCAACGCAAAGGTAAGGCTCTAAAATAAGATGGCTTCGCTGCAAATTTTAGTATTTTTAAGGCAATGAATGCATATGCTAACGCCTTATTGTATGCGATACCTGCCTTTGTAGTCTTGGTTTTAGTTGAGATCGCTTATGGACACTTTGTTAAGGATCAGAAGTATCGTTTTTTTGATACTCTCAGTAGCCTTAGTAGTGGAGTGACCAATGTACTAAAGGATAGCCTTGGGTTAGCCTTGGTGCTCATTAGTTATCCTTTTTTAGTCAGCCAACTGGCACTAACACAAACCCCAACTGGGTGGCCTACTTGGGTGATTGCTTTTATTGCCATTGATTTTGCTGGCTACTGGAATCATCGCCTTAGCCATCATGTCAATCTTTTTTGGAACTCCCACGTGATTCACCATTCGAGTGAAGAATTCAATTTGGCGTGTGCCTTAAGACAATCGATCTCGAATCTGATAGGCTACACGGCAATCCTTTTACTTCCTGCCGCGCTTTTAGGAGTGCCTTATCAAATCATCGCTGTACTGGCTCCTCTACATTTATTCGGTCAGTTTTGGTATCACACCCAGCATATCGGAAAGTTGGGTTGGTTAGAGTATATTTTGGTCACCCCTTCACAACATCGGGTACACCATGCAATTAACAAGGAGTATATTGATAAAAACCTGGGACAAATCTTTTCGGTTTGGGACCGACTTTTTGGGACCTTTCAAGAAGAATTAGATGAAGTTCCTCCGAGATATGGGGTACTCAAACCTGCGCTTACTTATAACCCACTTTGGATCAATTTTCAGCACCTATATAACCTGGCCTTCGATGCTTGGCATGCAAAATCCTGGATTGATAAGATGAGAATCTGGTTCATGCCTACTGGGTGGAGACCTGCTGATGTCGCTGCCCGCTTCGAGCGTTCGATTATTGAAGATGTTTATACCTATCAGAAGTATCATCCGAAAGAAACAAGTAGTAGAAAGATTATTGTCTTTTTTCAGTTTTTATTGGCCATCGGATTACTGCTCTATTTCTTCTCGCAATTTTCGAAGATGCAAACAGATACTCAGTTACTCACAGGAGGTCTTATTTTTCTTATGGTGACGGGATACAGTTCGCTGATGGACGGTTCAAAATGGGCCTTGTTTTTTGAAGGGGTTAGACTGGTCTATTTAATGATGTTATATTTTTTGGTTCCGACATTTTTTAGTGATTTAGCCCTGCCTTTTTCGTTCTTAATTGGAGTGAGTTCTTTGTCGGCAATTGCTACTAAAGTTTCTTTATCCAATGAATAAGTGGCTCCAACCTGCAGTAATCGGGAGAGCCCTGGGGCCATTACTCTTCTTTCTCGTTCAATTCTTCTGGAGACCCGATGGGCTCTCTGAACAAGGAGTTTCGGCTTTTGCCGTAGCCCTTTGGGTGGGTGTTTGGTGGGTTACAGAAGCCGTTCCAATTGCGGTCTCGGCATTATTGCCTATCATACTCTTTCCGTTGTCAGGAGCCTTAGATCTAGCTGCCACCACGGTATCCTACGGTCACAAATATGTGTTTCTATATCTCGGAGGGTTTTTTCTAGCCATTGCCATCGAAAAAGTAAACCTTCATCGACGAATTGCTCTTGCCGTTATTTCGCTTATTGGTACTCGGATGCGAATGATTGTTCTAGGCTTTATGGTGGCAACCGCTTTTCTTTCGATGTGGATTTCGAATACGGCTACTTCAGTGATGATGCTCCCCATAGGGCTTGCGATTGTCGCGCAGTTTCGCGATCATCCAGATACCCCTGAAAACGAGCATGAAGAATTCGGAAAGATGTTGATGCTCGCCATCGCCTACAGTGCGTCTTTAGGGGGTATGGCAACACTTATAGGTACTCCACCTAATTTGGTGCTAGCAGGAATTGTAAAAGAACTCTATGAGGTAGAAATTAACTTTTTAGATTGGATGCTTTTTGCTTTTCCACTTTCTGTAGTACTATTAATTATTTGTTGGGTTTACCTCACCCGATTCGCTGTGAAGCTCAAGGCAGATAATTTTACCGGTGGAGTCGAAGAAATCAAAAGACAACGAAAATTACTAGGAAAGATCTCTACGAATGAAAAGCGTGTGCTAGTGGTATTTGTGCTCACTGCTTTTGCGTGGATTACTCGGTCTTTTCTTTTAAGCCCGATTCTTCCGGCAATTGACGATACCTTAATTGCGCTAATTGCGGGAATAGCACTCTTTGTAATCCCTAGCAGCGAAGCTAAAGATGGTGTACTTCAATGGGACGACGCCAAAAAAATTCCTTGGGGAATCTTACTACTCTTTGGCGGCGGACTTGCTATAGCTCAAGGTTTTAAAGATACCGGTCTTGCCAAATGGTTGGCGGAGCAACTTACTCAGCTCGACTTTCTTCCGCTGCTTGTGATGACCTTGGTTTTAGTAGCAGTGATTAATTTCTTGACAGAGGTGACTTCGAATTTAGCGACCACCGCAATGATTTTGCCTGTTTTGGCTCCTTTGGCGGTAGCTATGGGAGTTCACCCTTATATTTTTATGGTTTCAGCTACACTTGCTGCCTCTTGTGCCTTTATGTTACCGGTGGCGACTCCACCCAATGCAGTGGTCTTTGGATCAGGCTATGTCAGTATGTCTTCAATGATAAGGGCCGGAGTAGGGCTCAATTTGATCTCTATTCTTTTGGTAACGTTTTGGGTATTCTATTTGTTGCCTTATTTTTGGGCTCTCTAAACAAGCTTTGTAACAAAAAAACGTTTCAGTCGTTAACAAAGTATAGTTAGCGATTGTAGTAGATACAACCTATCCAGGCCTTTTCATAAGTAGCTATCGTTTAGTTTTGTTTGTTATGATAACTATCGAGAGAGGTCTGGATTTTTAGCTTTTCGACTTTACGGATTGATCAAACGGAAGCCCCAATTGGGTAAGTAAGTTTTCGTCGTTCTTATGATCTGCAATATCCACGCCGTAAACTACTTTCTTCACATCGTCGTAAACAAATGTTCCGAAGAGTCTATCCCAAATAGACAGCATGTTTCCGTAGTTCGAATCGGTCCACGGAAGTTCGTTGTGGTGATGAAACTTGTGCATGTTCGGCGTTACGAAAAGATAACTTATGGTACGATCAACCTTGGCAGGCAGGGCAATGTTTGCATGGGTGAAGTAGGTAAATACGACACTCAAGATTCGGTAAAATAAATAAAAGGCAATAGGCATACCGGTAATTGCAATCGCTATTAATGCAAAGGTTTCTCGGAGCAGAAAATCTAGGGGATGGTGTCGTGTACCTGTAGTTGCATCGACGTGTTTATCGCTATGATGCACTAAATGAAGTCTCCATAAGGCAGGTACTTTATGTAAAAGATAATGAACAAAATATTGAGCGATTAAATCGAGTACAACTAATGCAATAATGAGTTCAGCCCATACAGGTAATTCGATGAGATTAAGGAACCCGAAGTTGGTATCAGAAAGCCACTGGTAAAGAACAGCAGTAAGTGCACCAAAACCCACATTGATGATCATCACCATGGCGAGTAGTGAACCATTAACCCGAGCGTGCTTCCATTTCTTGTAATTGAAATTGGTTTGCGCGTAATAACCTTCGGCAATCCAGAAAACGCCTAACACAAAAAAGATCCAAGCCGCCTTCATCCAGACGGGCATCTCTTCAAAAAATAATAGAAATGAGTCCATAATATCTAATTCACAGCCTCCCGAAGATACTAAATATTAGAATTTTAAGTGCCTAATCGTTTCGCCTTTATCTTTCAGCTGTTTCAATGAATCGATTCCTATTTGAACGTGATTCGTATCAAAGATTCGCTTGTTTTCTTCATCTTGAGCCATCGATTTCACTCCTTCAGGGACCATGGGCTGATCGGTAACTAGTAGAAGTGCTCCTGTTGGGATTCTATTGTGAAAACCAACTGTAAAAAGGGTAGCCGTTTCCATATCGATGGCATAGGCTCTCACCTTCTTTAGATGATTTTTAAATTTCTTGTCGTGCTCCCATACTCTTCTATTAGTGGTGAATACGGTACCCGTCCAATAATTTTGAGCTCTGTCCTTGATTGTTGAAGAGATGGCTCTTTGAAGGGCGAAAGAAGGTAAAGCGGGTACTTCTTTAGGTAGGTAATCATCTGAAGTACCATCTCCTCGTATCGCCCCGATGGGCAGCACAAAATCTCCGATTTGATTTCTTTTTTTAAGTCCTCCACATTTACCTAGAAATAGAACTGCTTCAGGTTCAGCTGCCATCAAGAGATCCATTATTAAGGCTGCATTAGGGCTACCAATACCAAAGTTGATAATACTAATATCGTTGTGAGTAGCAGATGCCATTACTCGATCTTTCCCCTCTACTGTGGTGCCTGTTATCTCTGCAAATTTTGAGACGTATTTGTAAAAATTAGTTAGAAGAATATACTTACCAAATTCATGTGAAGGCTTCCCTGTGTAACGGTGTAACCAATCACTGACAATTTCTTGTTTTGTTTCCATAAGCTAAAATTTCTCTAAGTTAGTAAGTATTCTACTAGGTATGTCGAAACAAAAACATCTCGGGGTCTTCATTGCCGCAGCTTTTATTGGCCCTGGCACGGTTACCACCTGTACACTTGCCGGAGTAGACTTTGGGATTGAACTCCTCTGGGCGCTGACCATTTCGATTGTAATTACTTATTATTTTCAAGAAATAGCTGCTCGTTTAGGATGGGTTCTAAATGAAGATCTTGATCAAATTATCATGAGAGGTATCAATCAGCCATTGCTACGATTTACGGTCCTCGGTCTAATAGTCTCTTCGATTTTTATCGGAAACGCAGCTTATCAGGGCGGTAACTTGAGTGGCACTCTAATAGGATTACAGCTGCTTTCAGACGAATCGATTTCAAAGACTACACTGATGATTCTTATCGGCCTAGGGGTTCTTACCATGCTGTGGAATGGTCGATTTGAACTAATTAAAAGATTGCTCATGCTTTTAGTGGTTTTGATGGGCATAAGCTTTTTATTTACAGCGATCTACCTAGGGCCAGGGATTCTAACCCTTTTAAAGGCTGCTTTCATCCCTGCTTTCAAAGGATCAAATACCCTTATGATTGTTGCATTAGTTGGTACCACTGTTGTGCCGTACAATCTCTTTCTTCATACGGCGTTAGTAAAACAGAGTCGATCAGAAATTTCTAGTCATCGACTTCTAAAAAAAGATGCCTTGTTTAGCATCCTTATTGGAGGGCTGATCTCTATGGCTATTCTTGTAACTGCGGCTTCTGCAGGTAGCGAAGGAATAAGTTCGGTCATCGATCTAGCCGCTATTCTTAAACCTTCACTCGGCGAATGGAGTAAATACATTGTCGGTTTTGGCTTATTCGCAGCGGGGTTTACCTCTTCAATTACGGCTCCACTAGCTGCAGGCTTAGTAACAGCCTCTGTTTTTAGATCAAAAGAGGGTGCGGTCTCTGAGCGGTTTTCGAAGCTTGCCACTATACTTGTATTTGCCATTGGATGGGTCGTTACGATGGTCGGAAGTGCTCCGATTGAAATCATCAAATTTGCTCAGATTGCGAACGGGATTCTACTACCGATTGTGGCAATCACACTATTCATTTTATCTCGAAATAAGAGTTTGTTAGGAGAATTAGTAAACACAAAGGGTCAAAACATTCTAGGCGTCATTTTAGTGCTCTTTACTTTAATTCTCGGCCTCATGGGGCTTAATAAAGCGCTTGGTTTATGAGTTTGAAGAAACCACACATCAATATGGATGCTGGCGAAGGGGTAACCGGCGAATATGAGCTTTACCCTTTTGTTAATGCCCTCAATGTTGCTTGTGGCGGTCATTATGGAGATGAGCGTACCATTTTTGAAACTTTAAATCATGCGATCCGATATGAAATTGAATTTGGGGCACACCCCTCGTATCCAGACAAAAAAAACTTTGGCAGAGTCTCGTTAGATCTAAGCTCTGAAGAACTCACTGCTTCAATCGTTGATCAAATCGATTGTTTTGCAAGAGTGGTTGAGGATTTGGGTGCTACATGGACTCACATTAAACCCCATGGAGCGCTCTACAATGACTTAGCCAAAAACGCATCTCTTGCTGAGGTTTTTCTAAGCGCTATAGCGTCTCATAAGGAGAAGACGCTTTATTTGCAAGAGTCTTCGATTATTGCCCTTAAAGCCGAAGAACGGGGTTTTAAAGTGGCTCATGAATATTTTATTGATCGCAATTACCTTGCAATCGACCGACTCGTTCCTAGAAGCGAAGAGAATGCTTTGATTTCTGATCCGAAACAGGCGTTAGACCATCTATATTTAATGGCCTATAAAAACTCTCTGATATTACTAGATGGGACTGAGGTTCCCATTCAGCCACACACTTTTTGTATACACTCAGATCATCAGGCGACCGCGCAAATCATTGCTGAAATCACAAAGGCTTATGGGTCTTAAGGTTCGTTTTCATAGAATTAGCCCTGAAGTACTATCCATAGTGTTAGAGGGGGGCTCTGCTGCCCAGCTGTCTGGTATTGCTGAACAGCTTGAGTCTCGATTTTCATCGATTCAAGACGTTGTCTTTTTGAATGGGGTGATCACCCTTTTTTCTACCGAATTAAACCTGATTCTTGACGATTTAGTGTCTTTTTTTGATTTGACGAGTGAGACCTTCGAATCGAGTTTCAGAACGTGGTACATCCCTATTTGGTACAATGGACTCGACTTGCAGTTTATTGCAGAGAAGAAGAGAATGAGTATTGACCAAATAAAGGAGATTCATCAAAAAGGAGAATACACCGCTATAGGCTATGGATTTCTACCCGGCTTTTTTTACGCCTCAGGAGTGCCTGAAACTCTCGATTTACCTCGTAGATCCTCTCCTAGGGCCAGGGTGCCAGCTCAAAGTGTCGCTTTTGCTGCTTCGCAGATGGCTATATATCCTTTCGAAACGAGTGGAGGATGGAATATTCTAGGCACCACGCCCTACCAGTTCTTTGATCCTGACAAGAGCCCCCCTGTAATTGTTAAGGCCGGAGATCGCCTGCGCTTCTATGAAATAGATGAGTCTCATTTTAAAGCGCTACAGCTTATTTGGGAGACTAGTTCAGACCGAGAAAAAATATTGAGTCATGTTTGTTAAACGAGCCGGCCTTTCAGATTCGATTCAAGATTCAGGTCGTGCGGGATTCTTCAAATATGCAGTTCCGAGGTCTGGTTTTATGGATGCCCAGTCGGCAAAAAGAGCGAATACTATTTTGGGAAATGACCCTAATGATGCGGTTTTAGAAATGAGTATTCAAGGAGGGGTCTATCGGTTTGATTCGCCCACCTTTTTTTGTGTCTCGGGTGCTCCAATGAAATTTACTTTAAATGGCATTCTAGGAGAATCGAACTGTATGATTCCTGTTCAGCCTAAAGATGAAATAGAGTTTAGCCAGGCAACTGATGGGGTGTACACCTATCTCGCGGTGAAGGGTGGTTTTAAAACTTCGATTCGAATGGGGAGCCGCTCGATGCATCCGAGCTTGTTTGGTGTATCTCGACTAAAAGAAGGAGATGTGGTCGAATATATTCCGACAAATACTGCCCCTGAAAAGATCGTTGGTACTACTAATAATAAGAGTCGAAATTCGAAGATAACTGTTTACCCCGGACCAGAGTTCACTGAGTTAAAAAGCCCTGAGCAATTGGGCCATCTACCTCTAAAAGTAGCGGGTCATAATCGAATGGGGATTCGAGTGCTTCCCTCGACGTATCTGCACAGAAGGCATTCTACTATACAGTCTTCGGTAGTTTTTCCCGGTATTGTGCAGTTAACTCCCTCAGGAGAATTAATTATTCTTCATCGCGACTGTCAAGTAACGGGCGGATACCCCAGAGTGTTACTCACAGACGAAAAAGGCTTAAATCAAATCGCTCAAATACGTCAAGGGGCTACGATCCAATTGGAGCTTACCGAATTATCCAATTATTTAGGAGAATAACGTCGTACCGCATCTTTGATCACGCTAGGCTTGTCGAAATGCATAGGCTTTGTTTGAAAATTCTGATAGAGTTTCATCTGATCGTCGTAATGAAGAGATTCTGGGCGTTCACTATTACCGTAAGACATCACAGAATGATAAATCGTTTCTTCAGGAGTGAATTGAATTAGACCGATGTAAGATTCTCCATTGGTAATTCGATAGCGACCGTTTTTATGCTGAACCCCACGCATTGCAGTCACTACATCGGGCATACCCCATATCGGAATTGCCTTCTCGCCTCTAACCAGCTGCTGAAACTCACCTAATGTAATCGACTGTGTTTTGAAATGCTTTTTTAAATAGCGCGAGGTTTTTTTCAATGCCTTGTAGATCACTTCTTCGCTGAAGCTATTATCAGAATTGCGCTCCCCATAAAGTTGTTGAAGTTGGTAGTAAAGAATCGCAAAAACACCTGCTCCTTCAGAGTTCATGTCTGCTACTCGGTCCCAGCTCTGAATTTTTCTTAATAGCGCTCCAGCCCCTGGATAATCGGAGGGGTTCATCTCAAATACCGCATTAAAATCGACATAGTTGTAATTGAGTGGAGTAGGTAGTGTATGGTCGTACTTGATGGTCTTGAACTCCTCAAAGGTGATCTGGTCATCTCCGCTGAGTAGTTCATAAAGTCGCGTACTTCTGTTATTGTCATAAAGTTCATAACCCATAGCTTTTGCGAAATCCTTTGGGTCTGGGTTGTCTTCGATTCCCGAAGACTTGAATGGACTGTGGTTAGCGTTGTAAACAAATCCAGAAGCTGGACTTATCACTTGAGGAAGCTCCTCTGTTTTGTAGTAGGTCTCCCAAAGTGTTTCACTAGAATTTCCTGGTACTGTTTTGGTCCAATCATAGGCCGGATTTCGCTTGGGCATTTTACCATTTGAGATATAGAATATGGTATCGAACTTGTCAGCATATCCAATGTTATAACCTGGCAGGGCGTTCATTTTAAGAGCTGAATAGAAATCATTGAAGTTGGTAGCTTTATTCATCCTCCACCACTGCTCAAGTGCTCTGATAGTGGTGGTACTAGGTGTTCTGACTGAATAAAATCCGCTTCTGTTTTTTAGTGTAGGCCCGTAAACACTGGTGTAATATTTTTTGTTAATCCCAATTTTGAACCCGAGAAGTTTGAGATAAACCTTAGCTCGTTTTTCCTCGAGCATTAACACCTCGTCGTCGAACTGGTAGGTGAGCCCTTTCGGATCGACCATTTCGAGTTGGAACACATCTGCTTTGTCTTGAAAATTCACGGTATGTGTCCATCCTAGGTTTTGATTAGCACCGGTTAAAATACAGGGGGCTCCGGGAAACAATGTTCCGATAATATTCGTTCCTTCTTCACTTACCAGATGAGCTTCATACCACGACGTTGGCCCTTCTAATGGTTGATGCGTATTGATCGTTAAGAAACTTGCTTCTTGCCCTGTTTTTACGCTCGATAATGCGATGAGGTTTGAACCATTCGAGTCGTCTTTAGGTGTCGCGATTTCTGGAGTTTTATTTGATATAATTTCTTTCACTAGTTGATCTGCCGCGTTAGATACGAAGAGTTGTAATTGGGAGTACGCCACCATTTTTACAGGAGTGACAGGAAACAGACTCTTCTCTAACACTTCTTCAGGATGTCTTTCGGCATAAGCATTCAGGCCAGCTGCATACCCTTCAATTACCGCTATAAATTCATCGCTTAGGGTTTCAAATTGCTCGGATGCCGTACGTTCTGCTTCAATAAGTTGAGCAAGGAAATCAGCGCCTGCTCCTTTTAAACCCATATATCTAGAAAGCTTAGCGTCGCCGGCGAGGTAGCCTAATTGAATCGTTTCGAAGTCATCTTCGGCATGTGCCCAGGCAAGGCCATAAGCTACTTCAGCGTCAGTAGGGGCATAAATATGTGGTACTCCGTAAGAATCTCTAATGATTTCGATATTTGCTGGGTCGATTTGTGCGACCCCTGTATAAAACAGTAAGATCGCTGCTAGACTGAATAGGCTTCTTTTCATTCGGCTGATTTTAGTACCTTGAAGTTATGAAAAGATTGACGGTTAGCGAGGCACAAACCCAACATAAAAGTTTAGAAAGTCATTGGGGACTTCGATCTGATCGAATTGTCGCCAGATTTGAATTTGAAAACTTTGAAAGAGCTGTTGATTTTATGCACGAAGCGGTCCCTTTTATTGAACGTCTTAATCATCATCCTGATTGGTGTAACCGATACAATGAAGTTACCATCACACTCTGGTCTCATGATGTAGGTGGACTTACTGAATTAGATTTCGAATTGGCAAAAGAACTATCCGCACTTTATAACACCTCAAATAAGCTATGAAAGAAAGAAAAATTGCACTGATAACCGGTGCAAGTAGTGGTATAGGCTGGTCTACGGCCTTAGCCCTTGCAGAAAAGGGTTTTGATCTAATCCTTTGCGGTCGAAGAAGTGAGCGATTGCAGCAACTCTCAGATGCCGTAAAGGTTGAAACTCATCGGCTTGTTTTTGATGTGCGTGATAAACAAGCAGTATTTGAAGCCATCGAAGGTCTTCCAGAGCAGTGGAAATCAATAAATGTGATGATTAATAATGCGGGAAATGCACATGGATTAGATACCGTTCAAGAAGCTAGCCTCGATGACTGGGATGCTATGATTGACTCAAATGTCAAGGGACTCATGTACGTTACCAAAGCTGTTCTTCCATTGCTTCGCAAGAGTAGTTGGGGTCATATCATAAATGTCGGATCCATTGCAGGAAAAGAGGCTTACCCAAAAGGGAGCGTGTATTGCGCTTCTAAGGCAGCTGTCCAGTATTTCACAGATGGTTTGCGTCTTGATCTCAACCCTGAATTAATAAGAGTTAGTGCGATTCACCCAGGTCTAGTTGAAACCGAGTTTTCCATGATTCGTTTTAAGGGAGACGCTGGCCGATCAAAAACGGTTTATCAAGGAGCAGATGCACTTCGGGCTGAAGATGTTGCTGACGCAATCGTTTACATGGTTGAAGCTCCTAAATCGGTTACTATTGCTGATCTTGTGATTCTTCCGACCCGTCAAGCAAGTGCTTACGTAATCAACAGAGAATCTTAGCGCACTTTTTGCTTAAGGAAGTGCTGAAGGTCTTTGTTTGAACCGTAAAGTACTAGGATATCACCCTCTTCAAGCACATGTTCTGCAGAGGCAACCCCTTGAACTTGGTTTTCAGTCTTGGGACTCCCTAGTAGCGGGTTAACCGTAACCTGTTTAATGATGGTAAGTACAAGTAGATTGTATTTCGATCTGAATCCAACCTCTTTCAGCGTTTTACCTACGTATTCATTAGGCACGGTGGCCTCGATTATACTGAAGTCGTCGCTTAGTTCAAAAGAGTCAACTACGTTTACTAGGCAAAGTTTTTTGGCCCATCTTTCTGCAGTTTCCTCCTCAGGGTGAACGATCTCGTCCACCCCAATAGCTTGCAATACTTTTTCGTGGAGCGGATTGATCGCACGGCTCACTAATCGTTTCACCTGCATATTTTTGAATAAAGCAGTCGCCATTACATTGGCTCCCTGATCTTCTCCGATAGCGATGATTACAATGTCAGTTTCTTTTAGTGGAAGCCCTGCAACTGCGAGCTCATCGGTAGCATCAAGCTGAACGGTGTAGGTGATCTTTTCTTTAAAGGCATCAACCTTTGTTTTACTGGTGTCTACAGCGAAGACTTCATTCCCCTGAGCGGTTAGTTTCTCAGCGAGCGAAGCTCCAAAATTTCCAAGTCCGATGATGATGTATTTCATAACTAGTGGATTGTAATTTCTTCTTTCGGGTAGCGATAGTTTTGGTTAATCACATTGCGGAATATCGCAATGAGTACCGTTAGTGCACTAACGCGGCCAACGAACATTAATATAATGATAATGAATTTACTGATAGGGCTAAGGCTTGAGGTGATCCCCATGCTCAGCCCAGTGGTGCTGTAGGCCGAAACACTTTCAAAGGCAATTTCAATCATCGTAAGATCAGGTTCAAAGGCAGATATACCTAATACCCCGATGGCAATAACGATAATAGATAAGGAGATCATTGCAAATGCTCTTTTTACCGTTACCTCAACGATTTCTCGGCGATACAATTCGATTCGTTCACGACCCCTTGCTAAGCTTAGGATATTTAAGATAGCAATGGCTAGTGTACTGGTTTTAATACCTCCTCCTGTTGATTTTGGAGAGGCTCCTACCCACATCAAAAACATAGTGAGCAGTAACGTTGGAAATCTGAAATGACTGGCATCAACGGTATTGAAGCCTGCTGTACGTGGTGTGGTGGCGCCAAATAGTGCGGTAACTAGCTTGCCAAAACCTGAGTGTGAAGAGAGTACCCCATCTTTTTCAAGTCCGAAAAAAACGAGGGTTCCTCCGACGGTTAAGACAATAGTGGTGATTAAGGCAATTCGACTGTTTAGTGTTAATACCCACGGACGATAATTCGGCTTGTCAAAGAACGAAAACACCCCTTTGGTCTTGTAGCTTAAATAAGAGACGATATTCGAAACGATGGGGAAACCAAGTCCCCCAATAACAAAGGTCAAAATAATGGCAAGTTGTAGCCCATAATTAAACTGAAAACCACCTTGCATCAGCGAGTCACTGAGGGTAGAAAAACCTGCATTACAGAAGGCAGAGACTGCGTGAAAAACAGAGAAAAATACACGTTCAGAAACACTATTAAAAGCAGCCGGATCAGTGTTGTAAAAGATAAGTAAAGCCGAAAAGGCCTCAATACTTAATGTGATTATTAAGATGCTCTTTAATAGACCTAATTCTTTACCAATAGCCCCTGAGCTATTAATCTGATTGATGGCGATTTGTTTTTCGTAGCTTATTTCACCTTTAAAGAAATAACTAAAGTAGCTGACGAAAGTTAGTATTCCGAGGCCTCCAATTTGAATCAAAAAGAGAAGGATTGATTGTCCAAAAAAGGTAAAATGTGTAGCTGTGTCTACCACAATTAGCCCTGTAACACAAACTGCACTAGTTGCAGTGAAAAGTGCATCAAGTAGACCAATGCTCTCATGAGTAGCCCCGGGCAATGACAATAATAATGTGCCACCTAAAATGATCGTCACAAAACTAATTAAGAACAGTTGGGCTGGGTTCAAGGCAGTTCTTTTATAGCTTACTCTTAAGTCTAGAAATCCTTTGAAAAAAAGAAGGGCAGCAGCGAATTTTTCAAGGCTGAATTGTTCCGATACCTGTCTAAATTCATAATTCTCTGGAGTAAAAAAATGTAGCGCTAAAAGGACTCCCGAGAAGAGGCCAGAAACACCATCAAGAATTGCAATTCGCTGATAGATTCTTTTGCGATCGTTGATATAGGTGAGTACAGAACTTAATAATCCTACTAGTAATGCGTAGTAATAGAAAAGGTCTAGATCGAAACTTTCTGTTATCGACGAGTGAAATCCGAAATCGTAAATCAGAAGAAGAAAACAGAACAAACTCGTCCAAAACGAAAGTCTGTAGAAATATTTAGGGTTAAATAGCATGCTATTTTCTCGAGTAAAGTCTCAAGATTGAATCAATTTATTGACACCAAAGGTATTATAATTGCCGAACCTGTGGTTATTCTGCGCTCAGCATTTTGTATTTATAGCTCGCTTGAAGTCGAATTAGTTCAAAATTTGAATTACTAATAAAGCTCCTGCGTCGACTATGAACCAGTAGATTTTTATGCCATTGTAGCGAGTCGTTCAGAATGAGACTTATTTTTCCTTTGTGATTTACCGCATTGGCCAACACATATTTTGTTTCGTGGTCAAAGAAGAAATACCAAATATCATTTGAATTAGGGTAGGTAACCCTTATTTGCTCTAAGGGCTTTTCTGAGAAGCTAGGGCTTCTCAAACCCAAGTATTCAATTTGAGCTCCCTTATCCTTTAATTTAAATGGCTGAAAAAAGACAAAATTCGCTCCTTCGATAATATTCTTGTAGTTCTGTTGGTCATTCCCTAATGGTTTTGAGGTCTTAATGATTTCGTTTTGGAGTTTTATTCGGAGTGAATCCTCTGTGATTAAAATAGTTGTGCCTAACTGGGGTATTTCAAATTGCTGAACAAGAGTATCATTGATTATTTCTTGAGCGTCAAGGGTATAACTCGTTTTTTCATATCTGAAATCTTGGAGATTCGTATAGTTGTTCCATCCTCCATGGGCAAGAATAGACTCTTCGACTACTAATTCTCCTTGAGATTTTGGGCTAGAACATCCACCAAGGCTAGCTAAAAGAGCGATAAATACGATTCGATAGATCACACGTTTTCTAAGGCTTGTTTCAAATCTTCAATGAGGTCATCAGCATGCTCGATTCCTACGCTGATTCGCACTAAGGAGAGCTCGATACCCATCTGCATTTTTTCTTCATCAGGTACGTCAGAGTGAGTCATTGAATATGGGTGTTGGGCTAGACTTTCATTACTACCTAAACTCACCGCAAGTTTGATTAATTTAAGTGCATTTAGAAAGCGAAAAGCTTCGGCCTCAGCCCCGTGCAGTACAATACTGATCATTGCACCTGGCGATTTGCATTGCTTGTGATAAATTTCTCTCTGACTAGAAGACATGCTTTCTAATCCAGGGAATAAAACTTTCTTCACCTTAGGATGACTTTCTAAAAACTGAGCGAGCTTTTGTGCATTCTCAGTTTGGTAGTTCATTCGCACATGAAGGGTTTCTAGACTTCTGGTTAATAACCAGGCTGTGTAAGGAGCAATCATCCCCCCTAGAAAGGTTCGTAGCCCTTTAACCGGTCCAATAGCTTCTCTACTTCCCATGACCGCTCCTGCAATCACGTCACTGTGCCCGTTCAAGAATTTAGTGGCAGAGTAACAGACTAGGTCGGCTCCAAACTCTAAAGGCTTTTGCCATATAGGCCCGAGATAAGTATTGTCCACGGCCATGATTACCGTTTTCTCGAGTCGTGACTCGAGCTGTTTTTTTAATCGAACGACCGCTTCTAAATCAACGAGCGTATTGGTAGGGTTGGCCGGTGTTTCGCAATAAATCATGGCAACCTTGTCAATGAATCCTTTAGATTCAAGCGTTTGTTCGATTTGTTTGGCGTCGCTCCAATCTAAGATAGAGAGAACGTTTACTCCTATAGATTTGAGATAATGATGAACGAAGTGGTGCGTTCCTCCATAGACTTCATTGCTGAAAATGAGTGTATCACCTGGTTTAAGATACGCAAGCATAACCGTAGATATTGCACTCATCCCACTTACAAATGCTGCTGCTTCTTCACTTTGCTCAAGGACTGCCAGGCGCTCCTCGAGAATCTGCATGTTTGGGTTGTTCAGTCGAGAATAGATAAGCCCCATTTGTTCACCGGGCTCCAGGGATGATTTGCCGTAGGCTATTTCGAAAAATCGCTTGCCCTCTTCGGCGGTTTTAAATCCGAAGGTTGAGGTTTGAAATATTGGGGGTTTAACTGAGCCTTCGCTCCATTCAGGAACATAGCCCAGAGACATCATTAACGACTCAGGTTTTTTCATAACTAAATGTGATTTTAGTTATGAAAAGATAATGAATTTGTTAAGATTCTAGATGTATTTAAACAGCTGTTTATTGACGTTTTTTAGAGAGTTTGTTCGAGCCTACGTTTGGAGGAGTCGTGATTTCTGCCTCATCACCATTCTTTGAAGTATTCAATGCTTTACATGATAGTAATAAGCTACCCATAAACAGACTGACAAATAAAACAACGATAAATCTTCTCATGTCTTAGTTTTATATAAATTTAATAATCAACAACGAATTTTTCAAATAGATGGCTCGATTTCAAGATAGCGCTTTAGCCCTTTTACGTATTGTATTTTCATTACTTATGATGACTCATGGTTGGTCAAAATTTGAGCGTATTCTTGAAGGGAATTTAAGTTTCGGGGACCCTTTAGGGTTAGGTAGTGCGCTATCCCTTTACCTGGTAACTTTTGCAGAACTAGCAGCTCCTATTTTTATCATTGTTGGTTTTAAAACCCGTATTATGGCGCTGATTACCTCTTTTACTATGGCCGTTGCTGCATTTATTACGCATGGTCCTGATCCATTAGCAAAGAAGGAGATGGCACTACTTTATTTAGTCGGATTTATATGTGTTGCCTTAATGGGGGCAGGGAGGTATTCATTAGACCAGCGTACTAGATAAACCTAGTCTTGAACAATCAGATCCTTTTCGTCACTGCGATTATATTCGGGTTGAATGGTAACATGGTTGATCTTGAACTGTTGCCAAAGAAGTTGTTCGATCTGTAATTGTAGTTCTTGAAATTTTAGTAGACTTAAATTTTCGTTGAGGTCAAGATGTGCCTCAAGGTGAATTTCGGTATCATTTAGCTTCCAGATATGGATATGATGCAGTCGTGTATTGGGGTGTAATTTCTCGACAGTAGAAACAACCTCATCAAGACTAATTTCAACAGGGGTGTACAGCATTAAAATTTGGATCGATTCTTTCAATAAATCATATCCGATATAAATGAGATAGATAGAAATTAAAATCCCTAATAAAGGATCAACCCAGTACACCTCAAAGTAGTAAATAGTAATACCACCAACTAAAACAATCACACTGGCCATTAGATCTGACAAGAGATGAATGTATGCGGATTTCAGATTAATGTTGTTTTCAGTTTGCTTGTGCAATAAAAACACACTCAGACCATTTCCTGCTATGGCAATTAGAGATAGTAGAATAACGGTTTTTTCTTCAACGGGTTGAGGATCTAATAATCGCTGAATCGATTCGATAATGAGCCAAAGCGAGAGTAGTACTAGAGAAATTGAATTGATGAATGCAGCAATAATTTCAGCTCGCTTGTAGCCAAATGTTTTATCAGAAGTTGCTCGTTTTTTCGCTAATCGGTTGGCGGTGTAGCTCACCACCAATGAAATCACATCACTGAAATTATGGGCGGCATCGGTAAGTAACGCGATACTTCCAGACAGAATACCACCGATGACCTGAGATGCAGTAATACCTAGGTTTAATAAAATGGTTAATCCTAGTTTTTTTGACGAAGTGTGATGACTGTGGTCGTGGCTCATTTCAAAATGAAGTTAAGAAATCTTAGTCTTCGCTTGAGGCTCTGGTGATTTTATCGTTTAAGGTTCTACCCAATCCGATATTCTCGAAACGCTCAATGACCAAATAGTCTAGGTTCTGTTTATCTAATTGATGAAATGCGGCATAGAGCTTTTCGGCTATTTCATTCAGGTCTCCTCCTTTTGAAAGCGCTATGGTCTGCGCGGCAAGTTGATGTGGTTTCGTATGAGCCGGATAGATGACACCAATTTTATTCTTACTCCCGAATTCTTCTAAGTGCTTCTCGATAGAATCGACAATTCTCAATGGGGTATTCGGCGCATAATGCCTTTTGATCATTCCCGGAGCGACAATCGATTCTTCAGCATTTGATCGCTGCTGCAATAGATAAGTTTCGGGTAAAACTTCTTGTAAAGACTCTAATGAGATGGTTCCTTGTCTATAAACCACTGGTCTACCATGATCCTCGAATCCAACAATGGTAGACTCTAACCCTAATTTACATTCACCACCATCAATAATAGATACATCAGCGCCCAAACTATCAAGAACATGAGAAGGCTTAGTAGGACTGATATGTTTGAACCGATTCGCACTTGGCGCAACCAAAGGAAAGTCTAGTTTCTTCAACAAATCTTGAGCAATCGGATGACTAGGCATTCGAATCGCCACAGTTGGCTTACTTGCCGTGATTCGATCTGAGACGCTATTTTTCTTGGGTAGTAAAAGGGTTAGTGGACCAGGCCAGAATTTGTCGGCCAATATTTTTGCGTTTTTAGGAAAGGATGAAACTAGATCATCCAATCTCTTATAATCGGCGATATGTACAATTAAAGGATTATAGCTCGGCCTACCCTTGGTCTCAAAAACACGTGAAACTGCTGTTTCAGAAAAAGCATTAGCCGCCAACCCGTAAACCGTTTCGGTGGGTATAGCAACTACTTTATCTCCCTTTAGAAAGTCTACCGCTTCCTCTATTGAAACTAATTTCATGTGCGCAAAGATAGGTGCTATAGTGCTTCGACAAGCATAGCCGACGCACCTCCACCTCCGTTACAAATCGCCGCGATTCCATATTTCATATTGCGAGCCCTTAAGGCATGTACAAGGGTTACAACTATACGTGTACCTGAACAACCGATAGGATGCCCTAATGATACTGCACCACCATTGACATTAATTTTATCTAACCCTACGTTTAATGCTTCAGCGAATGCAAGAGGAACCATAGCGAAGGCCTCGTTGATTTCAAAAAGATCAACTTCTTCTATAGCAACATCAGTTGTCTTCAATAAAGCTTTAGTAGCGTCAATCGGAGCTAGTGTAAACCTAGCAGGTGAAAGAGCGGTTTCGCTGTAGCCAATAATCTTAGCAATAGGCTTAGACGAAATTGTTTCAAGTCCTTCACTATTTGCCAGTAGAATAGCTGCGGCACCATCATTAATCGTTGAAGCATTCGCTGCGGTAATCGTTCCGTCAGGGTCAAAAGCCGGTTTTAGCTGTGATACCTTATCAAAATTTACTCTAAAGCACTCCTCATCTTTATCAATATGAACCACTCCTTTTTTGCTGTTAATCGATATGGGGCAGACTTCATTCCTAAATGAGTTCTCTTGCCAGGCCTTTTGAGCACGCTTATATGAGGCTACACTATACTGATCTTGAGCTTCTCGGCTTATCCCTTTTTCTTTGCAAACTTTTTCGGCTAAAACTCCCATGGCAACCCCTTCGGTAGCATCGGTAAGCCCATCATAGGCAAGGCCGTCAATGAGTTTTTGATCTCCAAATTTAACACCCCAACGAGCTGCCCGATCATAGTAGGGAATGTTTGACATGCTCTCAGTTCCACCTGCTACCACCAATTTTCTTTGGTTCAATTGTAGTGTTTGTGTCGCGAGTATGATTGATTTTAAACCAGAGGCACAAACCTTATTAATAGTGGTGGCAGGTGATTTTTCAGAAATGCCCGCTTTTAGAGCAGCTTGTCGGGCTGGGGCTTGACCAACACCTGCAGCGCAAACATTTCCCAAGAAAGTTTCCTCTATATCTCGTCCTGAAACACCAGCCGATTGAAGAGTTGCTTTGATGGCTTCTGAGGCCAGATCAGCTGCTGTAAGTGAAGCTAGTTCTGATCCAAAACTTGTTATAGGCGTTCGCTTTGCGGCTAATA
>DAIPYN010000021.1:26101-28433 GCA_036782715.1 Flavobacteriaceae bacterium
GTTTTAACGAAAAGTAATAGTTCGTCCTGGCCTTTGTGGTTGAAGTGAAGAACTAGACTGTCTTCTACACCTTCTAATTGCTTTAGACTTTGATCAATTTCTGCTGTGCCGATACGAACCCCGTGTCTATTGAGTGTAGCATCAGATCTGCCATAAATGATGAAACTACCTTGAGCAGTCTCCTCTGCCCAATCCCCATGTTTCCAAATATTCTCGTACTCGGTGTAATAACTGCTGAGATATTTAGAATGCTTAGAGTCATTCCAAAAATATAGGGGCATAGAGATTAGTGGAGTAGTTAGCACGAGCTCCCCAGGAGTATTAATTATTTTTTCGCCTTTCTCATCAAAGATTTCTACGGCGGCTCCAAGGAGTTTGCATTGTAATTCTCCAGGCTTTGATTCTGATCCGGGCAGGCCTCCGAGAAAGGCAGAACAAACGTCTGTTCCTCCACTCAGCGAGATGATATGGGTGTTTGGGAATCGCTGTTTTAAAGCGGCTGCAACCTCTTTATGTAAAACAGATCCTGTGGCCCCGATACTTTTCAGCTGAGGCTGATGCGCTGAGTTACTAAGCTTCGAGGATTTTGATAATAAGTGGCTGTAATACACTGACCCGTGACCAAAGTGATTGACCTCAAATTCACGAGCGAATTCCCATAATCGATCAGGGTTGGGGTAGAATGAATCTCCGTGATATAGGCATAAGGTTGCACCGAGAAGTAGTGAGCCTAGACTGTAATTGTACATCATCCATCCGGTTGTGCTGTACCAGAAATAACGGTCGCCACTTTGTACGTCTTGATGCAATCCTAGAGCTTTGCAATGCTCCAGAATCATTCCGCCGGTGCGATGCGTTATAGCTTTAGGTTTGCCTGTGGTGCCTGAAGAAAATAAGATCCAGATGGGATGGTCAAATGCTACTTTTTCAAAGCTTAGTTGATCTAATTCGTAAGACTCTTCTGTAAAATCGAGATCGAGTACCATCGAATGTTCAATACTAGGAATTTTCTCTTCTAATTTTCGAAGAACCTCTGATCGATCAAAATACTTGCCTCGAAAGGTATAGCCCGTATGGGCAACCAATAGTTTGGGTTCGATGAGTTCAAATCGATCTTGAACAGCCTTATCTCCAAATTCTGGTGGACAGCTGGCCCAAATCGCACCTAAAGCATTGGCAGCTAAAAAGGCGGCAACGGTATCGGGCCGATTAAGTACATAACCCGCTACTCGATCTCCTTTCTTAAGTCCAAATTGCTCGAAGCTGTTTTTATAGTGGAGAACCTTTGCAAGAAGTAAGGGCCAACTCACCGAAAGGGAATTACCTTCTTCGTCAGAGTAATGAATCGCAATACCATTTGGTCTAAAGTGTTTAAAGACCTCGTAGGTATAACTTAAAGTTGCTCCAGTGAACCATTGAGTATCGATGAGGTGGCTTCCTATTTCTAGGGCTCTCTGAGGTTTATCAAAAAAATTTATTTCGAAAAATTCAGCAAGAAATTGCCAGAATTCTGACAGGTTATTCACGCTGTACTGGTGCAGCTCCGCATAAGTTTTGAACTCTTTCTGGAGTTGCTTCTCTAGTTTGTTTTGAAACGATTGTAAGCGTGTTTTCATAGCTCGTTTTCTACCAATTAATTTACCCAAATTTTGTTGAGTTACCTAGGTTGCAAATCATCTATGTTGAATTAAATACTATTGTGTACTTTTCTTGTAACAACCACAACTAGATACCGAATGAGTATAAACCAACCTGATTTTAAAGAAGTTCTAGGGCAAATTTCTCGGTTAATTGCTGTCACAACCACTGTATTGTTACTCATGGTTGCTGTTATTTTTATTGGGGTTTTGGCCTCTGGCCCTAGAGAAGATTGGCATAGCTTATATGTAGAATCTCCTGATGTCATTTTGAGCGAAAAGATGACCTTAGAAAATGCTGTTGAATATCAATCTCAGGATATACGGTACGGATATGAATTAATCACCAACACCGATCAGCTTATTGGTATGGCCGTTGATGATGAGTCAATGCGATATACGGGTAATGTTTTGAGGTGCTCGAGTTGCCATCTTCAAGGCGGTACCCAGTCTTATGGAATCGCTCTAGTAGGTGTTACCGATCGATTTCCTCAATTTAGAGGGCGAGAGAATAAGGAAGGTACCTTGTCTGAACGTATTAACGGGTGTATGACCCGAAGTATGAATGGTATACAACTTCCAGAGGACGGAAAAGAAATGAAATCGATGCTCGCCTACATTTCTTGGTTAGATGATTATTTCGGAGAAGATGCTTCTTCGATTTCTCCAGGTTTAAAGCCTATTGAATTGCCTAA
>DAIPYN010000022.1:0-2755 GCA_036782715.1 Flavobacteriaceae bacterium
ATCGGACACCAAGGCAAGGCACTCAAGCGCGTTGGGACTGAAGCTCGAAAAGATTTGGAGGCTTTCTTTCAGAAACAAATACACTTAGAACTTTACGTGAAGGTGAATAAGGATTGGCGCAGTAATGAAAATCAATTGCGTCGTTTCGGATATCAGGGCTAGAATCACCGCCCTTAACAAAATTCGGCTACCTTTGCGCCTACAAATTTTTCTATGGGAGCTATTGTTGCTATTGTGGGACGTCCGAATGTTGGAAAGTCGACTTTTTTTAACCGACTCATTCAGCGGAGAGAGGCTATTGTCGATGCGGTAAGTGGGGTAACCCGTGACCGCCACTATGGCAAGACCGACTGGAACGGCCGCGAATTCACTGTCATCGATACGGGCGGATACGTTAAAGGTTCTGAAGATGTCTTCGAACTCGAAATCGATAAGCAAGTAGAATTAGCCATAGATGAAGCTGATGCAATTATTTTTATGGTTGATGTCGAGTCAGGGGTAACTGGGATGGACCAGGACGTTGCCAAACTCCTTCGTCGACACGATAAACCCGTTTTTCTGACCATCAATAAGGTTGATAACGCCATGCGTGAAGCCGATGCGGTTGAATTTTACGCATTGGGTTTGGGTGATTACTTTACTATCTCATCCATCAATGGTGGGGGTTCTGGGGATTTACTTGACGCTGTTGTTGAGGTATTACCTGACGAGCCTGAATTAGAAGACGAATTGCCGCGTTTTGCTGTGGTGGGTCGTCCGAATGCAGGGAAGTCATCGTTTATCAATGCACTTTTAGGTGAAGATCGCTTCATTGTAACTGATATTGCCGGTACTACCAGAGATGCGACCGACACCAAATACAATCGATTCGGATTCGAATTTAACTTAGTCGATACGGCTGGTATTCGAAGAAAGGCGAAAGTAAAAGAAGACCTAGAATTTTATTCGGTCATGCGTTCGGTACGTGCCATCGAGCATTGTGATGTCGCTATTCTAATTCTAGATGCCACTAGAGGTTTTGATGGTCAAGTGCAGAATATCTTTTGGTTAGCCCATCGCAATAATAAAGGAATTGTAGTCTTAGTAAATAAATGGGATCTGGTAGAGAAAGAAACCAATAGCGTTCGCGATTACACCAAGAAGATTCGCGAGGCAATGGAACCCTTTACCGATGTGCCGATCATCTTTGTTTCGGCGCTTGAGAAACAGCGTATCTACAAAGCCATTGAAACCGCTGTTGAGGTTTATGAAAACCGATCTAAGCGTGTGCCTACCCATAAGCTGAATGATGTGATGCTGCCGCTTATTGAACATTATCCGCCACCATCGCTGAAAGGAAAGTATGTGAAGATTAAATTCTGTACGCAGTTACCCGGGCATTATCCGCAGTTTGCGTTTTTCTGTAATCTACCTCAGTATGTGAAAGATCCGTACAAGCGTTACTTAGAAAATCAGCTTCGTAAGAACTTCAATTTTGAGGGAGTTCCTGTGACCATATTCATGCGTAAGAAATAAGGGTTACCAACCGCCAGAGGCACCGCCTCCGCCGCCAAAACCTCCGCCGAATCCTCCGCCGAATCCTCCGCCTCCAAAGCTACCACCTCCACCGAAGCTACCGCCACCGCTGCGTCTTCCTAGAGAGCTAAGGATGAGAACGTCCATGAGGTCAGGGCCGCGCATACCGCCGCCGTTTGATCCGCCACCGCCTTTGCGAGAGATCATGCTAACCACAATAAGAACGATAATCATAAGAAATACGAAGGCTCCGAATTTATCCTTCTTTGAGGCTCGAAGGTTACGATCTTCGGTGTAGGCTCCGGTAAGCACCTCGACAATCGCATCGGTACCTGCATCTAGTCCGCCGTAATAGTCTCCATTTTTGAATTCAGGAATGATTCGGGTTTCGATGATTCGTTTTGAAAGGGCATCGGTTAATCGATCTTCAACACCATAGCCCGTATTGATTCCTATACGGCGATCGTCTCGAGCGAGTAAGATCAGAATACCATTATCCTTGCCTGCCTGTCCAATTCCCCAAGCACTTAACCAATTAGCACCTAGAAACTGAATGTCTTCACCTTCTGCAGAAGGAATGCTAACCACTACGATTTGTGTTGAGGTAGAATCAGCGTAGCGAATTAACTTCTGAGTAAGTGCACGCTCTTCATCATTACTTAAAACATCTGCATAGTCATATAGCGCAGTCTGCTTGGCAGGTTTGTTGGGAATCTGCATTTGTGCCCAGGCACCAACTACGGCTCCTAACGCTAAGAGGAAGAATAATTTAACCTTTAGAGATTGAGTCATCGAGTTCGTTTTGGTCGTCAGATTGATAGGGGAAATATATTTTGAGTACTTGACCGGCTTCAGTAATACCGGCTATTAAACCTTCTGCAAATGCCGATTTTTTAAAAGCTGTTTGCATTTGATCTCGAGTAGAATCCCAGAAGTCTGCGGGTACTTTTTCGTTGATCCCTTGATCGCCGAAAATGCTAAAAGCATGATCCTCGTAGGCTAGATAAAAGAGCACGCCGTTGCGCGCTTCTGTTTGATGCATTTCTAATTCTTGAAATACCTCGACCGCTCTTTCTAAAGTGTTTTTGCCTTTACTACTTGCCTCGATGTGAACCCTTATTTCTCCAGAGGTATTTTTCTCAGCAGTCTTGATCGCTGAAACGATCTGTTCTTCTTCTATTTTACTAAAAAGTTCTTCAGCCTTCATTTAGAAATTGAAGTTTACTTCAGGAGCACTCTC
>DAIPYN010000022.1:2855-27632 GCA_036782715.1 Flavobacteriaceae bacterium
AATAACTTTTTTTCATTTTAAGCTGTCTTTTAGATGGATGAGTTGTTGTTTGATTGATTCTAATTTACGAACGATTTCTTCGTTCTTCTTATAGGTTTTCTTGTTGTTTTTAAGTTCAGTCTTTGCTCCCTCAAGGGTGAACCCACGTTCTTTGACAAGCTCATAGATTCGCTTTAATTGCTGAACATCTTCAGGGGTAAACCTTCGATCTCCCTTAGCGTTTTTCTTGGGCTTAATACCGTCGAATTCTTTTTCCCAGAATCGAATAAGCGAAGTATTCACCTCAAATGCCTCGGCTACCTCACCGATTGAATAGTACCGTTTATCGCGAAGATTGAGTTCCATTAATCGAGAGATTGGTTAGATAAGGAGGCACGCTGACTGAGAATTTCATAGTCTGCTGCCGATAAAGTTCCCGCGTAGAAATCGATCGGATTAACCTGCTTGCGATCTTTATGCACCTCATAATGCAGGTGAGATCCTAAGGAACGACCCGTATTACCTACATAACCGATAATATCGCCGCGTTTTACTTTTTGACCGCGTCGAACATTATACTTCGAAAGGTGACCGTAAATGGTTACATAGCCGAAGCCATGATCGATTCTAATATGTTTACCGAGCCCAGAGGCGCGTTGATCCGCTCTTTTGACCACCCCATCACCTGTGGCGAAAATGGGGGTTCCTATTGGAGCAGAAAAGTCCATTCCATAGTGAAACTTACGCATCTTGGTAAAAGGATCAGAACGCCATCCATAACCTGAAGCCATTCTTCTGAGGTCTTCGTTCTTTACCGGCTGAATGGTGGGTATAGCCCCTAAATATTCTTTTCGTTTCGGAAGCATATCAGAAATATCGTCAAGCGATCGAGATTGATTCACGATGGCCTTTTCAATGACGTCTAGACTCTGCGCTGCATCTTTGATGAGTTCTGAATTATTCTGCCCTTCGTATTTGCGGTAGCGATTCACCCCACCAAAACCAGAATAATATTGTTCTTCAGGGATCGGATCCATCTCGAAATACAGACGGTAAACCTCGTTATCTCGCTGTCTTAAATTTTCGAGAGCCTCTGCCGTGCGGTCGAGACGCTTAATAAAATTCTGATAGTCTTGTTTGTAATTATCTAATTCGCGTTGTAGAACGATCTCGTTTGAATTGCGTACCCACCCTAGTTGGTTAAACGAATAAAAGATCGCTGCCCCTGATAGCGCCGAAGCCATAAAAAACAGACCAAACTGCCATAATTTGCGAAGAGGCCTCGAGGCAACCTTTCGATACGACAGGGTATCTGGGTCGTAGTAATACTTCTGCTTGCGCTTTTGGTCTTTCAAATTGTCCTATTTTTGGGCAAAATTACCACTCAAAGATACGTTTTTGATATGAACGCGAATCTCGTCCGCAAGACCTTCTTAGATTTCTTTAAATCGAAAGGACACCAAATCGTTCCTTCAGCACCCCTAGTGATGAAAAACGACCCCACACTTTTATTTACGAATGCGGGTATGAATCCGTTCAAAGAGTATTTTCTGGGGAACACGGAGGCCGCCGATAAGCGCGTTGCAGATACCCAGAAATGCCTTCGAGTAAGTGGTAAGCACAACGATCTAGAAGAGGTAGGTAAGGACACGTATCACCACACCCTTTTTGAAATGCTCGGTAACTGGAGTTTCGGAGATTACTTCAAAAAAGAAGCTATTTCTTGGGCTTGGGAGCTTTTAACCGAAGTGTATAAGCTAGACAAGGATCGTATCTACGTAACGATTTTTGAAGGGAGCGATGATGCCGATCAGCTTTCAAAAGACACCGAAGCCTATGAGCTTTGGAAAGAGTTTGTCGCAGAGGAGCGCATACTTCTTGGAAACAAAAAAGACAATTTCTGGGAAATGGGAGAGCAAGGCCCTTGTGGTCCTTGTTCTGAAATTCACATTGATCTTCGCTCTGATAAGGAGCGTCAATCAACCCCAGGAGATCAATTAGTCAATGCCGATCATCCCCAAGTCGTTGAAATCTGGAACCTCGTTTTCATGCAATTCAATCGCAAGGCCAACGGAAGCCTAGAGCCGCTGCCTGCTAAGCACGTCGATACAGGAATGGGCTTTGAAAGATTATGTATGGCCCTTCAGGGTAAGCAGTCGAACTACGATACCGATGTATTTACTCCGCTCATTAGTTCGTTAGAAAAAATCAGCGGCCAAGCCTATGGAAAAGAAGAATCTACTGATATCGCTATTCGTGTAATTGTCGATCACGTTCGTGCGGTTGCTTTTGCTATTGCTGACGGACAACTTCCTTCAAATAACGGGGCTGGCTATGTCATTCGAAGAATTTTACGCAGAGCTATTCGTTACGGATTCACATTCTTAGGTCAATCTGAACCTTTCGTATACCGCCTTGTGGATATGCTTGAAGCTGAAATGGGAGAGGCATTTCCTGAATTAACCGCTCAGAAGACCCTGATCACTTCGGTAATCAAAGAAGAGGAGCAATCGTTTTTAGCTACCCTTGAAGCGGGATTAAAACGCCTAGACAGTTTACTTAACGAGACAAGCAATAAGCAACTCTCAGGAGAAAAGGCTTTTGAATTATACGATACCTTCGGTTTCCCAATTGACCTTACCGCGCTTATACTTTCAGAGAAGGGTTACACTTACGATGAAAAGGGTTTCAAAGAAGCATTAGCCGCCCAAAAGCAGCGTTCAAAGGCAGATGCAACCTCAGAAAAGAGTGATTGGGTCACCGTAAATGCAGGTTCTGGAGAAGGATTTGTCGGTTACGATCACCTTAAAGTAAGTGGCGTGCAGATTTTGAAATACCGAGAGATTAAACAGAAGAAGGAGCAGCTCTTTCAACTCGTTTTAAATACTACTCCTTTCTATCCTGAAGGAGGAGGCCAGGTTGGAGATCGCGGGGTGTTACGTTCAGATGTGGGTGATATTCACATCTACACCACCAAAAAAGAGAATAATGAGATTCTGCATTTTACAAAGAAGCTAACTAGCTCAATAGAAGGAACATTTACGGCCGTCGTAGATCAAGAAGCCCGTAGAGATACTACCGCTAACCACACGGCTACTCACCTATTACATCAAGCGCTTAGAGAAGTTTTAGGTACGCATGTAGAGCAACGTGGTTCATCGGTTCAACCGGGTAGCTTGCGATTTGATTTTTCTCACTTTGCAAAGATGACTACTGAAGAACTTACTGAGGTAGAACGATTAGTGAATCACAGAATTCATGAAGGTCTTGCCCTTGTTGAAGCCCGATCGGTTGCCATGGAAACGGCAATCGCTGAGGGTGCGATGGCGCTATTCGGAGAGAAGTACGGGGATACCGTAAGAACGATTCGTTTCGGAGAATCCATCGAGCTTTGTGGGGGTACTCACGTTAATAACACCTCAGAAATCTGGCAATTTAAGATAGTAAGTGAGGGGGGAGTTGCAGCAGGTATCCGACGCATTGAAGCGATTACGGCGAAAGGGGTTAGAGAGTATTACAGCGAAAGAGAAGTATTAATTCAGCAGCTAACCGAACGTTTTCCAAAAGCGCAAGACCTAGTAAAAGCGGTCGATGACACACTTGGTGAACTTACTGCCATCAAACAAGAAAGAGACGCACTCGTTGCCGAAAAAATCAAGCATATTAAATCGGCGATTGGTACGCGAATCACTGAGATAGACGGTATTCAGTTTGCAGCCGTTCCCGTTGATTTGGATGCTGCTGCCATGAAGCAGATATCATTTGATTTAGCAGCCCAACACAAAGGATTGTGTCTAGTACTCGGAGCACAGGTGGGAGAAAAGGCACTACTGTCGATTTATATCGATAAAGAAATCGTAGCCACTAAAGGGCTTAGTGCCTCGAAGATGATACGCGAATTAGGCTCACACATCCAAGGGGGTGGAGGAGGACAAGATTTCTTCGCTACTGCCGGAGGAAAGAACCCGGCGGGGATTCCACAGGCCTTAGAAGCAGCCAAAGCACTCTTTAACTAGCGAATCGGATATTTCGCTAAAATCGCCGAAACGTACCGATCGATCAATTTCTGACGACCCTCTGGGTTAGTCACATTGGTCAATATACCGCTGCCTTTACCTTGCCAAATGAGTTGCTTCTTTTCGGCATCTAAGATATCAATGAGGAGCACGCCTCGATCATAGGTACTTACCACCTGATTATTCATCGGTCCCCACATCCAAGGACTAAATCCCCAACCCCAGCCAATACCCCAAGCCTGGTTGTTGATGTCTACTCTAGATTCTTCGTCGGTAGCAATGCTGATGAGTAGATCGGCGTTTTCAGCAAGTACATATCCTTTCGCGGTCATTTGCGACTCGATCGACTTTAGAATACGTCGCTTATCGAGATCAGAGATTTCAGCCTGATCAATCGTCGGTTTATAGAAAGCGAAACTCGAGTAATTCGAAAAATTCACTTCGGTATCGTAGTCGGTAAAGACTCGAATTGAACTGCAGGAGGCAAGCAGCAACAGGCTTAAAAAAGCCCCAAATAAGTACATTGATTTTTTCATAGCATGTTCGTTTAACTAACTCACTATGAAGTTACAACCCAAAGTCGATATGAGTCAATAGCTTTAGGCTCTTCGATTTTGCTTAGGATCATACCCATAAGGGCAATGACGGCAGCCGCTTTCACAGCAGTATCCTCTTTTTAAATGATATTTTTCGGTAAATACCCGATAGCCATTTTCAGTGTAGTAGTCGCCTTCTTCGACGGGAATATGCTTTTTCACGCCACAAAGATAAGACTGTAGACAAGTTGTGAAAACTTCAGGTTGCTTTACCGTCACATTCCCGATAACTTTATCCGATGCCACTGACTGAAACCTCTCGCAATCAACTCATTCGATTACCTATGGTTAAATCGGCAGGAGTAGAACTTTGGGTGAAGCGGGAAGACGAGTTGCATCCCCTGATTTCAGGAAACAAGTTTCGTAAACTCAAGTACAATATTGAGGAAGCCCGCGAGCAACGCGCGCACACCTTACTCACTTTTGGAGGAGCGTTTAGCAATCACATCCTAGCTACTGCGGCGGCAGCTGCTGAGCATGGATTCAAAAGCATAGGAATCATACGCGGAGAAGAATTGGCCACTTCAGTTGCTACTAACCCAACCCTTTCTAAAGCCCAAAGACTGGGAATGAAGTTTGTCTTTGTTTCTCGCGATCGGTACCGAGAATTAACCGCAAATCCTGAGAAGGCTCGGTCGCTTTCAGAAAAGGGAGGTCAGTACTTGATTCCTGAGGGAGGGAGTAATTCGCTAGCCGTTAAGGGTGTTTCAGAACTGTTTATCGATGAAGACATTAGAGCAGATTATATCTGTAGCCCTGTAGGTACGGGAGCGACCTTGGCGGGGATTGTTGAAGGGGCGCATCCGACCCAAAAAGTGAGAGGCTATGCTTCGTTAAGTCATGAACGACTAAACGACGAGGTTAAACGTTTTACTACCAAAGACAGTTTCGAGATTATTGATAACTATACCTTTGGCGGATACGCCAAAACCACTCCTGAACTCATCTCTCGAATGAACTGGTTCTACAAGCAGACTAAAATTCTACTCGACCCGGTCTATACGGGTAAAATGATTTTTGGGTTATTAGAAGACATCAAACGTGGCGCATTTGAGAAAGGAAGCGTAATTTTGGCTATTCATACGGGAGGTTTGCAAGGAATCGAGGGTATGAACGATCGTCTAGAACGCAAGGGTCAACTTAAGATCAACATTTGATGCACATTAAGAATTTTTCAGGTTACGTTGCTGTAGTATGGTTTCTGGGTTTAGTTCTCCAAAGCTGTACGCCCAACCCTGAGGTATATCGTATTGCGCGTTCAAAAACAACCGAACAACATTTAGGAAAATCGATCGGAGAGCGCACCAAAGATGCTATCGATGATTTAGGTCTTAAATCTTGGTCTGAGAAAGACTACGAGAAGTTCACTTCAGAGAAAGCCTATATCGAGAGTTTTGCTGAGGTGGCCATGAAAGAAATGAAGTTGTACGGAGTTCCTGCCAGTATCACCCTTGCACAAGGGATTCTCGAAACCAATGCTGGTAAGAGCGAACTGGTTAAGTCCTCGAACAATCATTTTGGCATTAAATGCCACGATAGCTGGACTGGCGATTCGGTTTCTTACGATGATGACGCTAAAGGGGAATGTTTTAGAAAATATAGAAGCCCGATCACCTCGTATAGAGATCATTCTAAATTTCTCACCACAAGACCTCGTTATTCAAGCCTTTTTGAATTGAGACCCACCGACTATAAGAGTTGGGCCAAAGGGCTACGCGCCGCTGGTTACGCCACCGATAAAAGTTACTCCAATAAGCTAATCGCTATCATCGAGCGCAACGATCTCGATAAATACGATGATATGACCCTTGGTAAGCGTAGACGTCAGTTGAAAAAAGAAACGCGTAAAGCGAAAGTAGACGATGTTCTCACACAGGCTAAGACCGCCATTACTAGTATCGGAAAGCGAACACGCGAGATGGCTGATCAGGCACAAGACGACATTGCTAATGCTTATAGAGGTCTAGCACATAGAGTGACCAAAGGAGATACACTTTACAGTATTGCCAAGAAATACGAGGTTACCGTAGAATCGATTAAGAAAATGAATTTACTCGATACCGACGACTTGTCAATCGGGCAAATTCTTGAAATTCCGAAGAGAGTAAAATGACAGTATATCAAAGAAGTAGCGCCCTTTTTCAGGAGGCTAATAAAGTAATTCCTGGAGGAGTAAATTCACCAGTACGTGCCTTTAAATCGGTAGGAGGAACCCCCGTGTTCGTCAAGGAGGCCAAGGGGGCCTATTTACACACTGAAGATGGTCATCGACTCATCGATTACATTTCTTCATGGGGTCCGCTCTTATTCGGACACGCTTATGAACCGGTATTAGCCGCAGTAACCGAGCGAGCCAAAAAAGGAACCTCATTTGGTATGCCAACTGAACTTGAAACTCAGCTAGCTCAAAAGGTGGTTTCAATGGTACCGAACATTGATAAAGTACGTTTTGTGAATTCTGGTACTGAAGCCTGTATGAGTGGAGTACGTCTTGCGCGTGGATTTACCAGGCGGGAAAAGTTAATTAAGTTCGCTGGCTGTTACCATGGACACTCTGATGCCTTCTTAATTCAGGCGGGTAGTGGTGCTGTAACTTTTGGGAGCCCAAATAGCCCCGGTGTAACTGCAGGTACTGCAAAAGATACGCTGCTAGCAGAGTACAATAACCTAGAGTCGGTGAAGACACTGATCGATGCGAATCCTGAACAGATTGCCGCAATTATCGTAGAGCCCATAGCAGGTAATATGGGGTGTATCATCCCTGCCGAAGGATTCTTAGAAGGGCTAAGAGAGCTCTGCGACGCCAATGGAATTCTATTACTCTTTGATGAGGTGATGACCGGATTTCGTTTAGCCGCTGGTGGTGCTCAGGAAACTACTAAAGTTGCTGCCGACATTGTGATGTACGGAAAGGTAATCGGCGGAGGTCTCCCTGTAGGTGCTTTTGCCGCTCGAACTGAAATTATGCAACATCTAGCTCCAGAGGGGCCCGTTTATCAAGCAGGAACCCTTAGTGGAAATCCTCTAGCTATGGCAGCAGGACACGCAATGCTCTCATCAATCGAGGCTGATAATAAAGTATTCTCAAGATTAGCTCATAAAGCTGAATTACTCGAATCAGGTATCCATACCGTTCTCTCTGAAAAGGGAATGGCTCATACGATAAATCGTTATGGCAGTATGATTTCGGTACACTTCTCAGAAGAACCGGTGGTGAATTTTACTACGGCTGCCGCCGCGAATGGCCCTTTATTTAATAGCTACTTTCATCATATGCTTGCAAATGGAGTGTATCTACCCCCTTCGGCATTTGAGGCTTATTTCTTAAACGATGCGCTTTCAGAGGCAGATATCGATTTTACGATTGAAGCACTCAAAAGCTGGAACCCGTAATTATTAGGAATAAAAAAAGCCCGCGACGCGGGCTTTTAGTTTTTTATAGGCTTAGGAATTATTTCTTTTTCAGGGTAATTTCAACCACTCCGTTTTTACCTTTTTCTCCGTAAGCTTTTTCTGCTGATGGGCCTTTTAGTACATTGATACTCTCAATGGTATTAGGGTCTAGGGAATCTAAATTAATGTCTTCTCCTACTTCTTTACCGTCAATGATAATCAGTGGCTGGTCGTCAAGACTTGTACCCATTACGGTGATGTTCGATTTGCCTTTCATCATTCGCTGATGCATTGGCCCTGCACCATCTTTACGCATTCTGATACGAACGTTTTTGTGCTCTGATGCATCGGTGTCCTCACTGTGAAGTTCATCTGTTTTAAAGACAAAAACATTTTTTTTAGCATCGGTTTCGCCGCCTTCGCCATCAATAATTACCTCGAAACTTTTGTCTGAATCATCACCGAAGAACATGATCTCACCTTCGCCGGTATCCAGGCTCGGTAAACCTGGTAAATCTATCATACCTGATATTCCATGTAATCCTGGGAGCGCATGGAGTTTTTCTATTGATGCGCCTAACGGCATTACAGACATCTGACCCTTTCTATTTCGATGCATTTTTTTGAATTGGGCGAATTGTTTCTCTGAAAGTATTTTTTGAAGCTCTCTTTGGTGCTCAATTTGTGCATCTAAATGTGCTGATCTTTTAGCAAAGCCTTCAAGATCTTGGAGACCTTCCATCTGCTCATGATGTTTCGCATTGACCTTGCCTACCTTACGCTCCTGACCTTCATCAAGGCTAAGATGCAGAGTCATTTGCTTAGTCATAAGCGTGGCCTTCTGTTCAGCGGTCAATTTCTCTTCCCCTTTGGCATGCCATTTCATTCCCTTTTCAAAAAGAATGTGGTCGCCTCGCATAACAGGAGTTGCCTTTTCATCTGATTTGATAAAAATGGCTTTGAACTCTTTTTTTTCAGCTTCTTTTTCTTGAGCGAATGCTGAAGTGGTAAGGCTTAAAAGAACAATAGGTAGAAGTGCTTTCATAGTTTGTCAAAATATTTCTTGCCAAAGTACGACAAGAGAGGATTTAAGTATTCCCAAGAGGTTGTTAAATTTTGTTTAATGATTTGGGTTTAATATCAAATAATGAAAAAACCCGCCGAAGCGGGTTTTGGTATTAGTCTTTATCAAGGATTTCACCGATTCTCGACACCACATCTTGTAAATGGTAACGACTCATTCGGTTAGACATCTTTGCAAGATTTGCATTGATACTTGACCTAAGATTGATTAACTCTGCACGTGCTACTGAACGAATATCAGATTGACTGGTAGTCACTGCAGTAGATTTTCTGTAGCCACCATAATCAGGTAGTTTTCGTTGCGAGTCTGCGGTCATTAAATACTCTAAACGCTCTACGTGCGCTTTTTGTAAGTTACGTCGGTAGGTGTCTATAGCTCTACCTGAGTTAAGTTCACTCCAAAGCCCCCCTCTAAGTTCACGCATAAAGTCAACTAGTGAATAGCTCTTACTTCCTTGCAGTGTTTCATACTCAACGAGTCGAGCTAGTTTTCCTAGTGATAACATGTTGTTGAGGTAACGAACTTGTAGTCTTCTTAGACGTTCGATATTTCCAGAGTATTCTGTATTAGAAATAATATCTGTGTCGATAAGCCATTTTGGTGTGCTGAATAACTCCTTCTGCATAAAAGCTAGGGCTTTTCTTTGCTTAGCCTTTGATACAGGAGTGTAAACGGTTCCTTCTTGCTCGGTAGTTTTATAGTATTCGTAAACCCCTCCGATATGATTTGAAACGTGGCCCATGTAACGGCTAAACTGACCAAACACTTGTCCGTATAACTCGCCTAAATCATCGTAGCTCTGTCCTGGCTCAGTAGTCCACTCACGAAGGTTAGGGACGATTCTCTTTAGATTCGCAATACCATAAGTGCTTGCCTTAACGGCATCATCACCAAGATCTTCAGTTTGCGAGCTTGGATCAACTACATCACCTGACTGCTGATGCCCGAAACGGTACATTGGATCTCCGGCATGTTCCGTAATCCACTGGTTAAGGATCGGCTTTTCTTCTTTAGCTGTTTTATCTAAGATCGGACGATATCCCCAGCTAATCGCATACTTATCATACACTCCGATGTTCGGCATTAATGCTACATCTCCATCACCAGGTTGTGCTATGTAGTTGAAACGAGCATAGTCCATAATCGATGGTGCAGTACCATACTTCTTAGTGAATGAAGGCGAGCGAAGTGAATCAACAGAGTAGGCTACTGAAGAGCCCATGTTGTGAGGCAGTCCAAGGGTGTGTCCAACTTCGTGAGAAGAAACGAAACGGATTAGACGGCCCATAATTTCATCCTTAAATTCAACACCACGAGCCTCAGGATTGATGGCTGCGGTTTGAACAAAATACCAGTTACGAAGTAGTGACATGACGTTGTGATACCAATTGATATCTGACTCTAAGATTTCTCCTGATCTAGGGTCACTAACGTGAGGTCCATTTGCGTTTGGAATAGGAGAGGCTAGATAGCGAACCACTGAATAGCGAACGTCTTCAGGAGACCAATCTGGATCTTCTTCTTCACTAGGTGGGTCTGCCGCAATAATAGCATTCTTGAAGCCCGCTGCCTCAAAAGCTACTTGCCAATCTTCGATACCTTGTTTGATATAAGGAATCCATTTTTTTGGAGTGGCACGATCTACGTAATAAACGATCGGTTTTTTAGGCTCTACAAGCTCTCCATTTTTAAACTTTTCGATATCCTCATCTTTTACCTCTAATCTCCAGCGGTCTAGATAAGTCACCGTTTTACTTTTCTGAGCTTCAGAACCGTAATCGACTTGTCCTCTAGCGAACCATCCGACACGCTCATCAAAGTAGCGTCTTTTCATCGGTTCTTCTGGGAGAAGGATCATTGAGTTGTTGATTTCAATCGAAATTGAACCTAAATCACCGTTACTTGGGGGAGTTCGAGCGAAGTACGTTTTTACGTGACGGTTTTCAACATTTAATGGGTAAGACTTGATATGCTCAATGTATGAACGTTCAGCGTCAAGACGGCTTACTTTATAACGAGTACGGTATCCTTGCGGCAAACCAAGTGCATTTATATCTTTAGTGTAAAGATCATTTACCTTGATAACCGTAGCAGGAGCAATAGAATCCTTTTTTAAAGTCTCAATTTTAAAGCTATACATGACCGGCTCAAAGTTCGAGTTAACTACGGCCCCATGAATAGGTAGGCTGTCTGCTGCTACGTTGCTGTAGGAAACTACGCGAAGAAGAACATTTCTTTCTTTTTTCTCCCAGCGTAATACTTGGGTATTAATTTTTCCTCCTCCAAAACCAGCGCCATCTGCGGTTTTCGAGATACGACTCACCATGAGCATTTCACGACCAAATAGTGAATCTGGAATTTCGTAAAAATAATTTTGATCGATTTGATGCACCTTGAATAGACCTTCATCGGTTTTAGCATCTTTCGTGATTACCTTATCATACGATTTAATCGCATTTTTCTTAGCCGGAGGTGCAGGTTTTGCAGCTACCGGTGCAGGCTTTTTCTTCTTCAAGAATTTGAATTGAGCCTCTGCAGGGCTCACCATCATAAGGGCAAGTAGTAGCCCAAAACTTAGTCGGATGGAGAATTTCATAGGGTTACATTTTTAGTTGGCCCAATATAGTTTAAATGCCCCATTGTTAAGCAATCTTTAACATCTTATCCCTAAAGTTAAATTCGTGTGAAACCTTTTAATTCGGCTTTACAAATGACCTTATGTGACGGATATTTGCAAAAGAAATCCAACGATTTCGGTGTTTAAGTTTTGAGTTAGTTAACAAAAAAGCCCCGCGAAGTGCGAGGCTTTTTTGGTTTTGTATGGTAGTAGTAGTTTCAATTGGTTAAGTGAATCCAAAGTCCGCTATCGTTTTTTTCTACCTTAATTAACCCTTCCTTACTTAGGTTTTTGGTGGTTTTATCCCATTTCTTACCGCTGAGCCCACTCGCCTCCTTTAATTCTCCAAGCCCAATAGTGCCATCGGCTTTCTCTAAGAGCTCGATGAGTAATTTTTCATCTTCATTTAAATTAAGCGCAGGCTTTTCTGGGCGCATCTGTGGAAAGAAAAGTACTTCTTGAATAGAACTATTATTGGTCATGAGCATCGTCAATCGATCAATACCGATACCGATACCTGAGGTTGGTGGCATACCGTATTCAAGAGCTCTTAAGAAGTCTTGGTCGATAAACATGGCTTCATCATCTCCCTTTTCAGAAAGTTTTAATTGATCTTCGAAACGTTCTTTTTGATCGATAGGGTCATTCAACTCACTGTATGCATTGGCAAGTTCTTTACCGTTAACCATCAATTCAAAGCGCTCAGTAAGGCGCTCATTGCTTCGATGTTCTTTGGTAAGCGGGCTCATCTCCTTTGGATAATCAGTGATGAATGTCGGTTGTACATAGTAGTGTTCGCAGCACTCTCCGAAGATTTCGTCAATGAGTTTTCCGACACCCATAGTTTCATCTACCTCAAGACCTAGAGATTTCGCTGTAGCTCTTAGTTCTTCTTCGTTCATCTGGCTAACATCATGCCCAGTGTGCGTTTTAATCGCCTCAAGGATTGGAACTCTTGGATAAGGAGCTTTGAAGTCAATGGTTTTATCCCCCACCTGTAAAACCGTAGTGCCATTAGACTCGAGCGCTACTCTTTCAAGAAGTTGTTCGGTCATATTCATCATCCAGAAATAATCCTTGTAGGCCACATACAACTCCATCACTGTAAATTCTGGGTTATGGGTGCGGTCCATTCCTTCATTTCTGAAGTCTTTCGCGAATTCATAAACTCCATCAAAGCCACCAACAATCAGTCGCTTTAAATAAAGCTCATTAGCAATACGTAAATAGAGTGGAATGTTGAGTGCGTTGTGATGGGTAATGAAGGGGCGCGCTGCTGCTCCACCCGGAATCGCTTGTAAAATCGGCGTCTCTACCTCAAGGTATTCTCTCTCATTGAAAAATGAGCGGATGGTATTGGTAATCTTCGTTCGTTTAATGAAGGTCTCTTTCACCTGTGGGTTCACCACAAGGTCTACGTATCGTTGACGATAGCGCAGCTCTGGACTAGTGAAACCGTCGTAAACATTTCCGTCGGCATCTTCTTTTGGTAGCGGAAGAGGCTTGAGTGATTTACTAAGTAGGCTGAATTTTTTCACAAGGAGCGTCATTTCACCTACCTGTGTCTTAAATAGGGTACCTTCAACGCCAATTAGATCTCCGATATCTAATAGCTTCTTGTATACTTCGTTGTATAAGGTTGCGTCATCTGCGGTGCAGATCTCGTCTCTATTGAAATAAAGCTGAAGTCGGCCTTCAGAATCTTGAAGTTCTGCAAAAGAAGCCTTTCCTTGAATTCTTCGAGACATCAGTCGACCAGCCATCACCACGGATTTTCCCTCTTCGAACTGTTTTTTTACCTCCGAAGTCTTATGAGTGACTTTGAATTCGGCAGCAGGGTAAGGGTTGATTCCTAACGCTCTTAGCTTGCCTAGTTTTTCTCTTCGAATGAGTTCTTGTTCTGAAAGGGCCATAGACTTTATTATAATGATCGCAAAAATAAGAAGTGTTGGCTAATAAATCGTTCGATTCTCGGGGTTCTGACTACTTTTGTATTATGAGTAAAAAGGTGTGGCTACATCGATTAGGGCTTTTAGACTATAAAAAGGCCTGGGATTTACAAGAAACGCTGTTTAAATCTACCGTAGATCGTAAGATTCGAAATCGAAGAGAGGAGACTGAAGTTGCTACCGAGAATCATCTGTTGTTGGTTGAACATCCGCCGGTCTATACGTTGGGGAAAAACGGAGATTTAAACAACCTTCTGGTTAGTGAAGAGGTGCTTGCTCAGCGTGGGGCCCAGTTCTACAAGATTAACCGTGGAGGTGACATCACCTTTCACGGCCCTGGGCAACTCGTCGGCTACCCGATACTCGATCTAGACCATTTCTTCACCGATATTCATAAATACTTGCGTTTACTCGAAGAGTCGGTTATCGCGACGCTGGCCTATTACGGTATTCAGTCAGAGCGATCTGCTGGAGAAACTGGAGTTTGGTTAGACGTTGGAACGCCAATGGCTCGCAAAATTTGTGCTATGGGGATCAGAGCAAGTCGATGGGTAACCATGCATGGTATCGCCCTCAATGTCAGTAATGATCTTGGGTATTTTGATTTAATGATTCCTTGCGGAATTAAGGGTAAAGCGGTTACCTCGATGAAATCAGAGTTAGGTGCTCAATGCCCGAGTCTTGAAGAAGTTCAGGTAATATGGACTCAAAAATTTGCAGAGATCTTTGAAGCATCTCTTGTCGATGCACCTACTCTAATCGATAAACCGTAAGAAAGTTTCCTTCGTCTTTGGTGACGAGCTCTACTTTTTTATCTCCGTCTATATCGGCTAGGTCAATTCCCGACGCTCCAAGAACAGGGAAGCCTGAAAATAGTTTCCCATTGCTGTCGTATAGATAAAGTTTCTTCGAGGAAGCTTCGAGCACACTGATATAGATTTTATCATTTACCAAAAAGAACTGAGGGTCTGTGTAGATGCCGTAGTCAAGACTCATTCGCTTTTCCCGTATCTGAAGCGTTTGGCCGTCAATAATCACTAAGCTTCGCGACGATCCAGTAATCTCATGAGCTGAGGTTAGTGATAGGTTGGTACTGCTTACTTTACCCGAAGTATTTATTTGAATAAGTATTCCTTCTGTGGTAGTAAAAGCAAACTGATCTCGATAGTTGAAAATATCGTTTTTTGAAAAGTTGAATTTTTGATTGATTACTAATCGATCTTTACCATTGCGTTGTAGAATCTTTAGACGTCCATTCTGAAGTCCTAATACGATGTAATCTTTACTATTTATTCGAAAGTGTTTAGGGGTAGTGATCACTGGAGCTTCTGCTCGCTTGTAGGTAAAGCCCTCTACCTTCTCTCCCCGATTATTGTACATATATAAGTCTCTGCCTTGGCTGAACAAGAAACGATAGTTTCGACTATTGTCGTAATCAAATACCGCAAGGGCTCCGATATTACCATCATTGAATCGTTTTGGGAATCCATCGACGTGGTTACCGTTTCGGTCAATAATATGAAAGGCCGTTTCGGTAGTGAATGCTAGCTGTAATTTTCGATTGCGATAAACATCGACCTCGTGAATGCTTCCATTTATCTTCGCCTCTAATTGTTTTTTCCACAGAAGTTTGCCGTCATTCGAGAAGCGGTAGAGGATATTTTTCGAATCCTGCACCACAATTTCTTGATTGCCGGTATAATGATTTTTGACAAATTGAGGCCGGGTAAGGGCTTCAGATCTAAGAGTAAGATTGAGAATTGGAGTGCTATTCGCTGTCTTTTTTACCGCGACTTTTTGAACCGACCCCGCTGCGGTGAAAAAGTAATCCTCTTCCTTTACTTGTTGAAAGATTTGAATGAAGTCGTCACTTTCTTGGAGATGTAAAGAGGTTATTTCGCCTGACAGATAAGGTTTGGCACTCTGATAGATAGTGCTGTTAGATAAGACATCACCAGTACTTACGAACTTTAAAAGTTCTCGAAGATCACCTTCTCCGTCAGAAAATACAAAAGCATTTTCAAAGACGGCAACGTGAGTAAAGGGTTTGGTAAATGAGAACTCAGAAAGCTGACTATTCAGTTCGAAAGGCTCGATTTTTAAAATGCGATTTCCCAAATATTCGGATTCAGCAATCTGATTTTCTTCAAGACGCTTCATCACGGTCTCAGAGGCAATAGTTCTCAAATAGAGTAAGGAGGTGTTCTCTAGGTTGATTTGTGCAAACTCTTCGGCCCCCTCTAGGTAAGGTTGCTCAAGCCCTTGAGGCCTAGCGGTTGTTTTTAATGACCTCGTACTTCTTGGAGCGATTTTCAATACTTGAGGCTCAATAAGTGAGGATTCTTTGAAATGAGCAAGACCCTTAGAGTCATTAATTTCAGTAATTCCGTTTGCAAAGAATTGCCCGTTTTCAAAACTCAAGTCGAAGAACAGGTGTTTCGCATAAGATTTGTTCAGGGGTTCTAAACTTAATAGTTCTAGAAATTCAGGCTGACCGATCAGTTTGATTTCATTTTCTTTTAGACTTTTTGCGTAAAGTCGACTAATCCGCTTAGGTGTCACAAAGCTTCCCTGACCTCTAATCGCCTCTTCGAGTAGTAACTGCGAGTTACTCCAGATGGTTTTTTTATCTAAGGTTGCCCAATACAGTGCCTGGTTTTCTTTTTCAAACCCTTTAAAAATGGTGACTCCCTCATAAAGGAATTGTTCAGATACTGCTTTTTGAACTGAGGTTTCAGCAAGCGCTAAAAAGGTTAGTGTCCCTTTACCTTCTTCGTAAAGTCCTAGATCGATATTGGTGGGAGTAGTTAGAAACGAAAGTGCTAGTTCACTCAATGGTTTCACACGTGTCGTACGAATAAACGGATAGGAGCTGGCAACCTCACTTTCTAGAAAAAGAGTTAAGGTTTCAGAATGGGTTTTAACAACCAAACTATAATCGCTCGGAAAGTATTGTAAATCAGAAGTTTCTTCAAGGGTTTTAGGTTGACAGGCTACTACAACAAGTAGCACAATTCCCAACAGGTATTTCATACGAAAAGTTAGTTTCTTGATCTAAAGGTACAAAGAGCTACAGACCTAGTGCAAAAGATTTTCGATGGTGTTTTGTGATCCCTTGAAGTTGAATCGCTTTTTTGTGGGCCTCGGTCGGATAGCCCTTATTTGACTCCCATCCATAACCGGGGAATTGGGCATCTAAGTGCTTCATGTATTCGTCCCTGGCGGTTTTGGCAAGTACTGAAGCGGCAGCAATAGAGGCGTATTTACCATCTCCTTTGATAATACATGCATGGGGTATTCCTAAGAAAGGATTAAAACGATTGCCATCTACGAGTAAGAAATCGGGTTTTGTTATTAATGCAGACACGCAAACATGCATCGCATAGATCGACGCCTGTAGAATATTAATTTCGTCAATCTTCTCTGGTGATATATGGGTTACGGCGAAGGCAATAGCTGCTTTTTCAATGACCGGCCTCAAGATTTCTCGCTCTTTCTCGCTCAGTTGTTTAGAGTCATTAAGTAGCGGATGATAAAAGTCTTCAGGTAAAACTACTGCGGCGGCAGTAACAGGTCCTGCTAAACATCCTCGGCCTGCTTCATCTAAGCCAGCCTCCAACTGCCCTTTAATTGCGTAGGGTTCTAAGGCCAAATTAGTTGACTCTAAATTCGAAAATTTCTGAGGTTGCCGTATTGCCGGTTTCATCTTGACTTTTCACTTGCCAGTAATAGATTTTACCAACCTCGACAGCCACTTCGCTAACCGATTGTGTCGATGTCGTCTGATAGGTTACGGTCGCTTCATTATCAAAATCTACTTCATCTAGAGCCTCACTACTTCCTAATAAGTGAACGGTATGTGCCGCTAGGTCGTTGTCGATGTCACTACTTTCCCATTCTAAAGTAATTGAAGTAACTCCCGTCAGCGTAGCTCCACGGCTTGGACTAACTGCTTCGGCAGGGAAGGGTGTGTGATTTTCTACCGGAGCTCCTGCATTGAAAAATTTAAAGGCACTAGACTCTGCGGTTTGCGTGGTACTGTTCGATTTTGAAACTACTACCCAGCTAAAAGGTGTTCCTCTGGTGAGTGCCATACTCAAAGAGGTATTCGAAGTACTCTGTTCTTGAACGGTATTCGTGTCTAGATTGGTTACCTTGAGCGTGTACGTATTCGTATTTTCAGAGGGGTTCCATTGAAATAATACGCTGCTTAAATCTGCCGATATAATATTCCCTTGGTTACACTCGGTATTATTCGCAGGTGAAACCAAGGCAGCTGCTGTAGGTATCTTGACTTGAGGCTGGGGAGTAGGAGTTTCACCAGGATCTCCACCTGAACAGGCTACAAAAAATAAGCTGGTGAGTGTTATATAGAGTAATTGCTTTTTCATCGGATTACCAATTTGTGCGTGATCAATTTATTTTCGGTTCTTACTTGAACCATGTAAATACCGGGACGAAGTCCGTTGACATTCAATTCGATGACACCGGCTGTTGCTTGTTGCTCTTTACTGTAGATCTTATTTCCGTTAAAATCATAGAGCTCTGCATTTGCTACTTCTATCGAAGTATCTCCTAGATAGATAGACACCTTACCATTGAGTACTGGGTTTGGATAAATAAATACCTGATTAGACAAAATAATAGTCTCCCTATAAACCCCTTGACAATCTTGTGCACCTCGAACTTCGATCGTGTTTTCGATGCGGTCGAGCGGAAGATTAATAGATGATGCGCTTGTCACAAAGGTTTTACCATTTAGGGTAATTTCAAATGATTCACCACCAGTCAATTCTAAGGCAACTTCAGAACCTGAGGTGTTCACTACCGACTGAACGGCGAGGGGTACAGGTTCGTAAAGCACAACTCCCGCGCATCGTTCGAATCCACTCAAGGTATCGGCCGTAAAACAAAGTTCGTAGTTACCTCCATCGAGATTTTCGAAAGACACAACCCCTTCGTTGAAATTCGAACTAGCTAGTTGTTGACCGTTTTCTGTAAGTACTGCGTTGTAGGTGCCTTCAGGAAGTCCTGATGCTAGTGATACTGTGATGCTACCGTTATTGTTTCCTGAACAGGTTACTGCCGTGGTTTGCACAGTAAAGGCATTTACCGGTAGGCTAACAATCTCACAGCCATTAACATTTACAGTCGCACCTACAGTTGTATTTGGACATTGATCGTTGTCATTGAGTACTCCGTCGTTGTCGTTGTCGGTATCACAAACATCTCCAATACCATCACCGTCGATATCGGCTTGGTCAGCGTTTGGAGTGGTCGGACAATTATCTTCACTATCAGGGATGCCGTCTCCATCATCGTCATCATCACAAACATCGCCAATACCATCTCCATCAAGATCTGATTGATCGGTGTTAGGGGTGAGCGGACAGTTGTCATCGACATCTAAAATCCCATCATCGTCGTCATCCTCATCATCTACATAACCACCAACTACGAAATCATCAATGACCACACCTTCTTCGGTAACAGCTTCATCTGATTCGAAAACGATTCTGAATGCAATTTGAGTTTCAGCAGTGAGGTCAACTCCATCGATAGATTTGTTGGCTTCGAAATCATAACTGTATTCGGTCATAGTTGCATACTCGCTATCAGTACCTGTCCATTGCGCTCCAACGCAATTGTAGCAGTCATCACCTGTAGTTTGTAAGGTTCTATCTGAGTTATACCATTTAGGCCCGGAATTAATAGAGCCTAAAACCCTCCAATTTTGCCCCTGATCAGTCGTGTACTGAACGTATGCTAAATCCCAATTGGTCTCGAGATTAAAAGCCATGTTGAAACTTAGTTTCGGCGCGAGTATTTCACTGAAATTGTAGTAGGGTGATAGTAGATATCCTCGAGTCATGTTCGGGTGTTCCCCGTCGAGATTGGTCGCCCAAGCTTTTTCTCCTGAAGCGGTCTCATTGAGTATGGCTCCAGTAGGTGTTCCCAATTCCCATACCGAAGTAGTAAAGGTATCATTATAGGTTAATAGCTCTGCCTCTGAAGTTTCTCCGTCATATAAAGTTCCTATCGTTCCGTTTGCATTAATTAGTAGCGATTTTTCTTTGGTGTTATTATCTGACCAAGCATCTTCTGTTGTTGTAATGCTCACCGATAGGTCTACTTGCCCAACAATACCTTGGTCGAGGGCCGGTAAATCTAATGTAACCTCCCCTTCTGCGGGTATAGACACGTCGTAAGTCACCGGTTCTTGTTCTACCCCATTAATCGAGTAATTAATAGTAATCTCATCGACCGTATTTAACCCTGCATTTTGCACATCAACTTGTGGGGTAATACCTGCGCTAAAGAGTCGATTTGCTCCAGGACGCAGTGCTTTCAATGAAATATCGTAATCAGCGATTTCAACGAGAATGGGAGAGGTAAAGATTCCTCTGCCATAAGTCGATGCAGCGATAGTAGCGTCCTTCACAGTAATCTCTAGGTCACTCACTGCGGTGTTTGGTAGATTATTACTGAAATCCTCCCATAAACCTTCAGCCATTAATTCATCGTCTGTGCGATAGACACCTAAACTCGTTCCTACATAAATACTATTTGTTAGATCGCGTGGTTGATGAACAATAGCTAAAAACGCCTGATTTTCGGGAAGGTCTCCAGTGATATCAATTTTTTCGGCATTACCACTTTCGGGTACGATGACCTTCATTACTTTCGGATTCGCTGGCTGTTGGTATTCTGCAGAACCCACACGATTTGAGGTAGTCACATAGACAATGTAATTATCATTGCTATTGATGGCAATGTCAGAGATGGGATTGTCAAATTGTGTAATTCCTCTAAAATTTTCGCCTCCATCTTCACTAATAAAAAGACGGTCTGCCTCAGCAGCATACAAGATGTTAGGATTGCTAGGTGAGGCTTCGAGATCATCGATGCTACTGCCCGATAGATTATCTGAAAGTTTGGTCCACTCACCACTCACCAATTCATAAACGGCATTGAAGCCCGAATACACTCTACCCGATGCGCCAATAGTAAGAGGAGTGATCCAATTTCCTTGCTCTGGGCTGTCAGCAAATCCTAAATTTTGTCCGTTTTGCGAGGTAACCCATAGGGTAGAACCAAACTGCGTAAATCCGTAGGCGATATTTGAGTTGGTTGGATCGATTTCGTAGTCCATACCGTCACCGCCTGTCCAGGTGTTCCATTGGTTGTTGTTGTAAATGAATCCTGCATTATCTTGAGTTCCCCCAACCATCTTGCCGGCATCATCGCGAGCCATCCCCATGCGATAGAATTGGCTCGTCATAATTCCGTTATTACTGTAGTCAGTGAACGTGTCGCCCCCATCGGCAGAACTGTACAGTCCACCGTCGGTACCGGCGTACAACACGTTGTTGAAGAATTTCAAAGTGTGTATGTCTGCGTGGCTGAATGCCTCATTATTCACGCTCCATTCGTTCAATTTTCCAAAGATGTTTCCTCCATTAGTCGATTTCCAAATATTTAAACAGCCCACATAGATCGTATTAATGTCTTCTGGATCGATAGCCATCGCTAAATCAAACCAAGCTTGCGAAGATTCCATGATATTGGCACTTTGTGCTGTTTTAGTAAAGGTTGCTCCGTCGTCATTCGATCGATATAACCCTAAAAATTCATAGTCATTCGAGCCTGTATCGGCATACAATACATAAACTGAATTCGGGCTTGCAGGACTTACCCCTAGCACGGCTCGGCCGAAGTCTTCTGGTAGAACGGTTGAGGTAGACGCTACGAAGTTCTCGCCGCCGTCGGTTGAACGATAAAAACCATCGTTAGTAACGGCATAAATAATGTCAGGATTGCCTGGATTTAATCTGAAGTCGGTTACATCCTTTACTGATACTCCGCCAAAAGGTGACCGGTTGAAAGTATCCCCGGCATCGATTGACTTATAGAATCCGTTCGAGCCTGCTACATATATAATGTTGTTATCTGTCGGATGTATTACGATTTCATTCAAGGCATTATTACGCCCCATGTTAGCTGCTGTAAGACCAGTTTCTTGCCAAGTCACCCCAGCGTCTGTAGACTTCATGACTCCAATCGAGTAACTGTCAAGTGCATCATCATCACCAGTGGCTATATAGATAATGTCTGTGTTGGTTTCATCAATGGCAATTCCCGAAACTCCAATTTGCGGATATTCGTCGAAAATTGGATCCCAACTTTGCCCGGCATCAAAACTCTTCCAAAGACCTCCCGAGGGCGCCCCAGCATACCAAGTCTGATCGTTGCTCGGGTCGATAGCCATCTGATTAATTCTTCCGGTGCCTGGTGTGTAACGAATGAGCCCTGCGTTGACCGGTCCAATATTCGACCAATCAGCGGTTGCGTTTACGGTGTTGGGCTGTGCGATTTTATCCTTGTACGCCTGATACAGCGTTTCAGAAGGAAGAATATACCCATCCTTATCAGTGAAATATTGCCAGTAGTTTTCCCAACGTTTGAAGGGTTTGTATCCGCTCCCTTTTCTGTTGGGATCGTGAGTCGCAAAATACTTCTCGGCTGCCTTACTGATTTGAGAAAGCGTGTACATGGGTTGCCCCGTGTCAGGGTCAACTCGTTCGGCCTTTTCATTTTGCAAATAAGCTGCAAGAGGAGCATTTGATTTGTATTGAGCTTTAAGGGAACTAGTAAATAGTAAGACCCCTATGATGAGCAACAAGTTCTTCTTCATAGTGTTTTTGTCGTGTATAGCTAATAAAATTACGGCTTATTAACATTTTTAACAATAAAATGATTCCTTCTGCTAATTTTGTTTGCCTTTATTTGCAACATGAATCGTGTCGTTCTTTTATTGGGGTTATTGTGGAGTGGTATGGTGATGGCTCAGTCAGATGCCCAGCTCAAGGCAGTTAACCTTAAAGGCGCTCCGAGAAACCTAAACTTTTCAGATTCAATTGCTGAACGATTCAAGGAGCGCGCAAGAATGCCACTTGCTCCAATCACTGATTACCTTATTATATCGAATCGAAGAGATACCATCTCTCTAGATACGACCCTAACCATGCAGCTTGCTCATCGCTTTAACACGGCTCGTATAGATTTGTTTGGTCGTATTCCTTTTTCAAATATTGGTAGGCCAATGGGAGAACTAATCAAAGAGGCTCCCAATCAGCAATCCTTTCTGGGTAATTCATCGCTTTCGTATATGATTAATGAGAAGGATGATATTTCATTTTACCGAACGCCAACTCCGCTGACCGAATTGAAGTTTTTGACGACTCACAATAGAGGTCAACAAGCGGATGCCTTCTTAGCCACCAATCTATCTCCAGAGTTTAATTTAATGATTGGTTATCGAGGTCACCGTTCAGAAGGCCATTATGCCTATGAAGAAGTAGCCTCTGGCAGCTTCAGAACCTCCTTTAATTATGCTTCGAAGAATAAACGTTATCAGCTTTTAGGGTTTTACACCTATTACGATGGTAAACAACAAGAAAATGGAGGACTTCTTTTCTCTGCTTCTCAATTTGAATCGGGAGACCCGCAATTTGGCGATCGCAAACTGATCGATACGCGGCTTTCAGATATGAATCATCGAATCGTTCAACGAGCTTATTATATCAATCAACGTTATAAGATTACAGAGCAGCTATACGCGCTACAAGAATTCCATTACGATTCCCGGTACTTTCAAATGAATCAGGTAAGTGCTACCACCGACTTTGGGGAGACCCTAACCTCGGGAGCTACCGATGATAAGCATGCGGTTAATGGTACTGATCTAAGTGGAGGGCTAGAGTTTAGAAACAAAAGTATAGGTACCCTTAGTGCGCGATTGCGCTATCTTAAAACCGGACAGTATTTAAAGGATACGATCCTTAGTGAGGAATTATCCCAAGATCGTTCTACTATATATAATGATCTACGTGCCGAAGGTATACTATATAGTAAGATAGGATCTGTTGCCCTTCGATCAGAAATTGGTGTTCCTCTTAAACAAGAGACTCAAGGAATATATATAGATGCAGTTGTACAAGTTGCTTTAGATTCAACGGTGACTTTGAAGGCCGGATTGAATCGATCTGAACGTTTACCTTCTTTGAATAGGGTTCGGTATGCGAGCAACTATCTGCCCTTTCATTGGAATCGTCGAAGTACTCAACCGCTAGTGAAGTACAATAGTTTGTATGCTTCGTTAGAAACAGATCGGTGGGGGAGTTTAACGGCTGGCTTTGATCGCATAGATAATTACACCTACTTCGCAGCCATTAATGAAGAAGGAATGATTCGTTCAGATGAGACGCTTGTTCGTCCGCATATAGCCGATTCTCCCGTTGAAATTAAATATGTAGAGTATCAAGGGGCACTACATTATAATAAATGGACCCTAGATTTAAGAGCTCGTATTCAAGAATCTGGCGCCACAGAATCCTTTTATAACCTCCCAAAAGCCATCTTGAGATCTACTGTATATTATAGTACGGATCTTTTTGAAAAGGCAATGTTTGCTCAAATTGGTATCAAGGCTCATTATTTTGATGCTTTTTACGCGGATGCTTATCACCCTGTATTGGGAGAATTTTACGTTCAGAATGAAAAAATGATCGGCGGATACCCCCTGGTCGACGCATTCATAAATGCAAAAGTTAGAACCATGAGGTTGTTTTTAACCTATCAACATGTCAATTCTAGCGTTTCTAATAACGACTATTTCGCCGCGCCGAACTATCCTTACCGTGATGGGGTGGTGCGTTTCGGCTTTGTCTGGAATTTTTTCGATTAATTTTTTTGGTACGCTTTTTTGAGCTAACTTGTTGATCCTTTTCGCTTTAAATAAGGGGCGAAAAAAAACTTTAATTTTTTTTGAAATTTTTTTGTCGAAAAGCTTGCATTGAAGAAATAATCGTTCCTATATTTGCACCCGCTTTGAGAAACAAAAGCACAAACTTTGAAACACTGAAATGATCACGCAAGTGAACCGAAGCTCTGAAAAGAGCGGGTAGTAAGTGTGACGTTCTTTGAACATATTGAGATGACAAAAGCGTAAGATTCGTAAAGAATTAAAACTAAGATGCTCGGGGTCGATCTGTGATTTGTTAGTCATAAATTATTTAAGATTCAACAATGAAGAGTTTGATCCTGGCTCAGGATGAACGCTAGCGGCAGGCCTAACACATGC
>DAIPYN010000023.1:0-13792 GCA_036782715.1 Flavobacteriaceae bacterium
GTAAGCAATATGGATGTGGTGCCTACCTACAGAAAACTACTTACAGGTATTAAAGCTCCAGAGAAAACACTTGCTCAAGAACGATCGAGCAGCGCACTGATTTTCTATTGGGGTATTAAAAAATCGTTTCAAGATTTAGATCTACATAACATCTTCTTTTCTAATAAGTATGAAGAAGAATTCGAATGCATCTTTGAGAAAAAAACACTTTCAGAAGACCCAACAGTCTATGTAAATATTAGCAGTAAGCACACGCCCACCGATGCTCCTGAAGGAGGAGAAAACTGGTTCGTTATGATCAACGCACCAGGAAACTACGGCCAAAATTGGGAAGAGCTGATCGAATTATCACGGGAACGCATTTTAAACAAGTTGAGTCTTCTGTTAGGAGTAAATATCAAAGAACTCATTGAAACCGAATTTGTTTGGGACCCAAGAGGTATTGAAGCCAAAACAGACTCGTTCTTAGGAGCACTTTACGGTGCCGCAAGTAACGATCGTATGGCTGCGTTTTTAAGACATCCGAATAGAGCACCCCAAATTTCAAACCTTTATTTTTGTGGTGGATCGGTGCATCCCGGCGGAGGTATTCCGCTTTGTGTTCAATCAGGAAAAATAGTAAGTGAACTCATCAATGAAGACTACCCAAAATAACCTCATCTCTCAAGTGATCGCCTTTATTTGGCTTCCTCACGTGGTAGGTATTATTGGAATTAGTTTGGGATTTCAAGAGTGGTTTGTGCAGAAAACGGTTCTCAACCTTATCGCCTCATTCGGATTCTTTTCCCTTTATTTTCCCATTCAAAATAGACGAAGATGGATGCTCTTCAGTTTATTCTTCTTGGGCGGAATGACGGTAGAGTGGTTAGGTGTCCATCACGGATTATTCTTTGGCAACTACAGCTATGGAGCAAATCTTGGACCCAAAATCGATGGCATCCCGCTAATCATAGGTGTTTTCTGGGCAGTACTTACCTTTATCACAGCTCGAATAGCCAAAGCGCTATTACCTGAGAAAACCAGCTTTATACTGGTTGCTGCATTCGGTGCTATGCTCATGGTGGCATTAGACCTTTTACTTGAGCTTCTTGCGCCCCATTTTGATTACTGGACCTTCACACCCATAGCCCCTCCATTAGAAAACTATATCAGTTGGTGGGCATTCGGATTTCTATTTCAACTTCTCTTACTAGGAATTGAAAAGGATGATTTTGCTAGTGATCAAGATTCGCTTCGAGTCTCTACACACATCTATCTGGCCCAAGCAGTATTTTTCGGAGCCCTAGCCTTATTCAGATAATTGAAACCCTCTATACGAGCCAAGAATCTCGTAGGGTTGAAAACGACTAAATAATTCCTCGCTATACCAGTCTAGCTTCTTAGTCATGGAGATGGCCGTTTGATGTTCCTTTTTTCGATAAGCAAAGGCCATCATCTCTTCTTGTGAATTCCAGATAGAGAACGTAGCCATGTTTCGAAAAGGGACCTCACCAATACCTTTAGTAAATCGTAAGCCCGCACTTTGAAAAACTCTTTGACTAACTGCTGGCACAGCATTCCAAAACTTAAATTGATAACTCGTTTTTATTGTGGCACGAGTAATCACTGCGATCGTTTTTTGCTGTTCATCGAGTTCAGATGAAGTACGAAAAGGATTTACCCCTCCCCATTCACCCTTAGCCTCTATACTGCGCATCGATACTCGAAGTAGTTCAGCACATTTTCGAACATAAGAAGAATACAGCATAGAGCTACTAAAGAAGTAAGAGGCTGTCTCCTTATTTTCCCAAATTTGGACCAAAGCGTAGGTAGACCAATCAGGCCAAGGTGAGAACCCTTGTTTACCTGTACCCATCAAAAAATAACGCTCCTGGCCCTTTACCTTTCGTAAGGGGCCACGAGCGAATTGCATCATTAAAAAAGCCCAGATTTTGGTTGACCATCGATCAAATCGAAAAAAAGTGATCGTAGTTACCTGCTGAGACATAAGATGATTTAAGCGTTCTCCTTTTTGATCACGTTAAGGGCAGAGCCTTCTACAAACCATCCGATTTGAGAATCGTTATAGCTGTGATTTACCTTTATGGTATCTGAACTACCGTCTTTATGGTTAATCACCAAAGTAAGTTGTTTACCAGGTGCAAACTCGTCAATATCAACAAAATCAAAACGGTCGTCTTCTTGAATTAAGTCGTAATCAGCCTCATTATCAAAGGTAAGTGCTAGCATACCTTGCTTCTTAAGATTGGTCTCATGAATACGAGCAAAAGACTTTACAAGCACTGCAGCTACTCCAAGATGACGAGGCTGCATGGCAGCGTGCTCTCTTGAAGAACCTTCACCGTAATTGTGATCCCCAACTACGATTGAATAGATACCATTTGCCTTATAATCACGCTGGGTATCAGGAACCGGGCCATAGGCTCCGGTTAATTGATTTTTAACCAGATTCGTTTGCTGATTGAACGCATTCACCGCACCGATGAGTGTGTTATTTGCAATATTATCTAAATGCCCTCGGTAACGTAACCATGGTCCGGCCATAGAAATATGGTCGGTCGTACATTTTCCGAAAGCTTTGATCAGTAATGGAATGTTCTTTAATCCGCTTCGGTTAATCGGAATAAAAGGATCTAAAAGCTGAAGTCTTTGTGACTCTGAAGAAACCTTAACAGAAACTGCGCTACCATCCTCTAATGGTGATACGTAACCTGCATCTTCAACTGCAAAACCCTCTGGAGGTAGTTCGTATCCTCTTGGCTCATCTAATTTAACTTCTACCCCTTCATCGTTGATCAGCGTATCGGTCATTGGATTGAAATCTAAACGTCCTGCAATTGCGATCGCTGTAACTAGCTCTGGTGAACCTACAAAGGCTAAGGTATTTGGATTACCATCGGCACGCTTAGCAAAGTTTCGGTTAAATGAGTGTACAATCGTATTTCTAGGCGCATCTGCTGCATTATCGCCGTAACGATCCCACATACCAATACATGGGCCACATGCATTCGCAAAAACAGTAGCACCGATAGCGTTGAATGTGTCAATAAATCCATCGCGTTCAATCGTATAACGTACTTGCTCTGAACCGGGAGTGATTTTGAAATTCGCCTTAGTGGTTAGTTTCTTGTCAGCAACTTGTTTTGCAAGAGATGCCGCTCTTGAAATGTCTTCATAAGAAGAGTTCGTACAAGAACCGATTAAACCTACTTCTACTTGAAGTGGCCAGTCGTTTGACTTAGCTACTTCTGACATCTTTGAAATCGGCGTAGCTAAATCTGGAGTAAATGGCCCATTAAGGTGTGGCTCAAGAGTTGAAAGATCAATTTCGATTACTTGGTCGAAATATTGCTCTGGATTCGCGTATACTTCAGGGTCAGCAGTCAGGTGCTCTTTAACCTCAAAAGCAGCATCAGCAACGTCTGCGCGATTAGTAGCTCTAAGGTAGCGATCCATAGACTCATCGTATCCGAAAGTAGAAGTAGTCGCACCTACTTCGGCACCCATGTTACAAATCGTTCCTTTACCGGTACAAGACATACTTGTTGCACCCTCTCCAAAATATTCAATAATTGCTCCAGTACCTCCCTTAACGGTTAAGATGTCAGCTACCTTAAGAATGACATCCTTAGGCGCTGTCCATCCTGAAAGCTTCCCAGTTAGTTTGATACCGATAAGTTTAGGGAATTTAAGTTCCCAAGCCATTCCCGACATGACATCAACAGCATCTGCACCACCAACACCAACTGCGATCATTCCTAATCCACCTGCATTTACCGTGTGTGAATCAGTACCGATCATCATACCTCCTGGGAAGGCGTAATTTTCAAGTACTACTTGGTGAATAATCCCTGCTCCTGGTTTCCAGAATCCAATGCCGTATTTATTTGAAATAGACCCTAAAAAGTCGAATACTTCGTTGGAAGTTTCATTGGCTCTCTTTAAATCTTCACTTGCTCCTTGCTTAGCTTGGATAAGGTGGTCACAATGAACCGTAGTTGGCACAGCAACTTTAGGCTTACCCGCATGCATGAATTGAAGCAGTGCCATTTGTGCGGTTGCATCTTGACAGGCAACTCGATCCGGAGTAAAGTCTACATAGTCTACTCCACGCTTAAAAACGGTAGAAGGAGTACCATCCCAAAGGTGACTGTAAAGAATTTTTTCAGAAAGTGTTAATGGTCTACCCGTAAGAGTACGAGCAGCTTCAACACGAGCCCCCATGCGCCCGTAAACCTCCTTGATCATTTCAATATCAAATGCCATATGCAGTATGTTTAATTATCTATTTTTTAGCGTGCGTGAAAATACGAATATTCACTTATTTCTTCAGCCAATTACTAGTAAAATCGCAGTCTTTTCGAGAGTCGTTAATTTGGACATAAGTCTGTTCAATTTTTTCTGAAATCCACTTTTCGATAAGCTTGCGTTCCTTGTCGGCAAGAGCTAATTCTTTGATCTTGGTGTAGTCTCTCGCAAAGTCTGCCATGTGCTCATCATAACGATTAGCAATCTTCATGATTTTAAACTTCGGAGCTCCTCCCCTTGGATCATCTTCACGAATAGGTTTTGAGATTTCATTATCTCTTAATCGGGCGACCTGATTATACAAAGTAGGATCCATATTAGTCAGCTCAAATCGAGCACTGTAATCTTGAGGATTTCGAAGAATCCCACCATCGTATTTGGTCTCTGTCTCGTCTGAAAATTGCAGAGCCGCATCTTCAAAACTCAATCGATCAGCAAGAATTTCATTTCGAATACTGTCGAGCTGACTCTGTGCCGCAGTGATTTGCTCATTAGAAATTTCAGGGATGATTAGGATGTGTCTCAAATCTACCTCCTGGCCGCGGATCTTTTCCACTAAAATAATGTGGTAACCAAAATCGGTTTCAAAAGGTTCAGAAATTTCCCCCTCGCGAAGCGAAAAAGCGACATCCTTGAACTCCTTAACAAAAGGAGTTTCCCGTGTCATGCTATAAGCGCCACCGCTTGACTTTGAACCTGGATCTTGAGAATACAAAATCGCCTTCACACTGAAACTAGAACCATTTTCAATAACGTCTTGACGAATTTGTTCTAAACGTTGAATCACTCGACGCTTCTCTTCCTCAGAAGGCTTGGGTTGTTTCACAATTTGAGCAATCTCTAACTCAGCGCCAAATACCGGGCGCTTAGTGATCGGAATCTCATAGAAAAATTGTCGAACCTCTTCAGGAGTCACCTCTACCTCGCCAACAATCTCCATTTTCATTTTCTCTGCAAGCATTCTAAGCTTATTGATATCGTAAAGCTCGTCTTTGAAAGATTGTAAGTCAGGTTGATTATAAAACTCCAGAACCTTCTCAACCGATCCAATCTGGCTTGCCAGTTGTTGAATCTGACGGTCACTAGTTGCATTTACCTCAGTATCTGAAACCAATAAACTATCTTGAACAGCTTGGTGAGCATACAGGCGGTCTTCCATGAGTTTACCTAATAATTGGCAATCGCTAATTTCACCAGCAGCTGCTCCTTGATTTTCGATATCTACTTTGAGCTTTTCGATATCAGAGTCTAATATCACATAATCACCCACCACAGCGGTAACCCCGTCAATTTTAACTCTTCGAGTAGATTGGGCATAGGTCGTGAATGAAAAGGCAATTAGTGCTAAGAGCAAAAATTTAGCGGAATATTTCAAAATCTCCTTTACGTAGGGCATCTTTAAGTAATTGTTTTTGGATGTTATCAATTCGGTCAAATTGGTTTTTGTTATCTAAAATTTGCTGAAGTTCTGATTCTGCAAAAGTAAAAGGAGCAATATCGCCTTTTTTTCTCGTATCTAATACCTGTCCATAGTAATATCCGATACTATCTTGAAGGCTAAAAAACTGATAGGGCTTTAGATAGCTCTTTGCATTTTGATAGGTAAGAGGCCGGATGCGCTCAATAATCAATGAACTGCGCACCCAAAGAGAGTCATTCAGATAAACCTCAGTCAGGTAGTTATGGCTACTTAAAGAATCTATAAATAAGCGATCCTCCTCATTATATCTTTTAAAACGCTCTTCAATTTCATCGGGCTTCGTGTACGACGAACTGAGCGCTATGAATCGCAACTTAATTAAATCTTCATCTAGTAAAAGGCTTGATTTTTCCTTGTCGTAAAGCTCTCGGAGCGCTTCTTCTTCGACTAAGGTATCTTCGCCAACAGATGCTACCGTGTTGTAATAAGCCTGAGTATATAATTCGATGCGATAATTTTCAACCATTCGATCGAGCTCCCATTGATCAGATTCAGAGAGATAATTCAACGCATTTTCTAAAGAAAGCCTCTTAGCCGCCCACGACTCAATAAAATCGTACTCGGCAGATACGATAGATAAAGAGTCAGTCAGATAAGAAAAGTCAGGCAAATCAGATTTGTAAAGCACATACCGACCTACTCGCGCAACAGCTTCAGCGTTCGGCTCCTCTGAAACAATGAGATCACAACTACCTAAAAAGAGTAGTAGAAAGGAAGCAATAGTCAGCCTGAGCCTAGTACAAATCATAAGTTCAAAATTAAGCATAATCGTTGGTATCTTTGACCTTATGAAATCAAAACAGATTCAGCTTCTTTGGGACTTCAGAGGCCCTGCTTCAGAGCCTACTGCGACCCACTTTCTAGAGCATTTACTCCAATACCTTAAACAACCGAATAATCAAGATGTTATTCATAGTAATTCTGGCACTAAAGTGACTAATGAATCCTTCTGTTCAGTATACCTGAACACATCAACTGAAAGTCTAGAAAAATTAAAATCAGATTTAAAACCGCACAGAGGAGTTTATATCGACGAGTCTACCGGTTCAGCATAAAGGTCAAAGTCTGCTGCCTCTACAATTTTAAGATCAACAAAATCACCAATGCGCAAGTAATGTTTCTTGGCATCTACCAACACCTCATTATCTACTTCAGGTGAGTCAAATTCGGTTCGAGCTACAAAAAAGCCATCCTCTACTCGATCGACAAGACAACGATAGACTCCGCCGACATACCTTTGATTTAGCTCCCAAGAAATCTGTCCTTGAATTTCCATAATTTCTGCAGCCCGTTGCTCTTTGATTTCTTCGGGAACATCATCTTCTAATTGATAGGCGTGCGTATTTTCTTCATGGGAATAAGTAAAACATCCGAGACGCTCAAAGCGGGTTTCTTTCACCCAATTTTTCAGTATCTCAAAATCTTCTTCAGTCTCACCCGGATATCCCACAATAAGCGTAGTTCGAATCGCCATTCCCGGCACAGAAGCTCTAAATTTTCGCAGAAGCTCGTCAGTTTTAGCCTTGGTTGTACCTCGGCGCATACTTTTAAGTACTGGGTCGGCGATATGTTGAAGAGGGATATCAATGTAATTACAAACCTTTGGCTCATTAGCGATAACCTCTAGAACGTCTTCAGGGAATCCTGTTGGGAATGCGTAGTGCAAACGAATCCACTCAATACCATCCACTTTGACTAGTGCTTTCAAGAGTTTTGCAAGGGCTCGCTCCTTATATAAATCGAGACCATAAAAAGTCAAATCTTGAGCAATGAGAATCAGCTCTTTAACTCCCTTTGCAGCTAAGGCTTCGGCCTCGGTTACTAAATCCTCAATAGGTGTTGATCGGTGAGAGCCTCTCATGAGCGGAATCGCACAGAAAGAACACGGACGATCACAACCTTCAGAAATCTTCAAATAAGCGAAGTGTTTAGGGGTACTATTAAGGCGCTCCCCTACTAATTCGTGCTTATAATCAGCACCTAAGGTTTTTAAAAGCTCTGGAAGATTTCGAGTACCGAAATACCGATCGACATCTGGGATTTCTTTCTCCAAATCTTCTTTATAACGCTCACTTAAACAACCGGTCACATAGACCTTTTCAACCGCTCCTTGATTTTTTTGATCAACGAAATGAAGAATAGTATCAATACTTTCCTGTTTAGCATTAGCAATAAAGCCGCAGGTATTGATGACCACAACCTCACCTTGTCCTTCGTGCACTACCTCTTTACCATTAGCTTTTAGCTGACCGCTAAGCACCTCAGAATCGTAAATATTCTTACTACACCCAAGGGTAACAACGTTGATTTTCTTCGGACGGATAGATTTTGTTCTCATTATTAAACTTCAAAAAAAGTATCGACAAATCGTTCAGCGTCAAAGGGTTGAAGATCTTCAATTCCTTCTCCGACTCCAATAAATCGAACCGGCATATTAAATTGGTCAGAAATTCCTAAAACTACTCCCCCTTTCGCACTGCCATCTAACTTGGTGACCGCGAGAGAGGTAACCTCTGTTGCAGCACTGAACTGTTTTGCCTGCTCAAAAGCATTCTGACCTGTAGAACCATCAAGTACTAGTAAGACCTCGTGAGGAGCAGCTTCTACAACCTTAGACATGACTCGTTTAATCTTAGACAATTCATTCATCAGATTGATCTTATTATGCAAGCGACCGGCTGTATCTACGAGCAATACATCTATATCAGACGAGACAGCTTTACTAACAGCTTCATAGGCCACTGCAGCAGGATCTGCGTTGGCAGTAAGCTTAACCAGTGGCACATTTGCACGTTCTGACCAAACCTCAAGCTGGTCAACAGCAGCTGCTCTAAAGGTGTCAGCGGCAGCAAGCATTACTTTTTTGCCCTCATCAGACCATTTCTTCGCTAACTTTCCGATAGTGGTTGTTTTTCCTACTCCATTAACCCCTACTACCATAATAACCGTTAACTTATCAGTCACAGAAGAACCAAACTCGCTAATTTCACTCAATTTGAAAAGCGACTTAATTTCATCCTTCAAAAGAAAATTCAACTGATCAGTACCCAAATAAGGATCTTTCTGAACGCGGGCCTCTAATCGGTCGATGATTTTAAGAGTGGTATCCACTCCTACATCAGATGCAATTAACACCTCTTCGAGATTATCTAAAACCTCAGCATCAATTGTTTTTTTACCAGCGACCGCAGTAGCTACCTTCGAGAAAAACCCTTGTTTGGACTTTTCTAAACCCTTATCGAGCGCCTCTTTATTACCGCTCCCGCTAAACCATTTATCGAATAATCCCATGAGATAAAATTACGAACTGAATGAGTACAAAAAAAGCCGCTTGAAGCGGCTTTAATTCAAATGCTAACGTTCAATTACTTAGCGTTCAACCAGTCATTTACAAGCTCAGGAGCCATAACTGATTCTACAAAAGTATAAGCGCCGGTCTTAGGTGAGCGAACCATTTTAATCGCTTTAGTAAGACGCTTTGAACTAGTCTGTAATGATGCTACTGTTTTCTTTGCCATTACTTAATCTCTTTATGAACCGTCATCTTTTTAAGAATCGGGTTGAATTTTTTAATTTCTATACGATCAGGAGTATTCTTCTTGTTCTTCGTTGTAATGTAACGAGAAGTACCAGGCATACCTGATGTCTTATGCTCTGTACACTCTAAAATTACTTGAACTCTATTACCTTTCTTTGCCATGGCTACTTAATTATTTGATGAAACCTTTAGCCTTTGATTCTTTAAGAACCTCAGTGATTCCTTTTTTATCGATAATCTTAACCCCTTTCGATGAAACGTTAAGCGTCACCCAACGGTCTTCACCAGGAACATAGAATCGTTTCTTGCTGATGTTAACATCAAAACGACGCTTCGTTTTATTAATCGAGAACGATACATTGTTACCGAACATCACTTTCTTTCCAGTAACTTCACAAATTTTCGCCATCGTTATTGTTCTTTAAATCCTATTTTAAGAGTGTGCAAATGTAGCAGTTAAAATAGAAATGCACAAGCAGTACATTATAAATTTAGCAATTCATTATAAATAAGCTCTAAAGCCTTACTCACACTGCGTCCAATCACGCGTTCTCTATGGGTTCCCATCGAAAAAAAATGCGCCTCAGTTTTATCTGCAGTTGAGATTGCCAAGTAGATTTGACCCACCTCAGCTTCAGAGTCTCCTTTAGTAGGCCCAGCATTACCCGTACTAGCAATGGCAAGCTCCGCTCCTGATTTTAATCTCGCTCCTTCAGCCATGGCACACGCTACCTCAGCACTAACTACTGAATGGGCTTCGATTAACTCCGTTGAGACACCAAGCACCGAAGATTTCATAGCAGTGGCGTAAGTCACATAACCGCCCAAGAAATAGGCTGATGAGCCTGAAACCGAACTGAGGGTAGATGCAATTCGACCTGAAGTAAAACTTTCTGCAGTTACTACGTGAACTCCTTTTTGTTTGGCTAGTTGTAGAATTCTCGATTCTAGCCCCCCTTCTGACTCTTCGCCCTGATAACAATCAGAAAGTCGATCCCTTAACTGCTGGGCAATAGCAATTATCTTTTGCTCAGCCTCAAGATGCTTTTGAGCTGAAACCTTTGCAGTAATTCTAAGACGTACCCTTCCAAAATTGGGTAAGTAGGCCAAAGAAAAACCTTGAGGTAACGAGTCTTCTAGGTCTTCAATTCGCTCTGCGAGCCCGCTCTCACCTACCCCATAAGTAATTAGTGTCCTTTGAAGAATCGCTGTACGCCCCGGTAGTTCGAGAAGCTTTTTCTTCAACTTATTTTCAAAGAGACTTTTCATTTCAAAAGGTACCCCAGGCATAAATGCACTGACTACTCCTTCATGTTCGAAGAGCATACCTGGAGCCGTACCGTGATCATTAAATAGAACGGTGCAAGATTTAGGCAGCTTTGCCTGATCACGATTATGGGCATTCATCGGTGCCTTAATGTAATTGGCAAAAAGATATTCTAGATGATTATAAACCTCCTCGTTGAAAACTAATTCTGTATTGTAAAACTGACAAAGTGCGGCTTTGGTCACATCATCGCGGGTGGGCCCTAAGCCTCCGGTAACTAAAACGACATTTACGCGACCATGAGCTAGTTGTAATGCTGAAGTAATATCTTCAACAGTATCACAACAAGCACTAATATGCTTTACCGTAATACCTAATTCGGTAAGTGATTTTGCGAGGAAAGAAGCATTGGTATTAACGACTTGCCCGATAAGCAGCTCGTCTCCAATACTAATTATTTCTGCAGTCAAGATTTTCATTATTTCACACCTACCTTGAAGAACGATTGATTTTCAATAAAACCCTCTAATACGTCCCCTGCTTCTACTTTACCCACACCAGATGGGGTGCCAGAAAATATAATATCCCCTTTTTTAAGGGTGAAAAACTGAGAAACATAAGAGATTAATTCATCGATCTTCCAAAGCATTAATTCTGAACTAGCCGATTGAACTACTTCGTTATTTTTCTTCAAACTAAAACTTAAATGATCGAGGTCTTTATAGTTCGATTTTGAAACCCATTTACCAATAACTGCTGATCCGTCAAAAGACTTAGCCTTCTCCCATGGCAGTCCTTTAGACTTCAATTCATCTTGTACATCTCGAGCCGTAAAATCAATCCCAAGACTTACTTCATCGTAGTATTTGTGGGCAAATTCTTTGGCGATATGCTTCCCAACCTTAGTAATCTTAACCAGCAGTTCTACCTCATGGTGAACATTGTTACTGAATGGGGGTAGGTAAAAGTCCTGTTCCTTCGGCAATACAGCAGAGTCTGCTTTGATGAACACTACAGGGTCTTTTGGCTTCTCATTTTCTAATTCTTCAATGTGAGCCGTATAATTTCTACCAATACAAATAAGTTTCATAGCTAGGATTTAAAATAAGTTCCTAATTTGATTTGAGTGAGTACCTTTTTGGTATAAAGCGGAAAATCAGCTCCTAAAACCCATCCGAAGTAGCCCGGTTCTTTTTCAAGAACTTCTAGTACAGGGACTCCTTTGTGCTTGCCAAAGTTGAAAACAGGGACTCCATTCTCATCCTTAGTGAGCATACCAGCAAAATCTACTCGATCTTGCCTCGAGGTAAATTCAGATAATGACTTTACATCTTTAGGCAAATCATCATATCTGTTTAATTGAGCTTCAAGAACTTCATAGGTTGCTAGGGTATCTGCTTCAGCACTATGCGCATCCTCAAGGTCTTTATCGCAGTAAAATTTGTAAGCTGCGGTTAGGGTGCGTTTTTCCATTTTGTGAAAGATCGTCTGCACATCCACAGAGACCATTTTCTTCAGATCAACTTCTACACCGACTCGCAAGAGTTCTTCGATTAGCATGGGTATATCAAAACGATCTGAATTGAATCCGGCTAAATCCGCATCCTTAAACCAATCATATATTTCGTGAGCCAACTGCTTAAAAGTAGGCTCTTTAGCAACTTTATCATCTGATATTCCATGAACAGCTGTAGCTTCAGCAGGAATAGGCATCTCAGGATTCACCAACCAACTTTGCTGTTTTCTAGTACCATTAGTAAACAATTTCAGTATCGAAATTTCAACGATTCGGTCTTTAACAATATTAATACCTGTGGTCTCGAGATCAAAGAAACAGATCGGTTTAGAGAGTTCTAAGGCCATGAAACTAGTTTTGATTTTATACTTTTCGATCCATCGACCAATTTTCGAGGAGATCAGCCACATGCTTGATGAAAAGACCACCCAACGCACCGTTCACTACTCGGTGATCATACGAGTGAGACAAGAACATCTTATGACGTATAGCAATGAATTCACCTTGATCAGTATCAACCACAGCAGGGACTTTTCTAATAGCACCGATAGCTAATATAGCTACCTGCGGTTGAGGAATAATCGGAGTTCCCATAACACTACCAAAAGAGCCGATGTTCGTAATAGTATAAGTACCTTGCATCACTTCGTCAGGCTTAAGGGCACTCTTTCGAGCTCTAGAAGCCAGATCATTCACTTTTTTAGCTAAACCAACCAAATTCAAGGTATCTGCATCTTTAATGACCGGGACAATCAGGTTACCGTCTTCTAGAGCGGTTGCCATTCCCAGATTAACTGAAGCTTTCTTAATAATTTTCTCCCCGTCAAACTGAATATTCAACATCGGGAAAGCTTTCAAAGCCTTGGCGACTACTTCAAAGAAGATTGGAGTAAACGTTAGCTTTTCACCATGAGTTCGCTCAAATTGATCTTTTATTGCTGCTCTCCATTCAACAACCTTAGTCATATCAACTTCGATAAAACTTTGAACATGGGCAGAGGTCTGCAAACTACCAATCATGTGATCTGCAGTAAGCTTTGCCATTCGGTTCAGCTCTAGGATCTGATCTCCAAAGGCAGGAATAGCAGTAGGAATTGATGCAGGTCTTACCGGGACACTGGACGCAAGTGGTTTTGATTCTTTTGCGGTTGTAACTCCCTCAGAAGTAAAAGCCGAAACAGATGCCGAACCACTGCGTTTTTCGAGATAGGCGATCATGTCATATTTCGTAACTCTGCCGTCGAGTCCTGTACCTTGAATCTGACTTAACTCTTCATCAGAAATCCCTTCTTCCTTAGCCATATTTCTAACAAGTGGAGATAATAAGCCCGATGAAGCAATAGGTTTTGAGAAATGGCTAGCTATCGGAGATTCAACGGCTTCGATAACTTCAGGAGTTAACTCCTCCCTTTCTGGCTCTTCTAGCTCTTTTGCAGTTTCGGTGGCCGGTAGCCTTTCAATTGGAATAGATTCAGTTTCAGCGGATGATTCAGTTCCTCCTTCAGTCTCTATGATAGCAATCACAGCTCCTACCTCAGCCACCTCATCAATAGCGAATCGATGCTCAATTAAAACACCGGCATATTCACTAACTACTTCAGAGTCAACTTTATCGGTAGCCACCTCAACAATAACCTCGTCTTCTTCTACACGGTCACCGACCGATTTGATCCAATTGGTTAT
>DAIPYN010000023.1:13892-27036 GCA_036782715.1 Flavobacteriaceae bacterium
CTTCACTCGTGAAACCAGGGAATCAATAGTAAGGTCTGAAGGTCCGATCCCGTCCATCGGAGAAATCTTACCTCCAAGAACGTGGTATCTCCCTCTGAACTCAGAGGTACCCTCAATGGCAAGCACATCCCTGATGTCTTCAACTACGCACAAGATTCCTATATTTCTTCTAGGATCCATACATATTTGACAAATTTCGGTATCCGAAAGTGTATGGCAATGTTTACAATTTTTAGAGTTTTCTCGTAAGGAGAGTAAGGCTTTGGAAAGATCTTCAGTCTGTGTCTGAGGTCTATTTAATAGATGTAATGCTAAACGAAGTGCAGAACGTTTTCCTATTCCAGGGAGCAATGAAATTTCATTCACCGCATTTTCTAATAACTTTGAGCCATATTCCATTTTTCAAAAATACTAGAAGCGACTCATGAATCCCACTCAAATTTTTATTCTTCTGATTGCTTATTTCGGTTTACTGTTTGTGATCTCATACATTACTGGAAAAAGCGACTCTAACGAGGCCTTCTTTAAAGCCAATTCAAATTCACCTTGGTATCTAGTTGCCTTTGGTATGGTCGGCGCTTCTTTATCTGGAGTAACCTTTATTTCGGTTCCGGGCTGGGTAGGTCAAACGAGCTTCACCTACCTTCAAGTAGTGATCGGATATTTTTTCGGATACCTTGTCGTCGCCTACATTTTATTACCTATTTATTACAAACTTCGCCTGCCCTCCATTTATAGTTATTTATGTGAACGATTCAATCCAAGTACACAAAAAGTGGGAGCCTTCTACTTCTTAATTTCTAGGGTAATCGGAGCTTCTTTTAGACTTTATTTAGTGGCACTTGTGTTGCACACTTATCTATTTGAGCCGCTTGGAGTACCTCTAGAGGCCACCGTAATTCTTTCAGTTGCATTAATTTATGCCTACACTTTCAGAGGTGGGATTCGAACCATTGTGATTACAGACAGTCTACAGACCTTTTTAATGCTTCTTAGTGTTGGCCTAAGCATCTATCTCATTTTAGACGAGCTAAATTTCAGCGTTTCCCAGTATTTATCTTCTGCTTCCTTTGAAAGTATGAGCCAAATTTGGGTAACCGAAGACTTCGGAAGAAGTGATTTCTTTCTCAAATCACTGATCGGAGGAATGTTTATAACCATAAGCATGACTGGACTTGATCAAGATATGATGCAAAAAAATCTAAGCTGTAGAAATTTGAAAGAAGCTCAGAAAAACATGCTTGTTTTCAGCACAGTACTAGTGGTAGTGACCACCCTATTTATATTTCTAGGAGCTCTACTCTATTCTTACGCAGAGGTGATGGGAATTGGGATACCTACTCAAAATGGAGTTACTAGAACCGATTTATTGTTTCCAGAAATCGCACTGAAAGGAAACTTAGGAATTTTAGTTTCAATATCCTTTTTCTTAGGTTTAATAGCTGCGGCGTACAGCAGCGCTGACAGCGCGCTTACCTCTCTAACCACATCCATATGCTTTGACTTTTTAGATTTAGCAAATGACAACTCTAGGGCAACTATCCAAAAACGAAAGTGGATTCACCTAGGGGTAGCTATCCTTCTGATATTGGTAATCATCACATTTAGTTACTGGGTAGACCAAAATGTAATTGATAGTCTTCTTACCGTGGCTGGATATACCTACGGCCCTTTACTGGGATTATTTGCGTTCGGACTTTTCACCTCGCATCAGATCAAGGGCAACCGAGTTTTCCCGATCTCTATTGCATCGGTGATTCTGATTACATTGATAGCTAATTTACCAAGCGACTTTTTAGGAAATTATAAACTAGGGTATGAGTTGTTACCTCTCAACGGAATAATAAACTTCAGTCTACTTTACTTATTTCGATCTAGAACTTCATAATTACACTACCCCAGGTAAATCCACTACCGAAGGCCGCAAGAACCACAAGATCACCAGCATTTACCTTACCTTTTTCCCAAGCCTCAGTTAAGGCGATTGGAATAGATGCAGCCGTAGTATTACCGTAATGCATAATGTTATTGTAAACCTGATCGTCAGACAATCCGAATTTAGATTGAATAAACTGAGCTATTCGAAGATTTGCTTGATGTGGAACAAGCATGTCAATATCTGAGCTTGTTAAACCGTTGTGCGCTAGACCTTCTTTAATGACTTCTGAAAAACGCACAACCGCATTTTTAAAAACGAATTGTCCATTCATATGTGGCAAGTACGACTCATCATTCGGGTCATTATCTTTTAGAATATCTGTTACCCATCGCTTACCCATTCCAGGGGCAATTAAAGATAATTCCTCGGCATGAGCACCTTCAGAATGCAAGTGAGTAGAAAGTATTTTACGATTTTCATCTTCGCTTTTTGAGACAATCGCTGCTCCTGCCCCATCTCCAAAAATAACAGATACCGATCGGCCGCGAGTAGTCATATCTAGTCCTTGACTGTGTAATTCAGACCCAATAACTAATATATTTTTGTACATCCCTGAACGGATATATTGATCAGCCACAGAAATTGCATATACAAACCCAGAACATTGATTTCTTACATCTAGAGCTCCTACTGTTTTCAAACCTAAATCGCGCTGTACAAGAACACCCGGGCCTGGGAAATAGTAATCAGGACTAAGGGTTGCAAAAATGATAAAGTCAATTTCATCTTTATCGATTCCAGCGCGTTCGATGGCTACTTTAGCCGCCTCAACACCCATAGACGTGGTGGTGTCTTTACCTTTAACGGCAAATCTTCTTTCTTTAATACCTGTTCTTTCAGTGATCCACTCATCACTGGTTTCAATGATTTTCGAAAGATCGTCATTGGTTACCACCTGTTCAGGCACATAGTATCCCAATCCTTTGATATAAGCGCTGTTCATAAGAATAATTTAGGCTTTTAAAGTTAGGCTTAATTTGGCAAATACTTGAGATAAGCCTTGGTATCTACCTCTGCCTCTAAATCGTAAAGCAAATTATAAAGACCGAAAAAGGTGCGATTCATGTAAAGAAAATGCTTCGAACCTCTATTCGAATTCATCTTACGGATGGTCTGGTCTTGAGAGAAAAATTCAGCCATTTTACCAATTCCGTCCCAGAATTCTGGATTAGCGAAATCAAATCGATCTCCATTAAACGGTGCTGTGAAAAGCTGTAGCATTTCTCTAAAAAGTTTGGTAAAATAAGTTATTTCGTCTGCTCCATCAGATGGCACCAACATTTCAAGCTCGTATAGTTTTGAAAGGAAAAGATCCTGGTCTTCCATGGCAGAGGCATCTGCTAATTCAAAGTAGGGAGTGTAAAACTGATCAGGTATTTCTTTAATACATCCAAAATCAATAACAATGAGCTCGCCTTGCTGGTTCACCAAAAAGTTACCGGGATGTGGGTCTGCATGCACCGCTTTCAGGCCGTGAATCTGAAACATATAAAAATCCCAAAGCGACTGACCCAAAGCTTGGGCGACATTAGCATCAAACTCACCATTAACGAAAGCACCGAGGGGCACTCCATCCATCCAATCCATTGTTAAAATTCGTTCAGAAGAATACTCAGGATAGTAATGCGGAAATCGCAAATTAGGAATATGACTCGCCTTTGAGGTAATAGATACACTCATATCGAGCTCATGTATATAGTCAGTTTCTTCTTTGAGCTTTTCTTCAATCTCCTTGAAATACTTCTCTGACTCTCGAGCTCCCATATTGAACATTCTGAGCGCGATAGGTTTTACTAAGGCTAGGTCTGATGAAATACTCTCAGCAACACCAGGATATTGAATCTTTACGGCCAAATCCTTACCGTCTTTACAGGCCTTGTGCACCTGTCCGATAGAAGCAGCGTTGATTGCCTCGTAATCGAAAGAATCAAAGATATCCTCTGGTAACGCATTCATGTATCGCCTGAAAGTTTTCTTAACTAATGGACCAGAGAGCGGCGGAACTGAGAATTGAGAGAGCGAAAAACGCTCTACATACGCCCGAGGTAATATGTTTCGCTCCATGCTTAGCATCTGAGCTACTTTTAGAGCACTTCCCTTAAGCGTTTTTAAACCATCGTAGATGTCCGAAGCATTATTCTCATTTAAACGATCTTTTGCCTCTTCTGAGCCTACTAGTGATTCTCCGTAATATTTGAGGTAATTGCCACCAATCTTAACTCCAGTTTTGACCAATTTACTCGCCCGCTCGAGTTTGGATGTAGGGATTGAATCTAAGGTCTTCATTTAGCAAACAGCTCCTTAGCCAAGAATTTACCTAAATCGATAACGTTTTCTAAAGGAGTGTGATCAAAAACGTCAAATACCGTATTGATCGATTTCTCAATAGCTACATCGGTTTTTTCAAAGCTCGGTGAATCATCCTCTAAATTGAATTTTAAGATAAATAAAAACTGAGCCCATGCGGCCTCTGAGAAAATTTGGGTGTTATGCTTGGTGAATGAAAACTTTTTCTCCTCATTCCCTTCCTCGATAAGGGTTGTAGCAAACTTTAAAAACGAAGTTCTAAGTTTAGAAAGTTCAGAAAGGGATTGTAAGCTCTTGATCCCTTGCTCTTTTTTTAAACTAAACAGTACATAACTCCTATTGAGCGTAATTAGTTCAAAAAACGAGAAGTAATAAGCTAATAATTTTGATCGTCTATCATAGCCCTCATACTGCTGATCTCCTTCGAGAGCCTTCATGGTATTTTCATGGAAAGCCAGCCAAACCTCTTTGGCAAGGATCTCTAAAGAACCAAAATGCTTATAGAATTGGGAATCCTCAATTCCCAATTGAGAACAAAATTTGAAGACTGACTTAGGAACTACTTCATGTTCCAGGCAAGTATTCATGTAATGCGAAACGATTTCTTGTTTTGAAATCTCTTTAGATTTGGCAGCCATAGCAAATGTGTTTAGACAAATTTAATTAACCCTGAACAAAAAATGAAATAGATAAAAGTCAGAGAAAAAGAAAACGCGCTATCTGTAGAAATGATAACGCGTTTTCAACAACCTAACCAATAAATAAACAAACTGTTGTGTTTCTTTTTCATAGCAAAAATTCCACAACACTTCAAATATACATTTTGTTTATTAAAATCCAAAAATAATTAAACATAATTTTTAAAATAAGTAAATCTGTCAGTTTGTCATTGAAGTATGGCTTGGTACTCTTTTTGAAATTTATTGTGCAATTAATCATTTGAATAAAACTTATGGAAAAAGGTAAAATCAACGTTTCTGTGGACAATATATTTCCACTGATCAAAAAGTTTCTTTACAGCGATCAAGAAATATTTTTACGAGAGCTCGTTTCTAATGCAACGGATGCGACCTTGAAACTTAAGCATTTATGCAACATTGGGGAATCTACCGCTGAGTATGGAAACCCAAAGATCGAGATTAAAATCAATGAAGAAGAAAGTACTCTTCATATCATCGACCAGGGTATTGGTATGAATGAGGAAGAAGTTAGAAAATACATTAACGAAGTAGCCTTTTCTGGCGCAGAAGAATTTCTAGATAAATACAAGGATAGCGCTAAGGATAGTGGTATTATAGGCCACTTTGGTCTTGGATTCTATTCCGCATTTATGGTAGCCCATAAAGTAGAAATTATTACCAAGAGCCATACCGATGCCCCGGCCGTTCATTGGAGCTGTGATGGATCACCAGAATTTGTTCTTGAACCCTCAGACAAAACCGTTAGAGGTACTGAGATCATTCTCCATATTTCTGAAGATTCTAAGGATTATTTAGAAAAAGGAAAAATCAGAGGTTTATTAGAGAAATACAATAAGTTCATGCCTATTCCTATTAAAATGGGTACAAGAACTGAGACCCTTCCTAAACCTGAGGGGGCGAAAGAAGAGGATCCAGCACCCACTAAGGAGGTCGATGATATTGTAAATAATCCGAATCCTGCATGGACAAAATCGCCAAGTGATCTCAATGATGAAGATTACAAGAATTTCTACCGCGAGCTCTACCCGATGCAGTTTGAGGAGCCCTTGTTCAATATTCACTTGAATGTTGACTATCCATTTAACCTAACTGGTATTCTTTATTTTCCAAAGCTATCTAATGACCTAAATATTCAAAAGGATCGAATACAACTGTATCAAAACCAAGTTTTTGTCACCGATAATGTAGAAGGCATTGTACCTGAGTTTTTAACCATGCTTAGAGGAGTTATCGATTCTCCGGATATCCCGCTGAACGTGTCTAGATCTTACCTTCAAGCAGATGGTGCCGTTAAGAAAATAAGCTCATACATCACTCGTAAGGTTGCCGACAAACTCACTTCTCTGTTCAAAGATGACCGTAAGTCATTCGAGGAGAAGTGGAACGATATTAAAGTAGTCATTGAATATGGAATGCTGTCTGAAGAGAAATTCTTTGAAAAGGCAGAAAAGTTTGCTTTATACCCTTCGGTTAACAACGAGTACTTCACCTATGAAGAGTTAGAAGCCAAAATTAAAGATGCTCATACCGATAAGGACGGTAAACTTGTACTTCTTTACGCATCAAATCTAGAAGAACAACATGCTTACATTGAAGCTGCAAAAGAGAAAGGTTACACTGTTTTATTATTAGACAGCCCAATCGTTCCTCATTTACTTCAGAAATTAGAAACCTCTAAGGAGAATATTTCATTCGCCCGAGTTGACTCAGATGCTGTTGAGAATTTAATCAAGAAAGAAGAGGAATCGATCTCAAAATTAGATGAGACTCAAATCACTACTTTAAAAGAAAAGGTAGAAGACATTGTAAAGGATACTGGATATATCATTCAAACCGAAGCACTTAGTAGCGACGCACTGCCTTTTATGCTGACTGAACCAGAATTCATGAGAAGAATGAAGGATATGCAAAAAACAGGAGGCGGTGGCTTTATGGGTCAAAACATGCCTGATATGTATAACCTAGTAATCAATACCAACCACCCTTTAGCTAGTGAAATTCTCGAAACTAAAACTGATAAAAAGCGAGAAAAACTAATTCGCCAAGCGCTCGACCTAGCTAAACTATCGAAGGGAGTTTTGAAAGGGGCAGACCTCAGCGCTTTTATTAAGAGAAGTGTCGATCTGATTAAATAGTTTCAGTAGAGACTGAAAACAAAAAAGGCCCTTCTTTCGAAGGGCCTTTTTTAACCTTAACAATTAACTAAACTATTGCACTTTTACAATTTGCTCGAAAGCATTTTGATTGTAGGCAACCACAATTTTGTATGAATCGTTGAAAGCTTTAGAGAAGTCAAATGCTTTCTCAACGATTAAGTCTCCAGCGATACGCTCTTTGTAAACTACACTGTTTTGGCTATCAAGTACTCTGATCTCTACCATTACTTGATCAGCATTTAAGAAGCTTACTAATAACTTCTCACCTTTTCTTTTGAAAACTGGGTCCAGAGAAAGAACTTCAGATTCGATACCAAAAGAAGTGGTGGTAACTAATGATGCAGGATTAGCAACTGCTGATAATGCAGTGAATACTAGGGCTAGGGTTAAAATAACTTTTTTCATTTCTATTCGTTTTTTAATTGATGATTCTTGATTGATAATTGATACTGCAAATATAGAATCACAAAGAGCCTGATAAATACACATGCATTATCTACTTTATGTACAATTTTAACTCTAAAAGAAGAAAAATGAAGTTTTATTGTGAATATCAAGACAATTCAGTCGTATTTTTGAAAAGTCAAAAGGAATAATGATGAGTAAACAACCTATTGCATTTGAAGTAATTACCCCTGTGTTCGGAAACTCTTTTGCATTGCAAAGCTTTGACGAGCAAAACATTAATCATTACAAGAGTTGGCATTATCATCCAGAAATAGAACTTGTATACATTAATGGAGGAGCAGGTAAACGACAAATAGGTTCTCACATGTCCTATTTTAATGAAGGAGACTTAATATTAATCGGCAAGAATCTACCTCATTGCGGATTTACCGATCGTTTTACCGGTAATAAAAAAGAAACCTTAGTTCAATTCAAAGAGGATTTCTTGGGACCAAACTTCTTCGACATCCCAGAAATGATTGCCATTAACGACTTATTCGAACTTTCAAAGCAAGGGCTTGCATTTCACGGAATAACCAAAGAAAAGGTCGGCGAAGCAATGGAAGCTATGCTTCACCTCCCCGATTTTAAACGTCTATTAAAGCTACTAGACATTTTACATGATCTAAGTATCTCTAAGGAGTTCACCATTTTAAATGCAGAAGGATTCAGCATTTCTACCGAAGTAGCCGATAACGATCGAATCAACCGAGTTTTCAACTACATCAAAAACCACTACCAAGAGAGCATTTCGCTAGATGAAATATCTGATCTAGCGGGGATGACTGAACCTTCATTCTGCCGATACTTCAAAAAAACGACCAGTAAAACCTTTACTCAATTCGTTAACGAATATCGATTAGTTCATGCCTCTAAACTATTAGCTGAAAATAACTTGCCCATTACCGACATCGCCTTTGAATGTGGATTTCAAAACTTCTCTCATTTTAGTAGAACCTTTAAGAAATTCACAGGGGTATCACCGCTTCGTTATAGAAACCAAATGAAAACTATTATTGATTCTTAATGATTGACCTCAGTATTGACAGTGCTAAACTCTACTTCTGGCCTAATTTTTTATCGACTATTGAGGCAGATGAATTATATGCAGAATTACTGAAAGTTAATCTATGGAGACAGGACAAAGTGAAAGTATTTGGTAAGGTTTACGATCAACCTAGACTTTGCTTTCTAGCTGCTAACGAAAAGGTCAACTACACCTATTCGGGGCTAACGCTGCCTGCGGTTGAATTTTCAGAAAGTCTTCTATCATTAAAGAATCGCATTGAAGAGACTACCTCCACGAAGTTCAATAGCTGCTTAGCGAATCTTTACAGAGATGGCAATGATAGTAACGGTTGGCATTCAGACGATGAGAAAGAGTTGGGCGGCCAGCCAATTATTGCGTCAATCAGCCTCGGGGTGACACGTAACTTCGACTTAAAACACAAAAAAAATTCGCTATTGAAAAAACGTATCGAACTCACCCATGGCAGTCTCCTTCTAATGAGCGGTCGCACCCAAGAAGACTTTAAACATCAAATAGCAAAGTCAAAACGTATTCACGAACCTCGCATCAATCTCACTTTTAGATATATCTTTGAGGAGCTATGAAAAAAGAATTTACTGAGAGAGAAATCGATCGAATCATCGAAATGGCCTGGGAAGATCGTACACCATTCGATGCCATCACTTTTCAATTTGGAATATCAGAGCAAGAGACCATCAATCTCATGCGTAGAGAGATGAAACCCTCTAGTTTCAGGATGTGGCGTGCTCGCGTTCAAGGCCGAGCAACGAAACATTTGAAATTAAGAGACAACGTCAAAGGACGTTTTAAATGTTCCCGTCAGAGGCACATCTCTGGAAATAAGGTCTCCAAGAGAAGATAGAACCGCTAGTCAAATAATTGATTGAGTAATCGAGCTAGTCGCACTCCGCCCTTCTGAAGCTGAGCAAAAAGTAGATCGTTGTATTCATAACTGTACCTGTAGGCCAATCGATCTCCTTCTTTGGCCGAGTCATAAATACTTGCAGCTGCCGCATGAGAGTCTTCAATCCAGTCTAAGTAGGTTCCCGAATTATATCGGATAAGTTGCTTACTAGAAAGCTGACTGTTTAGTTCAGCGGCCAGTTCGGTATAAGAAAGGTTTACAGACTCTATCAAATCAGAATCCCACAAACGATGCAAATTGGTAGGTTTTGAAAACCATGAGAGTTTAATGTCATTACCTCCACGATCCTCTTCTCGTCCGGCGTGAAGTGGCATATGCATATCTCCAATTAAATGGACTAAAAGAGCTAAATGAAATTGCTGCTCTTCAACACTCGAATTAACATCTGAAAGTACCTTAACACACTGCTCAATACCAAAAATAATATCACCAGCATCGTCTCGATTTGAAACATCATAGTTAGTACCCAGTGCATAATTCACATAATGCCAAGGGCCATATTTAGAATAAGCGCGGTCAGATTTTATTTCATCGGCATAAGTTGAAACAAATGCAAGGCTTTTTCCTTCTAGCAATTTTTCAATTTTACGACTGGCTTTACGGGTCAAGTGACCTTCTGCGATGAGCCCAATAACGCGGTGTCCGGTCTGACCCCAAACAGTTGTTTTCTCAGAAAGGTATTCGCTATAAGGTTCAGGAGCATTATTAAACGTTACCAAACTTAACAAGAAAAAAAGTAGTTTCATATCCATCAGATTTGAAACAAAAGTAACCGCATAATCTTCAAAAAAAGAAGATTTAACATAATCCTAGATTAGATTCATTTATTTTTAGGGGTTATGAGAAGAAGATTTTTATTGATTCTAGCTTTGCTAGTGGTTTCTTATAGTGGATACAGTCAGAAAAGAAGTATACCTGCTAAGCTAATTAATCAAGAAATTCTTGTTGATGGTAAACTTGATGAATCGGTATGGCTGAGTCAAGAACCATCAGGAGAATTTACTCAATACTTCCCGACTGACACCCTTCCGGCAACCAACGATAGTAATATTCGCATTCTTTATGACAAAGATGCTATCTATATTGGTTTAACCATGCAAACATCCTCAGACCAATTCGTAGTTAACTCGCTGAGGAGAGACTATAGAGGTAGTGGCATTGACAATATCGCGGTAATGTTTGATACCTTCAATGATGGCAACAACGCCTTTATTTTTGGCATGACACCACTAGGAGTTCAGCGCGAAGGTTTGATCACCAACGGGGGGGCTACAAGAAATGATTATCAATTCTCATGGGACGCCAAATGGCAAGGAGAAGCCTATATCGGTGATGGATATTACAGTTTAGAAATGGCGATTCCTTTTAACTCATTAAAGTTCGAAAACAATGCCACTAAATGGGGGTTCAGAGTGCATCGATTCGATATGCAGACGAATGAAACGAGTGCTTGGGTACCTATACCCCAAAACCAAATCTTAGGAAGTCTCGCTTTTACAGGAGAGCTTGAATTTGAACAACCACTTTCAGATTCAAAAACTTCAGTGGCTTTGATACCTTTTCTAACCGCTGGCTCCTCTAAAGACTTCGAAAATGCTACTCCAAAATCAAGTTTTTCAAGTATCGGTGGAGATGTGAAGATCCCAGTAGGTAAAGGGATGAACCTTGACCTAACCTTTAACCCAGACTTCTCCCAGGTAGAGGTAGACAATTTTATTACAAATTTGACACGTTTTGAAGTATCACTCCCAGAACGCCGTCAATTCTTTATAGATAATAATGACCTGTTCGGAGCCTTTGGTGGAGGTAGAGATGCGAACCCATTCTTCTCTCGCCGTATCGGAATCGCGAAAGACAATGAGGGTAATACCATTGAAAACGGAATAACAGCGGGAATGCGATTGACCGGCAAATTAAATGACAAACTCAGAGTTGGGGTTCTATCTATTCAAACCGAGAGTGATCTAGACAATGGTATACCATCGAACAATAATTCAATGATTGCTCTGCAACAAAAAGTGTTTAGTCGATCAAATATTTCTGCCTTCATTATTAATCGAGAATCTTCAGAATCAGAAAATACAGATTACGAAAAATACAATCGTGTAATTGGTGTAGATTACAACCTTGCTTCAGCAGACAATACCTATGTCGGAAAGTTTTATACCCATAAATCACTCTCCCCAGGAGATACAGATGGCAACTTGTCGGTAGGTACGAACCTTCAATACAATACACGAACTTGGAGCGGATTTCTCGATGCTATTTACATCGATGAAGAATTTGTTTCAGACCTAGGTTTTATTCCTAGAAAAGGAATTCTAAAATGGGGCGGGAAAATTGGTTATCGTATCTGGCCTAAGAAAGGAATCTTTAATAGTCACAGTTTTGACACCTTTCAAACTTATACTCATCTATCTAGCCTAGATTATACTCAAACTGATTATCTACGAAACTTCGGATATGAAGGCAGACTAAATAACCAAGGGCGAATCGAGCTTTCTGTGAATAACCGATACACTTTTTTAACCGACGAATTTAGTCCCACCCGGCAAGACGATGCCACGCCATTGCCGGCTAACAGCGAATATGATTACACAAGTATTCGCTTTCAATTTCAATCAGATCGAAGAAAATTATTTTCCTATAACATTCAAACCGATATTGGAGAATTCTTTAACGGAACAAAATCTTCGTTCGAAACGAGATTAAGTTTCAGAGTTCAACCCAAATTAAATGTGGGTCTTAACTCCAATATTGACCGTATCGATCTGCCTGAAGACTTCGGCAATGCCACTATAGTCCTTATCAGTCCTCGCATTGATTATACGTTTAATAGATCACTTTTCTGGTCGACTCTTATTCAATACAGTAATCAAAGAGATAACTTAGGAATCAATTCAAGATTGCAATGGAGATTCGCTCCTCTATCTGATTTGTTTCTGGTTTACAACGACAACTATTTCGTCAACCAATGGGGACCTCGAAGTCGCTCAATCAATCTTAAACTCACCTATTGGCTAAATATTTAATGGATTCGATCACCAACGATACCATCATATTCGGTCTATTAGCATTCATTTTAGCCGGAGTTTTCTACACCCAAAAACATAAAAGACTTCAGTCTTTCTACAATTTAGTTCCCGCAGTTCTGCTTTGTTATTTGCTTCCGGCAATATTGGTTTACTTAAAGGTCGTCGATCCCTCAGAATCGAAGCTTTATTTTGTAGCCTCTAGATATCTATTACCCGCTGCATTAGTCCTAATGACCTTAAGCGTTGATCTCAAAGCGGTTTTACGATTAGGTCCTAAAGCGCTCATTATGTTTTTTACGGGGACCTTAGGTATTATTATTGGTGGCCCCCTAGCACTACTTATTACGGGATCAATCTGGCCAGAACTATTGCAACTCGAAGGAAACGATGCGATTTGGAGAGGCCTTGCAACTATCGCTGGTAGTTGGATAGGTGGAGGCGCCAATCAAGCGGCCATGTTAGAGGTTTTTAGTTATAACAAGAACCTCTATGGCTCGATGGTTTTAGTAGACGTTCTTGTCGCTAACTTTTGGTTGGCTATACTTATTTTCTTTGTAGGAAAAAAGACGCAAATCGATCACTATTTAAAGGCAGACAATCGATC
>DAIPYN010000024.1:0-3582 GCA_036782715.1 Flavobacteriaceae bacterium
GGTTGTTTGAGTCAAGAATCAAACCCAATTACTGCTGCTGATCTTGGAATTGCACAGCCTATACTCACTACAGGAACAGGTACGTCGAGTACAACCATATGTTCTGCGGGAAGTGCTTCGAAAACGCTTTACGTAAACTATCCTGGTTTGACCGATGGAATGGTGTTTGAGTTGTTCAAAAAGGACAACGGAGTTCCGGTATCTACAAATCAGTTCGTCACTTATTCATCTACAACGAATAACTCAATTGAATTTAGCGTAAACACTCCTGGTGAATACCAAGTACAAGCCAGCTCTACAGATTGTGAATCGGCATTAAGTAATGTTGTTGCATTAATATCTTCTCAGCAGCCAGATTTAACGATAACTGGTTCATACCAATTGTGTGATGAATCGAATACTGCGTTGTCGGTGCCTAACAATTCTGCCAACAATGCATTCGACTTTGAATGGTTTAAACTCGGACAAACCCCTGTAGTTACACAAGGAAAATCTTTAGCGACAGACCAAGTTGAAACGGGCGATCGCTTTGTGATTAGAGCGACTTCTAAGTCTGACCAAAGCTGTGTATTTGAGAACACATCATCGCCGTTTACTATTGTAGCATTAGATCCGAAGCCTTTATTATCAGATTATCAAGACACCATTTCTGATGCGAACGGTACAGCTACAACTACTATTACTAGCAGTCAAAGCGGAGTTTTCCTTTGGAGCAGTGAATCAAATACGACAACGTCATTGTCATTTAGTAAATCTGCAGGGGGCTCTTACACAGTAAGAAAATTGAACCAAACAACAGGTTGTTATAGCTTGCCTTCAGATCCTTATGTAATCACAGAAATGTCTATTCCAAGTCATACGGGAACTCTACCAAGTTCTGTGGCATGGAGCAACAATTCTGATACTGTTTGGATTTGTCCTAATAGCGGTTTGAACATTACTATCAATGATACCTCTTACGGAACAACGTACACTTTAAGAAAGTATAATTCAAATGACGACTATTTCGCTTCAAGAAGAGGAAATTGTTGTAGTTATCATTCTTACTGGTCAACTATTTCGGGGACCAACAAGTCATTCGTTGCAAATGAAAATACACCGCCAGTTCTTACTATAGAGGAAGATGGAATCTATACTATAATTGCTTCTAAAAGCGGTTATTATGATCGTTGGTCATCAAACTATTTCATCGTAGAAGATACCACAGGTGTTCTTGTTCCAACATTAACTCAGGTAACGAACCTAACGGGTACAAGCGCTTGTGAGGGTACAGAGATTTTATTGTCGGCGGGTAACCTACAATCAGACGCGCGCATTGAATGGTATAAAGTTGATGAGCCTAACACTGTTTTAGAGCCTACGGATTCAGATGACTCGAAGTTCATTGTGACTGAAGACGGGACCTACAACGTTCGTGTGGCGATATCAGGATGTTTGGTGAGCAGCACTAATTCTGTGTCTTACACATTTATGGCGCGTCCTGCGAAGCCAACTTTAGACAAAGGCCCAACGGAGAACTTGTGTGATGAAGACGATTACATTTCAATCACTAATTCATACACTACGTCTACAAATATTCGCTACTCATGGGCTAAAAATGGCAGTCATAATCCATACACCTACTCCGCAACGAATTATTTTGTTCAAGATTCTGGGGACTACCGAGTGGTTGTTCAAGATTTCTTGACAGGATGTTACAGTGATACTTCGGACATCGTAGAATACACCTACAATAAGTATACGCGTCCTACCTATCAAGTGTATGAGGGATTGGTAACGGATGGTGTTACATTGCGTCAACCGGTGGACACTATTTGTTCAAATGGTGAATTCTCTATTGAGTTAGAGGATAACAACATGCAAAATGGTGTGACGTACCAATTGCAAAAACTTGGTGTTTCAAGTTGGTCGGATGTGAGCGGCAAGACCATTACATACAATCCATCTGTGACCGTTGGAAATTACTGGTTTGAGTCGTTGCCAATTGGGTACTACCGCATAAAAGCATACCGTCCAGGCAAGCAATGTGATCCTTCGTACTCAGATACGATTATTATGCGCAGCAACTATTTGCCGCCTCCTACATTTAGTGGCCCCAACCCAGTAATTCTTTGTGAAGGATCGAATCCTACTAACCTTTACGTTCAGAATAATCCAGCCACTACAGGAAGAAATGTCACCTATGTTTGGACAGATACGTTGACTGGTAGACAATTAACAGGTATCGGAAATAAGGGAATTGTTCCAGTAAACCAGTCCGGTCATTATGTGGTGACTATGAATTATGATAACTGTTCTGTTCAATCGGAATCGGCCCTCATAGTCCAAGTGAATTCTAAACCAGATGTTCCATTAGTCTTCAAGGGCTCTGACGCTATTACCAATGGCATGACATTGAAGAAATGTGATTCTTCTTCGGTGACCTTGAACATTAATCCAATGCCATTGGCCCCGACCACAATTTTCTGGTTGGACACTAACAATACCATTAAGGCCACTGGTGTGAGCCAAGAAGTATTTGACTATCCAGGTGAGTTCGGTGTTATTGCCAAGTTGGGCGATTGTTACAGCGATACGCTGAAGTTTATTATTGAAAATGTCATTGCTGAGAAGCCGGCCGTATCAAATGCCGCAAATGGATTCCAGATTTGTCCAGGAGATTCAGTTCAACTTGAGATAGAGTTCCCAGTTGCCGGAAACCTATACGTTTGGTACAAATTCAGCGATGCTGCGGGCTCATTCTTGCCGGTAGACACGTCTGTTGGTATGGATCCAATTTACTTTGACCAACCAGGAAGCTACCACGTACGCTCATTGGTAACAGAATCGGATGATTTAGGAATACTGCACCAGTGCTTGTCCAGCCAAGCGTCTGATTTGATTATCATCCAGGCATTATCGCGTCCATCTCCACCTGCGTTCATTACAAATCCAACGATTTGTGAAGGGGATGCTGCAACCACGCCGCTGGACAACTTCTTGACGAATAATTCTGCGAATTTGATTACTCACTGGTTGAGAACTTCTGATCCTAACGATCCTATAGATACCAATACGAATGCATTGGTGAATCAGATGTACCAAGACTTTGATCAGCTATCAGATACTGCATATGTATTATTCGAAAGCAGATTAAACGGATGTAAGTCATTCATTAGTCCGTTTATATTAAATGGTGTTAAAACACCTCCAACACTCACAACGAATGATATGGTGTTGTGTAACAACAGCGGTAACCAAGCATTTGACTTGCGCCAATTGGTCACGAGCCCGTTTGATTCATCTAAATATCAGGTTAAGGTTTTTGATTCTAATTACAACATTATCAATAGTCCATATACGAATTACCTACCTGTTACAGATACGACTTATGAGACCTATTACTTCAGACTACAATCATTCTTAACCGGCGGACAGATTTGTTACGCAGACCAGTTTACTGCAGCTAGTGTTACGTTAATACCGAACCCAGATACGCCGATGACGAAGGTGTATGATGATTACTGTGTGGGCGATGACCTTTCTGGATTTACAGACAGAGTTGAAGCGGATAATCAAGGAATGTCTATTGTTTACTTCGAT
>DAIPYN010000024.1:3682-7344 GCA_036782715.1 Flavobacteriaceae bacterium
ATGTGGATAAAAGCGTACAAGGTGAATGAGATTACAACGTGTAGATCTGAATTAGATTCGATTCAACTTGTCCTCAAGCAGAATACAGGTATTGTTTCGATAAAGAGTCAAGACCCTGTTTGTCCTAACACGACTCAGCGTCCTATTTCAGATTACGTATCGTACGATGCGACAAAGTATAGCTTGGCGATTTACGACATGCAAGGCAGTCAAATCATGGATACCATTTATGATACGTATGCCGTTAACAACCCTCTACAGTCTTACTACAAGTTCAGACTAACGGATAACGATGGATGTTTGAGCCAGTCGTACTCTATGACCATTCATAGAAGTGATCCTATTATTACTCCGATAACGAATGATACTTCATTCTGTTTGGGCAACGTGAACGGTGTATTATCTGACCGATTAGATCTTACAGCCGCACAATATTCGAATGTAGATACGCTCTACTGGTACACGAGCTTTGCTGATTCCATCCCTAAAGCGGAACCAGATATCGAGCTTCTACAGACAACAGAGGATTACTGGGTAAGTGCAGTAAACAAAGACGGTTGTGAGGGTCCTAAGGCAAAAGTAACCATTGGTATAAATGAGTTAAGTGGTGTAAGCTATACGGCGTCAACTTATGTTGTGCCTTATGGAGGATTAGATACATTAGTCGGTTATGGGGCCAATGTATATACCTACTACTACGGAAACTACGACCCTCAGAACCCAACGATTGGTTTAATAGGGACTGGTAATCCATTGGTATTTAGCCCTGACTCTACACAATTAGCCAATGTTACTAATTCTATAGTAACCGTGAGAGGTCAAGACACTGTAACGGGATGTGTGGGGACTTATAGTGCTCAAATCTTATTCAGCTCGTTTAATGGAGGTACTGTACAGTCAAATCCTAACAGTAATTCGAGCAATGGTCCAATTGCAAACGCAGCTAGAGGTGCCACAGGCGGCGTTGTTTCCGCAATCTCAGGTGAGCAGAGCATATGTTCTGGACAGATTCCTTTGCCTATCTATTCTGACCAATATCCAACGGGCGGTACTGGACAGTATACCTTTAGTTGGTTAATTGAAAGCGTAGATGTCTATGATACATCAGCTACGATTTATCAAAACACTCCATATTTCATTTTTACTCCAGAATTGGTAGATAGTCTAACAGGAGGAGTAGGATTCCAGAACACCTTTACGATGACCCGTATCGCAAATAGCGGAACGGCTAGAGCCTACTCGAACGAAATAGAAATAGAGGTAATTCCTTATCCGGATTTCTATGTTTCTGAATTCTCATCACAAGATACATTAACGCAATACTTGAAGATTCCTACAGGTCATAAAGTAGATCTTGCGGTAAACCCAACAAACGCCAACTTCGTTACGAATTATGGTGAAGAATACGATTGGTTTGTAGTGAATGATTCAATCCCGCAATTAGGCGTAAATAATGACACGCTATATGGATTAATGTTGGATAGCGGCTACCACAAGGTGGAAGCTCGTGTGTATGCGCTCGATGCAGATGGATTTAGAAAATGTTACCGCAAGAGAGGTATTGAGATAGATGTAATAGACTTGATTCCAGGATCTATTACACAAGATCAAATCATCTGTTACGATTCAATTCCTGCTCCTATTCTGGAGGATAGTATTGCGAGTGGCGGTAATGATGATTACTACTATGAGTGGCAAGTTCAATCGGTTAATGCCGCAGGTAATGTAGTTTGGACGCCAATTCAAATGACCGTAGGCTCTAATCCTACGCCAACTATACCTAATGGCAAGAACTTATTCTTCGATCCTAGTTATGCCTTACAAGATGAGATTGTAGTTCGCCGTGCAGTTAGATCATTATCGGTGACGAAATACACGAATAATATAGAGATTGATGTAGTGCCAGAAATCCCATTGATTCCTGCTAGTGCGACGGTTTTACCAGACGTTTGTTTTGGAGATACGGTTGGTCAACTTTACATCCCATCAACTGCCACTGGTTTATCTGTAATCTGGGCTGATGCCACATTGACTCGCCTTGATTCTGCGCCAGTACCAGATATTGACGAAGACGGACCGCAAACGTGGTATGTGAAGCAACGTGATAATGTGCGTGGTTGTGAGGGAGATTGGACCTCTATTTCATTCCAGTACAAACCACTTCCGCAAGAACCAAACGTATTGTCAACACCAGTACCAGTTTGTTCTTCCGATACCAATGGCAGAAACGCGTTGACATTTGTGAATAACAATGCCATTAATACGAGTTTGAAATGGTTCAAATCGGACACGCTTTCTCCATTCACTCAGACACCGCGTTTGAGCTGGAAAAATGATGGTGATACTTCGCTGATTTTTGTCCAAGCGGTAGACGATACTTACGGTTGTAAGAGTAAAAAGGAACCGGTATTCACGTACTCTAAACCGCGCCCTTCCTATGAAATCTTGACGTCAGATCACGATCGAGTACTTTGTGCTATTGGCGATACAAACTTGAGCACTGTTGCAACCTTAGATTGGGGCGATCAGGTGGCCGATTCTTCTAGTTATACCATTACCTGGTATGGTACTGACGGCACTATGCGAACAGGGCGTTCAGTTACACTTTCGCCAGACTCCTCGACACTATACACCATTAGTCTCGCAGAGGATACAGCCAATGGACGATACGGGTGTGTCTTAGAAACTACACCATCACTCTATCTAACCGTGATTCAACCAGTTGATACCCCAGCAACTGTAACTGTAGAATACTGTCAATTCGAAGAGTCATTCCCTATACACAATGCATTGCAGCCAAGTCAATCGGGCAATGGTGCACTAACGTGGTATACAGGCCCTGCAAGAAGCGCAGACCTTCCTTTCGCACCAACTCCATCAACGGATGATGCAGATACTCTAACTTACTATTATACAGAAACTGATCCAGTGTATGGCTGTCCTACCGCTTATGGTACTGCCTTGGCCGTTATTAACCCGGCACCTTTTGCGCCGAATGTAACTGATACCGCATTATGTTATAACGATCCAGTCAATACGTCCTTAGGTAATTTGGCTGTTGCTGATGTCGGTAATTCTTTAATTTGGTACGATACGGATACAGTAACTGTGCGCCCATTAGCACCGAGCCCGAGTGGTACAAGCTTAACCGCACCGCGTACTTATTTTGTTAGTCAGAAAGATAATAGCACCCAATGTAAGAGTCCAAAGGAACCACTCTTTGTGGACTACATTCCTAAGCCAGTTGCAGACATCACAAGTGTAGACCCTACGCAAGTCATGTTTGAGATTTGTAAAGGAGACAGCATTACTGTAGTTCTTGAAACTACTCACAACTTTGGAAGCATAGAATGGTATGAGATTGATGGGGTGGATACTACGTTGATTCACCAAGGCTTGAGCACATCTCTTGCGCCAATTAATTCAATATCACTAATGGTATTGGCAACCGATTTTGAGGGTTGTACATCTATATATCAGAAATACCTATCCGTTCAAAATCCTCCGGGCAACCCGAACATGCTAGATACAGCGTATTGTCAAGGGGATACGGCCGCGCCAATTATGCCATTGTCATTACAAGCAGGTAACTCGTTATTGTGGCATAGAATCAACGGAACAATAGACACTGTCTCGTTCTTGCCAGCGCCATCATCAGCAGT
>DAIPYN010000024.1:7444-25014 GCA_036782715.1 Flavobacteriaceae bacterium
ACCTTACCGAATAAGTTCAACTTTATTCGCTGGAATGTAGAGCGTCAAGGCTATCCTACGGCATACAACCAAGGGACAGGAGCAACCTTTACACATACACCTATTTCGTCTACGGTTTATGTAGCGGAAGGTTATACGGATCAAGGTTGTGGATACAGCTACCGTCAGATGGTAACCGTTCAGCCGGTTCCTGTACGTCCAGCATTGAATGACTATGAATACTGTCAATATGAAGATGCATTCCCAATCACAGCGGATAGTCTTTCAGGCGGCAACGTATTGCTATGGCATCAGCCTAATGGTGTCATTGACACAGTACTTTCTATACCAGCTCCACCTACTGGCGTTGCTGGAACATTCTACTTCTTCGCGCAGCAATACAACCCGATAACTGGGTGTGAGAGCGTCATGGACACTGCGGTTGTTGAAGTAATTGCAGCGCCTAGAGAGCCAACAACCGAACCCATTATTGTATGTGAGGACAACGTAACCCAAATTGCAGTAACGGCAGTAAATACCTTAGGTTACGATGGCTTTGGTCAGCCTTATGGTATTATGCATTGGTACGATACAGATAGTGTGACTGAATATGCACAGGTTCCGATGGTTAGTGGATCTACTATTTCAGACTCTACTTATTTCTTAGTTCGCCAAGAGGATGTAAGAACGGGTTGTTTGAGTGGATTAGTTTCGGCGCAAGTGAACTTCATAGAAAAACCGATTGCGCAAATCGTCTCGGTAGGCGATGAAGACTTTAATATTTGTATTGATGATCAAATCACATTGGCTATCACTCCAACAAATAACTTTGCTTCCGTTGTTTGGGACGTGAAATCAACATTACCAGATGGCACCCCTATAACCTATTTTGCTCAGGGAACGGGTGCAACATTCGTACATACACCTGATACTACATCGCGGTACATCGCGAACGTTACCACTATATATGGATGTACGTATTCATTTGAACAGCTTGTCACTGTTCAACCCTTACCTGAGCGTCCAACTATTCCTATATATGAGTATTGCCAGTTTGAAGATGCAGCTGCAACTGTTTCGAGCAATCTAAAGTTGAATAACAAACTACTGTGGCACAGGTCTAATGGTTCTATTGACACGTTAATTAATTTACCGGCTCCGTCTACATTGATTGCTGATAGTATTTATCGCTCTGTTCAACAATATAATCCAGTTACAGGCTGTGTTAGTGATTTTGAGATCGATACAACAATTGTTTTCTCTCTACCAATTAAACCTACTACTCAACCTATAAATCTTTGTGAAGAAAGCGGAATGCAAGTAGCATTGTCTGCAGTTAATACATTAGGATTCAATGGTTTCGGTCAGCCTTATGGAATAATGCATTGGTATGATACCGATAGCGTTACGGAATTCAGTCAAACACCTTTGGTGAGTGGTTCAACTATCACTGATACAACATACTATCTAGTGCGTCAAGAAGATAGTAGAACAGGCTGCTTAAGTAGTTTTGTTTCGGCCCAAGTGAACTTTATATCAAAGCCTGAAGCTCAAATAACTTCATCTGATGTTGATTTTAATATTTGTGATGGGGATCAAATTAGTTTAGGAATTACGCCAAATACAGGTTTGAATTCAATCGTTTGGGATGTTCGTACTACTTTACCTAATGGAAATCCTATAACCTATTTCGCTCAAGGAACAGGGGCTTCATTTGTGCATCGACCAGATACGACTTCCGAATATATCGCGCGAATTACCAATACTTATGGTTGTGATTACACTTTGAAGCAATTAGTAAGTGTTCAGGCGTTACCAAAAAAACCGGGTGTTCCAGATACCACCTATTATTGTCAAAATGAGGATGCCTCAGCAATGATTGCAACATCTCTTGAGGTGAGTAACAAACTACTCTGGCATAGAAGCACAGGACTTATTGATACTTTAACTGTTTTACCAGCACCATTAACAGATACTACAGGAACATTCTATCGTTACGTGCAGCAATATGATCCATTGACAGGCTGTGTGAGTGAAATGGATACTGCAGTTATCATTATACGTGCTTTACCTACACCACCGATTGCAAAATCCTATTGGGTGTGTAAGGATACCAGCCCAGATACATTGATCGTAGACCAAGGACCATATTCTGCTCAATATCTAAGCAATCTTGATGTTCAATGGTTTACCTCAAATAATATAGTATTAGATACTGCTCCTGCTATACCGACTAGTGATACTGGGGTGGTAACCTATTTTGTGCGTCATGAAAATAGAATCACAGGTTGTTTCAGCCCTAAAGTTGCCTTGAACGCAAATGTTTATCAAGTGCAAATTGATTCAATCACGAAACAAGATGCGAGCTGTTTCAGCTTTACAGATGCTGAAATCAATGTAAAAGGCAGCGGTCCATATCCTGTTCAATGGACTTATATTTTGGGAGATTCAGTCACAAGCCCGAGTTATTCTTCAGGAGCGAACATAAATGTGGGAGCAGGATCCTACGAAATTGTAGCAAAGGATGTTAAAGGCTGTACCTCAGTAAGGTATCAGCAAAATAGATTCTTCATTATAGATGAACCAGCACCGATTAAAATCAACGAAATAATCGCATCAAGACCGTCTTGTCATGATACAAATGATGCAACTATAGAAATATTTGCAACAGGTAGAGATGAGTTGAAGTACTCCATTAATAACGGGGGTAATTGGCAGACATCAAACTTCTTTGGAGGGTTGAGCCCGTATACTTTGAACTCCACATATGGTAATCAAGTTCGCCGTATTTATAATATTCAAGTAACTGATTCTATTGGCTGTCCTGTTTATCAAAGAACTGCTCAACCAGATAGTACAGATTCCAAATCGGCGGTAGTTGGTATTACAACGGTTAATGGATCACAAAACGTAGACGGTTATGATCCGTTGCTAGGAGAAGGTGTTGCGACTTCTACAAATTACAGTGGAACGAATACATTAAACTGGTGGCCCAACGGTAATTTGAAAATCACAAACGACGCTTCATGGTTAACGTTGACTGTTCCATACAATAACGTACAGAATACCCAGGTTCAATATGCAAAATTGGCTACAGGTAGTTCCGAGGTTCTAATTACACGATATATTGCTATACAACTGAGTGAGATTAATGGCTCGGATACAATCTTTAAGGTGATCTCTAAAGAGGACGTTCTAAGTGTGAACTCCACTTCTGGACTCACCGGTAATCTACCTTTTGCTGTAAATGGCGGCCAGGCTATTATTAATTACAACATAACGGATGAGGGAATAGATCCAGGGTTGTATAAAATTGATATCGCATCTTATCACCGTGCGAGAATTTCTACCAACACCCCAGGAGATACAGTTTCTGTTCAAGCGTTCCAAGGAAGTACGTTTAACGGCACTATGGTGGTTGAGCTGTTTGAAGGTCCTAAATCAAGCTTCAGATTAGAAGAAACAATGCCTACAACCGTCACTTCATCCGGTGTGGTGAATGATATTAGTTGTTGGGGGGCTGAAGATGGCCGAATAGACATCTCTTGGTCTTCAACAAATGATGTTTACTTGAGTGTAGATTCAGGTGCGACCTTTACTTCAGTATCTACAAATGCTGGGTACTTGCAATATGACAACCTTGATAGTGGCGCGTACTATGTCACTTTGAAGGATGAGAATAATTGTTTTGTGTATTACGATGAAATCCGATCTTACGAATTGAGATCCCCGGGACCAATTGTACTTGATAGTATTGCCGTTACTCCTAATTCTTGTTTTGATTCAGATGATGCAGTTATCAGGATGTTTGCTCACGGCGGTATCATTGCGGATAATGATGATATCAACTATGTTCCGCCACAATTGGTTTATTCTATAAACGGCGGTCAAATTGGAACTTGGAGTACTCAAAACATGTTTGGATCACTTGATACGGGCTGGTATCACTTAAAGGTATCAAACTTGAAGAATACTCTTCAGGACCCTATGGGATGTGTAAATGAGTATATGATCAACCCATATTACTATGTTGATCAACCGGATAGTTTACGACTTGACAGCTTGTACTATATACCTGTTCAGTGTTATGACTCAACAGATGCATTCGTAGAATTCTACGCTTCTGGTGGGAATAATATCAGTTATTCTCTAGATACCTTGAATTTCCAAACTGGTAGTCTTTTCGAAAACGTAGCGCCAGCGGAATATTTCCCGACGATCGAGGATGATAAAAATTGTCCATCGTATTATTACCACAAAGCTCAAAAAACGTATTTAGATCTTCGTGATAGTATTGAGATTGAGGAGCCTAATCCAATGTTCATTAATTTTGTGACCTCAGACCTCCAGTGTAACGAGGTATTTGATTCTTCCTCTATTGAAGTGGTAATTATTGGCGGTAATATTGACCCTAATACGTCTTATGACCCAACAAAACCATGGACTTTTAGAGACTCACTCCAAGGATTCGTTTATGAATGGAGCTTCGATTCGACCTCTGCAGTACAAGGTCAATATGGATACTTTATTGATACATTATCTTGGAATGTTGCAGATTCTTTGTGGGCAGGTACCTATAATGTGCATGTAGAAGATTACAAAGGCTGTTTTGTAGATGGTAGCGTAACATTAAATCAACCTGATTCTATTCGACTGGATAGCATCTATACAAGTCCTGTAACTTGTTGGGACAGTTCAAATGCGATTCTGGAAATCTATGCTTCGGGAGGGAATGGCTTGTTCTATTCAACAGACTCTGTACCAGATACAAGTCAGGTAGTTAATTGGTCATTCGCAAATTCATATTATTCGTTAAGTCAAGGAGACACGTCCTATGTTTATTTAAGGGATACATTAAATCAAGATTGTTTTGTCGACTACAAAGCACCTCGTTTCCACTATGTAGAAACGCTCCCTACGTTTGTTGTAGATACCGCAATAGTAACACCTGTGCTCTGTTTTGGTGATACCACAGGTACTATATTAGTTCAAACGTCAGGAGGCCTAAATCCGTTATTTAATTTTGATACGCTATCCACAACTTTTGACACTATTGGATTTATCTCAGTTCCTTCAGACAGCGTCTATATAACGGTTACTGACATCAACGGATGTACGCCAAAAGATACACTGGCATATACCGCAATTACTCGTAAACTTTTCGTGCCGCAACCGGATCCACTGGTTGTTCTTGCAGCCACTGATAGTAACGTTTATTGTGCAGAGGACACTACAGGAATCATTTCTGCCTTCGTTGCAGGCGGAACAACTCCCTACGATATACTATGGACATCTGGAGACACTACTCTTGCGGATAGCTCAGTATCTGCCGGCCTTTATTACATTGAAGTGCTCGATACAAATGGATGTTATGCTTGGGATTCAACAAGCGTATTTGCAATAGATTCTGATTGTGATTTAATCACGGATTCGATTGAAACATATGCTGATTATGATTTAGATGGCTTACCTAATGCCTACGATTTAGATAGTGATAATGACGGGTTGCCGGATAGTTTAGAATACGATTATAACCGCGATGGTATTCCATTAGATGATTGTGATGGTGATGGATGGCCGAACTATCTTGATCCAGACATGTGTGAATTCTATATACCGTCTGTTGTCACGCCTAACTCTGATGGTGATAATGACGCATTATTTATACCTGGTCTTCAGTATTTCAACAACTTTAAGTTTACGGTATTCAATTCAATGGGGAATAAAGTGTACCAAGTAGAGAATTCTAACATTAACTTTAATGGATCTACTTCTGGTACAGTGGTGTGGTCTACTAACGGATCACTGCCTTCAGGAACATATTATTATGTACTAGAAATTAGGCCGAACAAATGGACACAAACCGGTTACATCTTCTTAGCTCGTTAACGATGAAAAAGACTCTTTTTTACAGCTTGCTCTTTTTGGTCCTGACGCTTGATGTCACGGGCCAAAGCCATCCTTCATTACATAATTATTTATTCAATCCGGTGGCTATTTCTCCTTCATATGCAGGAAGATTGAGCGGAACTATCTCGGCAGGACACGACCAGCGTTGGGTGGGTATCGACGGTGCACCTGTGACCTCTGATATAAGTTATGATGTTATGACTAAGGGGCGGTTTGGATATAACCTTAGTGTAATGAGTAACGATGTCGGCCCAATTTCTAACACTGCGGTTGGTATTGTAACATCATACCACCTCCGAATAAGTCCAAATGAATATTTTTCTACCGGTGTACGCTATGTGTTGAACAGACTAGATGTTGATTTACCATCTGAGCAATATATCGATCAAAATGACTTTGTAATTCTTAATGGAGTAATAAGAAAGTGGTACCATAACGTTGATATAAGTGGGGCATATTATGGTAGTCAAAGCTATTTTGGAGCGACCATGCGAAACGCTGTCCGCACATCATTTTTCCTTAATGATAATTATGGCGCCAGAGTCATTCACTTGTATGGAGGTAGTGAATATAAAACGATTTACGGTTTTGATTTTCTCTACAGTGGATTACTGAATATCGTCGAGAATACACCAGTCGATATGAATGTCCACATGATGTTACGATTCCAAGATTACCTTTCATCGGGTATTTTGATTGGTAGTTCTAATGTCGGGTTGGTTTATAAGATTAACAGTAACAATGGATTCTCGTTTTTATATCAGTATTCATATCCATTATCCGACCTAAGTTTATTTTCGCAGCAAAGCCATATGGCAACCATTCGTTATGGCTTAACAAAGGCAAATGTGTTTGCTAATAGAATAGTCGAAACGCCAGTATTCTTTTTATGATGAAGCTCTTAACAAGCGTTCTATTCATTAGCGTAATTAGTTTGTCCGCAAATGCTCAATATAAGCGTGAGGCAGAGGTACCGTCTTTTTTTAATCAAAGTTTTCAGATTTCTAAGTTGACCTCGTCACTGAATAATTCGTTGGGCGCTACATATGTAGGTGATGGCAGGTTGTTTTACGTGAGTGACAAGGCCGGTATACCCGGGAAGTTGGGGAAGAAATTTAATTTATGGAGTGTTGATTTAATAACCGAGAAGTCAAAAAGAGTGAGCACAAAAAATCTTTGTGAGATAAATGTGCTCAAATACAACGTCAGTGGCGTCACGGTTGATGACAGTAACTCGTTTATGATTGCCGCAATTAACGACGAATCCTTTAATGATTTTTTAGCTGAAACTAGAATGACTTTATTGCATGTTGATCTTTCGCACGGATTTTCACAATGCGCTGTTCCCCCTTTTGTGAAATTGGGATATTCCTATTCACAACCTTTTTACGATGACAAATCCGGCTACTTATATTTTGTATCTGATATGCCAGGCGGAGAAGGAGGACTAGATGTTTATCGTGTTTTAAAAACCGGTATTAATGAGTGGGGAGAGGTAGAACTAGTGCCAGAAATTAACACGCCCAATAATGAGGTTTACCCCTTTATTCATGATGATGGTCGAATCTATTATTCAACACTTACTGCTTCTTCTGGATATGATGTGTATATGTATGATTTCGATAAGCGTTCTATTCCTACACGCCTAAAATCTCCCATAAATACCAAAGTAGACGATTTTAACTTCGTTATCATTTCAAACAAAGATGCAGTGGTTGCTAGGTCCTCAGGTGGCGCTCAAGCCACTATACTTTATAGACTTCTCGCTTTTTAGGTTATTTAATTAGAAATTCGGCCCTTCTATTTTTAGCTCTGCCAGCTGCAGTTTTATTAGACGCTACAGGTTCTTTCTCACCTTTACCAACGGTTTGTAATTTAGCTTTGTCCACACCTTTGCCAATGAGATATTTTTGAGTTTCATTGGCTCTTTTTCTACTAAGATTTAAATTGAACGAATCACTCCCGATCCAGTCGGTATGCCCCGCAATTGTGACAGATTTTGCATTAGAGATTGATGTTATAATTATATCTAATTCACGCTTTGCAACTTCCGTTAGGTCCCATTTTGCGAAATCAAATTGAATATTATTGAGTGTGAAAGCCTTCTGTTCACCTTCTTCAAATCGTTGTAGAAGAACAAGTTTTTCAATCTGCTTTTGCTGAATAACTTTCTTAGTGTTATCAAAGCGAATAGAGTGGGGCAAGTATCCATCAGAGGTAATAGTTAAGCCTAATTTGTAGGTAGGGATATAAGAGAAATAACAAATTTCACCATCATATAAATTCGCGCTTTTAACAAGGGTATTCGTTTCATATTCATAGAAGTCCACATTGAACGGCGGTTTTTCACCGGTTTGTTTGTCCAAACATTTTAAACGTATCACCACATCTTCAGGTAACGCCACACTGTCTTTACCTAAATCGATGATGGAGGTCATTAAGCCCATTTTCGCATAATACAGACTGTCCTTTTTCGCGTCGGTTTCAGACGTACGTTTTGGTCCTAATACGAAGTAGATACTATCTTTCGAGGATATAAAGGATTTTGAGTTAGCGCCAAGGGCTGAATTAAGCGTAGTCATTGCGACAATCGCGTCGTTAGTTCTTTTAATTAAAGTAGAAAATCTTCCCTGTCCAACATCTCGTGTTACAGTATCTGTGAACTCCAAGGCATTTACAATTGCTTCAGCTTTGACAGAATCAATCTGCTCTTGAGCGCGGTCGTTAATTTTATCGAGATAAAGACTATCTGGATGCCTTGAAATATTACTCGCATAAATCATTACAAGCTCTGATTCTCCTGGACGCAGATTTCTAGAAACGAAAAGTGTATCATCATTTAGAAACTCAATAGCTACGTTCTGGGCATTGTAGTTAATAGGGTACCGCAGCTTCAAATTCGAGGCACTGTCTACCATATAAATGTCGCTGAGGTCTAAACCGTGCTCAACACTAATAAATGGCTTGCCTCCAAAAGAGGAAAGGCGTTGTGCTTTACCATCAACCTTAAGTTTTCTCAACGTAGTATCGACTCTTATGATTTCGTCTTGGGTCAATTCCATTTCTAAAATATTATCCCCAGATAATGTGTAGAAGAGTTTAGACTCCACATCATATGCTATACTATTGATGTTGATCCCCTCTGACGAATTAATGAGGGTATAGCGATCCGATCGTCTTAGCGCGCTAATAACATCAATTTTATCTTGATATTGAATTAAGCTGTATACTTCATTCAATCTAACGAATCCTTTGAATTTTGCAGCGGTGATAGTTTTATCTTCAACAACTTTGTCTTCGGCTATTTTATAGAATAGCAATGAATTAGTTTGAGGAGTACTGAAATACACTTCCCGCAAATCGTCATTTATACTGTGTAAATGAATAGGTTTGGTGGAATTATAAATTGCTTTTTCTACCAGTATGGTCTGGCTGAAAGACAAGGTCGAAAAAACAAACCCAATTGCTAGAGTTAATATATTCTTCATCATTAAAGACCTATTACCACTCCTAGTGATAGTTCATTATAACCACCAATAATCCATTTGGGACCAAAATACGCGTTTGCGCCAAATGATTTTTGAAGACTTAAACAAGCCGCACCAGAAACTGTAATTTCATTCGTATTGGCTGGGACCATCAGAATAGGTCCTAATGAAATGTGGCCTCGCCAACCGAGCGAATAAAACTGATTAAATTCGTTTGAAAGACCTAGATACGCGAAATTCTTTTGATTGTCTAGTCTATGGATAGACGTTCCTAGCGTTGCGTCAATCCCGTAATAACGATAATATTTCAATCTTAAACTTACCATATCTGTATGGCGCCCGAGGTTATACCCGAATTGGACACGATCTTTTGAAGGGGGTGTCTTTTTAGGACTAGGAATATAAACCTCTAATTCACGAATACTCCCATTTCCCATAAAGGAAGATTCACTAATATAATGTACAGCTTTGGGATCAACGCCTAACTCAATAACCATATTAGGGACCATCGATTCTACATTGGCTTTTTCAAAAAGCACAATTTTTAATGTATCGGCGACCAGCTCAAATGTACCAATCTTATTTTCTCCTGATAAAATTGATTTTTCTTCGAGTTTATAGTTTTGACTCATCGCACTAATACTTAAGAAGAGTAAAGCGAGACTTAAGATTTTTTTCATAACAATTGGTATTGAAGTGTAGCGTTTAGTTGGATTCGATTACTCCAAGAAGGTACTAATGTTGAATTTATGTAAGGAAAGCTTAATAAGCTATTAGTGTGCCCAAAGAATGTAAGTTTATTGGCTAATTTAGCCTTCATCCCTAGGCTGAGGTTCGGTTGAATGCTAGTGCCAATAATAGATGCGCTCAAACCTCCTTGAACTCTTAACTCATCGTTATAGGTCCTTTCGATCAAGGTATTAACCATTACTAAAGAGTAAGGATCATACTTCGTGTAAGAGAAACCAAAAGCGACGCTCGTTAAGGGTTCAATCTGTACTTTATAGGCTCCCATAACGCGAATCGGGATTGCGCGATATGAAATAGCGGTGTCATTGACTACTTTAGAATCAAATCTCCTGTAGTTATCATCGTTGTTCAATACCAGAGGTAATTCTTCAGTGAAGGTTTCATAGTTAGGAATTTCTCCGGGGCTTAACTTATATGTTATGCTATCCGTGGCAAATCTAACGGGCAGTTGTGATTGAAAACTTAAGCCCTCCATTCTCAGGTGGAACTCTGTAAATTCAGTTGGCCGGTGAATTAAATGAAAATTTAAGCTGGGCAAAAGCGGCAGTTGCAGAATAGTGGTAATTCGAACTGAATCCCCCCAATTCAAATTAGAACCTAAAACTTCTTCCGGGGAACCTAAATAGTTTAGTTGACCATTGTATGTTGCATCTAAAGTCTGGTATGCCCCGGAGTAAATAAATTCATTTCGAATAAATTGACCGCGAGTATTGACATGTCTCAAAGCATTGATTTGCGAACCGTTAATCGCCAAATGGAATATAGATTTAGCCCCCTTTTTTGTGAATTCTAAACTATGCGTCAATGTACTTCTATGGAGCGATGTAAGTGATTGAACGTTTAATGTATCGTTAGCGGGGTAGCGTCCAGACATAAGGCCATTAAACTCAACACCACCAATTATTTTATGATGCTGACTTAATTGACTAGTTGTAAAGCCTAGTTCGAAATCGGGTTTTGAATAACTGATCCTTAGTAATTCTCGATTTCTGAGATCGGCTGCTAAAACCTGTTTATTTATGTTTTGAAGTGATCCGTTCGCCCATCGACCAATCCCAATATTTGAATGTCTAAATTGATCAATCGCAGTGATAGTCAAGAAAAAATTAGTGTCCTTGTTTTCATGAATAGACCAGTTATTCAAAAGAATATTTTGAGAATAGACGCTGAAGCAAATAAGTGAGAAAAGGGCTATATGTGAGAGTCTTTTAATCATATAAGTCAATGATTACAGCAAGACGAAAGTAGTCTTGAACACTTAAGTACGAACCTTCTAATTCACGAATGTCCCCAACTAATAAAAAGTTGAGATTTTCGCCCATGAGGTATTGAGAGTCTAAAATCAAAGTCTTGGATAGCCAGGGGTCTGAATTTAACATCAAACTAGTTTTCTCCTTAAAGAGTTCGTTTCCTTGGTCATCAGCTAAGCGAATAAGCATTTCCGTGGATCTTTCAATAAGACTAGATCCAGATAGTTGAAAGCGAATGCCAATACTATCAGCGGTTAGAATCAATGAATCTAAGGCGCCATCTGCATTTATGTTAAATGTATTTCTGGCTGTAAATTTCAATACACCTTCCGCATAACCAATTAGTGTAGCTAAGCCTTGCTTGACGGTGTAGTTTTCTTTCAATTTCAAGCCAATTATTGTATCAATGTCGATAGTAACACTACCTACAGCCGTGTTGAGTACGGCGCCAATAATTTCTCCGGAATCCGGAGGTACAGCTCTATTAATGACGTGCTGTGTGAAATTGAACAAATCGGAAGAGTTTTCACCGAGTTTCCAGGTTGAAGTATCGTTATAGCTAATTGATCCGCCATTTGTTGTGAACTGAAGAGAGTCATTCACCAAATAAGCTCCGAATCCGGGTCCATTTAAAGAGGTCGTGAGCTGAACCGATTGAAGAGACAAGCTATCTGATAAATGACTTCTGTTAGGTAATAAACCCGGTGAGACAGTGGTAGTCAAAATCGTTTTACTAGTGACTTTTCCTCGAATAAAGGTAACGTCCCAAAATGTAGGGATGCTATATCTTCCGGCTAATCGAAAATGTGGGCGTACCCTCGTTGCAAAACCACTAACGGGTCTTAAATAATAGGTTGCATTAATGAATTCTCTATCTAATAAAATACTATCCTGGTGAAGTGCGATATTGCTAATGAATTCAGTTGGGCTGGACACCATGATGCTGCTATCCGTATAAACATATCCCAAAGAGTCTCGTAATTCGCGAATAATGTAAAAGGGTCCATCATATCCAAACAGCTTATATTTAGCCAATACTTCTCCAGAGTTGATATAGCCTAATAAAGAATCCGTAGAATGTTTAAATGGCATAGCAATAGAATCGGATCCTAATAGATAACGTTTATCTATGGGTTTTACTTTACCATGGAATACATGAATGGAATCTATATCAAGATAGAACTTAAGTGTGTTTTGATTTTGAATATATCTCGGGGAGGTGAATCCTGCACAACTGACATTCTCAAAACGAATTTTGACATTCTTACCTAAGGTATCTCCGTAAAGCGTAGTATTCAGATTAATACTGTCGCCAGAGTTAACAACAGTGAAAACGGATAAAATTGGTTTTCCGTTTGTGATAAGCGAAAATGTCCCGCTGATATCAATATCCATAGTATTGACCACAGCAGCGTTGAGCTGAAACGACTTACAAATACTTGCACTATCTATTTTGTACAGAGGTATGGCCGGGAAGATATTTGGGTTATTGGCATTTTTATTTACGAAGCCATCGTAGCTATCCAAACTATCATTGTTTGCGTTAGAGAACGCAACAAAGTCCGCTGACGAACTGTAGATTGCAATAAAACTAAGTTGGCTTAGTGTTTTTGTGGTAGATACGCCTTCAACTTCAAGAAAAAGTGTGTCTTTCTGTATAAGATGTAACGAGTCGTTTTGATATGTTGAATCAACTAGATTCGTTAATTCTCGACTTTTGAAAACCGTATCAGAAATTGGGTTTATTAGGTAGACACTATCTGAGATTGATGAGGTTGGAGCGTCGTTTAAGTCCAGGATATTTTGATAGTAAAAGGTATCCTGAAATACAACTATATTTGAATGTCGGTTCGGTCCTATAGAATTAGGATCTACTAAGCCGTTACTACATTGCGTTAAAACAATGGCAAGAAACAAGAGTAAAATAGAGTTATGTCGAAACCACATATTCCTGAGCCTATTGGCTTGATTACCTTTTGTAAATATACGAGGTTTCAATATACATTGTTTCTCCCGTTAATATTGGCATGGGTCACTCTTTTATCGTCTTGTTCGTCAAGCACTAATTTCATTACAATTCCATTGAGTCCTATGGAGTTAGATGACAAGCGATTTCTAGATACATTAGAGGAGTCAACTCTGTTTTATTTTGACATTTTTAATTTTGACGGGTACGATCGTTTCGGGAATACAATTTTTGAAGACCTCAAGTACAGATTAACCTCAAGAAGCTCAATAGAGAATCCACAAACTAAAATAGCCTCTTTTGAAGGCGAAGTAGTCAGAAAGGGTTTTCACACGAAATATACCGTTTACGGGATCTATAAAAACGAGCCAGAATTAGTCAAACGAAATGACTCATCCTTGGTAAACCCTTTAAAGAAAATCATTAAGCCATCAGAATTTGACATTCCAGCGAGCGTCAGCCTGCTTATAAAGTCTAAAAACGCTGTAAATTATTCTCAAAAAGAGGTGCTTGAAAACGGCGATCAGATTGCTACGGCTGAAATGAGCCAAAAGGACATGCGATTAATCATAATTGCTTGCTTTAGAGAAGGTTACTTTGAAGAATCAATGTTGTATGACTATTACAATGACTTGGCAGAGATTGGATATTATAAGGCGAACGGCTGGGTAAGAATTTACCTCAAGGATTTTCCGGGATACAGGATTTATGAGGCAAAAGAGGTGTTTCCTGATGCTTGGCGCGCAAACTATGGTGAATAAGACGCTATAATTTATTAATTTTCAACAAATTCAATGAACATGAACAAACCAATACTCCGTTCAGCTGCTTTTGTAATTGCACTTTTTATAAGTACGATAGCGCAAGGCCAATCTTATAATGTAAGTATAGTCACTTCGAATAACTATGCAGCCCCAGGGGATTCGATAGAATTCGAATTAACTATAAATAGCGCATTTACAACTGGAAACTTCTTTCAATTTGGATTGGCGCCATTAGGAATTCAGAGCGCCTCCCAGGTGCTACCTTGTTCGACGGCTACAGTTGCTGCCTACTCAGCTGTGGGAACGTATACTAATTATTTAGTTCCTTCCACATCAACAGCTTACGGTTCTTACATGGTTTTAGCACAATCATATTTTCCTGCGATTGTTGATACTGTAGGTTATATAACAATAGGACCACAACTGGTTACTCCAACTTTTCAGGAATCTATACTAGCTCCATTCGACTATTGCTTTGGGGAAAGGGTAGAGCTTACGATAGATAGTATTCCTAAGGATTCAGCATTAGTAGATGTACCTAAAGATTTTCCTTCAGGCAATGTTTTTTGGTTACCCTTTTCAAATTCTATTCAAGAGCACCATACGCTACAAAATCCGCAGCAAATCGGATTGGGTTATGCGCTACAGCAAAATAGAGACGGTTTAGCTAACAGTTCCTATTACATTAACTCTACTAATTCAGCTTTAATTTACAATCAAAGTTCAAGAACGGCTTTAATGTCAAGCTATCAAGGATTGGCTGACAGCTCAGAATTCACCATGTCTTTTTGGGTGAAACGAGATTCATGCACTACAGGGATTCTTTTCGGGCGATTAGACAGCACTGGTGCAGGATCTTTTGCTTGTTATTTAACGGATTCTTGCACAATTGGATTTGTTGGTGCCTTTGTCAATCAAAGTTTTCAAATCACCACTAAACAGCTAGAAGCTAGTCTAAATGCCAACTGGAATCATGTGATTATTCAAAAGGCTCAGAATACTATTAGTATGGAAATTAATGGTTCCCAGGTCGATTCGGAGCTGGTCTTAGGTGCATTAAATACGCCTCAGCCGCTGGGCATCATGGTAGGTGCTCCAATGAGTTTGTTGAGCGATACAATACCTGTACCTGGTGCTTTTGCTGCACTTGACGATATAGGGTTTTGGTCACGTACGTTGAGTTCATCGGAAAAAGCCAATTTACGAACTGCAGAGACGTTCGACATGACTAGTCTAAGCGCCTATTCGTGGTCTACAGGAACCTTAGATTCGGTATGCTCTTTTACCATTTACTCCGATACTTTGGTAAAGCTAAGCGTTATAAATAATCAGGGAGTTTCTCATACAGATTCAGTTGTTATACTCGTAAATAACCCGCAGATTATTGGGATTAATGGCAATTGTCTAGGTGATAGCACCAAGCTTAGTGTACAGAATATAGGCTTTTTGTCAAATCTCGATTATTTATGGTCTTCTGGTGATTCCACTGCACTTCATGAAAAAGTGTATACGTCTAACCAGAATGTTTGGGTACAAAGCACAGCTGTATCATCGGTTTGTTATGATACTGTAGGGATTAGTATCTACCCCCTTCCAACTGCATCTATTAGTCAGTCAATGCCTTTTAATAGCGGCCAAACTCAGGTATTGCTCTCAACTGGAATTCCAACATTCGGAACCCAAATATTTTGGAGTACCGGTGACTCTACTGCGGATATTTCTGTTTATCCCAGTCAAACCACCGCCTACATTGCGTCGGGAATAAATTCCTACGGTTGTACTAGTGCAGATACAGTAGTTGTTGAAGTTGAGCAAAAAACATTTGTTGTCAATCTATCAGGTCAATTGGTTACGAACAAGGTACATATTGCTGGAAACTTTAATGGCTGGGATCCTTCTGCAAAGTCATTAGCTAATGCTGGTAATGGATTGTACATGACTACTATTCCTTTGGTAAAAGGAGATACTATTTCGTATAAATTTATTAATGGCGATTCTTGGAGTGACCCGCACGACAGCGTTTCTTGTAGTTCATTACCTATCCAGTCGATGGGTAACAGATATGCAGTGCTGGAGTCGAACATTGACACTATCGGTCCAGTAATGTTGAGTAGTTGTTCTAATTCGCCCATTATGGAACTCATACAAGCAGATACTGCAACAGCTTGTTTTGGCGATTCCATCTCGTACGTGTTGTCGAACGTTTTGGACTCCGTATTCTGGTTCACCTCTAGTTCGGTAGATACTTCATACAATTTTACTGTACCGGTAGGCTATTCAGGTGCTTTAGGGGTTCATGGGTATTATCCACATGGAGTACGACTTGTGGATACAGTTTGGGTAAATCAAGATGCTGCAATAGATACCTCCATTACTGTAACAGGAGCAACAGAGTTTTGCGACGGAGACAGCGTATCTCTTTCCGTAAATTCAAGTTATCAGGTACTTTGGAATAACCAGCAAACCTCATCTTCAGTGAGTGTGTGGCAATCTAACACCATGTACGCAACATTAACCTCTATACTCGGCTGTTCAGCTATCACAGATACTGTCAATATTATCGTTAATGCAAATCCCGATGCTACACTTACAGTATCGGCAGATACTATATGTTCCGGCGATACATCGTTCATATCTGTTGCTCCGGGTTATACTTATGACTGGTCAAATCAAGCGTCGGGTAATCAGATTAGTGTCACTAGTTCTGCACTGATTTTTGTGATTGTCACAGATTCTATAACCAATTGTGTTACCCAAAGTGATCTAGTTAGTATAACGGCATTTTCGCTACCCGCAGAACCGCTGTTCACGGGAGATTCAGTCTCAATGGTAGGGAATAAAAATGGGTACCTTATCGGAACTGTCGATTCTACATTGAATTACAGTTGGACACTAGATGCGCTTGGAACCCTATACGTCTCCAATGCAGACTCGTCTTTAATTAAAATTGAATGGACAAATGCTGGAACCGCTAATTTGACGGCAACTGCGAAAAACAACTTTTGTAAAAATACATTTACGAAGGCAATTCAAATCAACCCATTAAATATTGAAGAGCGTGCTAATTCTTTTGTGCTCTATCCAAATCCATCGAACGGAATGATTTCTATCGAGGCGACTGCTGACCTGCTTAGTAACGAATCTGTAATGCTCTATGACACCTATGGTGCTTTATTGAAAGAGATATATTTGGATTCAAATTCAGTACTCGACTTAGAATACCTGCCTTCCGGGATGTATCACTTCGTTTTTAACGATGGTTCAACCCTCCCGTTTGTAATTGCAAAATAAGATTACATCCCCACGAAAACTCGTTTTTGTGGGGATTTTCACTTCTACAAAGCCATGATTATGAAAAAACAATTACTAACTCGATCGTTGCTGCTGTTATCGGCGCTATTTTCCTTTGGCTCGCTCACCGCTCAGGTAATGACACAAACCTTCAGTAGTATACCTTCTACTT
>DAIPYN010000025.1:0-11410 GCA_036782715.1 Flavobacteriaceae bacterium
TTTTAAAAAGAGGTCTATCAAATGACAAAAAAAAAAAAAGCAAAAAAAAACCCGCCAATGGCGGGTTTTGATTTATCGTACCGATTTGGTTATCTGATTACGATACCAAATGCGTGTTGAAAGTGAGAAACTCCGTAAGAAGCAGGAGTGTGTTTGAATGTACTGTCATAGGTAAGACCTAAGTGATCAGTAATCCAAACATTTAAACCAGCTCCAAGGTTTACGGTTCCTGAAGAGAAATCTCCCATCCAGTATTTACCAGCACCCGCTAGTACGTAAGGATCAAACTTAGTGTCGCTTAAGAAGTTGTAACGAACTGATGCGTCAGCTCCAATATAACTTTCCTTAACAGACTGTGTTCCCAATTTAGAAATTGAACTAGCACTACCTCTAAGAGCAACAGAGAATCCATTTTCTAGGTAGTAAGTCCCCTGAATGTAAGTTACCGATGGCGCAACATTCCAGTTATCTGCTGCTTTGAAGAAGTCTTGAAATAAGGCTCCAGCATAGTCGTTTGTTGCATTCGTTGGGAAGGCATCAACTCCAGTAAAACCAGTGCTAAAAGAAAAGCGGTTGTCAGCATCTTGAGCTTGTACGCCAAAGGATAGCGCAAGAATCGCTACAAGGGTCATTAATGATTTGATTGTTTTCATATGATTTGAGTATAGTTATGCAATAAAATTAAGCTAAATAATTGAAATGTTTCAATATAAGTGAGTTAGCCTCCCTTGCAAATGATTGAAACCTCTTTGCTGTCACATAAAATATAACCGTTTTCAACGAGATATTTTGGGGCATTCATAGGAAGTTTGATTTCACCCTTGTCGATGATTTTGGTAGCAGACAAGTGAATTTCTCCGAATCCCTCGGTTTGAAATGTCTTGTAATTGGATGAATTTATTCCTCCGCCTGGTAAAATGGTGGGGTTGTAGTTTCTGTTCCAGGAGGTTAAAGTCTCTAGTGCATCGATGGCTTTGGTGCATCCGCCCGATGTGAGAATTCTTTGTATCCCGAGATCATCTAGCTGGCCAAGAGCCTCCTCTTTATTTGGGATCCAGTCAAAGGCTCTGTGGAAGGTAAAAGGTAAACCCGCGCCAGCATTTATTAATCGACTGGTATTTTTAATGTCTAGGGTATGATCGCTATTTAATACCCCAGAGACAATTCCGTTGACCCCCAAAGATTTGGCCATTTCAATATCTGCGACCATCAGATCGATTTCACTGTCAGAATAGGTAAAATCTCCTCCTCTCGGACGTATCAAGACATGAATACTAATAGACAGTTTTTGCACTACTTTTTCGATTAGGCCCCGGGAGGGAGTAATACCTCCGAGAGCTAAAGCCGAGCAAAGTTCAATGCGATGGGCTCCTGATTTTTCGGCGATAAGGGCAGAATCGATAGAATCGACACAGATTTCAACGATCATTAGATAGCTATTATTAGCCTCAATGTAGTAACTTTTAGATCTAAATCAATAAATATGAAACGCAGAACCTTCTTTTCGCTATCTGCCATGGGCTCGGCAAGTCTTTTGGTTGCTAAATCAAAGATGAATACGGTAAGACAGTATCAGGGCAGTGGCATTAAGGTAATTGCTACCTGGAATGTGCCTAACGCGGTAGACGCAGCGCTTGAACAGTTAAATCAATCGGCTAGCGCCTTAGATGCTATTGAGGCGGGATGTAGGGTTGAAGAATCAGATCTTTCAAATAGCTCTGTCGGTAAAGGAGGGCTCCCAGATCGAGAAGGAAGAGTTACCCTTGATGCCTGTATCATGGATGCTCAAGGTAACGCTGGTTCTGTAGTGTTTCTAGAAGAGATTGAGCACCCGATTTCGGTAGCCCGAAAGGTAATGGAAAACTCACCTCATGTTATTCTGGCAGGTGAAGGTGCGCAACAATTTGCCCTTGAACAAGGTTTTGAAAAGACCAATTTACTGACAGAATCTTCTAAGGCGGCCTGGAAAAAGTGGTTAGAAACCGCCCAGTATAAGCCGATTATTAATATCGAAAATCACGACACCATTGGTATGTTGGCGATTGATAATGGGGGTAATATTTCAGGTGGATGTACCACCAGCGGCCTAGCTTACAAGATGCGCGGTCGTGTCGGCGATTCACCAATTATTGGTTCTGGGCTATTTATTGATAACGAAGTAGGTGGAGCCACAGCTACAGGAATGGGAGAGGAGATCTTGAAAAGTGTCGGAAGCTTTTTAATCGTCGAACTCATGCGTCAGGGCATGCATCCTCAAGAGGCTTGTGAAGAAGCGGTTCGTCGAATCGTTAAGAAAGGTGGCAATCGTGTGAAGGATTTTCAAGCTGGATTTGTCGCCCTTCGAAAAGATGGTGAAACCGGAGGATTCGCGATTCATCCCGGATTTAATTACACCATCGGTGACTCGAAAGGAAAAACGCTCTTAACCCCAAGCACGCTACTTTAGACGTCTTAGTTGACGTTCTATTTTGGCGATAACCTTTTCGATTTCTGAATCGGGCTCAATAATGGTATAGTTTTCCCAGAAAAGTGGATCATAGAAACCGTCAAGAGATTCAATGAGCACTTTGTTGGGTCTAAGTCTGGCCTTCTCTTCAATGAGGTCTTTATTGCGATCTTCTAACCAATCGGTAATGGCCATTTCGGCCTCTATCTGATAAGTTCTTCTAAACAGACGTGATTTCCAGTTAACCCGAAACTCTAAGTCAATTTTTCCATATTGGAGAAGCCAATGATCTCCCCTTGGAGCGTAATCGATTTGATAACGCATCTGTGTTGGCCAAATATCCATTCCTTCAGGTTTCTTCTTAACGAAGATCCTAGAGGCTCTCTCCCTGTTTGAGACGTCTAGATCTAGATCTGCTCGAACTAAATCATATGAGAATTTATTAATGAATAATATACCAGAGAAGTTCGGGCTTTTAGAACTACTCTTTGGTTCGAACGCTATTTGAAGCACCTCTTGCTCATTATAATCAAGGGTTCCTAAATAGGTGTATTTATAAAATTCTAGGTTGTTCTCGTCAAATACAATTTCTGGGTATTTGGCTAAATCGGTGTAGAGAATATTAAAGGGGCCACCCTGCAATTTCACGGCCACTGAATCGATAGATCGATAATTATTTGCTTTTCGGAGCTGATTCAAAAATACTAGGTCATTGAGATCACTCGTATTTGGTCGTTTTACAAGACTTATCACCGCTTCAGCTAAGGATAAATTCTTTCCTCGTTTTTGAATGCGTTCTCGAAAGAAGCCTAGTGCCTGAATAGAGCTTTTGTCCTCGTATTCTTTACGTCTATTGAGCATTCTTTCAATGAGTTGTTGTGGATCGCGATAACCTTCTACGTTAATCTCTTTTAAGCGTATTTCTCTGGGTTCTAAATAATAGATGAGGTCATTTAAAGCGTCGTTCTGATTATAGTTATAGATCGTCTGGTTGAACCCTATTCCTCCAATTCGAAGTTGAAAGTTGTCGCCTTGAGTGCTAACAGGAATAGTGAAGTTTCCTTCTGAATTGGTTATAATTCTTACTACAGATTTTCCTTCAAGCTCTATTAGCGCTCCTTCGATAGGCTCTTTGGTATAAGCGTGAAGTACTTGACCATTGATGCGTTTTTGTGCAAACGAAAATGTGGTAAGTAACAGTAAACACCAGAAGAAAATCGGTCTCATAGTCTTTTTATTGTAAAAATAAAAAAAGGCACTCTAATTAAAGAGTGCCTCTTTGTTAGGATGCTAAAACTTTACTCAAACTAGTATCCTGGGTTTTGCGTTAGTGCTCCAGCACTTAAGTCGATTGCTTGAAGTGGAATCGGTAGAAGCGTGTGCTTGTCTTGAACCGTATTTTTCTTCTCAGCAATATTAGTGATGGTACGTGCCTCATTATCGAAGTATTCGTTCATTGTAGCAACTTGTGTTCCCCAACGACGAAGGTCGAATAAACGTTGACCTTCCATTCCTAATTCAAGTCGACGCTCGAATCGAACAGCCTTTCTAGCATAGTCTGCAGATGCAAATGATGCATAAGGCTCTACTGAATAGTTAGCAGCTGGGTTTCCATCCTCGTCAAGAACCACGTCTGAGTTCTTAGCTCTTAAACGAATCTGATTCACATAGTCTAGTGCCTTGTCTAATTGACCTGTTTCAACGGCGGCTTCTGCTGCCATTAAGATCACATCAGCATAGCGAATGATGTGGTAGTTCAGCCCTGAAAGCTGCTCTCCCCATCCACCAGTTGCTTGGGTAATAGAGGCCTCGTCTTGGTGATATACATTTTTCTTAGGTAGGTAAGGACCAGAAATATCACTGAAGTTAGCACGTATCCAATCTTTACCGATGTGTACACCGTAGTTGTTATAATCAATACCTCTACGACCAACGGTATAATCAATACGAGGGTCAAGAGTACCAGCGTGTGGAGTGAATGCTTCATCAGAAGTAACTCCATAATCATTCGCGATATCTTGATCGTTGTACGTGTCTAGCAAAGGCAATCCGTTAGCGTCTACCTGGAAAGCATTCGCTAAATCCTGGGTTGGCTGATAGAATCCACAACAAGATCCGAACGGCCCTGGGTTAGGGAAGTTTAGTGACCCTGTAGGGTTTGCATTAAATGATTGACCACTATCAGTAGTGAACTGAATGGCAAATACAGACTCCGAACCGTTTTCACCTTTTGCTTTGAAGTTATCTACGTAATTAGGTAGTAGGGCATAAGCACCACTATTAATTACCGCTTCAAATTCAGAAAGTGCAGCTGCATACTTTGACTGATAAATCAGTGTTTTCCCTAGATATGCAGTTGCAGTCCATTTCGTTGGTCTTCCTGGCTCAGCTTGACTAGCGGGTAGGTTAGTCTTAGCATAGGTAAAATCGGCCTCGATCTTGTCCCAAATAGCACCTGGATTAGGCTGGTTGAACTCGGTCATTGCATAGTTCTCCTCAGAAATGTAAGGCACATTACCCCACATTCTTTGTAGCTGGAAGTTAAAGTGTCCACGAAGGAAACGCGCCTCAGCAAGTTGTGCTGAGAAATCACCACCCTCTATAGAGTTGATAAGGGCGATTACAGCATTGGCACGGTTTGCTCCAGCAAATAGAACTCCCCAACGAGCAGCCCAGTATCCGTTTCCGGGATCCCAGTTGTACAATTCGATTTCTTTAAGGTCACCTTGGTCATCATCTGTACTCCCTTTGTGAGCATCGTCAGATAATACGTCAGCAACCCAGTCGTCTGCAGCACGACCCCATCCGTTTCCATAACCTCCGTTACGTACAGCGTTTAGTGCCGAGTAAGCACCGGTTAGCATAAGATCTACACCGGTTGCATTCTTTAGAGCGTCATCACTTAGTGCACCGACTGCAGGAGACTCGGTAAAGTCTTTACTACATGCGATGACAAGTAGAAGCGCAAATAAAAAGCTAATTCTTGTTTTCATTTTAATCTTTTTTAGAATTTAATATTTGTACCTAAAGTGATGGTCTTAGCAAATGGATAAACTCTACTGTCAATACCCAAACTTAGGTTGTCGTAAGCCACAACCTCAGGATCAAATCCTGTATAGTCTGTTAGGGTAAACAGGTTAGTTCCCTGTACATACAACCTTACACTGTCTGCACCAATGGCTTGAAGAGCACTGTCAGGAAGTGTATATCCAATCTGAAGGTTTTTCAGTCTTAGGAATGAAGCATCCTCTACAAAGTAGCTGTTCGCCGATGATTCATTAAGCGGATACGAGCTAGATAAAGCAGGTATCATAGTATCTGTGTTGCTTGATGTCCAAGCATCTAATACTCTCGCACTTCTGTTACCTAAGAAGAAGTAACCAAAGTCAGTAAATACTTTGTTGTAGTTGTAAGCATCGTTTCCTTGAGATCCGTTGAAGAATGCTGCAATGTCAAAACCTTTATATCCTAAGTTTAGGTTGATACCATAAGTAAAGTCTGGATGAGGTGAACCGATTTTCTGACGGTCGTCAGCAGTAATTTGTCCATCACCATTTAGATCTTCAAAAGTCATACGACCATTGCTATCAAGTCCTGTTTGTTTTAAACCGAAGTAATAAGACATTTCATCACCTACAGCTGTACGAGTTACTGCTCCGTTACGAAGATCTCCTCTACCTGCAACTGGCGCATCTCCAATCAAACGTACTACGTTATTCTGGTAGTGCGATAGGTTAACGCTTAAGTTATAAGTAAGACCAGCAGCAGTTTCATCAGCATATCCTAATGAAAAGTCAATACCAGTATTTTCGATATCTCCAAGGTTAACTAGTGGAGCACCCGCATCGATAGCTGTTGTACTGATTAGACTGTTATCTCTTGTAATAAGGTCTTTAGTCTTGATATTAAAGTATTCAGCAGAAATTGATAGTTTATAGTCTAATAGACCTAGATCAACTCCAAAGTTGGTAGTTTCTGAAGTTTCCCAACGAAGATTAGGGTTACCTACTTGTTGTAGAAATGCTCCTTGTGAAATAGCGCTATCGTTGAACGAGTAGTTTGCTAAACTTTCACTAAGACTTGAAATGTTGATCGTTGGGTTGTTTGCTGGTAAGGTTTGGTTACCTAACTGACCCCAAGAAGCTTTAATCTTCATTCTATTGATTAGACCGTCAGCATTGAAGAAATCTTCATTGCTTAAATCCCAACCTACACTAGCTGATGGGAAAATATCACTCTTGTTATCTCCCATGAAACGTGACGACTCATCACGACGTACAGTTAAAGTAGCATAGTACTTGCTGTCATAAGAGTAGTTCGCGGTTCCGAAAAGAGAATAAAGAGAACTGAATCCATCGTAAGCATAAGTTACGTTTGGTGTTCCCGAACCATTACTCAATAAATAGAATGTTGGGTCTTCGAATAGGTACCCTTGACGAGATACTCCGTGACCTTTACCTGACTCTTTCACCCACTCGATACCAGCGATAGCATTTAATGAGTGTGATCCAAAGTTTTTATTCAGGTTAAGTGTGGTTGTCCAGTTCCAGTTATAAGAAGTCTGGTTCTGCTCGGTTAAGGTGTTTGTTGAAATAGGCTCACCGTGCTCAGGATCTAAAGAGGTGAACTGACGAGCATCGAAAGTGTTGAACCCTCCAGCAAAAGTAGTTTTTGCTGTTAATCCGTCAGCCAGTTCCATTTGAGCATAGATGTCTCCAATAAGATTGAAACGCTTGAAGTAGTCATTTCTTGTACGATAAAGCTGTGCAGCAGGGTTACGAGTGTTACTCAAACCTGGTCCAGCTACCCCAGTGTAGTTTCCGTCATTGTCAACTACAGGTAGAAGTGGTGTAATACGCATTGCACCTTCAATAGCCTCAGCGTTACCTGGCATAGTGTTCGTGTAAGAAACATTAATGTGTTGCCCTACGGTGAACTTACCTGATTTTGCTTCGCTGTTAAACTTGATACTTCCTCTTTTGAAGCCGGTATAGTCTAATACCCCTTCTCTGTCTAAGAAGTTTAATCCGAAGTAGTACTTAGATGTCGCATTACCATTAGCAATTGAGAATGAAGCGTTGGTTACTTGAGCATCACGGCTAATAGCATCGATCCAATCAGTTCCACCTGGATTTACATTTGCAGTAAACACCCCTGGCTCAGAGAATGTGATCGGGTCATAAGAAACTACACGACGGTAACCAACAATACTTGATGGCACTACAGGAGAAGCTCCTGAACCGTACTGTGGGTGTGAAGGTGTAATACCGTCATTGATATAACTCTGCCAAATCATATCGGCGTGCTGCTGAGCATTTAGCATCTCAGGAGCATTTGATAATTGCTGATATCCTGTGTAAAGGTCAACAGAGATAGCAGGTTTTGACATGTTATAACCTCCTCCTTTAGTAGTGATGATAACAACCCCGTTAGAAGCTCGAGCACCATAGATTGCGGCAGCTCCATCCTTTAAAACGTTCATCTGTTCGATGTCGTTAGGGTTAATGTTATTAAGTACTAAAGGATCATCGGTTTGTACCCCATCAATAATGTAAAGAGGGTTGGTACTATTACTTGTACCGAAACCGCGGATAGTAATCTTCGGTGCTTGACCTGGGTTAGCGTTAGTTACAACGTTTACCCCGGTAACACGTCCTTGTAAGGTTTCAGCCGCGTTAACTACCGGAGTTTTGACAGCCTCAGACATGTCAACACTGGCAACCGATCCGGTAACCCCTCCTCTAGTTTGCGTACCGTAACCGATTACGATCACCTCATCTAGGACATTTGAAGAGTCGAGCATCACATTGATCTCGCCCTGGTTGCCCACTAATACTTCTTTGGTGGTGTATCCGATAAAAGAAATTACCAGAACATCCTCGCTTGAAGCCTCAATACTAAAGTTACCGTCGAAGTCGGTTGATGTACCGATTGCGGTCCCCTTAATTAACACTGTAGCTCCTGGTAAAGGACCGTCAGCACTGCTAACAGTTCCCGTAACCGTCTGGGCCAATAGCGCGCTAGTTGAACCCAGAAAAAGAGCTATCAAAAGTAATTTGATTTTGTTCATCATGGTTAAGAGTTAGTTAATTTGATTTTAAGTATAATAATTTTTCGCGTCTTCTGTTAATTTTTTAACAAAAAAAATATATCAATTTTACAGATTTGATATTTTTCGGATATTGAATTTAATGGTGTTATATTGTCCGAACCGATAATTAAATCAATAGAAGTAATGCGAATTATTCTCCTTGCTACTCTTATATTTTTCTCCTCTTGTTCCTTTTCAGATCACCTTTTCGAAAGGGTCTCCTCTGATCAGAGCGGTATACAGTTTTCGAATACTATTACTGAAGACGGTTCATTCAATATTCTAACTGAAGAGTACATCTTTAACGGGGGTGGCGTGGTCAGTGCCGATTTTACCAATGACGGCTATAGAGACCTATTTTTTACTGGAAATCAGGTAGGCAATGCTCTTTACATTAATAGGGGAGGTTTTTTATTTGAAGATCAAACTGAGGTTTCTGGAATTGGAATGTCTGAGCAGTGGGCTACGGGTGCTACTTATGCAGATGTTAATGGGGACGGATGGTTAGACCTATATGTCTGCACCGCGATGAATACGGATAATCGTCGCAATATCCTATGGATCAACGAAGGTCTCGATGCTGAGGGGAACATTTCTTTTTCAGACCAAACTCAGGCCTTTGGTCTTGAACACAGCGGTAATAGTATGGGAGCCGTGTTCTTTGATTATAACAAAGACGGATTTTTAGATCTCTATGTGATCAATAATGAGCAGTCTGAGTCAATACCAATGAATTATCGCAATAAGGTAGTAGACGGAAGCGCTCCTAGTAATGATGCACTTTTTAAGAATAACGGAGATGGAACCTTTACAGACGTTACCAAGGAGGCTGGAATTTTGGTTGAAGGTTTTGGTTTAGGTATAGTAATTAGTGATGTTAATCATGATACTTGGCCAGATATTGTTATTGCGAATGACTACATCTCCAATGACCTGGTCTATATCAATCAAAAAGATGGAACGTTTAGAACGGCAGCTCGCGAGGTGTTTAAGCATCAGAGCATGTTCTCGATGGGTGTAGATGCTGCTGATATAAATAACGACGGCTATGATGATATTATCTTTTTAGATATGCTCGGTGAGACTAATTATCGCAAAAAAACAACGATTACTCTTAGTAATTACCAAAAGACCTTGCTCGATCAGCGATGGGATTACGAATCTCAGCATTCTCGAAACATGCTACATTTAGGAACTCCTGACGGTGTACCCTCTCCTGAGGTAGGAATGTTCTACGATGTATACCAAACCGATTGGAGCTGGTCGCCGCTCTTCTTTGATGCAGACAATGATGGTTATCGAGATCTTTTCATCACTAATGGCTTTCCAAGAGATGTAACCGATAAAGACTTTACCAATTTTAGACAAGGGGTTGAGAATTTTGTAAGCTCTGAGGTATTACTTACCAAGGTGCCAGTGATCAAACAAAAAAACTATGCCTATCAAAATATTGAAGGTCAGCGATTCGAAAATAAAAGCGATGACTGGGGATTGGGTTTACCTTCGTTCTCGAACGGTTCTGTCTTTGTAGACTTAGACAATGACGGTGACCTAGATTACGTGGTAAATAACATTCACGATGAAGCGTTTGTTTTTGAAAATAAGAGTGATAAGAAAAATCAATCGTTAATCGTTGATCTCGACGGACCGCCAAATAATTTAACAGGAATTGGAGCCAAGGTTGTGCTTCGTTCACAAGACGGATCGTTTCAGCAACAAACCAATTATCATACAAGAGGATACATGTCTAGCGTTGACGATCGCCTCTTTTTTGGTTTAGGAAAAGAACAGAAGACCTACGCGGTTGAGGTGTTATGGCCTGACGGAAAGTATCAGAGAATCGATGAGGTTACTCCTAATAGCACTTTGTCAGTTAACTATTCAAATGCGCTTGAACAAATAAGGCCTACTGACCCTCAACTTAGCCCTAAAAGCAGTGAAAATACATTCACATCGGTAGCATCTACTTACACCCACAAACAACCTGAACTAGGAGATTTTCAGGTTCAAAGACTGTTAGGAGCTAAGATATCTGAAGAGGGACCAAGACTAAAAAAAGCAGACTTCAATAAGGATGGCTTAGACGACTGGATCGTTTTTGGTTCAACTACAGAAGACGTTCAGTGGAATATTCAAAAGTCTGACGGTTCTTTTGAAACACATAGTTTGAACGAATTGATTTCTAAAGACTTACTTCTTGAAACAGGAAATTTAGCCGATTTAAATAATGACGGTCTCGTCGATCTTGTTTTGATCTCGACTCATAACGAATATCAGACTAGTAGTTATTATTCTGTTCTACACTTCTTGATCAATAATGGGGATCGCTTTGAACGTTCTAAGAGCCACCGTTTAGATACCCAGGTGAGTGATGTTACTCCCATTGATATGAATGGGGACGAAAGGGTTGAACTTTTTCTTAGTGGTAAAGTGAAAATCTTTGAATACCCGCATCCAGACCCCTCTATGTTATTGGTTCAGGAAGGAGATAGTTGGAAAAAACTGGATGATAGCACGTTAGATTATGGCAATCAAAAATTGGGACTCGCATTCGCTGAGGTATATGACTTCGACTCAGACGGTTTTGATGATTTAATTATTGGTGGTCCTTTTAGACCCATTGAATGGATGCACAATCAGAACGGTGAGTCGTTTGTGACAAGGCCGATTCAAGGGTTTGAGAATAAGCTTGGCTGGTGGAGGTCACTTCGCCTAATCGATTACGATAATGATGGAGACCAAGATTTGTTTCTTGGAAACATCGGTCAAAATCACAATTATCATATCGGTAGCGATCAGCCGCTAAATCTTCTGGTCAAAGACTTTGATCGAAATGGTTTTGAGGAACCCATCCTCTTCGCTCCTAATAAGAA
>DAIPYN010000025.1:11510-22611 GCA_036782715.1 Flavobacteriaceae bacterium
CCACTTTACGGATTTGAGAAAGTAGTGAGCCAAGAGAGAACTTCTATCTTGGTTGTTGGGAATGACTTTGGAAACGAACCTTTCTTTGGACCTCTAGATGCCCTAAACGGGCTTCAACTAGATTTGGTTGATGACCAATGGGTAGTTAATAAGCACTCAAACTTTAATGTGACGGGTAACGCACGTGATCTCATCCGAATCAAAAAAGCGGATAGTGGGTATCGATACATTGCTTCTCAGAACAATGATCAACTGGTGATTTACGATAAATAGTCTCTATTATTCGAGAGACTTATACGTGTTTATTCCCTTTTTTTCGAACCATTCGAGGTGTCTTTCTAGAACTTGCTTATAAGCTTCCCAAGATCTTCGGTCTTTGGTGCTCCATGCAATTTCTGCTAGCCCGGGTAGGCGAGGAAACGTCATGTATTCGATGTCTTGTAGATTTTCTAAGGTTTCTGACCATAGCGGAGCCTCAATACCAATAATCTGTTCGGGATCGAGCTGTTCTACGAGAGTTTCTGGATTCCAATCATACGATTTTTTAACCGGTAAATACCCTGCCCAATGAAGACCAAGAGGCGTAAGCGAATCGTATTGCATGTCTAGATAGGCATGGGCGGCTGGGGAAATAATTACAGAAGCCTTTTTACTTGCTGCCAGACTGGTATTTTCGCTGCTTGCCCAATACTGTGATATCCCTCGTTCATCGAGATTGGCGTTGGCGATTTCATCCCATCCGATAGGAGTTTTCCCTAGTGCTATTACCTTTTCAAGGGTAAAGTCAACGATTTTCACATAATCTTCATCAGAGGTTACATGGGATTCATCCCCTCCGATATGCAGATAAGGGCCTTCGGTCAGTTCTGCGAGCTCAGTAAATACGTCAGATAAAAAAGTGTAAGTGACCTCCTTCTCGGCGCAAAGCGTCGAAAAACCCACTTCAATACCCGTGTAAAGCTCGGTAGTCTTGCCATCGCAGTTCAGTTCTGCGTAGCTCGCTAGAGCCGCATTGGTATGTCCAGGAATGTCTATTTCTGGAACGATCGTGATGAATCGTTCCTGTGCATAACGTTGAATCTCCTTATAATCTTCTTGGGTCAAATAGCCTCCTTCGCCTCCTCCTACTTCGGTTGTGCCTCCGGTAGTGGTGAGTTCTGGCCAGCTCTTGATTTCTATCCGCCATCCTTGATCGTCAGATAAATGTAGGTGTAGGTGATTAATCTTGTATAAACTGATTTGATCAATGACCGATTTAATCGTTTCAGCGTTGAAAAAGTGCCTTGAAACATCAAGCATATAGCCGCGATAGGCATACTTGGCGGTGTCAGAAAGATCAACGGCCTTCCATGTCTCTTCACTCCATAAATGATTGTAAAGTAGCTGTCTTAAGGTTTGCCACGCATAAAATACCCCAGCTTCAGAACCCCCGGTGATTTCGATACGCTCTTCAGATACTTGAAGTCGATAAGATTCTGCCTCGAGTGTAGCATCGAGATTTAGAATTAGATTCGTAGATCCTTCTTCTTTTTTTGAAATTTCTATGCCGAGCTCAGTGACTTGCGATGCCAGGTTTTCTAATAATCGGTCAGATATAGCTGGAGCTACAGTTACCCATTCTTTAGCTAGTGAAATTTCATTTTCTCCACTGCTGGTATTCGCGATTTCAGGGATGACTACAGACGTATTCAACTCTTCGATAGGAGTTGCACAGGAGATAATAAGTAGCAATGAAAAGAGACTTGTTGAGTATTTCATGAGGTTAGTTTTCAATAAAAATAACGTTTAAATGCTTCAATGGCAGCATAATCAGATAAACCTAATGCGCGATAGATTGAGGCTGTTTCACGATTGCGGTCTTCGGCGCGCACCCAGAATTCTCTTGGGTCGTTTCCTTGAAACATTACTCCATCTTTTTGAGTTTGATGATAGAAGATTGCTTTGCGCTTACGTCTTACTTGAGCAGGACTCATCGGTACTGCCATGTCGATTTCATACGGCTCATATTCATGCCAAGCCCCTCGGTATAGCCACAGCCAGCAGTCTTTCATAAAGGATTCTTTTTTGAGAGACTTTAGACTTTCAAGGAGGGCTTCGAGGCATAGTTTGTGAGTGCCATGCGGATCGGCAAGGTCTCCAGCGGCAAATACTTGATGCGGACGTATCGATTTAATTAAACTCGTATGAATATCGATATCAAATTGGGTAATTGGTGCTTTTTTGATTCCTCCGGCTTCATAAAAGGGAAGGTTAAGAAAATGCACTTGAGAATCTGGTAACCCTAAATATCGGGTTGCCCCTAAGGCTTCTTTCTGTCGTATGATTTTTTTGATTTTCCTAAGCTCTAGCGACTCGTGCGGATTACCTTCAAATTCGGATAGTAGGTTTTTGGTGTCTGCAAGGCCTTGGTTTGGAGCACCATCACCCAAGTCATAAGCGACCTCCACAAATTTTCTAGCCTCGTCGTTCGAGACGGCAATACTGCCTGAAGTTTGATAAGCCACATGCACCTCATGACCTTGAGAAATAAGCCTATCGAGTGTTCCGCCCATAGAGATCACATCGTCATCAGGGTGTGGACTAAATACAATCACTCTTTTCTGTTTCGGTCGTTCCCTTTCGGGTCGGTGGGTGTCGTCGGCGTCAGGTTTTCCACCTGGCCATCCTGTAATGGTATGTTGTAATCGATTGAAGATTTCGATATTTAAATCATAGACCGATTGGGTTTCTAACAGATCTGAGAGTGAATTCTCGTTATAATCACTCTCGGTTAATTTCAGAACTGATTTTTCAGTTTGACGACAAAGCCAAACTACGGCTTTATATTTTAATTCTTTCGTCCATTCACATTGCTGAACGACCCAAGGAGTTTTGATTCGGGTAAGTTCAGAGGCAGCATCTTCATCTAAGATAAAGGTGACGTTTTTGTGAGCCTGAAGATAAGTAGAAGGGTTTTGGCTACTAATGGCGTCTTCGATGGCTTCTTTTACCACTAAACTCTTCTTTTGTCCCCAAGCTAGGAGTACCACTCGTTTCGCACTCATTACACTGGCAATACCCATGGTGATAGCTTTTCTTGGTACGTATTCTATGCCTTGAAAAGATTCGGCAGCATCTTCTCTTGTGATATGGTCAAGGGTAATGACTCGAGTTCTTGAATTTAGATTTGATCCCGGCTCGTTAAAACCGATATGTCCTGTACGCCCGATACCTAGCAATTGAAAGTCGAGCCCGCCTAAGGATCGAATTTTTTCCTCGTATTCTAGACAGTGCTCTCGAGCTTTCTTCGCTGAGATACTACCATCAGGGATATTTACATTTTCAGAGGCAATATCTACGTGACTAAACAGATGCTCATACATGAAGTAATGATAGCTGTGGATGCTATCTGCTTGCATCGGAAAGTATTCATCTAAATTAAAAGTGACAACGTTTTTAAAACTTAAGCCTTCTTCTTTATGAAGTCTAACCAGTTCTTGGTAGACTGAAATTGGCGAAGAACCGGTAGCTAATCCTAGCACACAAGTCTTCCCTTTTTCTTGTTTTTTTCGAATGAGTTCGGCAACCTCATGGGCAACTTCAATTGAGGCCTTTTTAGCAGAGTCGAAAATGATATTATGAATTTTTTCAAATCTTGTTTCTTCAAAAATTCCTGGAGATTGGTAAGAAATACTCATAAATGTGTTCTCAATTATTGGGTAGGTATTTTGCAGAAATGTAAATTTTAATCGCTTCGGAACAAACTTTTTTTTAATTTCTTTCCCAGTTTTTGTCAATTTTATAACAAACTAATCCTAATCCAATGAAACAACTGTTTAGCTTTTTGATGATTTTAACCGCCTTACTGGGGTATTCACAGCATTCTATTTTTAATGGTAAAGACCTTGAGGGATGGACGATTAATGGTACCGAAAAATGGTATGTCTCTGACGGTCTACTTATTTGCGAAAGTGGTCCTGATGCCGAATATGGTTACCTTACTACGGATGCCTTCTACGATGATTTCTTACTAGAGTTAGAATTCAAACAAGAGGCTGATGGTAATAGTGGGGTCTTTTTTCGGTCAACGGTTGACGGTACGATAGTGAACGGTTGGCAAGTTGAGGTTGCTCCCCCTGGGAGTGATACAGGGGGTATTTATGAATCTTATGGTAGGGGTTGGCTCATTAAACCTGACCCTGAAAAGGACAAGCACCTTAAAATGGGAGAATGGAATACAATGAAAATTCTATGTATCGGAGATCGAGTTCAAACCTTCCTGAATGGACATGAAATGGTCGATATTACCGATGAGAAAATAGGAGATGGTAAAGGAGGTATTGCCCTTCAAATTCATTCTGGAGGAGGAATTAAAGTACTTTGGAAAAACCTTAAAATCACTGAACTATGAAAAAGGTAATTGCTCTGATATGTATCGGTTTAATGTACTCATGTTCAGAGCCTGCAAAAACTTCGGAGTGGACTTACCTTTTTGATGGGACGAGCCTCGATGGATGGCGAGCTTACAATGGAGAAGGCTTACCTCCAGGGTGGGCTGTAGTAGATTCATTGATGACGTTTAAAACAGAGTTTATTTCTGAATCAGACTATGACTACAAGGGGAGTAGAGATTTGATTTATAGTGCTAAGGAGTTCGAAAATTTCGAGCTCTATGTAGAGTGGAAAATTCCTCCTGGCGGAAACAGTGGTATTTTCTATCACATCAAAGAGGGATATTCTGGAATTCCTGAAGTTGCTCCTGAGTATCAGTTGATCGATGATTTACATTATACCGACTTTCATGACATTGAAGACTACAATCGAAGTATAGGTATTACCGATCATCCTGAAAAATTGCAGCCTATTCAATCTACCGGCGCAGATTATGGAATGTATACTCCTAAAGAAGGAAAGACTTTGCATCCAGCAGGTTCGTGGAACAGCACGACAATTCGATTCACTCCTGAAAAAGTGACCTATTATTTAAATGGAGAGGTAATGCTCGATTTTGTTCCTTGGTCAGAAGATTGGAATCAAAGAAAAAATGAGGGTAAATGGGGAATGGCCAAAGATTATGGCAAATACAAAAAGGGGTTTGTTGGACTACAAGATCACGGAAGTGAGCTATGGTTCAAAACCGTAAAAATTAAAGAACTATAACCATGGATAAGCGAACATTTTTAAAAACATCAACCTTGCTTGCTGGTGCAGCAGTATTGCCAGTGTGGTCTTGTGTTGGAGCAGAAAAACAAATTAGAACGGCACATATTGGAGTTGGAAATATGGGGTTTGAAGATTTGAAGGCGATTGCTACACATCCTCAAGTAGTAGTGTCTGCCTTGTGCGATGTAGATCAGAATAATCTTCAGGCTGCGTCCGAGCTTTTTCCAGAGGCGAAGTTATTTTCTGATTACCGTCAAATGATGAGTGAATTTTCTGGTGGGTTCGATGCCGTAGTGGTTTCAACCCCCGACCACACGCATGCCCCCGCTTCACTACTAGCCATGGAGTATGATAAGTCAGTGTATTGTCAAAAACCCTTGACCCATTACGTTTCTGAATCAAGGGAAATGAGTAAGGTGGCATCAGAGAAAGGGTTGGTTACTCAGATGGGAATTCAGGTACATTCTTTTTATGACTACAAACTTGCTACCCTACTTATTCGCGGTGGAATCATTGGGAAAGTTTCAAAAGTGATCGCGTGGTCGAATAAAAATTGGGGATATGATGGGATAATTCCAGAAGGTTCTGACCCAGTTCCTGTAACTTTAGATTGGAACTTGTGGTTGGGGACTTCTAAGCAGCGAGATTACAAGGAGGGGTATTATCACCCGATGAATTGGAGAAAACTCATGGATTACGGTTGTGCCACACTCGGAGACATGGGGGTCCATATTTTTGATACTCCCTACAACGCCCTCGAATTAGGAGTGCCTTCGACGATTACTAATCATTGTAGACCATCGAACGGTTACGGATATCCAGAAAGAAACATCGTTCACTATACCTTCGAAGGAACTAATTATACCACACCTTCATTCGAATGGGTTTGGTATGACGGAGTTGAAGGACCTGAGCCTTCTGAACTTCTCGAACTACCTAATGGTGACCAATTACCAGATCAAGGGGCTATGTTCATTGGAGAAAATGGAGAACGATTATTGCTGCCTCACTTCATGGAGTTACCTCGTTGGATTATCGATGGTGCCTATAAAGATTATCAGATCGCTCAATACGACCCTGAAGACAGTTTGGGAGAACCAATTCGCAACTATGCTGAAGAGTCACCCCTGCACTACCGTCAGTTCATAGATGCTTGCTTAGGTAAGACCGATTGTACTGCACCCTTTGAGTATGGCGCTAGACTGACAGAGACCATTTTACTTGGAGTAATTGCAGGCCGATTCCCAGGCCGAACACTCCACTACGATAAAGTAAATTCTGCTTTTGAAGAGGCTGAGGTGAATGAATTCTTGTCTGGAAATTATAGAACCTTTTAAATGAAAAATCTTTTTCTGTGTATTTGTTTAGTGAGCGGTTTATTGGGCTTTTCACAAGATTGGGCGAACATGAACTTTTTTAAAGAGAAGAATCGGCAGGTGATGGCAGAAGAAAAGACTATCGATGCCGTTTTTATGGGAAATTCAATTACCCAAGGATGGGTCGATATGCGACCTCATTTTTTCGCCGAAAACTCTTTTGTGAATCGAGGAATTGGCGGCCAAACCACCCCGCAAATGTTGCTTCGATTCAGGCAGGATGTCATCGATTTAAAACCTAAAGCGGTAGTTATTCTCGCCGGTATCAATGACATTGCCGAAAATACGGGGCCTATCTCTTTAGAGGATATCGCAGCTAATATCGAATCGATGATTGAATTGGCTATTGCCCATGGAATACATTCGCTAGTGTGCTCTGTATTGCCTGCCAACAACTTCCCGTGGAGACCGGAGATATTGCCTCGTGAAAAAGTCATCAAACTCAATGAGCTATTACGAGCTCTTACTGAGAAACATCAGGTAACCTACGTCGATTACTACACTTCAACGGTCGACGCCGAAGGAGGATTAATAAGCGAACTTGGGTACGATACCGTTCACCCCAATGACAGCGGTTATGAGGTTCTAGAGCCTATTATTTTAGAATCACTTCAAAGCGTTCTCCGCTAGATAAAATGCAAAGCGAAAATGGTCGCTGCTTTTTTGTCTTGATTTAAAATAGGATCTAAGTTCACTTAGTGTATCATAGGCTTCAGCCCGCACTACAGGATTGGCCTTTTCGTCATCTTTTAATTCGATGAGTCGTTCGACAAGGGCGATCTGTAATCCCTTTTTGAGTGCATCTAAAGATTTTGCCTCTTTGACAATTTGATTCGAAAGGGTATTCATCAAATCCTTGGTGCTCAAGGGGCTTCCTTTTACACTTGCTGCACTTGAAATCATTTGATTGAGTTTGTTGGTACTCAATAGACGGTATAGGAGCGCTTTTTGTAGATTACCGATAAGAGGTAATCGACCCCTGTCTTCGAATTGTGAAATTAAGGCTGGATCGAGGAGCCACATAGGGCTATTCCAAACTTCTCTTTGTAGGGTGTTTAGGGCCATTAGTTGTTCTGATCGAGGAACATTTTCATACACCTGTTCAATCTGACCTTTTACCGCGCGGGTTTCATGAACTCCGCCCACAAGATTCGCGACATGATAAATATATCGGCGGTAAACGCTAACCATTTCTAAATATAGCTCTTTGAGATCGTCGAAGTTTTGTCCGTCTTCAGTGGTCCAATCATTTAGATTTTTTGCGACAATTTTGAGGTTCGAAAGTCCGTAGGCGGTTGCTTTGATCGGATCATCCCCAATATTTTCCGTTTGTGAATCAGGATCGGTTCCTCCGCTTCCGAATTGATAGATAGGGTTGAGGTTACGCTCACTGACGAAGGCGGCTAGCTTTGATTTAATCTCGTCAGGATTTTGGCCTGGAAAGTAGCGATACCCCCATTCAATCGCATAATCATCGTAAGGTCCCATTTGGCGAACGAATCGAATATTCTCATCTCCAGGTTGAGCGATGTAATTGTACCTGGCGTAATCCATAATGGTCGCGGCTATTCCCATCTTTTGAGTGAAACTACCTGAGCGAAGAGAGTCTACCGGATAGGCAGAACTGGCCTTCATGTTATGAGGTAAACCGAGCGCATGACCCACTTCATGAGCAATTACTCGGCGCATCATTTCTCCAATTTCTTCTTCAGGGGTGTTTAGGGTGCGAGCCTTAGGGTTGGCGGCTCCGGTCTCAAGTAGATATCGATTTCGATACGAACGTAAGTGGTTGTGATACCAGATAACATCACTTTCTAGAATCTCTCCGGTACGAGGATCTTTAACGCTGGGCCCAGTGGCGTTTCGCGTAGTTGAGGCTACGTATCGTACCACCGAATATCTTACATCTTCAGGGCTGAAGTCAGGATCTTCTTTTTTACTCGGAGGATCTTTGGCAATCACAGCGTTTTTGAACCCTGCTTTTTCAAAAGCCTGGTTCCAGTCTTCAATCCCTTTTTTGAAATAAGGTCTCCATTTTAAAGGTGTAGCAGGGTCCAAATAAAAAACAATCGGTTTTTTAGGCTCAACGAGTTCACCGCGTAGGTAGGCAGCCTCATCTTTAGGTTCCATTCTCCAGCGCACCGCCACACGATAATTATCAGATTTTAAAGCCTCTGAAGAGTAATTGTATTTCTCAAGTGAAAACCAACCCACTCTGTGATCCGTATACCGAACAGGCATCGGATTTTCTGGAAGTGCAATGATCGAATGATTCATTTGAAATGTAAGTGTCTCTGAACGATTCCCTCTTGGAGGCTTACTTGCTGGATAGGTGAGGGTATGTGTAATCTCTGTATTTCTCGGATAACTCCTAGCCTTATCGATAAACGATCGTTTTTTATCTAGCCCTCCGATTTTAAAAGATTTCTTTTGAGTTTCTCCCACCACATTAAAACTTGGAGAGTCTTTAGAGAAAAACTCACTGACATCAATGAGGTTTTCGCCTTCTTCCACATTTTCCTTTTCAAAGCTCGCAAGAATAGGATTGAGGTGGTTATTCACTACACTTTGATAGATCGGATCTGAAGCTTCTGCATTATTGATATAGGAAACCTGTTTTAGCAAAATTCGATTGCCTTGTTTTTCGAATTGAATGACTTGTTCTGCGGTCTTTGATCCTGCATTTCTATAGGCTGAATAGCTCGAAGGTAGCTGTACATAGCGGCTTACCATTAGAAGCGGCTTTTCAAGCACAGTGTCGTTGAATTGAAGAAACAGTTTTTGTTTGCTTTCATCAAAATAGGTGCTAAGCATCCCCTTTGAAGACTCAATTTCTGTAACAATAGAGTCGATCGGTTGTTTCTTCTGAGCGATGATACTATTGCTAAAAAGGCTTAATACAATTAAAAAAAGTGTTCTCATGATAGATGTATTTCTGGGGTCTAGCTAAGATAAAGGCTTTTTATTTTTTTTGATTTACTCCGTTGCGTTCATAGTTGAGGACCGCTCGACCTAGGCCGGCCATAAAGGGAAATCCGATCGAATCGTACTCGTAAATATTGTCATTGAAAATTTGATTTTCATTGACATGAACAGTGGCTGTAAGCAGAAATTCAATAGCTGATGCTCGGTCTTGGATGTATGCGGTTTCGGTTAGGGTACCATAGGCGTCTCCTACTTTGTTGAAGATTCTTACCTTATCGGTCATCGTCTCCTTTTGGTCTCCGTAAATAAAGAACTTGACGTAACTATCATAAAGATCGGGGTTACTACTATAGTCGGGGTCATCGCTTTCAAGGGTGTTTCTACTCATCCAATACTGTAGAAACTCGTAGTCCTCTTCAAGTAAACCAAATCGCTCTTCTGCTTCAAAGATTTCAGGAAAAACAATCCGTTTTAAAATTCCCTCTAGATCATGAATACTGATGCGATTTTTCTTTGAGAAATCGAAGGGCTCATTAACTAAGGAGTTGCCGTCTAGGTACCCGACCCCCTTGATCATCTTCTTTAGATTTCCATTGCTTATAGGCTTCCTGGCAGAAATACTTTTTTGCTCGTAAAGGGTGTCTTGTTCGCTCAGGAAGTAATATTCCCAGGTGGTATTATTGTCTGCCCCAAATAAAAATTTGTGATGAATTGAAGTCTCTTTTAATCCTTTATCTCTTAGTTGGCTATTGATGTAATCGGTGCCTAAAAAGTCAAAGAGGTAATTGTAAGCATCGTTATCACTGACCAGAAAGATTTTTTTAATCAAATGAGCGATACTTAGATTTCCACTCAACGCGGTACTGTCTTCAAGGGCAATCGGATGATGATCTTGATCTCTAATTTGAAAGGAGGTGTTTCTATCAATAGCTATACCTTCAGCTTGTAATTCCCTTATTCGTTGAAGCGCTAGGGCGGCCACAGGAAGTTTAGCAGTTGATGCCGGATAGAAATAAGCTTCACTATCCTCAAATAGGGAATAAGTGGTGAATTCGGGAAGATTACTTTCCCCTCTTCTTATTTGGGTGTATCTAATTTGAACTTCGTGCTCCTCGGCCAAGTCGAGGACCTTTTTTACTTTGAATTCAGCATCGATGAGGGCTTGTTCGAGGGGTGTAGGTTGATTACACGAAAGCATCGAAAAGCTAAGCGCAATAATGAGGAAGGATAAAACAGGTTTTGCCATTATCTTTGAGTTACAACTAAATGTAAGGATTTACTATGCGAAATACAGATAGCTTATCAGCTTTGGATCGTATTCAAGTAATTGGTGACCGTGTGTTAGTTAAACCTAGAAAAGAGTCTGAACGTACGGCGAGTGGACTATATCTTCCGCCAGGAGTTAAGGAAAAGGAGAAGATTCAATACGGATATATTGTAAAGTCTGGACCAGGTTACCCTATTCCTAATGCAACAGAAGAAGACGAGCCATGGAAGGCCGCCGAACAAAGAGTAAACTACGTGCCGCTTCAAGTTAGAGAAGGAGACTTGGCCGTATTTCTTCAACACTCAGCCTATGAGGTTCAGTATAAAAATGAAAAGTATTTCATCGTACCACAATCTGCAATTTTGATGATTGAACGCGATGAAGAATTATT
>DAIPYN010000026.1:0-22389 GCA_036782715.1 Flavobacteriaceae bacterium
GCTTGATTCAGTTTTTCGAGAATATAACGCTGCTTCTCAGGGCTAAATTGAGATCGATTGTCATTTTGATTCAGATAGTTTTGAATCCATTCAATACGCTCAGGAGTTCTAATGTACATGTACTCCACCCCAATAGAGTCGCAATAAATACGTTCTAAATGATCGATGATTGAACGCAGTGAGGAGGCTCCAATTCCGAGAATTTCACCGGCATTAAAGGTGGTGTCTAAGTCTGACTCAGACAATCCGAAATTAGCTAACTCTAGAGTAGGAGTATATTTTCTTCGCTCACGAACCGGGTTGGTCTTGGTAAATAAATGTCCACGTGATCGATAACCATTGATCAACTTGACTACCTGAAACTCTTTCTGTACCGATTCAGGTACGACGGCAGCAGTTCCATTTTTAGCATTACTTATCTGGCCCTCTGCAAGTTCTTCGAGATCCCAATCTTCAAGTACGCTTTCTGCACCGAAGTCAAATCCTTGAAAGAAGGCCTTCCAACTAGGCTCCACACTGTCTGGAGAAGTTCGATATTGCTCATAAAGCGACTCAAACAAAGTGGTGTGGGCCGCATTAAGAAAGGAAAATTTATCCATGAAATCAGTCAACTATTTCGACCTACAAAAGTACAATGTTTAGTGGGTTAACACGAAGATTTTAAGGCTTTTCGAAATTATTTAACGTGTTTTCCTTCTTTCATTACGAAATGAACGTTTTGTAGTGCTAATACGTTCTTTTCTGGATGCTCTTTGGTAGCTACGATATCTGCCAAAAAACCTTTCTTGATCTGACCTAACTCGTCCCCCATTCCTAAGAGTTTTGCGTTTACTAGAGTAGCCGCCTTCAATGCTTCCTTAACAGGCATTCCTGCCTCATGCATGTAGAAAAACTCTCTTGCATTTTCTCCGTGATTGAAAACACCCGCATCCGTTCCAAAGGCAATATTAACCCCCTTCTTATAGGCCTTAGCAAAAGTAGCTTGCGATTGTTTTCCGCCAATTTCTTTGGCCTTAGCAGCCACCATAGGAGGATAATAACCTTCTATTTCGGCATTGATTGAAACCTGTTTTCCTGCAGTGATTGTGGGTACTAAATAAGTGCCATGCTTAATCATAAGGTCCATAGTAGCCTCACTCATAAGAGTTCCATGCTCTATAGTATGAATACCAGCAACTACCGCTCTGCGCATACCTTCATCTCCATGGGCATGGGCTGCCGTGAGAAAATCATAATCCTCGGCCGTTCTCACAATCTCTTTGATTTCTTCGATAGTGAAGTGGGCATTCTTGCCGTTTTTTGTTGTACTCAACACCCCGCCAGTTGCGGTGATTTTAATAGTGTTAGCACCATCTTTGTATCGCTGTCTTACTGCTTTACGAGCATCTTCAGGGCTATTTACGATACCTTCTGCAGGTCCTGGGTCACCCATTAGATCCTTACGTACGCCAGAAGTAGGATCAGCATGACTACCGGTCGAACCAATCGTTTTTCCTGTAGTGAAAATACGAGGACCATCTACAAGCCCAGCTTCAACAGCATTCTTTAAGGCGATATTCACTCCCGAACCCCCTAAATCACGTACGGTGGTAAACCCAGCAAGCAACGTCTTATTCGCGTAAACAACGGCTCTAAATGCAACATCAGCCTCATTTAAAGTGAAGCGATCGAGATAGGCACGAGGGTTAGATTCTGACTCAATATGCACATGCATATCAATAAACCCTGGCATCACCCACGACTCTTTTAAATCAACACTCTGATCGTCGCCTTTCGCATCTACGAATCCATTCAAGACTTCTGTAATACGCTTACCCTCAACAACAACCGTTTTTTCCTTTTGCCATTTTTCTGAGGACGGATCAAACACATTGCCGCATTGTAAGTAATATTTTTGCGCACTTACCGCTTGAATAGAAAAAGCAATAAGCGCAAGGTAAATCCAATCCTTCATGAAGTATAGGGTTAAGGTTAGTGAATGAAGTTAGTCTAAATTTCTGAGTTTTCGCTCCCAAGCCCAGGCAGAAACTAACGCATCATCTAGGCTGTATTTAGACTTCCAACCAAGCACACTGTTGGCCTTTTCGGTATCCGCATAAGCTTGAATCACGTCTCCCTCTCTTCTCCCTGCAATCCGGTAAGGCAACTTAGATCCAGATACCTTTTCGAAACTTTCAATCACTTCTAAAACTGAGCTTCCCTTACCCGTACCGAGATTAAAAACCTCGAAATCACTGATAGATTCTCCGTTCACTAATCGCGTAAGTGCCGCTACATGGGCCTCTGCTAGGTCTACCACATGAATGTAATCTCGAATACATGTTCCATCAGGAGTAGGATAATCATCACCAAATACCGCAAGCTCCTTTCGCAGACCCGCAGCTGTTTGAGTAATAAAGGGAACCAAATTCTGAGGAACACCTAGAGGCAACTCACCAATTTGAGCTGAAGCGTGTGCCCCAATCGGGTTGAAGTAGCGTAGTGCAATGGCGCTCAACCCCGCACTCACTTTAACCGTGTCTTTGAGAATCTCCTCTCCAATCTGTTTCGTATTACCGTATGGAGATTCGGCAACTTTAATAGGTGCCTTTTCGGTGATGGGCATTACATCAGCCTGTCCATAAACGGTGCACGACGAGCTAAAAATCAAATGTGACTTTGGCTTCGCAGCTAATTGTTTCAATAGGTAGATGAAAGCCGAGAGATTGTTTTCGTAGTATAACAAAGGATTTTCAACACTTTCCCCCACCGCTTTTGAAGCGGCAAAATGAATTACTCCCTCAATCGAGGGTTCTTTATCGAAAAGTTCGATGACTTGTAATTCGTTTCTTAATTCTAATTCGTAAAAGGTAGGACGGTGACCGATGATCGATTCAATACCATCTAATACCTCCATTCTGGTATTCGAAAGATTGTCTACAATAACTACCTCATATCCGGCCTCAGATAAGGCCACCACAGTATGTGAACCAATATAACCTAAACCCCCGGTAACTAAAATTTTCATCCTCTGTTGCTTAAAAATTCGTGAATAGTGGTAGTAATATAGTCGATCTGCTCATCGGTAAGCTCGGTATGCATCGGAAGTGACAAAACCTCATCAGAGATTCGATTAGTCACTGAAAAATCCTCTTCTCGGTAACGCTGATCGCTATAGGCTTTCTGCTTGTGTAAGGGAATCGGATAGTAAACTCCATGAGGTATTTGTTTCTCAGCTAAATGCGCAGCTAAAGCGTCGCGATGACCTCCAGAAATCTTTAAGGTGTATTGGTGAAACACGTGACAAGTACATGATTCGCAAATACCCTCGCAATCGGTCACCGTAACTGGCAAACTTACAAATGGAGTATTCGACAACGCTCTGTTATAAGCTCGAGCAGCACTTCTTCTCCGATAATTGTAATCATCTAAATGTGGAAGTTTTGCACTTAGTACCGCCGCCTGCAAACTATCTAATCTAGAATTCACCCCAACAACATCGTGATGATATCTTTGATACATCCCGTGGTTTACGATACCTCTCAAGGTGTGAGCCAAATCATCATCGTTAGTAAATAAAGCTCCGCCATCGCCATAAGCTCCCAAATTCTTCGAAGGAAAGAAAGAAGTGGCACCAACGTGACCTATAGTACCAGCCATTGGTCTTGCTCCTGTCTTAGAATGATATTTTGCTCCTATTGCCTGGGCATTATCTTCAATGACAAATAAATTATGGGCTTTTGATAGCTCCATGAGCTCATCCATATTCGCACACTGGCCAAAAAGATGAACGGGAACTATTGCTTTAGTTTTCGATGTAATGGCGGCACGAACGGCTTCTATATTGATAGTAAAGTCATCTTCATAGACATCAACTAGAACTGGGGTCAGCCCAAGTAGGGCAATCACCTCAACAGTCGCAGCGAAAGTAAAATCAGCAGTAATCACCTCATCGCCGGGTTTTAAACCAAGCCCCATCATTGCGATTTGCAGGGCATCTGTTCCGTTCGCACAGGGAATCACATGTTTTACCCCAAGGTAGGTTTCGAGTTCTTTCTGAAATTGAGAAACGGCCCCTCCGTTGATGAAACTAGCTTCTCCGAGAATAGTTTCAAATCGATGGAGTACGTCAGATTTTATAGGTTCTAGTTGACCCTGAAGATCAACCATCTGAATTTTTTTCATGCGATGACAATAGTATTTGCGATAAAGGTACTAATTCAGGCCTAAGCTAAAGGTTGTACCTTAGCGAAAATTGAGAGAATTTCATGTGGATTTATCAGATTCTTGTATCCCTTTTTAGCAGGTTATCTCCGCTATTTGCCTTGGTTAATTCAAAGCTTCGCAAACAACTCCAAGGGCAAAGAAATAGCTTAAAGCAGTTGCCGAATTTTACTAAAAAAGGAAAGCTCGTCTGGATTCATGTCGCATCCCTTGGAGAATACGAGCAAGCCCTACCCATTATTGGTAGCATCAAGCAAAAATCAACCGAGGCACAGATTGCCCTCAGTTTCTTTTCTCCATCCGGTTACGAGTACGCGGCAAAAAAAGCACCCGTCGATTTCGTATTTTATCTGCCTTGGGACACGAAGTCAAAGGCAAACAAATTGGTTCAGTGGTTAAAGCCTGACGTTGCCATTTTCGTGAAATATGAACTTTGGCCCAACTATTTAAATGCGTTAAAAAAAATCGGATGTCCGACCTACTTGACAGCGGCGAGATTTTATAAAGAACAATGGCTATTTAAATACCGCTTAGGTAAACAATTGCTCGAGAATTTCAACCAAATTCTATGTCAAGACGAGTCGTCTATTTCGGTAGTACATTCTTTTTACCCAGAATTAGCCGTGAAATACTGCGGGGATACTCGCTTTGATAGAGTCGCGCAGATTGCCCTAGAAAACAAATCCTTAGATGGAATAGAATCCTTTATTGCCGGACGTAAATGTATTGTTTTTGGCAGCTCATGGCAAGAAGAGCATGAGCTACTGGCTCATTCGCTTCGAGAATTTGATGACCCTAAAGTATGCTTTATCATCGCTCCCCATAAAGTAGATGCTACAACCATCCAAAAAACCATCTCAACATTTTCTGAGCCCGTCAATCGCTACACCCTATCAGAATTTCAATCTGACCGGAGAGTTCTAATTCTAGACACGGTAGGTTTATTAAGCACGGTCTATAGGTATGCTGATCTGGCCTTTATCGGAGGTGGATTCAAAACAGGACTTCACAATGTTCCCGAAGCTGCCGTTTACGGGATACCCGTTTTAATCGGACCTAATTATAGCCAGTTCCCTGAGGTGGTACAATTGGTTAAAGCAGGTGGAGTAATAGCCCTTAATCATTCAGGCGATCTTGACGTTTATCTTCAAACACTCGCCAAACAACCTAGAGCACTGCAATCTCAAGGGGAAGCAAACAGAAGATTTATCGAGCAGAACTTGGGAGCTAGCGATAAAGTCTATCAGGAGATTAGCAAATTCTTGTAACCAATAGGCATAAAAAAAGCCGAGATAATTCTCGGCTTTTTTTGGTGCGGATGAAGGGAGTCGAACCCCCACGCCTCGCGGCACTAGATCCTAAGTCTAGCATGTCTACCAATTCCATCACATCCGCAATTGGTGTTTCCAATAAGGACGGCAAATATACCCTAATTTTTTAAAATCCTAAAAATTCTTGCAAATTCTTATTCGTAAATTAGTGCCACTTTAAAGAACCTCAAAAATGAATCTGAATAACTACATTGAAAACCACAAAGAGCGCTTCACAAACGAGCTGATTGAATTGCTGAAAATACCTTCAGTAAGTGCAGATCCTGCCTACAAAGAAGCGGTTTTACAGGCCGCAACTTTTACCGCCGAAAAACTCAAAGAAGCCGGCTGCGATAGCAGTGAAGTGATCGCTACCAAAGGGTATCCTGTAGTTTACGGTGAGAAGATTATTGACAAGAACCTTCCGACCATTCTGGTCTATGGCCACTACGATGTGCAACCACCCGATCCCATTGAACTTTGGGAGTCAGGACCCTTCGAACCAGTGATCAAAAAATCAGCATTACATCCTGAGGGAGCTATTTACGCACGTGGCGCCTGTGACGACAAAGGTCAGTTTTACATGCATGTAAAGGCGTTTGAAGCTATGGTTGCTGAAAATGAACTCCCCTGTAACGTCAAGTTCATGATTGAAGGCGAAGAAGAGGTGGGTAGCGATAGTTTAGGCGAGTTTTTAGAAACCTACAAGGAACGACTCAGCAGCGACATCATTCTCATTTCAGATACAGGAATGATTAGCCGAGATATTCCCTCTATTCAAACCGGTCTTCGTGGATTAAGCTATGTTGAGGTAGCGGTAACAGGACCTAACCGAGATCTTCACTCGGGGGTTTATGGAGGTGCAGTGGTGAATCCGATCAACACCTTAAGTAAGATGATCGCATCGCTTCATGACGACGAAGGAAAAATCACTATTCCTGGGTTCTACGACAAGGTGATCGAACTCAGTGCTGAAGAGCGCGCAGCGATGGCAGAAGTACCGTTTGATCAAGAGGAGTACAATGAACATCTTGATATTGACGGGATCAATGGAGAAAAGGGATACTCTACTACAGAGCGAGCCTCGATTCGGCCTACTCTTGATGTAAATGGAATCTGGGGTGGATACATTGGTGAAGGAGCGAAAACGGTTCTTCCGTCTAAAGCCTACGCCAAAATATCAATGCGTCTTGTACCCGACCAAGACCATCATGAAATCACACGACTATTCACTGAGCACTTCGAAGCCATTGCTCCAGTAGGGGTTAAGGTTAAAGTAACTCCACATCACGGGGGCACTCCTTATGTTACTCCTATTGATAGTATCGGATATTTAGCAGCAGAAAAAGCATTAGAGACTACGTTCCAAAAAAAGCCGGTTCCACAGCGAGGAGGAGGAAGTATTCCGATCGTAGCCTTATTTGAATCTGTTTTAGGTGTAAAGTCAGTACTAATGGGATTCGGGTTAGATAGCGATGCCATCCATTCTCCGAATGAGCATTATGGCCTATTCAATTACTATAAGGGCATTGAAACTATCCCCTATTTTTTCAAGTACTATACAGAACTGTCTAAAGAGTCTTAAATAGTATCGGACGACTTGGTGCAGCATCACTAAGAATAGGCGCAACCTGTAGCTGGAGTAAATAATTACCGGTAGGTAGATCGGCAGGAATCTGTGCAAACTCAGTGATCGTTGCCGAGGTCCTTGGAGATTCTGATCCTTTCCAGAAAGCACGATGCGACAAAAGAGCTCCCTGATCCTTTTCCTTGTCGATAGAGGGTACATCAAGCACCAAATGCTCCACTCCTGCTTCAACGAGTTGCTTCGTAGCTGATTCACTGAGATAGGGCCAATTCGTATGATCGTAATTGATGGGATATTCTTTATTCGGATTCAACCGAATCACTAAAGCCTTCACCCCTTTATAATCGCAAAGATCTAATGCTTCTTCGGTTAATACTTGATCTCCATCTATGATCTCTAAACTCGGACAAATAAGTTTACAAGGCATAAATAAAGGGAGTCTCAATTCCTCAATCAAAAGTTGATTTTCGTCAATATGCCCAAATGTTTCAGTATGCGTCCCATGGGCATGTGGAGCAAAATTAATTTGGTCAAAATTCACTGTAGCACCCGAAGACACGCTATAAACAGCTCCTCCGATTTCTAAAGGACCTATCTTAGGGTTGCCTATATACCAGGCGTTTACTCCACTACCTACCGCTCTTGACAGATCAACACCAAGCGTCTCATCAAACACATACTCCGCATTTTCAATGGTCAATCTTATCATGTGCGATTCGTCTTTAATTCAACCATAAATAATTCACTAGCGATTCCATCAATTAAAAACTTACCTTTTCGAGTAGCTCTAATTACTCCCTCCTCCTCAAACAATAGCGCATCGAGTAAAAATGGAGTGATCATCATCTTGAAATAATTCAGATAAGGGGTACCAAATTCAGATTCGAGATCCTGGTAACTTACCCCCCATTGGGTTCGAAGCGAGGTCATCACGAATTCGTTGTAGCGATCTTTAATCGTCAATGCTTCACTCTCAAAATTCAATAATCCCCCTTCGATAGCATTCATATACTTATGGTTCTGGGCGATATTCCAATATCTATTGTTACCATCAAAACCATGCGCAGAGGGACCTATACCTATATAAGAAATACCCTTCCAGTAAGAACTATTATTCACAGAATAGTGTCCCGGTAGTGCAAAATTTGAAATTTCATAATGCTCAAACCCTTTACTGGTTAAGGTATCGAGAACGACAAGAAATTGTCTTTCTGCCTGCTCCTCATCGATATCTGGAATCAATTCCTTTTCAATATAACTAGCAAGTGCGGTCTTGGGCTCCACAGTTAATGCATAGGCAGAAACGTGAGTTGCTCCGATAGCTACAACCTTGTTTATCCCATTTTGAAGTAATTCATCCGATTGCCCTGGGATGCCATAAATAACATCTACAGAAACTCTATCGAAATGATTGACAGCTAACTGAAGAGACCGCAAAGAATCTTCTGAGCTGTGCGCTCGATTCATCAATTTTAAGTCTCGATCTTCAAAAGACTGAAGACCAATGCTCAGTCTATTTACACCAGCCTCTTTCCAAGACATTATTTGATCCTCGTTCACATCCTCTGGGTTTACCTCCAAGGTAAATTCAAAGTCAGAGGTAAAAGAGTAATGGGCTAAAGCAGCGTTTTTCAGCACTAACAGTTGCTGCTTACTCAGTACCGAGGGGGTTCCGCCTCCTAAGTAAAGGGTATTAAAGGTAGCTTCTTGCCAGTCTGTTTTTCTTAAACGCATTTCTTCGGTCATCGCAACAACCATTCGATCGATATAATCGAGTTTTGTCGAGAAGTGAAAATCACAATAGTGACAAGCGCGACGACAAAAAGGAATGTGGAGATAAAAACTCGCCATTAGCTGGTTCGATCTTTATTCTGGCTAACAAAGCTTGACCAAGAGTGATAGGCCTTGGTCGCCTCGGGCTTACCTGCGTTATAAAAATGACAAACCGCCGCTGCCAAACCGTCTGTAGCATCTAAATTTTTTGGAAGCTCCTTTAAAGCAAACATCCCTTGAAGCATCTTCGCTACTTGTTCCTTCGAAGCATTACCGTTACCAGTGATCGCCATCTTAATTTTCTTTGGAAGATACTCGGTAACCGGTATTTGACGGGAAAGACCAGCAGCCATAGCTACGCCTTGAGCTCTACCCAATTTGAGCATGGATTGTACGTTTTTACCAAAGAATGGTGCCTCTAGAGCCATCTCATCGGGATGATAAGTATCAATAAGCTCGATGGTTCTTTCGTAGATCATACGCAGTTTTAGATAAGGGTCACTTACCTTTTGAAGGCGTAACTCGTTCATCTGCAAGAATTTCATTTGAGAACCATTCACCTCAATAAGGCCAAAACCCATAATGGTGGTTCCGGGATCTACTCCCAAGATAATTTTCGAGGCGGACATACTACTAAGGTAACGATTTAGCGATCGAAGTAGCGAACAACCTCAGCGAGGGGTAAACGCACCGAGTCTTCAGGCTTTTCATCGTAATAGCCCATATAGAACAGTCCGTAACAACGCTCTCCCTCTTCTAATTCAAGAAAATCTCCTAAATGCTTAACAACCCCTGGAGAACTCCAATAACCCCCAATTCCTTTTTCATGACTAGTAAGCCATAGGTTCTGAACAGCCATTGCTACTGCTGCAACTTCTTCCCACTCAGGAAGCGATTCTTTCGGATCCCTCTTCATACAAATAGCGATTGCTACGTGAGACTTTGTCGCATTTGAGCGCATCTTGTCGTGAGTGATTTGACTGAACTTCTGAGCAGTTTTGGTATACGCTTCACCAATAGCGTCTGCGAGTCGATTACGAGCTTCTGATCGAACAACTACAAATCGCCAAGGCTGAGTTTTCTTATGGGTTGGCGCCCATCGAGCCGCTTCAAGCATTTCTTCGATAAGCTCGTCAGCGATTGGGCGATCGTTATAAGATCCTGGATATACACTTCTTCGAGTTCGTATTAATTCACTTAATTCCATGAGCGATATTTTTTTAAGTCCTAAAAGTACTAATGGGCTAGAAACAAAAAAAGCCTCCCCTAAGGAAAGCCTTTCAAAGGTCAGTATCACTGTGGATACCACACTTGATGCAGTTTTACCTGCACAACACAACACTGCAAATATAGGGGCAATTTTTTTATCCGATTGTTGAAAACTTCATTAAAGGAATATTTCCTAATAATTGGAATAATTCCATAATTTTGAATAGTGAATCGAAGTATTTTACATCTAGATCTAGACAGTTTTTTCGTCTCTGTAGAGCGGCTCATTAACAGCGAGCTTAAGAAAAGACCTCTTCTAGTCGGCGGCATCAGTGACCGCGGAGTAGTAGCTGCTTGCAGCTATGAAACACGAGCTTTTGGCGTGCACTCAGGAATGCCTATGAAATTAGCCCGCAGACTCTGTCCAGAAGCTATTGTATTAAGAGGTAATTCAGGCACCTACACCAAATATTCAGACCTCATCACTGAAATTATCCAATCAGAGGTGCCTGCTTTTGAGAAAGCCAGTATCGATGAATTCTACGCAGACCTAAGTGGAATGGATCAATTTTTCGGCACTTATAAGTTCGCCTCAGAACTAAGAACCAAGATCATTAGAGAAAGTGGATTGCCAATATCGCTTGGGCTATCCATAAACAAAATCGTTTCTAAGGTAGCCACCGGCGAGGCAAAACCCAACAATCAAATTAAAATCGATCAAGGATACGAGAAGCAATTTTTGGCCCCACTCCCTATTCGAAAAATCCCAATGATAGGTGATAAAACAGGCCTAACGCTGCAGCGATTAGGCATTAGAATCGTCAGCGACCTTCAAAAGCTTCCCGAAGAGCTTCTCTTGCAAACGCTAGGCAAAACAGGAGGAATCATTTGGCGAAGAGCCCAGGGAATAGATCACAGCCCTGTAATTACTTACAATGAAAGAAAATCTATTTCTACTGAAAGAACCTTTGACTACGACACTATAGATATGACTCTCTTGAGAGAATTAATTATCGCAATGACCGAGAACCTCGCCTATCAACTCAGAAGGGGGCAAAAGTTAACTTCTTGCGTAAGCGTTAAAATAAGATATGCCGACTTCGACACTCAGAGCAGACAGTTAAAAATACCCTACACTAGCGCAGATCACTTGTTAATTCCTAGAGTATTAGAGCTATTCAACGCTTTGTATAATCGACGACTAAGAGTTCGACTAATAGGGGTCAAATTCAGTCACTTGGCAGGAGGTAACTACCAGATCAACCTATTTGACGATAACGAATCAGCGATTCAGCTCTATCAAGCCATAGATAGAATGAGACTACGTTTTGGTGATCGAAGTATTATCAGAGCCTCAAGTCTAGGTGCTAAAACTATCGGACGAATTGAAAACCCATTTAGCGGAAACGCCCCTATCGTACTCGCTCACCGAAAGCAATAATGTATCTACAATGTCACAGTTATTACAGTCTACGATACGGAACGATCTCAGAAGAAGATCTCGTCGACCTGGCTATTGCTAAAGGGTATTCTTTCGCCGCACTAACCGACATCAACAACAGTGCTGCTGTATTATCTTTTGTTAAATACTGTCAGAAAAAAAACATACCACCTATCGTAGGCATTGACTGCCGCGACAGAAACTCAAAGGGTTATGTAGGAATCGCGAGAAGTGCACAAGGCTTCTATAATCTCAATCAATTCGTATCAGAGGTTCAAGCCTCAAAAAAAGGGTATCCAAAATACGCTCCAGATCTCGACGAGGTAAGCTTTATCTACCCCTTTACTCAAGTACAAATTGAAAATCTACAAATCACACTTCCCAATCATTACATAGGGGTATCAATCAAAGATCTCAACCGCTTGCGATTTAGTAAGCTTATTGAGAATAAAGAACGCCTTGTGTTTCTTAGCCCTGTTAGCTTTCGATCTAAAAGAGACTTTAATACCCATCGCCTTCTAAGAGCCATTGACAATAATACATTACTCAGTAAACTAGCCGTCGAAGAACAAGGGGATATCGATCATCAGATGCTCGATATAAACGAATTAAAAAAAGCGGTTAACGACCTTGACTTTTTATTAGAGCAAACTACAAAACTCAGTAAGCAATGCTCATTTGGGTATCCCTTTGATCCCAGACTCCCTTCAGAAAACCAACAATTATTTGGAAAAAACCAGAAAGAAGATGAATCGCTACTCAGGCGTTTATGTCAAGAAGGCATAACGTACCGGTATCCTAACGAAAAACCTAAAGAGCTACACGCGCGGCTAGCTAAAGAATTGCAATTGATCTGTGAGAAATCGTTCACCACCTACTTCTTAATTAACTGGGATCTCACTAGAGAAGCTAGAAAAAGAGGGTTTTTCTATGTAGGAAGAGGTAGTGGAGCCAACAGCCTCGTGGCTTATCTCCTACGCATTACTGATGTCGATCCTATCGAGCTCAATCTCTACTTTGAGCGTTTCATTAACAAGTACCGAAGTAGTCCTCCCGATTTTGACATTGATTTTTCTTGGCGAGAGCGAAACCAAATGATTCAATATTTATTTGAGAGGTATCCGAATGTGTGTTTGCTGGGCGCGTATGTAACCTTTCAAAAAAGAGCAGTAATCAGAGAAATCGGAAAAGTATTTGGACTCTCTAAGGAAGAAATTGATGCATTAGTAGCTCATACAAAACCCCTAGGTCGCAACAAGGAGAGTGATGAGCTGCAGAGACTAGTATTGCACTATTCTCAATTTATTGAAGGCTTACCCAATCACTTCAGCATACATGCCGGAGGAATGCTTATTACCGAAAAGCCTATACACTATTATGCTACTACCTTTTTTCCGCCCAAAGGGTTTCGAACCATACACCTTGATATGCACATCGCTGAAGACGCTAGGCTTCACAAATTCGATATTCTGTCTCAACGAGGTCTATCAAAAATCGCTGATGCCCTAAAACTCATCGAACAGAATCAAAATAAGCAGGTAGACATTCATCAAATCGAGGCCTTTAAAAATGACACTACTATCAATGAACTGTTAGCCCGTGGAGATTGCATGGGTTGCTTCTACGTTGAATCTCCCGCTATGCGAATGCTTTTGCAAAAACTTAAAGTAAACAACTACCTGAGCCTTGTTGCTGCTAGTTCAATCATTAGACCCGGGGTTTCTCAAAGCGGAATGATGAATGAATACATCCTTAGGCATCAAAATTCTGAAAAAGTACACCAAAGAGCCAACCCCGTACTTCTAAACATTATGCCCGAGACCTATGGAGTTATGGTGTATCAGGAAGATGTCATCAAAGTCGCGCACTACTACGGAGGGTTGAGCCTTGCTGAGGCCGATGTACTGCGCAGAGGAATGAGCGGTAAATCAAGATCAAAGGCTGAATTTAATCGTATCAAGGCGCAATTCTTCGAAAATAGCAATCAAAAAGGGTATCGCGAAGAGGAAGTGAGTGAAGTATGGAGACAAATCGAAAGTTTCGCTGGCTACGCCTTTGCCAAGGGGCATTCTGCTTCTTATGCTGTTGAGAGTTATCAAAGTCTATTTCTTAGAGCCTACTATCCACTCGAATATCTCACGGCTGTAATCAATAATGGAGGAGGATTCTACGGGATTGAATTCTATCTCAAAGAAGCGGTTCGACTAGGTGCAAGATTACACACTCCTTGTATCAATAAGAGTTCTCTTCAACACACGATCATCAAAAACGAATTATACCTAGGCTTTATAGCCCTTAAAGAGTTAGAGGAACGAAGCGTTATAAAAATAGTAGAGGCCAGAACTCAGGGGAAGTTCAAAAATCTGCTCGACTTTATTGATCGAGTAGCCATAGGTAATTCACAAATAGAACTTCTAATACGGGCCGGAGCCTTCAGCTTCACCAATGAAAATAAACACTCGCTATTATGGCAAGCGTTAGGTTTAAAAAACAGCAAACAAAGAACCTTTCAACCTAAACTTTTCGCATCAGAGCAGAAGGGAGTAAGTCTGACACACCTCAAAGAATCAGCAGTTGAAAGAACCTACGAACTTTGGGAGCTTTTAGGGTTTCCACTTTCAATGACTTTTGAACTTTTAAAAACTCCGATTCACGGTGTTACCGCTAACCAGCTAGAGCACTATGATCGAAAGGCAGTGCGAATACTAGGGTATCTGGTTACGGTGAAAAATACTAGAACAAAAAGCGGGAAAATCATGCAGTTCGCTACCTACTTAGATATCAACGGCGCCATTTTTGACACCACTTCGTTTCCTGAAATAGCTCAGAAATATCCCGTACTATCAAAAGGAATCTACCTCATCGAAGGAGTAGTCTGTACCGAATTCGGGTTCAGAAGTATTGAAGTAAAAAGAAAGGAACGCTGTGAATACGTAAATAATACCTCCTACTAAAAATTCAAATAAAACGGTGCTGTAAGATGACGATACTCTTCAGTATAAATATGTCTTTCAATCTCGATCACTAATTCTTCACGCTCAGCTACAATCGCAGAGCTTGTTTTTTGAAATTCTAACATCACTCGCTTCACTGGCAAATCTGAGCGACCCTTGACTAAACAGTACCTACTAATCTTAAAGCCTGCCTCCAGAGCAACCTTTTGTGCCTCCGAAAATCGATCTGATGGAAGAATTAAAGAGAATAACCCATCAGTCTTCAATAGACGGTAAGAAGACTGAAAGAGCAACTGCAAGGGTAAATGATTGGCATTTCGAGCGAGCGTTCTAGAATCTTCTAAGGTCTCTGCTCCTTGAAAATAAGGAGGGTTCGAAACAATTAAATCAAAGTCGGCGTCAACGATCGAAGACGGATCTGAAACGTTACCCAAAACTACTCCCAGTCGCTCAGACCAGGGAGAATTACGAAAATTCATTTGAGTAGCATTATAAGCCCGCTCATCAATATCTATTGCCTTGATTTGACTCGAAGAAAAACGCTGGGCCAATTGAAGCGCGATAAGCCCAGTACCACAACCAACATCTAAGATTTTTTTAGGATCAGGGGCAGAAGACCAAGCACCGATCAAAACACCATCGGTCCCGATTTTCATCGCAACATTGCTATCGTCTATCGAAAATTGTTTAAATCGAAACACCCTCAGGGCTCTAAATAAAGTTCAATCAGGCCATTTGGCGCTGATACCAAGATACGTTTTTGGTCTTTATCTATATAATTAATGATTTCGTCTACCGCAGGTAATAATACTTCTTTCCCTTTATGATCGATAATAAAAATGGCTTGAGTGGAACTGTCATTCACCCCAACCAATTCACCAATCGAGCCAAAAGAATTGTCAATGACTTCGAACCCGATGAGTTCGTGATAATAATACTGTCCCTCTTCTAATTCAGGAAGTTCGTCTAACGGGCGATAAATCGATTTTCCAACAATTGCAGTAGCTTGAAGTTCAGAATCTACTCCTTCAAACTTCACTCTGAGCGACCCATTATGCCAACGAGAGCGCTCAATAAAAAATGGAACCAATTCATGCTCTAATTGAACAAAAACTGATTCCATTTCAAGATATTCACCCGGGTAATCGGTGTCTAGTTTTAAAAGCACCTCACCCTTGAAGCTAAATTTTGATGCGATATGTCCTAGTTGATAGCAGGACTCGAGTCGCATACAATTAATTATTCAGCTGGTTTCTCTTCTTCAGAAGACTCTTCTTCCGGAGCCTCTTCTGCCGGAGCTTCTTCAGCAGCTTCATCAGCAACAGGAGCCTCAGCTACTTCTCCAGACGCTTCTTCAGCAGCCTCTTCAACTACCTCAGGCTCAGGAGCGTTTGCGGCAGCAATCTCAGCGGCACGCTTTTCGTTAGCTTCTTTCTCAGCCTCAAGAGCTTTCGCCTTTGCAGCTTCTTTTTCTTTATTAAGTGCAGAAACTTCAGCAGTATTTGCCGCATCTTTCTCAGCTAACCAAGCTGCAAAACGCTCTTCCACTTGCTCCTCAGTAAGAGCTCCTTTAGCTGCACCTTTTACCAGGTGATGCTTAAGAAGGGCTCCCTTTCTTGAAAGCAGTGTACGCGCTGTGTCAGTTGGTTGTGCACCATTCTGTAACCATTTAACCGCTGAATCAACATTGATTTCAACCGTTGCAGGATTTGTGTTTGGATTGTAAATACCAAGCTTTTCAAGGAATTTACCATCGCGCTTCGATCTTGAATCGGCAGCAACTACCCAATAGAAGGGTTTTCCTTTTTTACCATGGCGTTGTAATCTAATTCTTACAGGCATATCACATTAAATTTTTGAGGTTCTCGACCTCGGTTATTAATACATTGTTTAAAAGTCGTGCAAAGATAATCGAAATGTTTAGTTATCCAAGCCTCATTATTATGCTATTTTTAAGGGTTCTAAAAGTTAGTTCACTCGATGTTGTACCTCATTTTTGATACGGAGACTACTGGCCTACCTAAAAACTACAAAGCCCCGGTAAGTGACTCAGAGAATTGGCCGAGAGCAGTTCAATTATCTTGGCAGCTTCACGATCATGAGGGAACGCTAATCGATCAAAAAGACTTTCTAATTAAACCGGATAGTTTTGATATACCCTTTCAATCAGAAAAAGTACATGGTATATCGACCGCTCTAGCTCTAAAAGAAGGACACGAACTGCATGAAGTTCTCCAGGCTTTTGAAGAGGTTGTTCTTAAAACAGACTTCGTCGTAGGACAGAATATTGATTTTGACATCAATATCATGGGGGCAGAATTCTACCGTATGGGGGTAACTACTGCCCTTCTTGATAAAAAAGTGCTCGATACTTGCACCGAACAAACCGCTAATTTTTGTCAGCTACCCGGTGGTCGTGGCGGAAGATTTAAATTACCAACCCTATCAGAGTTACACCGTAAACTCTTTGGAGCAGAATTTGCCGAAGCGCATAACGCTAGTGCAGATGTAGAAGCAACAGCACGATGCTTTTTTGAACTAGTTCGAATCGGTGAATTCAACGCTACCTCCTTAGGAGTTTCAGAAGAAGTTCTTCAAGACTTTAAAGTTGCGAACCCCAATTCGATACAGGCTGTAGGCCTCAAACATAAAAATCTCAAGGCCGCTTCAGAAAAATTAGCTACGCAAAATTTAAAGCCTGAAGAACCTACAAGTACAACCATCGACATTGAGGAGGTGAACCAACTCTCCTTTGCTCACCTACACAACCATTCACAGTTCTCTATTCTACAAGCGACCATGAAACCTGCTGAGCTTGTCGAAGCTGCCGCTGAATCAGAAATGCCAGGGGTTGCCCTTACTGATACAGGTAACATGATGGGAGCTTTCAGTTTTGTAAGTGCCGTTGCTGTCCATAATAAGTCAAACCCCGAAAAGCCCATTAAAGGAATCGTCGGTTGTGAGCTGGCGATGGTCGAAAACAGATATAATAAAGAGGTAAAAGACTTGGGCTACCCCGTTGTACTCCTAGCCAAAAACAAAACCGGATATCACAACTTGACCAAACTCAGTTCTAAGGCATATACTGAAGGTTTTTACTACATCCCAAGAATTGATAAAGATCTACTCGTAGAACATAAAGAAGGGCTAATTGTTTTGTCGGGAGGTACCAGAGGTGAGGTGTCTGCCAAAGCCTTGAATATAGGTGAAAGACAAGCTGAGGAGGCGCTAGAATGGTTTAAAGAAAATTTCGACGATGACTTTTACTTACAACTCGAACGTCACGATCAAGAAGAAGAAAATAGAGTTAATCATCAAATCGTAGCGCTGGCCAAGAAGCATGGGGCTCATTTGGTTGCGACGAATAACAATTTTTATCGATCTAAAGAAGATCAGGAACTACAAGACATACTCCTCTGCGTCAAAGAAGGGGAACTGAAAGAGACCCCAATCGGTAGAGGAAGAGGATATCGATACGGTCTACCAAACAGCGAGTACTATTTTAAAGATAGCGAGGAAATGAAAAAGCGATTCGCTGATCTACCTGAGGCTATTGAAAATACCACTCGCATTCTAGATAAAGTAGAGAATTACGTCTTATATCGAGATGTCTTACTGCCTGAATTCGATATTCCGCAAGAGTTTGTGTCTCCAGAAGATCAAATTGACGGAGGCAAGAGAGGGGAAAACGCTTACCTCAAACATCTAACCTTCGAAGGAGCAAAAGAGCGCTACGGAGAGGTAACCTCAGAAATCGAAGAGCGCTTGCTATTCGAATTGAATACGATTGAACAATCGGGCTATCCTGGATACTTCTTAATTGTAGAGGATTTTATTAGAAAGGCGAGAGAAATGGGTGTCTCGGTGGGCCCCGGAAGAGGGTCTGCAGCAGGTTCGGCAGTGGCCTACTGTCTAGGCATTACCAATATTGACCCAATTAAATACGACCTCCTTTTTGAACGATTTCTTAACCCAGACCGAGTGTCTATGCCCGATATCGATATTGATTTTGACGATGAGGGGCGACAAAAGGTTATTGATTATGTCATTGGAAAATACGGATCTAATCAAGTAGCTCAGATTATAACCTACGGTACCATGGCTGGTAAGTCATCGATTCGAGACACCGCCAGGGTTCTGGATTTACCGCTTAATGAAGCAGATCGACTCGCTAAGCTTCTGCCTGACATGACCAAACTGGCAAAAGTTCTAGGACTTGATTCAAAGTCGCTTCAACAGAACTTTCGCAGCGAGGAAGCTCAGAAGATAGCTGAGCTGCAACAGATTTCTCAGAGTAAAGACGATCTTGGAAACACTCTTCAAGTCGCAAAAAGATTAGAAGGAACCGTTCGAAATACAGGAATTCATGCCTGTGGTGTAATTATTACTCCAGGAGATATTACCGACTTTGTACCGGTAGCTACAGCTAAAGATGCAGAGATGTGGGTCACCCAATTCGACAACTCTGTGGTTGAGAGTGCTGGTCTGTTGAAGATGGACTTCTTAGGGCTAAAAACTCTGACTTTAATTAAGGATACTTTAAAGATCATAAAGGCGAGAACCGGAGTTCAACTAAATCCCGACGAATTTTCGCTCGAAGACGAAAAAACCTACGAGCTTTTTCAACGAGGGGAAACGATTGGGATTTTCCAGTACGAATCTCGAGGAATGCAGAAGTATCTGAAAGAGCTAAAACCAAGCTCCTTTGACGACTTGATCGCAATGAACGCTCTTTATCGCCCGGGGCCACTTGAATATATTCCGAGCTTTGTCGCTAGAAAACACGGTAAAGAGCCCATTACCTACGACCTTCCAGAAATGAAGGAGTACCTAGAAAACACCTATGGGATCACGGTTTATCAGGAACAGGTGATGCTATTATCACAGAAACTAGGAGGTTTTACCAAAGGTGAAGCAGACGTTCTTCGAAAGGCGATGGGTAAGAAGAAGAAAGATCTTATCGACGAACTACGTCCGAAATTTATCAATGGAGGAATTTCAAAAGGACACCCCAAAGAAGTTTTAGAAAAAATCTATAAAGATTGGGAGGCATTTGCGAGTTACGCCTTTAATAAGAGCCACTCTACTTGCTACGCCTACATCGCTTATCAAACCGCCTATCTCAAGGCACACTACCCTTCAGAATATATGGCTGCTGTGCTATCTAACAACATGAACCAGTTAGAACAGGTAACACTGTTTATGGAAGAAGCGAAGCGCATGGGAATCGAGGTTTTAGGACCCGATGTAAACGAGTCTTTTTACAAGTTTGGAGTTAATGCACAAAACGCGATTCGTTTCGGAATGGGCGCGATTAAAGGCGTGGGAAAAAGTGCAGTGGATACTATTGTAGATGAAAGAAAAGAATCTGGGCCCTACAGTTCAGTATTCGAATTAGCTAAACGAATAGACTTGCGAGCTGCCAATAAAAGAACCTTTGAAAATCTTGCTATCGGTGGCGCTTTTGATTCTTTCGGCGCACTGCGAAGTCAATACTTTCAGGAATCTAACGACGGAATCAACTATCTAGAGAAGATTATAAAGTCAGCTACCCGTTTCAAAGAAAACGAAAACGCCTCTCAAGTGAGCCTATTTGCAGATGATCCCGTCGCTCAAATTAGCGAGCCCGAGATTCCACCTTGCGAGCCCTGGCCAACCATGGAGCTTCTTCGAAAGGAGAAGGAAGTAGTTGGACTTTATTTGACCGGGCATCCGCTGGATGATTTTAAAAAAACGTTACAACATTTTACTAAAAACGAATTAGCAAGCCTTAATAAAGACCTCACTCCCTTTGTCGGACGCGAAGTAACCGTAGGAGGTGTCGTATCATCCGCCGAAGCTAGAATTTCTAAAAATGGCAAACGCTGGGGAACCTTTACCCTAGAAGATTATAGCGGATCGTATCAATTCAGAGTTTTTTCAGAGGAATTCTTAAAATTCGAACACTTCTTTAAGGAACCAAATTTCTTATATATCCGTTTTTTCATCAAAGAAGGCTACCCTATTGGGGATGGTAGTACCAGGGGAGAACCGAGGCTACAATTTAATGAAGTACGATTACTACAAGATGTGATGGAAAATCTATCGAAAAAAATCAACCTTCATCTAAAGGCAGAAGAAGTGAGCACCGAGAACATCGCACTGTTAAAACAAAAAATTACAGAACACAAAGGCAACAAATCTGTAAATATCACGCTTCACGACAAAGACTTTCAACTTACTTTAAAGAGCAGAAAGGAAAAAGTGGCGATTACCAAGGAGCTACTTCACTACCTCGACGATCAAAAAATACCCTATCAACTATACTAATTGAACTCATTTTAAATCCCTAAATTTGCATTTTAATTCAAGATTATGGCACTAGAAATAACAGACACAACATTTGAAGAGGTAGTTCTCAACTCAGACAAGCCCGTAGTTGTTGACTTTTGGGCAGCATGGTGTGGTCCTTGTCGTATGGTTGGACCCATTATTGATGAGCTCGCCACCGAATACGAAGGAAAAGCAGTTGTAGGTAAGGTCGATGTAGACAACCACCAACAATTCGCAGCTAAATACGGCGTTAGAAACATTCCTACCGTATTGGTTTTTAAAGGTGGAGAAATCGTAAATCGTCAGGTAGGAGTTGCTCCTAAAAACGTCTACGCAGAGGCTATTGACGCCGCTTTATAAGCCACTTTGCACAGCATTTGAAAAAGAGAGCGATTTTTAATCGCTTTTTTTTTGATCCTTTTTGGACAAGGTGTAAAAAAGATTATATTTGCCCCCGCTTTTAGAGCGAAATAGTTTTGGTCTGGTAGTTCAGTTGGTTAGAATACCTGCCTGTCACGCAGGGGGTCGCGGGTTCGAGTCCCGTCCAGACCGCCAAACAGACAAAAGCCGATTTCAACATTGAAATCGGCTTTTTTATTTCCAAAACTTCGCTGAAAACACTGACAGTTTCTTAACAAAATCACAAAACTTAGGTCAATGTTAAACATATAATTATCAATTTCTCAGTAATACGTTCGTTTTGTCGAAAATCCTTCAATTAACACCGGTTTACCTACACATTTTTGCAGAAAAATTCAATCGAACGTTGTAAATTTGTGGATTCACTCAAACGTAAACAATTATTGTAAAACCAAAATGTTATGAGAAACTACATCAATTTTCTACTGGTGTGTTTGCTCGCAGTTCAAGTAGCTGTAGCACAACAAACCGTATCAGGTAGCGTAACAGACGAATCTGGAATTCCACTTCCAGGTGCAACTGTTATTGAAAAAGGTACTCGAAATGGTACTGCTTCTGACTTCGATGGTAACTACTCTATTTCTGTTGGACCGAATGCGGTTCTAGAATTTAGCTTTGTAGGGTACCAAACTGTGGAAGTTACCGTGGGTAACCAAAGCAACATTAATGTTTCACTTCAACCTTCTAACCAACTCGACGAGGTGGTTGTAACAGGTTTCGGTGAGGTATCTAAAAAATCATTTGCTGGTTCGGCAAAAGTGGTTGAAGGAGAGAACATTTCTAATAAATCATTCACCAACGTATCTCAAGCATTAGCTGGAGAGGTAGCGGGTGTTAGTGTATTCAACACTTCTGGACAGCCAGGTACTGTATCTACGATTCGTATTCGTGGATTTGGATCTGTAAATGGTAGCCAAGCTCCACTTTATATCGTGGATGATGCTCCTTTTGGCGGAAGCTTAAATGACATTAACCCTAACGACATTAAGTCGGTTACCGTACTTAAAGATGCATCTGCAACTTCTCTTTACGGTGCGCGTGGTGCGAACGGGGTTATCGTAATTACAACCAAAAGAGGTAAAGACAATGGTAACAGCGTAAACGTTCAAGTAAAATCAGGTACAAACTACCAAGGTATTGGACGTTACGAAACCATTCGCTCTCCTGAAGAATATATCG
>DAIPYN010000027.1:0-19943 GCA_036782715.1 Flavobacteriaceae bacterium
CTTTAATACCTGTAAGTAGTTTTCTGTAGGTAGGCACCACATCCATATTGCTTACGACAACATCAAACGGGTATGAATCTTTTTCGGTCGTGAGACCAACTGCTTTACCGTTTTCTAAATCAATGCTGGTCACTTTCTCATTGAAATAGAATTTAATGCCTTGTCTTAGGGCGAGCTGATAAAGCGATTCAGTAATACTCCGCATTCCTTCTTTGGGATAATAGGTTCCGAAGTGCATTTCTAGATGGGGAATAAGTGACATGATCCCAGGGGTTCGGTAGGGGGTGCTGCCGTTGTATGTAGCGTGTCTACTAAAGAACTGTATGCTTTTTGGATTACTGAAGTAAGATTTTAGTGTGCTGTAAAGAGGTTTGAATAAATCGAGTCGATAAATCTTTACGATAGCTTTAACCGTAATCCAATTGAGATAGGTTTTTAAACGATGCAGTGATCGCTGAAGAAATAAAGGGGCGGTTAACTCGTATTTTATCTCATTGTCTTCAAGAAACTGCTTTACCTTTTTAGGGTCCTCGTTAAAAGCAGTACTAAAGGAGGCTATGAATTGTTGCTTATCTGAGGGTGTTTGATAGCGAGTGCCATCGGTCCAAAAGTAATTGCAAAGGGTTTCCTTTCGAAGGTAATTAAAGTAATCTCTAGGATTCTCACCATAGAGTTCAAAAAGCTCATCAATATATTGTGGCATTGTAAATAGGGAAGGGCCTAAGTCAAAGCGGTATCCATCTTGAGTTATCTCATCGAGTTTGCCCCCTGGTCCTGTATGCGCTTCAAAAACAGTTACTTCATAACCTAGACTTCTGAGTCGAAGTGCAGCAGAAAGTCCTGCGATTCCAGAACCGATGATTCCAATCACTTATTTGAAATATTTTTTGGGAACTACTAGCATGCCAAAATTCTCACCTTTCTCTTTACCTAGATGTTTGTGATGGATTTTGTGAGCGCGACGAACTCCGCGGGCATAAGCGTTATCAATATTTCTAAGCCACTTAAAACGTTGATGAATAAAAATATCATGAACAACGAAATAGGCGATGCCGTAAGCCAAAATCCCTAAACCTATCGGGGTAGCTAACCAAAAGTATTCTTTTGCGAACATTAAGAAAAACATACTGAGGCTCGCGAAAAACAAAAAGAAGGCGTCGTTTCTTTCAAACCAAGAGTCGTGATCTTTCTGGTGATGATCTTTATGAAGTACCCATAAAGCGCCATGCATGATGTATTTGTGAATAAACCAGGCCATAAATTCCATAATAGCGAAGGTTCCTAAAAACGCCAAAATTGCCAATAGTGTGTTCATGAGATTTATACGCGTTGAAATTTTATTTCAAAATACGATTGTGCCACTAGACCAAGCTTTTCATAGTTAGGTACTCGGATGCGGCTATTTTTAATTTCTAATGGTGGAGTATTCTTTAATCGATCGAGTAAACGCTTATAGTAGCGGTAAGCGGTATACACTCCCAATCTTACCGTTGCGGGTAATTTCTGTATTCCTTCAAAACCTAGATTGAAGTCAGCCTCAATCTCATCAATAATGGCTTGCTTAGAAGCTTCATCAAGAGCTTCTAGATTCGCATTGGGAAAATAGGTTCTCCCAAGATTTTCGAAATCTGCCTTGAGATCTCTTAAAAAATTAACTTTCTGAAATGCAGAACCTAAGGCCATTGCTGACTCTTTTAAAGAAGTGTATTTCTCTTTATCTCCATCTACAAAAACAGTAAGGCACATCAGACCCACAACATCGGCAGATCCATAGATGTATTCCTTGTATTCTTCTACACTTCTGTAGGTGTTTTTGGTCAGATCCATTCGCATACTTTTCATAAATGCAGCGACTAAATCATAGTCGATATTAAAGGTATGATAAGTGTATTGAAAAGAGTTGAGAATCGGATTTAAACTAATCTTATGTTCTAATGCTTCTGCTAAATCACGCTCGAAGTTTTTGAATAGTTGTTCTTTGTCGTAATCGTGAAAACTATCGACGATTTCATCGGCGAATCGAACAAAGCCGTAGATATTGAAAATGTGTGAACGAACAGAAGGTGCCAACAGAGATGTTGCTGTTGAGAAGCTTGTACTATAAGCCTTTGTAACTAATTGACTGCACTGCTGTGAGACATGATCGAACAAGGTCTTCATACGCTTTGTTTTAATAGTAATTCAGAAACAATTTTCCCAGAAATAAGAGCAGGTGGTACTCCTGGGCCGGGAACCGTTAATTGGCCCGTAAAGAATAAATTAGAAACTTTCTTAGAGGCTAATTTTGGCCTTAAAAATGCTGTTTGACGCAGGGTGTTCGCAAGGCCATAGGCATTTCCTTTATACGAGTTATACTCACTAACAAAGTCGTTTACACAGAAACTTTCTGTGAATTCTATGTGATCCCTAAGTGATTCACCGTAAAAGTCTTCAAGTCGTTTGATAATCTTGTCAAAGTATTTATCGCGAAGTTGTTGGGTATCTTTAATTCCCGGTGCAATCGGTATAAGAAAGAATCCTGCTTCTTTACCCTTAGGTGCCATTGATTCGTCTGAAGCTGATGGGAAATTAGCGTAGAATAAAGGTTCTTTTGGCCAATTGGGTTTGTCGTAAATATCACTCGCATGCGCTTTGAAATCGGTATCAAAGAATAAGTTATGATGCGCAAAGGTGCTGTCTAGTTTTTTATTAAACCCTACATAAAATAATAGGGAAGAAGGGGCAAAGGTTCTTTTTGCCCAATAAGCTTCAGAATATTGTCTGTATCTCTGAGGTAGCAAAGTTTCAGAGTGATGATAGTCGGCTCCACTTACAATAAAGTCAGCTTCATGTAGGCTTCCATCTTCAAGAAGAATACCTTTTGCTTTACCGTTTTCTGATACTATTATCTCAGAAACTGCGGATGAAGTATGTATATTTACCCCATTTGATTCTGCAATCGATACCATAGCCTTTACAATTTCGTACATTCCACCTTTAGGGTGCCATGTACCTAAACCATAGTCGGCATAATTCATGAAAATGTAGAAAGAAGGTGTGTTTTCGGGTTTAGCTCCTAAAAACAGAACTGGAAATTCTAAGGCAGCTCGTAAAGCTTCGTCTTTAAAGTCTTTTTGAATAACATCACTCACCGACTTTAGAAATTGGCCTACTCTAACGGCAGTTTCTGGAGTAACTAGTTCTAGAGGGGATTTCCCTGGACGCATCACTACTTTACCAATGGCTATTTCATAGTTTTCTTTAGCCTTGGCTATGAATTTTGCTAATTTCTTACCGCTTCCTTTTTCAATTTCTTCAAAGGTTTCACAGAGTTTATCTAAGTCGGCGTAAACTCTAAGTAGTTTGTCTTTGAAATAGATTTGATAACCAGGATCTAATCGTTCTAATTCGTAAAAATCACTGGTGGTTTTTCCAAAATCTTGAAAGAAGTTCTCGAAGATATCGGGCATCCAATACCAAGAGGGGCCCATATCGAAAGTATATCCATCTCTTTTAAGTTGACGGGCTCTTCCGCCGGGAGTGTCATTTTTTTCAAAGATCGACACTTCAAGACCTTCTTTGGCAAGATAACTAGCGGCAGATAAGGAAGAAAATCCTGACCCAATTACGATTACTTTTTTCATTAGTTAGGTAATTGAGCGGTGAAGTGAGCGATAGATTCGAAAATTTCTACGAAATCAAAGTTAGGTTTAGATTGAAGCTTCTGAGTTTGATAGCCGAGAATCATCAACTTTGAGTTTTTTCCACGAAGCTCATTTGAGAAGGTTTCAAAATACCTGTCTAGTTCATCGGGCCCTGGGCTTATGGTGAAATAAGATACATAGTTAAGATTGTCGTAATAATTCAACAGCTCTTTCAAACTGTGAATGCTATTTGATTGACCTAGAAAAATTGTTTTATGACCTCTCGAAACTAATTCGTAATTCAAGAAAAGTAATCCTATTTCGTGTACCTCACCTTCGGGCAAATAAAGCACATAAACTGGTGACTCTTTCGTTGGAGGTAGTTTTTGGTACTTCTCAGTTTGAATGTAAATTTTTTGTTTGATCAAACTGCTGATAAAATGCTCATGGGCAGGAGAAATCGTTTTGGACTGCCATAACATACCTAGCTCGGTCATTAGAGGAATAAAGACCTCGTTAAAAAGTTCTTTAAAGCTTCGATCTGCAACCAGACTATTGTAGGTGTTATAGAATTGGTGCGTGTCAAAATTCACCATGGCTAGCTTGAAGGCATTGATCGCATGGTGTTTTTCACTGTTTTTAGCGATAATCTCGTTGACCAGAAGAGGAATGTCTTCTTGTTTAATTTTAGAAATCTTGGAGATCTTGTATCCGCTATTATAAAGGAGTGTGATATTCAAAAGCTTCTGAAGACTCTCGAGGGAGTAGGTACGGATATTGGTTTCAGTACGTTCAGGGCTCAAAAGATCGTATCTCTTTTCCCAAATTCTAATGGTATGTGCCTTGATCCCTGAAAGATTTTCGAGATCTCTAATGCTAAACGATTTATTGCTACTGTTCATCATTCTTTCTAAAATCTTAAACAAAAGTAGGTAAAATGAGCCTTCGATTTATATATCGTTTAACAAAATGCCTGAATTCTTTCTTTTTGTTGAATTTTGAGGAAATATTGTGAAGATAACATCTTACTTATTGGTGATTCAAGTCTCACCTGTAGTCTAAATAAAAAAAGCACTGCTGTTAGGCGGTGCTTTTTTGATTTTTGAAGTGCTCACGACTGGAGTCGAACCAGCACGTCCATAGGACACCACCCCCTCAAGATGGCGTGTCTACCAATTCCACCACGTGAGCATAAACTGAAACTTAAAATTGCAGTTTCTGGTAAACAAAAAAAGTTAAGACAGATTTGCCTTAACTTTTGTGACCTGACTGGGGCTCGAACCCAGGACCCTCTCCTTAAAAGGGAGATGCTCTACCAACTGAGCTATCAGGTCGAAATCGGGTGCAAATATAAGGGCTATATTTGAAAATTCAATAAGCAAATATGAAAATTATTCTTCTCGGTTATATGGGCTCAGGAAAGTCGACTATAGGAAAGGCTTTAGCTAACGAATTGAACCTGTCTTTTGTTGATTTAGATCATACTATTGAGAATGAGATTGGGATGTCGATCAGGGACTTTTTTGAAGTATCTGGTGAGCTCAAATTCAGGCGTTTAGAGAACGAAGTATTGAAAAAAGTACTAGATGACAATAATGATATGATTCTTTCAACGGGTGGAGGTACTCCTTGCTATGGAAATAATTTAGACCTTTTAAAATCTGCTTCGAATACCAAAGCTTTTTATTTAAAAGCTTCGATTAAAACGCTCACAGAAAGATTATGGTCAGAAAAAGACACTCGTCCGCTGATACAATCGATTGGCGATGACGATTTGCCAGAGTTCATAGGTAAGCATCTATTTGAGCGCTCAAACTTCTATCTTCAGGCTCATCATGTGATTGAGATCGATCAAAAATCAGTTGAAATGATCGTTAGAGAAATAGCAGAATTACTTTAAATAAGCTCGGTCATTTTTTTCTTCGAAAACCACTTCGATGTGTTCATAGGATGATGTGGATAGTGAAAGGCCTTTGAAATCAGCTTTAATCGGAAATTTTTTATGGTTTCGATTAACGAGAACAGCAGTCTTTAATTTTTTGACACCGCCGTGAAGAAAGGGAAGACATCCGTGCATTAAAGTAGCTCCAGAGTTTAGTACGTCATCAACAAGTACAACAGCTTTATCTTTTAGGTTGGTAGCATCAATATCTAATTCAGGCGACTGGGTTCCTGGTTGATGTTTATCTAATGAAACAGTTACGACCTTAATGTCTAACTCATCAATTTTTTTTAATTCAATGGCAATTTTTTCTGCCAGTAGACTACCCGACCCTTGAATACCTGCGATAATAATCTCAGATTCATCAGAATAAGTTTCGAGAATTTGAAAAGCGATTCGACGTATAGTGTGCGCAATCTTTTGATGATCTAGGATAAGTTCTTTCATTCTGATTCTGAGGTATAAGCTTCAAGAGAGCGACGATCTTTTTTAGTAGGACGTCCTTCTCCTTTTTGTCGATAATATTCTTGAGAAAGTTTTGCGAATTCTCTGTGCTCAAAGGCTTCTTTCGGGGTATGATCTTTTCGGTATTGATCGACCAATTTCGCTCCAACTCGGCTTTTAGGTAGGTCGAGGACTTCTATTTCGTAATTAATTTGATCGATTCTAACACGAATACGGTCACCGGGGTAAACCTCCTTTGCAGGTTTAGCCGGCTGATCGTTAATGTGAATTTTACCATTCTTACAAGCGTTGCTTCCCATAGAGCGAGTCTTGAAGTAGCGAGTAGCCCACAAATATTTGTCAATTCGCACTTTGTTAAAAGGTGTTAAGTCTCTCTAACAAAAATAGGGGAAAATTGTATCTTGCCGCCTTAATTATTCAAGGTTCGATGCTTCGTAAACTTTTCCTACTATCTGTAATTGCATTTTTAGTATCCTGTAAGAAGGATAATCCTTTATCTGGAGTGGTCTCTGTACCTCCTGCAAAGCTCGATTCTATAAGAGCAGTGAACGATGAGGCTTTGATTAATTTCTTGAAAGGACACACCTACAGAGAAGGTTCAATTTCAGAAGTAGCCGATGGAGATATTTCGCTATGGGATGACAGTCGTTTAGGTACGACCTCGATTAACATCCGCCCATCAGAATTTGATTTAGATGAGGCCGATTACACTACCGACGAAATTGAAGATGGAGTTCCTCATAATCTCTATTATTTTGTGGTGAACCCAGGAGTAGGTAATCAGCCGAGTGTTGCTGATTCTGTCTATGTTCAGTACACAGGTCGAAACTTAGACCTCAGTATTTTTGACGAGGTGAAGCAAGGAGGCTCTTGGTTTGATTTAGCTACCATTCAAGCTCCTTTTCAAGGATTTAGGGGGTTTGCTGAAGGAGTTCCCTTTTTTAAAGCTTCTGAAGGCGTAGAGGAGAATTTGGACGGCACTTTTACGGCGATTAATCCTGGCCACGGATTCATTTTCTTTCCGTCAGCCATGGCCTCATACAATACCATTACTGCTGACATCCCTCAGTATGGGCCGATATTCTTTGAGATTACCCTTATCGAAGCTTTAGCTACTGATCATGATGGGGATGGAATCTTATCTATTCTTGAAGATCGTAACGGAAACGGTTATCTCTATGATGACAATACCGACGAGGATTACGAAAACGAGAATAGGCTTCCTGTAGCAAATGACTTCTTAGATGCGGATGACGACGGTGATGGTACACCAACAAAATGTGAGATTAGCCTCGGGCTAGATCCTCACGATTCTTCAAGCTATTACGATGCCGACAATGATGGTGATGGAGATGACTGTGACGATTAGTCTACAACTCGATAAATAGACTTAAAATCAACTGACTAGGTCTTAAATCGATATTTACACCGTCAGAAACACTTTGTGCCACAAAACGAGTCTCTTTTTCGTTAAGCCCTCTTTCATAACGTAAATCTAGCGCTAGCTTATTAAGTTTAAGCCCAATCCCAAAATTGGCTCCTAAAGTAATGTCTTTCAGCCCGCTTTGAGCATCAACACCATCAAATTCTCCGTCGAGAATATATTGAAAACTTGGGCCTGCAAAAATGTAAGTAGGGCCTATAAAACCAGAACCAAGATTAAAGGGAAGATCGATTTTAGATAGGTTTAATTCTTGACCATTGTATTCAGTCGAAGTCTCTGTGTATACCAGTTCAGGACGTAGGAAGAAACCTAAAACCTGTACTTTTTTATAAAAACCAAAGTGATATCCTGTATTAGATTTAGGATTTTCTTTTATTCCACTAGCTTCGTTCAGTAATTCTCCGTTCGAATTATAATTCAATCCACCTTTGATTCCCCAAGAATTTTTTTCTTGAGCGAAACTTAGTGTAATGCTGAATGCTAGCAGTGCAGTTAAAAGGATTTTCTTCATGATCATCGTTTATTTTCTTTGAAGTACTTTTTCTGCCGATGCGACGATAGCAGTTGAATCGAGCCCGTACTTTTTCATTAGTTGGGCGGGAGTTCCACTTTCTCCGAAAGTATCTTTGGTAGCTACAAACTCTTGAGGTACCGGGTGGTTTTCAACAAGTACTCTAGAAATACTCTCACCGAGACCTCCAAGGTAATTATGCTCTTCACAACTTACTAAACAACCTGTTTTGGCTACCGATTTTAAAATAGCTTCTTCATCAAGAGGCTTAATCGTATGAATATTAATGACTTCAGCCGAGATTCCTTTCTTAGCAAGCTCGTCTGCGGCAAGTAGTGCCTCCCAAACTAAGTGACCCGTAGCAACTAAGGTAATGTCGGTTCCTTTTTCTAGTAAAAGCGCCTTTCCGATTTCAAAGGTTCCACCTGTTTCGGTAAAATTTGGAACGACAGGACGTCCGAATCTTAAGTATACAGGGCCATCGTATTCGGCAATTGCTAGTGTAGCGGCTTTGGTTTGATTGTAATCACAAGGGTTAATTACTACCATGTGAGGTAGCATTTTCATCATTCCGATATCTTCTAAAATTTGGTGAGTAGCCCCATCTTCTCCCAATGTGATACCCGCATGCGATGCACAAATTTTTACATTTTTTCCTGAGTAAGCGATCGACTGTCTGATTTGATCGTATACCCTACCCGTAGAGAAGTTGGCAAAGGTTCCCGTAAATGGAATTTTGCCTCCTATAGTTAGACCAGCTGCAATACCCATCATGTTGGCCTCAGCAATCCCTACCTGAAAAAATCTTTCAGGATTCTCATCAATGAAGGGTTGGATTTTCAAAGAACCTACTAGGTCAGCGCAAAGAGCGACAACATTAGGGTTACTTCTTCCTAGTTCGGTCATGGCATCTCCGTAACCGCTTCTTGTATCTTTTGATCCTTGATTAATATAATTCATGGGGATTGTCTTTTAATAGTCGCCTAAAGTTTCAGGGTTTTGTTCGAGTGCTGATTGTAGTTGCTCATCATTAGGAGCCTTACCGTGCCATGCGTGTGTGTGCATCATAAAGTCTACGCCATTACCCATAACGGTGTGAAGTAATGCAGCAACTGGTTTTCCTTTACCAGTTAGTGATTTAGCTTCATTAAGACCTTCAACAATGGCTTCAAGATCATTTCCTTTTTCAATGCTAACTACAGTCCAATCGAAGGCTTCAAATTTAGCTTTTAGATTACCGAGAGATAACACCTGATCGGTGCTACCATCAATTTGTTGTCCGTTGTAATCTACAGTAGCAATTAAGTTGTCGATATTCTTGGCTGAAGCATACATAATTGCTTCCCAGTTTTGACCTTCTTGAAGTTCTCCATCTCCATGAAGACTGTAAATCAAATGGGTGTCCTTGTTGAGTTTTTTAGCCTCAGCGGCACCAACTGCTACAGACAATCCTTGACCTAGTGAACCTGAAGCGACTCTAACACCGGGTAACCCCTCGTGTGTTGTAGGATGCCCCTGTAGTCTCGAATCGATTTTACGAAAGGTAGCTAGCTCTGAAACAGGAAAATATCCGCTACGAGCAAGAACGCTGTAAAACAGGGGAGAGATGTGACCATTAGAGAGGAAAAATAGATCTTCTCCAATACCATCCATATCAAATCCTTCTTTGCGCTCCATGATCTCTTGGTAGAGTGCAACTAAAAATTCTGTACATCCAAGAGATCCTCCAGGGTGACCTGAATTTACTTGGTGTACCATACGAACGATATCTCTTCTTACTTGAGTCGTAAATTCGTTGAGGTAGTTTAGATTCATCAGTAGTACATTTGCGGTCAAAAGTAACCATTATCTTTACGTTTTAATAGCTTAGTTTGGATTTTACGATACAATCAAAATGCGGTAAGGCCCGTGCGGCAACATTTGTAACCGATCATGGTGAGGTGCAAACCCCCATTTTTATGCCTGTGGGTACTCTTGGTACCGTTAAAGGGGTACATCAACACGAACTCAAAGAAGATACCAATGCAGATATCATTCTAGGAAATACCTATCATCTATACCTGCGTCCAGGTACCGATATCATTGAAAAAGCCGGAGGCCTTCACAAGTTTATCGGATGGGATCGTGCCATGCTCACAGATAGCGGAGGATACCAGGTGTATTCGCTTGCTGCTAATCGTAAGATTAAAGAAGAAGGGGTTCATTTTAAGTCACATATTGACGGTTCAAAGCATTTCTTTACCCCTGAAAATGTCATGGAAATTCAGCGAACTATTGGGGCGGATATCATCATGGCTTTTGATGAGTGTACACCCTATCCTTGTGAATATAATTATGCCGCAAGATCAATGCACATGACCCATCGCTGGCTCGATCGTTGTATTGAGGCACTTGATAAATTACCTTATAAATATGGCTACTCTCAGGCTTTTTTTCCCATTGTTCAAGGCTCGGTTTACCCTAAGCTTCGAGAAAAGTCAGCCGAATATATTGCTTCTGTCGGTGCAGTAGGTAACGCGATTGGAGGCCTTTCGGTAGGTGAGCCAGCAGAGGATATGTACGCGATGACTGATGTGGTATGTCAAATACTACCCGAAGGCAAACCTCGTTATCTGATGGGGGTTGGAACTCCGATTAACTTATTAGAAAATATTGCCCTAGGTATCGATATGTTTGATTGTGTGATGCCTACCCGTAATGCAAGAAACGGGATGTTGTTTACTTCTGAGGGGACTATCAACATTAAGAACAAAAAATGGGAGGATGATTTTTCACCTATTGACTCTGAAGGGCTTTCTTATGTAGACACCACTTACAGTAAAGCCTATTTACGTCACTTGTTCGCATCAAATGAATTTTTAGGAAAGCAAATTGCTACCCTTCATAATCTTAGTTTTTACTTGTGGTTGGTGCGCCAAGCACGAGCACACATTATTGCAGGAGATTTTCACGACTGGAAAGAAGTGATGGTTGATAAAATGGGTAAACGACTGTAAGATGCTGACTTTACTCGATCGCTACATATTAAAACAATACTTGCTTACCTTTTTTGGTATTCTTTTTCTCTTTATCCCTATTGGGATTCTGGCTTCGCTTGCTGAAAAGATTAATAAGATTATTGATAATCAGGTGCCTATGGAAGAGGTTGTCGATTATTATCTCAACTTCACTTTGGTACTGGGTAACATGTTGATGCCTATCTTATTATTTTTAGCGATTATCTTTTTTACTTCGCGATTAACTGCTCGTACCGAGGTTGTAGCAATTCTAAGCTCAGGAGTCTCATACCGTCGTTTTCTAAGGCCCTATTTCATTGGAGCCACCTTTGTTGCAATACTTATTTTTGCGATGGGAAATTTCTTTGTTCCCAAGGCGAGTGCAGGTTATCATCGATTTGAGAGTCGTTATTTTCACAACAACAAAGAAGATCGAAACACTCGAAATATCTTTAATCAGGTTGATGATAATCAGTTCGTATATGTAAGTTATTTCGACCCTAAGCGACTGATCGGATACAATTTCACCCTCGAAGAATTTGATTCGATGGGTCAATTAAAATACAAGATGTCTTCGGCTAACATTCGATTTATGGCGGCAGACTCTACCTACCGACTAACCTCCTATAAGAAACGAATTTTTGAAGATCAGAAAGAAGTTATCTATCAAAAGAGTCGTTTAGACACAGTGTTTCAATTTACCATTGATGATTTAATGCCGGTTTCTTACATCGCTGAAACTAAAAACCTCTTTGAACTCAATCAATTTATACGAGATCAGAAAAGAAGGGGTAGCCCAACGGTAAATACTTATGTCCTAGAGAAATATAAACGATGGGCGATACCTATTTCGGCCTATATTTTGACACTTATCGCAGTGGCTGTTTCTTCGGTAAAGAGAAGGGGAGGTTTAGGCCTTAACCTTGCTTTTGGTATAGCTATTGCCTTTGTATATGTATTCTTTGATAAGGTGTTCGCAACCCTAGCCGAACAGGCTGGTTTCTCTCCGTTTTGGGCCGTTTCTCTCCCGGTTTTATTTTTCGGGTCACTTGCTACCTTATTGTTATCGAGAGCAAAGCGTTAATGTGTATATTTGTCCTTCGACTTAACTGAAAACTAACCATTTCTTTATGGAATATCTAGACTTTGAATTACCCTTAAAAGAACTCGAAGATCAGCTTCAGAAATGCCAAATGATAGGTGAAGAAAGTGAGGTAGATGTTAGCGAGACTTGCCAGAAAATTGAAGAAAAGCTAATCGATAAGAAGAAAGAAATCTACGGTAGTTTAACTCCATGGCAGCGTGTTCAATTATCAAGACACCCCAACAGGCCTTACACCATGGACTATATCAAAGCACTTTGTGGAGATACCTTCTTAGAGTTACACGGGGATCGTTCGGTTGGAGATGATAAAGCAATGATTGGCGGACTCGGTAAAATAGATGGTCAATCCTATATGATTATCGGTCAGCAAAAAGGCTATAACACAAAAACACGTCAGTACCGAAACTTTGGTATGGCGAATCCTGAAGGATACCGTAAAGCGCTTCGTCTGATGAAATCAGCAGAAAAATTCGGTATTCCTGTAATTAGCTTTATTGATACTCCAGGCGCTTATCCTGGTATCGAAGCAGAAGAACGGGGTCAAGGAGAGGCCATTGCACGTAATATTTTAGAAATGTCTCGTTTAGAGGTGCCTGTGCAGGTATTTATAATTGGAGAAGGTGCTTCTGGAGGAGCTCTAGGTATCGGCGTTGGAGACCGTGTAATGATGCTTGAGAATTCATGGTATTCAGTGATCTCACCAGAGTCTTGTTCTTCTATTCTATGGCGTAGCTGGGAGTATAAAGAGCGTGCTGCTGAGGCACTCAAACTAACGGCTAAAGACATGAAAAAGATGACGCTCATTGATGAAATTATCAAGGAGCCGTTAGGAGGAGCTCACGCTAATCGTGCGCTGATGTTTGAAACCTTAAGAAAGAAAATTACCAAAACCCATAAAGAACTATCAGAACTTACTGTAAAGCAGCTAATCAAAGAGCGTATGCAGAAGTATTGTGATATGGGAGTATACCAAGAATAGAATGAATAGCCCTAACCCTAATCGTATGCAAAATGCATCGGGAAATAACCCGGTGATTTCAATGGAGCGAGGTAAACTGCCACCGCAGGCGGTAGACCTTGAGCGAGTCGTACTTGGGGCGATGTTAATCGATAAAAAAGGGGTAGATGAGGTGATCGATATTCTACATAAAGAGGCTTTCTATGTAGAAGCTCACCAACACATTTTTGAAGCCATTTACGATTTATTTCAAGAGACTAAACCCATCGATATTCTTACCGTTTCTAATTTGTTGAAGCAAAAAAATAAGTTAGAAAAGGTTGGCGGGGATTATTACTTAATTGATCTTTCTCGTGCGGTTGGTTCTTCGGCTCACATTGAGTTTCACGCGCGAATCATTTTGCAAAAATTTGTTCAGCGTAGCCTGATTAAAATCTCTACTGAGATCATTGAAGAGGCTTATGGTGATAATCAGGATGTATTTGATTTACTAGATCAAGCTGAGGCCCGACTTTACGAGGTGACTCAAGGAAACTTGAAGCGTTCTGCCGAATCAGCTCAAGATTTAGTAATTCAGGCGAAGAAGAAAATTGAAGAGATTTCGAATAAAGAAGGTTTAAGCGGTATTGCTTCTGGATTTGAGCGATTAGATACTGTCACCTCTGGGTGGCAACCGAGTGATTTGATTATCATTGCGGCACGTCCGGGTATGGGTAAAACGGCTCTTACACTGTCTATGGCGCGAAACATTGCAGTGAATTCGGGTCAACCTGTGGCTTTCTTCTCTCTAGAGATGTCTTCAGTTCAGTTAATTACCCGATTAATCTCTTCAGAAACTGGGTTAAGCTCTGAGAAACTTAGAACAGGGAAGTTAGAGAAGCACGAATGGGAACAATTAAACGTTAAGGTTAAAGCTTTAGAAAAGGCACCACTTTATATTGACGACACTCCTTCACTTTCTATTTTTGATTTGAGAGCTAAGGCAAGACGTTTGGCTTCCCAGCACGATATAAAACTAGTTATCATCGACTATTTACAGCTGATGACCGCTGGTTCTAGTCAAAAGGGGGGTAACCGAGAGCAAGAAATTTCAACGATTTCTAGAAACCTAAAGGCGCTTGCTAAAGAATTGAATGTGCCGGTTATTGCGCTTTCACAGCTATCTCGTGCTGTTGAAACAAGAGGGGGCTCGAAGCGACCGTTACTTTCTGACCTTCGTGAATCAGGAGCTATTGAGCAAGATGCAGATATCGTTTCTTTTATTTATCGACCGGAATACTATAAAATTGAAGAATGGGATGATGAAGAGCAGTCACCAACTGAAGGTCAAGCAGAATTGATCATCGCCAAGCACCGTAATGGGGGACTAGATAATATTCGTCTGAAGTTCATCGGGTCACTCGGTAAGTTTGATAATCTAGATCGTCACGATTCACCTTTTGAGTTTGCCTCAAAAATGAATGATGATATCAGTCAAATTCGCCCCTCGATATCAGATGCATTTTCTGATGACGATGACGATATGCCCTTTTAGTGCTTAAGTAGTTCTTGAAGTACCCTTTCAACTCCAAAATTATCGTGACTTTCAGTAACGAGTGTAGCCATTGCTTTAATTTCTGGGTGTGCATTGCCCATAGCTACGCTATTCGGTGTCATTCGTAGCATTTCGATGTCGTTGAGGTAATCACCAAATACTAAGATTTCATTGCGATCGATGTTGTAGTAATCTAATAGCCTTTGCAGAGCTACCCCTTTGTTGGCTTTTTTATGAGATAGATCAACCCAGTAATCGCCTGATATCTTTACTTGAAGTTCCTTGTCATACTCTTTTACTACCGGATAGATATGGTGTTCACCGCTGGTCGGATGATATAAAGCAACCTTTAAAGGGGTATGAAGAATCTCTTCAGTATGGGTTATTCGTTGATGACTTGAGTAATATTCTTCTAGAATCTGAATAAAATCAGGGTTTTTACTTGGAGTATATGCTTGATTTGCACAACATACTACAGGCTCAATTTCGGGATGAGAATTAAGTGTCCTCAGTATCTCCTTTACGCTGTGAATCGATAGCTCCTGTGCATGGATGATCTCTTCATTTTCAACGATCAATGCACCGTTCTCGGCGATAAAACTCATTTTCTCACTGATCTCAGTCAGTTTGACAATCATTGATGGATATTGACGTCCGCTAGCGGCAACAAATCGAATACCTCTTCGGTGCATCTGCTCGTGCAGCTCTAAGAAAAGAGGACTAACCTCGTGCTTAGAATTGAGAAGGGTGCCGTCCATATCTGACACCACCATTTTTATATTGGATAGATTCATAACTGATAAAAAAAATCCCGATACTAAAGGTATCAGGATTTTAATAGCGGGGTTGAATAAATGTTACTTTACCTTATCGACTAACGCTTTAAAAGCTTCTGGCTGATTCATCGCTAAATCGGCAAGAACTTTACGGTTAAGTTCGATTTGGTTTTTCTTTAGCGCTCCCATGAATTGTGAATAGGACATGCCGTGCTGTCTTGCGCCAGCATTAATACGGGTAATCCATAAGGCTCTAAAATTCCTCTTTTTATTGCGACGGTCACGGTAAGCGTAAAGAAGGGCTTTCTCTACAGCATTTTTAGCAACGGTCCATACATTTTTTCTTCTTCCGAAGTATCCTTTCGCTTGCTTAAGGATTTTTTTTCTGCGTGCTCTTGAAGCAACTGAGTTTACTGATCTTGGCATACTAATTTGTTTTTGTAGTCGGCGTTCTTTTCGAATCTTTTATTGGGCCGAACTCCATGGTTAATAAATCCCTTACTTATTTCAGACGAAGTTGTTCTTTAATACTGTTAACGTCTGATTCATGCACTAGGGCACTGTGCGTGAGTTTAAGCTTACGCTTTTTTGATTTCTTAGTCAGGATGTGACTTTTGAAAGCGTGCTTTCTCTTGATTTTACCAGAACCCGTCAGCTTGAAACGCTTCTTGGCACTAGATTTAGTTTTCATTTTTGGCATGATCCTATAATTTAATTACCCGCTACTTATTTTTTTGCCACTTTAGGCGCGATAAACATAGTCATACGCTTACCTTCTAATTGTGGCATTTGCTCCACTTTACCGAACTCTTCTAGCTCTTGAGCTAGTTTGAGTAGTAAAATCTCACCTTGATCTTTATAGACAATCGATCGTCCTTTGAAGAAAACAAAAGCTTTAAGCTTTGCACCTTCTTTTAAGAATTTCTCAGCATGTCTTTTCTTGAACTCGAAATCGTGTTCATCGGTTTGTGGGCCGAATCTGATTTCTTTAATAACCACCTTAGTTGCATTCGCTTTGATCGCTTTTTCTCGTTTCTTTTGTTCGTAAAGAAACTTTTTGTAATCAATTACCTTACAAACCGGTGGGTCTGCTTTAGGAGAAATTTCAACAAGATCTAACTCTAGATCTTGTGCTACGTTTAATGCCTTAGAAATAGGGTAGATCCCAATTTCAACATTATCTCCTACCAGGCGCACTTCTCTAGCAGTAATTTCCTGATTGATCTTGTGCGGATTCGAAATTTCTCTTCGACCCTGGGGTTTAGTGCGTTTTCTGCGTATTGCTATGGCGCTAAAATTTTAGTTCAACTTCTATTTAAAAGATTTAAGCGTCTGCTTAATTTCCTCATTAATAATTTCGGCAAAGCTTTCGATATCCATAGATCCTAGGCTCTCACCACCGTGCTTTCTAACGCTTATTTGATTCGCATTTTCTTCTTGCTCACCAACAACAATCATTAAAGGCACTTTTTTCATCTCAGCCTCACGTATTTTTTTACCTACGGTTTCATTTCGGGCATCGATAAGGCCGCGAATTTCGTGATTTTCTAATGATTTTAAAACTTTTTCTGCATATTTTTCGTGTTTCTCACTGATAGGTAGAACAATAGCTTGAACCGGTATTAACCACAATGGGAAATTACCACCGGTGTGTTCCAGTAGTAGTGCGATAAATCTCTCTAGACTTCCAAAGGGTGCACGATGAATCATAACCGGGCGGTGATTTTCGTTATCGCTCCCTTTGTATTGTAGATCAAATCGCTCTGGAAGGTTATAATCTACTTGAATAGTACCTAATTGCCACTTACGCCCCAAGGCATCTTTAATCATGAAATCGAGCTTTGGCCCGTAGAAGGCAGCTTCTCCTTCTTCGATGACATAAGTAAGTCCTTTATTCTTTGCTGCTGTAATAATGGCTTGTTCAGCTTTTTCCCAATTGGCAACTTCACCGATGTATTTTTCTGGTTTTTGAGGGTCTCTTACCGATACTTGAGCGGTAAAATCTTCAAATCCTAAAGATCCAAGAACATAAAGCGTTAAGTCAATGACGTTTTCAAACTCTCCTAGTAATTGATCTTGAGTACAGAAAATGTGTGCATCATCTTGAGTAAAACCACGAACTCTTGTTAAACCGTGTAATTCACCACTTTGTTCATAACGGTAAACGGTTCCAAATTCTGCAAATCGCTTGGGTAGATCTTTGTAACTCGAAGGGCTATGCTTATAAATTTCGCAGTGATGAGGGCAGTTCATTGGTTTGAGTAAGAACTCTTCATCTTCTTTAGGAGTGTGAATCGGCTGAAAGCTGTCTTCACCGTATTTGGCGTAGTGACCTGAAGTTACATAGAGTTCTTTTTGACCGATATGAGGAGTAACTACCATTTCGTAACCCGCCTCTTTTTGGGCCTTTTTCAAGAAGGTTTCTAAACGCTCGCGAAGTGCTGCGCCTTTAGGTAGCCAGAGTGGAAGTCCTTGCCCCACTTTTGGTGAAAACGTGAATAATTCTAACTCTTTACCCAGTTTTCTGTGATCTCTTTTCTTGGCTTCTTCAATACGTTCTAGATACTCGGTTAGTTCTTTCTGCTTTGGAAATGAGATTCCGTAAACTCGAGTTAACTGAGGCTTATTTTCATCACCTCTCCAATAGGCACCTGCAATACTGAGTAATTTGAATGCCTTGATAAAACCAGTGTTTGGTAGGTGTCCTCCTCGACATAAATCGGTGAAATTACTGTGATCACAAAAGGTGATATCTCCGTCTGTTAGATTCTCAATTAGTTCTACTTTGAACGGATTGTCTTGGGTTTTATAAAAATCAAGTGCATCAGCTTTTGAAACAGAACGCATTTTGAATTCGTGCTTTTCTCTAGCAATTTCAAGAGCTCTTTTTTCGATCGCAGCAAAATCCTTTTCGCTAATAGCGTGCTCTTTAAAATCGATATCGTAGTAAAAACCTTGTTCGATCGCAGGGCCAATGGTTAAGTTAACCCCTGGGTATAATTGTTCGATGGCCTGAGCAAGTAGGTGAGCACTTGAGTGCCAAAAGGCTTTTTTACCTTCATCATCATTCCATGTGTATAAGGTAAGCGTACCATCGGTTTCTAGTGGAGTACTGGTCTCAATAGTTTTCTGATTGTAACTTGCAGATACAACATTTCTAGCAAGTCCTTCGCTTATCGATTGAGCTACCTCAAAAGGAGTGGTTCCTTTCGATACCTCTTTTACCGCGCCGTCGGGTAGGGTTACCTTAATCATGTTTCTTACTCTAATTAGGTCGCAAAGATAGTTATAAGCCTTTGTCAGCCAAAGTCTACTTAATGCTTAATTTTGTCTAATCAAAAGTACAGCAATGAATCTACACCTAAAGCGCATATTCCCTTATCTAGTGCTTGTTTTTGTTGGGTTTCCGGGTGTTTTTTACCGAAGAGGATGGCTGTTTGAAAGACTAAACGATTGGCATTCTCCTTTTTTAGACGGTTGGTTTACTACCATTACTTGGTTAGGCGATGCGACTTTTGCGGTTCTTATTCTCTTGTGGTTGTATTGGTTTAAAAACTATCAATGGGTATACGCCTTTGTTTTGGGGTTTGTTCTACATGTTATTTTCGTACACGTTTTTAAACAATGGATTGCACACGGATTTGAAAGGCCCTTTCTGTATTATCAGCAAATCGGATTAGAAAGTTCCTTTGATTGGATTGAAGGGGTTGCTATTCGAAAATTGAATAGTTTTCCTTCAGGACATACCGCTACTGCATTTTTCTTTGCTACTTTTCTTAGTCAGTTGAATAGAAGGGGATTAGTATATCTCTGGTTATTTTTAGCCACCATGGTCGGCTTATCAAGGGTTTACATTGGTCAACATTGGTTTATGGATATCTATGTGGGAATGTTATTCGGTCTATGGTCTACTTTACTTAGCCTTTATTTGGTGAATCGGTATCCAAAACCCTGGTTTAAAAAGCAAAGAAAGCAATGAGTCTAATGACCTCCTTACTTAAAAAATATCCTTGGCTCATTTTTAGTCTTATCGCTTTTCTTGTTTTTATACAATTCAATTGGAGTTATCCGATTAATATACTAGATGAAGCAAAAAACAGTGAGGCAGCTCGCGAAATGCTTGAGACGGGCCGTTGGTTTTACCCGACTTTCAACGAAGTGATTCGAACCGACAAGCCGCCCTTACACTACTTTTTTATGGCTTTGGGTTATTTCGTTTTTGGTGTTGGTCCTTTTGGAGCACGATTCTTTTCAGCCTTCTTTGGGGCATTGACCTTCTACCTTATTGTCAAGCAAACAGCCAAAGAGCTTGGAGAAAAAACCGCAATTTATTCGGGACTAACCTTTATCAGTTCGTTGTTATTCGCCCATGAATTTCACATGGCAGTACCCGATCCTTACCTGATTTTTGCGGTGACTTGGGCAATTACATCCTTTTATCGCTTTGAAAAGGAGTCTTCAAAAGCTCAGTTAATGATGGCCTATATTGCGATTGGCCTTGGTTTATTAGCAAAAGGTCCTATTGCCGCGGTGATCGTACTCTTATCGGCTGCCTTGTACTTTACACTCACCCAACAGTGGTCTAAATT
>DAIPYN010000028.1:0-19184 GCA_036782715.1 Flavobacteriaceae bacterium
TTGTGAGAAACAACAACGTTTTTGAATTCATGGTTGATTTTAACCACTTTGAATTCCATGTTTTTACCAACGTACTGATCGTAGTCACGAATCGGTTTAACATCGATTTGAGAACCAGGAAGGAACGCTTCGATACCAAATACGTCTACAATCATACCACCTTTAGTACGACACTTAACAAAACCTTGTACGATTTCTTCTTTGTCGTGTGCATCGTTAACACGATCCCAAGCCTTGATCGTTCTTGCCTTTCTGTGAGAAAGAACTAATTGTCCTGATTTGTCCTCGCGAACATCGATAAGTACTTCAACCTCATCACCTACTTTTAGATCTGGGTTGTAACGAAATTCGTTAAGAGAAATTACTCCTTCACTCTTTGCGTTGATATCGATGATTGCTTCACGATCTGTAATATTGATTACTTTACCGATAACTACCTCTTCGTGAGCAGTATCTACAAAGTTTTTCGCTACTAAATCTTCGAATTCTTTTAGTTTTTCATCGTCAACACGCTCAATACCTTCTTGGTATTTATCCCAATCGAAGCTATCTAAAAAAGCTTTTGGATCTTGGTTAGTGCTTGTTGATTCTGTAGAAGCAGTTTGCTCATTTTGAGTCTCTTCTGCCATTTTTTCTTCAGCCATAATGCTGTTTAATTTGTATTTCAGCGACTTCTGTGAAGGTTAGCTAAAGCCCTGAAAGCTGTTAAAGTTGACAACTAATCCTTTTCACCTTCACCCCTATGGGTAGCTTGAAAAGGAGCGCAAAAATAACGATAAAATATTGATTAACAAATAAAAAGCAGAGAGTTTCAGACCCGTTCTTGATATAATTGAATGGCCTTATCAAGCTGCTGATCTAAACTAAGTTCTGAGTTGTCAAAATAGATCGCATCTACTGCTGCACGAAGCGGATCAGTAGCTCGGTTTTCATCTTGAAAATCTCTTGATTTTAAGTTCTCAAACACTTCTTCTAGACTAACCTTATCTCCTTTAGCGATCAGTTCACTATACCTTCTTTGCGCCCTAATCTCTGGGCGAGCAGTCATGAATAACTTTAATTGGGCTGAAGGAAATACTACTGTACCAATATCTCTACCATCCATTACTACCGATTGAGGTACTTTTTGCTGAAGCTCTACAAGCTTTCTTCGAACTTCGGGTATCTGAGCCACCCCGCTCACCATATTAGATACCTCCATCTTGCGTATTTCATTTTCAACTAAGTCTCCATTAAGGCAGATTTCGTTTTGATCATTAAAACTAACCTCAATCTCGTCTAACTGATTGATCAATTCCTGATCATTCAGATTATGCCTTATTTGATACAAGGCAACTGCTCTATACATGGCACCTGAATCTAGGTATAAAATACCCAAATGTTTTGCAAGGGCCTTGGCGAGTGTAGATTTACCGGTCGAAGAATGACCATCAATAGCTATTTGAATTCTTTCTGACATACGCTTAAAGCGAATTGCTTCCCTTTTGTTTGAGAAGTGATTGATCAATCACCTGACTCATTCGTGATACATAGGTAAATTTAACACCCTTAAGATATTCTGGTTCAATAGCCTCAACATCTTTTTTATTCTGCTCTGACAAAATGATTTGTTTAATACCTGAGCGTTTAGCAGCTAACAACTTTTCTTTGATACCACCGACAGGTAGTACCTTACCACGCAATGTTACTTCTCCACTCATCGCAAGATTAGCCCGAACCTTTCGAGAGGTAAATGCAGACACAAGTGCCGTTAGCATCGTTATCCCAGCTGAAGGTCCGTCTTTAGGGGTGGCACCCTCAGGTACATGGATATGAATATTGGTTCCCTCAATTTTTTCCATAGGGATTCCAAGTTCATCATGATGAGATCGAATAAATGCGAGAGCGATACTCGCTGACTCTTTCATTACATTCCCGAGATTACCGGTAATGGTAAGCAACCCTTTACCTTTTGAAAGACTAGCTTCAATAAAAAGAATGGCTCCCCCTACCGAAGTCCAAGCGAGACCGGTAACTACTCCAGGAATAGCATTCGACTCACTCAAATCATTCATATATCTTTTGGAGCCCATAATCTCATAAAGTTCTTCAATAGAAGGACTCACGGTATAATCGGTCTCCATCGCGACCGATTTAGCAATATGTCGAACGAATTTCGAGATTTGCTTTTCTAAACCTCTAACTCCTGATTCTCGAGTATACTCTTCAACAATAACTCGAACAAGTTTGTCGCTTAATTTCAAATGCTTTTTATCTAGACCATGCTCCTTCAACTGCTTAGGGAGTAGATATTTCTTAGCGATTTGAATTTTCTCTTCGGTGGTGTAACCACTAACCTCAATAAGTTCCATTCGGTCACGCAATGCAGGCTGAATTTCTCCGATATTATTGGCCGTGGCGATAAACATTACTTTAGAGAGGTCATAACCGATTTCTAAAAAGTTGTCATAAAAACTATCATTTTGCTCAGAGTCTAAAACCTCTAATAGAGCTGATGAAGGATCTCCTTGAGAACTATAACTCACTTTATCAATCTCATCTAAAACAAAAACAGGGTTTGAGGTTTCTGCCTTTTTAATTTGACTGATGATACGGCCGGGCATAGCACCAATATACGTTTTGCGGTGCCCTCGTATTTCGGCTTCATCACGCAAACCGCCCAGAGACATTCTAACGTATTTTCTGCCCATAGCCTCAGCAATCGATTTTCCTAATGAAGTTTTTCCTACACCAGGAGGACCGTATAAACAGAGGATTGGAGATTTCATATCTCCACGTAATTTCAAGACTGCCAAGTGTTCTACAATACGACGCTTGACTTCTTGTAAACCGTAGTGATCCCGATCTAGAATTTCTTGAGCAGCTTTTAGATCGAGGGCGTCTTCTGAAAAAATATTAAACGGCAGGTCGAGAAGGAGTTCTAGATAATTTCGTTGAATCGTGTATTCTGCTACTTGCGGGTTCATTCGTTGCAACTTTGAGACTTCTTTCTCAAAATGATTGGCAATTGCAGCGCTCCAGACTTTGGTCTTTGAAGTTTCTCGCATTTGAGCAATTTCTTGCTCGTAAGAAACACCACCAAGCTCCTCCTGAATCGTACGCATTTGCTGTTGCAAGAAATACTCTCGTTGCTGCTGATCAAGATCAGAACGAACTTTTGATTGAATATCATTCTTGAGTTCTAAGCGTTGATGCTCCAAATTCATCAGTTTTAAGGTACGTAACGCACGCTCTTTCAAATCTCCTAATTCGAGTAATTCTTGCTTCTCAGTTACTGTTAAATTCAGATTCGAAGAGACAAAATTGATCAAGAAGGATCCGCTTTGAATATTCTGAATCGCAAATGAAGCTTCACTAGGAAGATTTGGGTTCAACTTAATGATTTTTAAGGCGAGTTCCTTGATCCCGTCAACGATTGCGGTGAACTCAGCATCATTCGTATTTGGTCGAGTTTCAACAAGCTCTCTGACTTTTGCCACGAGAAAGGGTTCAGTTTGCACCATTTCTGAAAGATGAAAACGCTTTTTACCCTGAATAATGATTGTGGTATTGCCATCAGGCATCTGCAATACACGAAGAATTTTAGCAACGGTACCGATCGGATATAAATCTTCCATGCTCGGATTCTCAACGGCTGCATCGCGCTGCCCCACTACTCCGATTGTTTTTGAACCTTGATTAGCTGCCTTAATGAGTGCAATAGACGTATCTCTACCTGCGGTAACTGGAACTACCACCCCAGGAAATAAGACGGTATTTCTAAGAGGAAGAATAGGCAACTGTTCTGGCACATCCTCTTTATTCATCTCCTCTTCGTCTTCAGGAGTGAGAAGTGGAATTAATTCTGCATCATCTTCGATTCCAGAAGCGGACAAATTGTCAATACCGATATATAATTTTGAATCCATTAAATAGATTTAAGTCAATATGTCAGCGTTCAATACCTAAAACGGGTATTGAGCGGTGATTTAAAAGTTCAGTAAATAAATGTTCAATTCCTATGCCAAGTGTTGGTTGTAACATTTAAAAACGTTTATCGTCATCAAATAAACCACATACACTATGAAGAAATTCTCAAAATTAAGTTTTGCAATAATCGCTTTATTGAGTTTTCAACTACGAGCTCAGAATGGCATGACCAAAGATACGGGAGCTTATAATGCTATTCACATTTCAGGCCCTTTTGAGGTAACATTAACTAAGGGGCAAGAAGGAAGCATCAGTTTCGAAGGTGATGAAAAAGAACTAGAAAAAGTGACCTACAAAATCAAAAACAATGCACTTTATATCGGTTTAGAAAAAACTAGATTCTGGGGTTCATGGAATTCTATTAAAGGTAAAATCTATGTAGAAATACCTGTTCAAGATATCAATGAACTCAGTATATCCGGATCAGGTTCTGTAAAAGGTAGTATTCCTGAAAGCGACGATCTTAAACTAGCCATATCGGGATCAGGCGACCTATATATTGAAGCAAATGCGGAAACCTTAGATTGTTCCATCTCAGGTTCTGGAGATATTCATGCAACGGGAACTGCTGAGGAATTAAAGGTGTCGATTGCAGGCTCTGGGAGTGTTCTGGTTGATAGAATTGAAGCCGAGGATGTGAAAGTACGTATTGCTGGATCTGGTGACGCAAAGGTTCATGCAACGAAAAGCCTAGATGTGAGCATCGCCGGTTCGGGAGATGTGAGTTATCGAGGAAATCCAACTAAAATTTCTCAAGATATCGCTGGATCAGGAAAGGTTCGCGCCAACTAAGGGTTTGGAATCGCCTTTCTAAGTCTTCGGAGTAAAATGGCTCCGATCAGAAAGAATACACCAAGAAATAGCGCTGCACTGCGCATACTTCCTGTTACCTGAGCAATATAACCGTACAAGAAGGTACCAATAACAATCCCAATTTTTTCAGCCACCTCGTAAAAGCTAAAATACGAGGTGGTATCTTCTGTATTGGGAAGGTTTTGAGAATAGGTCGATCGAGACAAGGTTTGAATACTACCCATCACTAGACCTACAAAACCCGCAGCGATATAAAATTCATTGGGCGTTTCAACAAAAAAGGCATAGATGCAAAGTAGCATCCAAATGGTGTTGATTACCACAAGTAAACTGATGTTGTTATAGCGTTCAGCCAATCTTCCCGTAATTACCGAGCCTATAATTGCTACCAATTGAATGAGCAGTATACTAACGATAAGACCAACGGTTCGTTCGGTATCTCCTCCCCAATTGATTTCTTGCTCTCCGAAATAGGCTGCGATGAGTAAAATCGTTTGAACAGCCATGCTGTAGATAAAGAAAGCGACTAGATACTTCTTTAAAAAACGGAGTTGTTTGATCTCCGCTCTAACTTTCTTTAATTCATTAAATCCTCCAAGAAAAATCTCCTTTCGACTCCCCTCCTTTTTATTCCCTTTAGGCAGGTACCAAAAGGTGTATTGGCTAAAAAGCATCCACCATAAACCAACCGTAATAAAAGAATAACGCATAGCAATCATCTCAGCAGGTTGGTCAGGAGAACCTTCGATTCCGAAAAGGTCAGGCTTCATCACCATCGCTAGGTTGACCACCAGCAATAGCACACTGCCAACGTAACCCATAGAAAATCCTTTAGCGCTGATGCGGTCTTGTTGTTCTTTGTGAGCGACATCCGGTAAATAAGAATTGTAGATGGCAATACTCATCCAACTACCAACTAGTCCTCCGAAGTAAAAAAGTAGGCTTAAATAAATGTAATCTAAAGAGAACCAATACAAACCGATACAAGACAAGGCTCCTAGATAACAGAAAAACTTTAGGAAAAGTCGCTTATTACCTAGGTAATCTGCAATTCCCGACACCATTGGGGTGGCTAATGCAATTACCACAAAAGCAGCTGAACTTACGTATGAAATAAGTACACCTCTTTCTAATTCAAGGCCAAAAACACGAACCGACTCAACATCATAAAGACGAAATAAAGCGCCGTAAAAAATGGGGAAAACTGCAGAGGAAATAACCAAACTATACACTGAATTCGCCCAGTCGTAGAAAGCCCAAGCATTCAACATTTTCTTCGATCCTTTCTCTAACACGATTCTCTTCATCTCGATTGTATTTTCATCTCAAAATGTACAACACTTTTTTAAAAATTAAGGTTTGGCCCGAATTTTGAAACTACATTTATTAAAAGATACCTCCATGAAAAAAACAGTTTTTCTCATTCTATTATCTATTGTTCTACTTGAGTCATGTAATGGTCCAGAAGGTCCCATCGGCCCACAAGGTCCAGAGGGGATCTCTGTTTTTAGTAACGTTATGGAAGTTTCGGTTGACTTTGATGCCTCGAATAACTACGAGGCGTTACTTGATTTTCCATCAGACTGGATCGTTTATGAAGCTGATCTCGTAATGGTTTATCTCTCTTATGAAACGATTAGCGATTCAAGCGGTCCTATAAATGTATGGAGAGCGCTTCCACAAACCTTGCTCACTAACGAGGGCTTATTGCAATATAATTTCGATCATACCTACAAGGATATCAGACTCTTCATGCAAGCTGATTATGATCTCAATTTAACCACTACTGCAGATCGTGAGAACCAAGTCTTCAAGATTGCCGTAATTCCTGCCCAATACGGTGAATTACTTCCGCACCTTGAAAAATTATCAGAATCTGATTTTGACTACTTCAGCTCGAACTAAAGGTTAGCAATTCAGAGTGATAGATAGTAACTTAGCATAAAAACAAGCTATGAAAAATTACTATTTCTCTATTTTATTTCTTTTCTGCTGTTGCTTCACTTTCGGTCAAGAAAATGAAAAGCAACCCGTTTTTCCTATCGTGAAAACAGATAAGGAGTGGAAAGAACAATTAAACGGTATGGAGTACTATGTTCTTAGAAGATCTGGTACTGAATATGCCTTTAGTAGTCCTTTAAATGATGAAAAACGAAAAGGGATTTACAGATGCGCAGGTTGCGATGCACCTCTATTTCGTTCTGAAAATAAATATGACTCAGGAAGTGGATGGCCCTCTTTTGACCAGCCACTATCAGAGAAGGCGATCTTCTATGCGGTAGATTACGAAATTGGTGTGGCGCGAACCGAAGAACGTTGTGCAAATTGCGGTAGTCATCTCGGACACGTTTTCGAAGACGGACCTAGAGAAACAACAGGACTTAGACACTGTATCAATGGGGTGGCATTAAAGTTTGTTCCTGATGAAAACTAATCTAAATGAGAACGAGTGGAGGGAAAAATTAGGTGACAAAGCCTTTCATGTAATGCGAAAAGGCGGTACCGAAGCACCTTTCACAGGGTTATACACCGATTCGTTTGAAGAGGGCGATTACCATTGCAAAGCTTGCGGAACACTCCTATTCAAATCAACTCATAAATTTCATAGTGGATGTGGTTGGCCAGCTTTCGATACGGCAGAAGCCGGGGCCATTAGTTACCTAAGAGATACAAGCTTTGGTATGATTCGTGTCGAGACGCGCTGTTCAAATTGTGACAGTCATCTAGGACACATCTTCGAGGATGGCCCTAAAGAAACCACAGGCAAGCGATATTGTATCAACTCCATTTGTCTCGAGTTTAAACCCAAATCTTAGGTCGATAATTTAGAGTTATTCCTTACTTTTGGGGCCAATTAAAAACGGCTTTTACCATGCAAAATTTTGATCTGATTGTATTAGGAAGTGGACCTGGGGGTTACGTTACTGCAATACGCGCCTCTCAGTTAGGACTTAAAACAGCTATCGTTGAGAAAGAAAACCTCGGAGGTGTTTGTTTAAATTGGGGATGTATCCCTACCAAAGCACTACTTAAATCAGCTCAAGTTTTTGAATACTTAAATCATGCATCCGATTACGGTCTGTCGGCAGAAAACGTTTCATACGATTTCGATAAAGTAATCGGGAGATCTCGTGGAGTAGCCGAGTCGATGAGTAAGGGAGTTCAATTTCTGATGAAAAAGAACAACATCGAGGTAATTAATGGTTACGGAAGTTTACTTCCTGGCAAACAGGTAAAAGTGACCAGCGCTGATAAAGTCTCAACTATCTCTGCTTCAAATATTGTAATTGCGACCGGAGCACGTAGCCGCGAATTGCCTAGCCTACCGCAGGATGGAGTAAAGGTGATCGGATACCGAGAAGCGATGACTTTAAAGTCACAACCCAAGAAACTCGTTGTAGTAGGTAGTGGCGCTATTGGAATCGAATTTGCTTACTTCTACAACAGCATGGGCACCGAGGTAACTGTGGTTGAGTACCAACCCAACATCGTACCTGTTGAAGATGAAGAAATTTCAAAGCAGCTCGAGCGCAGTTTCAAGAAAGCGGGAATCAACATCTTAACTTCTGCTGAAGTTACTTCAGTAGACACCAGTGGTGAAGGTGTAAAGGCTACGGTTAAAACCGCAAAAGGAGAACAAGTAATTGAAGCAGACATTGTACTTTCTGCTGTTGGTATCAAATCAAATATTGAAAATATTGGCCTTGAAGAGGTTGGTATCATCACCGACCGCGACAAGATATTAGTAAATGAATACTACCAAACCAACATACCAGGTTACTACGCTATTGGTGATGTAACTCCCGGGCAAGCATTAGCTCACGTTGCTTCTGCCGAAGGAATTCTTTGCGTAGAAAAAATAACAGGTATGCACGTTGAACCCATCGACTACGGTAATATTCCTGGTTGTACCTATTGTAGCCCAGAGATTGCCTCTGTTGGTATGACAGAGAAACAAGCCAAAGAAAAAGGGTATGACATTAAAGTAGGTAAATTCCCCTTCTCTGCCAGTGGTAAGGCAAAAGCCAGCGGTAACCCTGACGGATTCGTCAAAGTCATTTTTGATGCTAAATACGGAGAATGGTTAGGCTGTCATATGATTGGCGCTGGAGTAACCGATATGATCGCTGAGGCGGTAGTAGCAAGAAAGCTAGAGACCACAGGACATGAAATCCTTAAAGCGGTTCACCCTCACCCAACGATGAGTGAAGCGGTAATGGAAGCAGTTGCTGCAGCCTACGATGAGGTTATTCACCTCTAAACAGAACCGACTCAATGGCGAGACGATAACTATCTAGTCCGCATCCGATAATTATACCGGCGGCTTTTGCAGCGATAAAAGACTGGTGTCTGAAGGGCTCTCGTGCATAAGTATTTGAAATATGCACTTCGATTACCGGAGTATTAATGCCAGCCACCGCATCGCCTAGACCGACTGAGGTGTGGGTGTAGGCCCCGGCATTAAGTACAATACCGTCGTAATCAAACCCACATTCATGCAGTTTATCGATAAGCGCTCCTTCGATATTCGATTGAAAATAGATCAGTTCGTGACCCTCAAAGCGTGACTGGAGCTCTTTAAAGTAATCCACAAAGGTTGTCGAGCCGTAAATTTCAGGCTCTCTTTTACCCAACAAGTTTAGGTTCGGACCATTTATAACTGCTATCTTCATAACGCTAAAATAGAAGGTTTTCATGAACTGGGAACAGGCCATAGCAGAATACATCAACTATTTAAAATTAGAAAGGGGCTCTAGTAAAGCCACGATAAGTAGTTACACCTACGATTTAAATAGATTAAAAGAAGCCCTGATGAGTAACGGGGTTGATCGGCCCACTTCAACTCAATTAGAGAATTTAAGAGCATCGATGGGATCACTCTCTATAGATTTAAGCGCAAGATCCCTAGCTCGATTAGTGTCCTCTATGAAAGGCTTTTTTAGTTATCTAACAACCGAAAAATATCTAGAAGTAAATCCTGCTGAACAAATTGAGGCTCCTAAACTTTCGAGAAAAATTCCCGTCTTCTTAACCGAAGCTGAAGTTCAGGAGTTTTTGGGTGCCATTGACTTGTCACACCCGCAGGGTAGTCGCAATCTCGCCCTTTTCGAAATGCTCTATGCTTGTGGTCTTCGAGTATCCGAAATTCTTCAATTACGCCTCTCTGACCTATTTTTAAGTGAAGGATTCATTCGAGTAATCGGAAAAGGACAGAAAACACGATTAGTACCAATCGGTCCTTACTCCATAAAACGATTAGAGGGATATCTTGAAAATCGGATATCAGAATACCAACCTCAACCCCAATACGAGGACGTTTTATTCTTAAACCGAAGGGGAAAATCGCTCACACGGGCGATGATTTTTACCCTCACCAAACAAATTGTAGAAAAGACGAGAATTAAAAAAGAGATTAGCCCGCACACCTTCAGACATTGCTTTGCTACTCATCTATTAGAAAACGGTGCTGATTTGCGCGCCATTCAATTAATGTTGGGTCATGAAAGCATAACGACTACTGAAATATACCTACATAGTTCGGTGGAGAAACTTCGAGATACCATAGAAAAACTTCATCCTCGTTCTGATTTCTAAACCTGAAATTTCTCACTACCTTAAACCCTACTAAACCTCAACATATGACAAAACTTAAATTGACCCTCGCAACCCTTCTATTAAGTGGTTTCGCCTTTGCACAAAAGACTTCTCAAGTTTTTGAATCCATAGAAACGAATTTGAGTGACTATGAAACTATTGCTCTTGAAATTTGGGACTTAGCTGAAATGGGGTACCAAGAATATCAATCAAGCAATCTACTCAAGGCACGATTAAAGAGCGAAGGCTTTGCTATTACTTCTGGTGTGGCTGAAATCCCTACCGCCTTCATCGCTGAATATGGAACGGATGGCCCTGTGATAGGTATTCTAGGTGAATTTGATGCGCTCCCTGGTCTTTCTCAGAAAGCAGTACCTTTTAAAGAGAGTGCTGATGCTATTGGCGGGCACGGATGTGGTCACCACTTATTCGGAACCGCATCGCTTGCTGCTGCGGTTGCCCTTAAAGATTGGCTAATAACAACTAAAACCGAAGGTCGTATTCGATTCTACGGAACCCCCGCAGAAGAAGGAGGTGGAGCTAAGGTTTACATGTCCCGTGCCGGGCTTTTCGATGATGTCGATGTAGTTTTACACTGGCATCCTGGAGCCGCCAACCAAGCAAATGGTGCTGCTGCACTAGCTAATATTTCAGGAAAATTTAGATTTAACGGAGTTTCAGCACATGCAGCCGGAGCCCCAGAAAGAGGTCGCTCAGCACTTGATGCTGTTGAAGCTATGAATTATATGGTGAATATGATGCGAGAGCACGTCCCTCAAGAAACACGAATCCACTATGTAATCACTGACGGAGGAAAGGCTCCCAATGTGGTTCCTGACTTCGCAGAGGTTTACTACTATTCAAGACACCCCTCAAGAGAGGTAGTGCGTAATGTCTTCGATCGCATTGTTCTAGCTGCAGAAGGAGCTGCAAAAGGGACAGAGACTACAATGAGTTATGAAATCGTAAATGGAGTTCATGAATTGTTACCCAATCAAACACTGCAAACCTTAGTGCATGAAAGCTTATCAACTGTGGGCGGATATACCTACACTTCAGAAGAACGTGTCTTTGCAGAGCAGATCTCTGAGAGTTTAAATCGTACGCTAGATGAGCGTATTGCAAAAGAGGTTGCACCATACCAAGAAGCTTCTAGAGCATATGGCTCAACAGATGTGGGAGACGTTAGTTTTGTGGTTCCTACAGTAGGTTTTGGAACCGCCACATGGGTTCCGGGCACTTCAGCACATTCATGGCAAGCAGTTGCTGCTGGCGGTACTAGTATTGGATTAAAGGGTATGGCGGTAGCAGCCAAAACTCTAGCTCTTAGTGGAGCTAAGCTTTTTAAAAATCCAAAGATTATCGCTAAGGCAAGAGCTGAATTTGAAGAACGTAGAGGAGCTGATTTTAATTATCGTCCTCTTCTTGGGAATCGTCCTCCTGCTCTTGACTACCGAAATTAAAAGGAAACTTTCTCTTTTTGTGATCCTCATTGTAGGCTAGAAGTTCTTCTTCGGGGATCACCTTTAGAAACGAAGGATGCTGTTCAATAGCGAACTCTAACTTCTCAATAATCGAATCAACAGATTCGTTTTCATAATCAATTTCTAAGGGATCTTTAATCACCATCGATTGTAAGATCCCTTTCTTTTTGATGTAAATACCTTTTCGATCGAAGGATCTTCTAAATCCATCAATAACAATCGGAACCACAATGGGTTGATAGGTTTTAATAATGTGAGCAGTACCCTTTCTAATGGGTTTCCAAGGTCGGGTGGTACCTTGCGGAAAAGTAATTACCCATCCGTCATCTAATGCTTTACCAATATTAGAAATATCGCTGAATTTCACTTGACGCTTTACCTCTTCCCCCCCTGCTCTCCATGTGCGTTCAATACTGATTGAACCGGCATAAGCCAGAATTTTTGCAAGCAAACTATCATTCATAGTCTCCTTAGCAGCGATGTAGTATAAATTCAATTTCGGTCTTAATAAGTATAATGCATTTTTTATCGAATCTTCTCTTCCTTGAAGACTCGCATTGAATACATGAAACATAGCAACCACGTCTGCAAAATAGGTTTGGTGGTTACTCACGAAAAGCACTTTTTTACCGGGCAACTTTCTAAGGACATCAGAACCTTCAATCTGAAGGGTGTTAAAACGCTTATAACGGGCGTGCGTCGCAAAACCAGCAAATAAAATGAGGAGTCTCTTTAAAAAGAGTATGTGACCAAATGGATTTCGTTTGAGTAACGGCATAGCGGCGGCTAATGTACAAAAGCTTTTAGATGTTTTATCTTTGAAAAAACGAATGATATGAAGTATGCCCTCTGTCTTAGCGTATTTTTATTGTTTTTTTCCTGCAATGAATCTGAGAAAAAAAATAATCCTAATCCTACCACTACTTCAGTTTTAACAGAACCCAAGAAAACCGTTGAAGAAAAAAAAGAAGCAGAAACGGAGCCATTTAGATTAACTGAAGAAAATGCAATTCCTTTCTTCTTCGAATATGAAAAGACTTTAGAAGAAGACCACCTCACTTTTGAAACGAGCTTCGGCAGCTTCACGGTTCGGTTATATACTGATGTTCCTTATCACCGGACTAACGCGGTATATCTTGCCAAAAAGGGATATTTCGACAACACCATGTTTCACCGAGTGGTAGAAAATTTCATCATTCAAGGAGGAAATGCGGATACTCCAGAGTTACCTAAGAAACGAAAGGCAATTGGCAGGTATTTATTACCTCCTGATACCGACAAAAATCACTCGCATCACCGAGGCGTGATTTCAATGCCTAGCAGTGATATCGACAACCCTCATAAACTGGCTTCTCCTTTTGAATTTTTCATTGTAGTTACCAAGCCTGGCTCCTATCATTTAGACGGTAACTATACCGCCTTTGGAGAAGTAATTGAAGGTATGGAGGTCGTTGACCAGATAAACGCCGTAGCAGTCGACCAAGGCGATTGGCCACTACAGAACGTCTATATCAAAAAGGTAACCGCTTTTAAAGGTTAAGGGAGGCTTCGAATTCGAATACCGATCGAACAATTATTGCAATACACTCATCAATCTGCTCTTTGGTCATTACTAGCGGAGGAGCAAATCGAATGATGTTGCCGTGGGTAGGCTTTGCTAATAGACCATTATCTCGAAGGGTTAAGCAAAGATTCCAAGCAGTTTCGCTTTCTTCGGTATCGTTAATAACAATAGCATTGAGTAGTCCCTTTCCGCGAACTAAACGCACTAGACTGCAGTCGCCTAGTTTCGATCGCAGCTCTTTTCTGAAATACGCTCCTAGTTCGAAGGCATTTTCTGCTAATCGTTCATTCTTAATCACCTCTAAAGCAGCGATACTAACGGCAGCAGCTACTGGATTTCCTCCAAAGGTACTACCATGCGAACCTGGAGTAATTACTTGCATCACATCGTCATTAGCTAAAACCGCTGAAATCGGGTATACTCCACCTGAAATTGCCTTACCAAGAATTAAAATGTCAGGCTTAACCTCAGGGGCGCCACTACAGTGCTTATCTGTACATTGGCAATTACCACAAGTTGCCAGAAGTCTACCCGTTCTAGCAATACCGGTTTGAACCTCATCGGCTAGAAGGAGTACTCCGTATTCTTTACAAAGGGCTGAAACCTTAGCCAGGTATCCTTCATCGGGTACCATAACTCCCGCTTCCCCTTGAATGGGTTCAACTAGAAATCCTGCGATGTTTGAGTGTGCCTTAAGAACCTCTTCTAAGGCATTCGCATCGTTGTAAGGGATTTTTATAAAACCACTGGTGTAAGGTCCGAAGCCTTGGCGAGCCGTTTCATCCGAAGAAAACGATATGATGGTGGTAGTTCTACCATGAAAGTTTTGATCACAAACAATAATTTGAGCCTGGTCTTCAGGCAAACCCTTCACCTTATAAGCCCAACGTCTTGCAATCTTTAATGCAGTCTCGACGGCCTCAGCACCCGTGTTCATCGGGAGAACCTTGTCGAAATGAAAAGTTTCTGTTAGGTATTTCTCCATCCGACCCAATTGGTCATTGTAGAAAGCTCGTGAAGTCAGCGTTAATTGTTTCGATTGCTCAGTCAGAGCATCAATGATATCTGGATGACAATGCCCCTGATTTACCGCTGAATAAGCCGATAAAAAGTCATAATACTTCTTACCCTCGATATCCCACAAGTAAACCCCCTCTCCTTTAGCTAATACCACAGGAAGTGGATGATAATTATGCGCACCGTATTTATTTTCTAAAGCGATAGCTTCTTCAGAACTGCGAATCGAATCAATCATACTTATTTTTTTAAAGCCCTTCAAAGTTCGACAATACAATCCGCATAACCAATTACCTTTGCAGCTATGAGTAGAAAACCGCAAAGAGTTCTTGAAGACTTAAAAATTCACACCTTAGGAGCAAAAGGAAAGGCGATAGGTAAAACTGAAGAAGGACGTGTTGTGTTTATCCCATACGTGGCACCGGGTGATATTGTAGATGCACGCGTTGTAAAGAAGCGAAAAAACTATCTCGAAGCCGAAGCCATTTCGATTAAAAATAAATCTGAGTACCGTATTGAACCTAAGTGTGAGCATTTCACACGATGCGGCGGCTGCAAGTGGCAACATCTTCAATATGATCAGCAACTGATTTTCAAACAAAATGAGGTGCTAGAAAATCTAAAGCGAATTGGAGAAATCACCCCTGAACACATTGAGCCAATATTAGCCTCTGAGGCTATCTATCACTATCGTAACAAAATGGAATTCTCATTTTCAGATAGTCGATGGATTGAAAAAGAAGAAATTGAGAGCGGTGAGATTTTTGATCGCAGAGGTCTGGGCTTTCATAAGCCAGGGATGTGGGATAAAATTATCGATCTCAATCACTGCTACCTTCAAGGAGAACCCTCTGATCGTATACGCAACTTTTGCAAAGAAGAAGGAATTCGTCAAGAGCTTGAATTTTTCAACCCACGCAACCGCACGGGGGCGCTTCGTACCTTGATGATTAGAAACACCTTGGCTGGTGATTTAATGGTACTAATTCAATTTTATGAAGCTTCTAAAAATCAGATAGAAAGCTACCTTTCTGCTGTTGCTAGTGAGTTTCCTGAAATCACTTCACTCCTATATGTGATCAATCAAAAAGGGAATGATACGCTGTACGATCAAGATATTATTGTTTTTAAAGGCAAGGATCACATTGAGGAAACTATGGAGTCTTTAAGGTTTAAAGTCGATGCCAAGTCGTTTTATCAAACCAATAGCGCACAAGCACTTCGTTTGTATGAGGTAGCTAGAGATTTTGCTGACCTCAGTGGAGATGAACTCGTCTATGACTTATACACAGGTACCGGTACCATTGCTCAATTTATTGCTCAAAAAGCGAAATATGTCGTAGGAGTTGAGGCCGTACCTGAAGCTATTGAAAAAGCCAAGGAAAACGCAGTAATCAATAATATCAGCAATGTAACTTTTGAGGTCGGAGACATGAAAAATGTGTTTAACGACGAATTCGTTGAAAGACACGGCAAAGCAGATATCGTCATCACTGACCCACCAAGGGATGGAATGCATGGCGATGTGGTCGCTCAACTTCTGAAACTAGCTCCGAAAAAGATTGTCTACGTAAGTTGTAACTCAGCAACCCAAGCAAGAGATTTAAAACTCCTATCTGAGCAATATCGCGTAGTTCGTTCAAGAGCAGTAGATTTGTTTCCACAAACACACCACATTGAAAACGTAGTGTTATTGATTAAAAACGAATAATGAAGTTAAAGACTTACATCCTTGCGCTTGCCATACTTCTTGTATACTCCAGTTGTGAAAAAGACGATGTATGTGTTGAAAATGACTCCGTTTACGTTAATCTGATTTTCTACAGTGCCGAAGATGGTAGTACTGCTAAATCGGTATCTGGTTTTAGTCTTCTTGATTTAAATGGAAACATCGTTCGAAATTATGACAATACAACAGTTGCATCAATTGCGCTCGTGCTACCTACAAGTCAAAGTAGTTACGATTTAATCTTACAAAAAAGAACTGAGGTAGATGGTTTGACCATAAACAGCAATGATACACTGAACTTCAGTTATACATCGAAGGCAACTTATGTATCAAGAGCCTGTGGGTATATTCGTACCTATACTGATTTAAGTATTGATTCAACCAGTAATTGGATCAGTGGAGTGATTGTAAATACACCAGAAATCAATTCTAATAACGATGAGCATGTGGCTATCTTACATTAGCAAAAAAGCGGTTATCTGGATGATGGCCCTAGCTTCTGTTTCAATTTACGCTCAGAAGGAATACGGGGTTAGAGCAGGAGTTGATCTATCGAAATTGGTTCGAACTGAGCTTCAAGAAGGGTACACAGGTTTCGAAATTTTTGGTGATTTAACTTTTAGAGATAAAACAAAGATTGCCGTTGAAATCGGATCAGAGTCTTTCGACACGAAAGAATCTATCGATCAGAGCCTTTTGTATAGCTATAAGATTTCAGGCGAATACCTCAAATTAGGTTTAGACTGGGAGATTTATCAAAGAAAGCCCGGGGAAAAAAATCAAATCACTGCAGGCGCACGCTACGTCGTATCTTCATTTGATACGACTCAAGGAGTAACTAACTTTTATGATACTGCATGGGTCGAGCGTTACGGTGAATTTCCTAATTACAGTATTGAAGGGCCTTCCCATAACGGTCTTTCAGCGAGTTATCTTGAAGGCGTTCTCGGATTTAAAACCCATCTCACCAAACAGCTTTACTTAGGGGGAAGTTTTAGAATGGGATTTTTAGTCAGTCAAAAAGAACCTGAGAACTTCGATAATCTTTGGATCCCAGGATTTAACCGAGTTACAGACGGAGCTAGATTCGGGTTTAGCTACAATTACGGCCTTAGTTACTACTTGCCTGTAAAGAAAAGTCGTTAAGACTTCGAAGCCTTTCTTGATCCCTCGTAAAGTTCATAGTTCACTAGTCGCGATTCGAGCTTTCCATTAAACATTTTAATCTTTCTAGAAGGACGAAGACCTACACTCTTTAAAGCTTCAATATTGGCAGTGATGAACCAAGCCTCGCACCCCTTATATTCCTTTTTTAAGGTGTCCCCTATTTTCCCATAAAAGACATCTGCATCAATGGATAGTCGCTCCCCATAGGGCGGATTAAAAACAATATGTAAAGGAACCTCTGAAGGACGATCTGCAAAAAAGAAATCAGAACGAACGACAGATATGTATTCTTCTAGCCCCGCATTTTCTATATTTTCTTGTGCCTTTCGTACTGCGCTTGGAGCCTTATCAGATGCATAAATATGTCCTCTAAATTCTCTGACTTTAGACAGACACGAATTGCGAATTAACTCAAATAGTTCAGCATTGAAATTCTTCCAATTCATAAAAGAAAAAGTCGTTCGATTCAAACTAGGCGGGATATTACAGGCAATCATCGCTGCCTCAATCGCTAAAGTCCCACTTCCACACATGGGGTCGTAGAAATAGGTTTTACCCTCCCATCCGCTATGAAGTAGTATACCTGCCGCTAATACTTCGTTAATCGGAGCGATATTTGTTTCGATACGATAACCTCTTTGATGTAAAGAGTTTCCAGAACTATCAAGAGAAATCGTCAACTGATCCCCTTGTAAATGTAATTGAATACGCATATCAGGGTTTTCGGTGGTGACCGAAGGTCGCTTGCCTTCCCTCTTCGAAAATTGATCAACAATAGCATCCTTAGCCTTTTGGGCAACAAATAAAGAGTGATTGAAATGATCCGAAAAAAGAGTTACATCTATGATGAAGCTCTGCTCTGCCGAAAACCACTTCGACCAATCAATACGGTCGATGGCGCGATACAAATCGGTTTGATTTTTCACAGGAAAACGTCCGATAGGCATTAAAATTCTAAGAGCAGTTCTCAGCGAGAGATTCGCCTTGTACAAGAACCCTAGATCTCCTTCGAAAGAAACCGCGCGATTGATTGATTTGATGTTTTTAGCTCCGAGCTTTCTTAATTCCTTTTCTAAAAGGGGCTCAAAGCCGTAGAAGGTCTTTGCTAAAAAAGAGGTGTCTTGGTTCATTGTACTGAATAAATGCTGCGCTAAATTAGTCTATTTTTGCCCCATGACACTAACCATAGCTATTCCACTAGTCGCTGTCATCCTTGGCGCATTAATCACTGAATTCGGTACAAAAACGGTATCAAAATTCAAACAACTCCTATTAGGGTTTAGTGGATCCTTCCTTCTCTCCATTACGCTGATTGAGCTATTGCCTAACTTGTTCGAGCAAGGGTTAGATCGTAGATTAATCTCGCTAATCATCCTTGGGGGTATTTTACTTCAGATGATTTTAGAGAGTTTTTCTAAAGGTGCCGAACACGGTCACGCTCATCTTAATGAATCTGATGGGTTCGCAGGTTTTGTCCTCATCTTCTCTGCCTTATTTGTGCATGCTTTCATCGAAGGCATACCGCTCGATGGTGAAAAACACTTGTTGCTTGCAGTGAGCCTACACAAGGTGCCAATTGCAATGATTTTGTATACCCTAGCTCTTAAGGCTAATCTCTCAAAGATTCAGACCTTTAGTACACTTATCTTCTTTGGTCTAATCACACCGCTAGGCAGCCTGGTGACCCATTTAGAATGGGTGACTACTTATACCCCCTACTTAAATGCTTTATCTGCGGGAATTTTTCTTCATGTAGGTGCAATTATTCTTTTTGAAAGCGAAAAAGGTCATCGTTTTAACCTGGTAAGAATCGTAATGGTTTTATTAGGAATGCTACTCGCTTATT
>DAIPYN010000029.1:0-19025 GCA_036782715.1 Flavobacteriaceae bacterium
TTACATAGGTATGCCTCGCCGTTTTTTCGATAGTTGGTAATTGAAGCAGAGAAAGGTTTATTGGTAGAAAGACCTACATGAAACTGCGAACGCTCTTCATCCTTCGTTCCTGGCCCATGAAGCATCGTTGGTTGCTTACCAACAATTTCATAAGCACCATAACCTGTCATGTCAGTAAAACCAGCGTCTACCCAAATCACGTTATTCCTACTATCACTTATTATAATCGCTTGGTAATCATTGTAATCTTCGGCAGCCATTTCAATTGGAGTGACCCAAGAATAATTATTTGCAAATCGAGAATACACCTCTTCTAAATGCTTACCGTTGAGCTCTTGACAAAGTCGATGGTAATGTTCTAGAAAGAAATCTCCAGCAATAAGAGGTAGTGATCCTGATGTAGGCATAAACAAAAATTAATTACTGTAAAATTAATATATTTTTTGATATGATTTACTAAATCGCTGATTTTAAGCAATAAAGAACCTCTATTAAGTTAGTTTTTAATGAAAAAAAGTTGGATTTCACATCGTATTTGAGACTCAATAGGCTTAAACAAAAACCTCGGTAAACGAACTTTCGTCAGGCTTAGGTCTAGGATGAATTTACCTTGAATTGAATATCCAGTATCGCTTTCACTGTAGTTTAAATCTATCGTTTGCGGGATTTTATAGCCTGAAAGACTGAACTCACCGGTGATACTAACCGTATCCTTTTTGTTTAAAGTTAGGTCTTCACTATAAAACGAAACTTCTGGAAATTCGATGGCATTAAAAATTCTTAAGGCATTGGCATCTCTATTGGCACTTTTGGAGTCAAAATCAGCCAAATTAGCCTTAACTGCGATACGATTCGGTGTATTATCTTCGATTTCAATGACTCCTTTTGGTGAGTTATTCACTCCGCTCCACTTATGTGCGGGGTGTTTCGCATAATAAACGATACTTGATTTCTCTGTATCTAACATCCACCGGTCTTGGCCGAAAATGGCTCCAGTAATAAAAAGAAGGATGAAAACTAGTGTTGATCTGAATGTCATTAATCTAATCTTAAAACTAGGGTGGCGGTTGCAAAAGCTCCTACGGCTGTATATGCCGCGGCTCGGTGTAGGGATTTATCCCTCTTTTTGTAATATTGAGTAGCGATCATTGCAGAGAGGTGAACAGTAGCAAGCCATTTATGTGCTCTAGCTCCACTGATTCCTTCTTTTCGTGCACTGATTAGCGGCGGAGGCGAGAATAACGACAAAGCCGCTCCTGTGAAGTAAGAAGCGGTTACAAGATTCCCAAGGGTTTCATGCGTATCTTTTAAATCATAATTACCGTTGTAGAGTTCTCCACCAATAACCCCTTGTGCGATCATTCCTGCAAGTGTTAGGTATCCAATAGCCTGGTGAGCAGTTAGTATGGATTTTCTCCATTTAAGTTCCTTAACTCTTTGATCTCTTGAAAGTGGGGAGATACCTGTCTTTCGCATCAAACCGTTCTCACCCCAGAGTATTTTCTGCGTGAAGAGCATGCGCTTCGGAAGTAGATCATCTGACAAACGGTTTTCTGAAGAATCTATGGCATCGATTAACTCAAATAGGTCCTCTTGCCCAAAAGATAGTTGAGTCGTTAGCAGTAGAAGGAATAGGAATAGTTTTTTCACTATTTCTGAATCGTCAGTGTTTGATCAGTAATCGATGTGGTATACGAAACGAGTTTACCGGTGGAATTGTTTGATCCACAACTTACCTCTTCACCTTGGTCAGTATTAAAAATATTTCCGTGAACTCCACACGTAAAGGTGTTATCGTTATTGTAGGTCCAACTATTCTTAGCCCCGTTGTGCGGACAACAATTATCAAAAGCTAAGATTTGTGAGTCTGAGACTCTTAACAACAGCACTCCGGCGTTTAGAATGTTTACGTTCCCACCCACCGTTTCGAGATCCTTAAAATTGTCACTGCTAAGGTCAACGGTTACCATATTCCCGTTTACGGTAAAGCCAGAAGTATTTGTATTTCCATCATCTCCGTTATTGGAGTTATTGGAATTATTAGAACCATCACCTCCGATCACATTCACTGTACCTGTACCATCCGACGAGCAGGCCTCAAGAAAGGACAAGCCAAACATGGCAAAAACAACTGTCGGACAAGCTTTGGTCAAGAAGTCTCTTCGCTTGTTAAGGGGCTTTTCTATTTTCATTGCTTTTATTTTTGTTTAAATATATTAATAAAAGCTTAAACATAAAATTACCAGATCCCCTTCAGGCGCTCCTTCTCTAACCGTATCGCTTCATTCGTTGGATTATCGACGGCTATCTGATTATAACCCTGGTCAGGGAATACCTGCAAGGTCATTAAAGTTTTCCCTCCTGCTACCAAAAGCTCGATCGAAGAGGCGTCTACATAGATTTCGAAACTCAACGATTCCTCGTTGATATAGCTAATATCTGCGGTGAGTTCTTCAGAGGTAAACGCTTCACTGAACGAAACGTTGCCTGATTTAGAACGATCAGCCACAATTTCACCATCGGCTCTATTCACGCTAAATATCACTCGCTCGGTATCGTTTTGTAACGAAAAACTAAAAGCCTCAGCTGCGGTTTCTAAAAGAACTCTAGATTGGCTAGCACCCTCAAAAGAAATAGTTGATTGACCTGAAGATAGCGTCTCAACAGATGGGCTTTCTACTTTTAGACTATTAGCCGCGTCTAGAATTTGACTTTGAAGACGCACCCCGTCGCTAGCCTGAAATAAAGATAACTTTCTAGGCAAGGTCATCGAGCTTCTCCAAGTTATTGTAGGGGTTTCCTGAGCGTAAGCCCAGTTACTCATCCATCCGATAAAAACCCTAGAACCATCGGGCACATCATTGTAGGTGACGCCGGCGTAGTTATCGGGCCCGTGATCTATCCAACGGATATCTTCCTGATCAGTTGAAAAAGTATACCCATCAAAATCTCCAACAAAATATTGAGTGGCACTACCCCCATTCGGACCTCCTGGATTGATACTAATCAGTAGCACCCAATGCTTCTCTCCATTCAGCTCTAACTCGAAAAGATCAGGGCATTCCCAAACTCCTCCATGGGCACCTACCCCTTTACCGAAGGTCGAACTGAGCTCCCAATCAATCAGGTTTGATGAACGAAAGAGTTGAAGGTGATCGCCGGCTACTAGACTCATAACCCATGATGAAGATGCTTCGTGCCAGAAAACCTTCGGATCTCTGAAGTCTTTTACCCCAGGATTCTCAATAACTGGGTTGTTTTGGTACATCGTCCAAGTGTCGCCATGGTCAAGACTATAAGCGATTCCTTGGGTCTGATAATCAATTTCGCCAGCCTTTTCAGCCTCCATCTTGTGATAGGTAAAAATGGCAATGAGCGGCGGGTTTTCGGTCGTTCCTAAACCCGAAGTGTTCTCCTTATCGTAGACCGCACTCCCTGAGAAAATATATCCATGCTCATCAGGAAAAAGGGCAATAGGTTTGTTTTCCCAATGAATCAAATCCTTACTTACCGCATGCCCCCAGTGCATAGGCCCCCAAACGATGTCTTCAGGATAATACTGATAGAACAAATGGTAGATTCCGTTTTCAAAGATTAATCCGTTCGGATCATTCATCCATTGCTGTGGAGGAGAAAAATGATATTGTAATCGGTAAGGCTCGTTATAATTCATAGTGGTCGTTGTGCTGCATGCACCTATTAGCAGTGCAAAACTCGCGATAAAAACTTTTCTAATGCTCTTCATTGGGCTATTTTGGTTGAAAATATACAAATTCATTCGCCCCACCCCCTCCAATCAAACAAAAATGACTGATAAAAAGGCACTTGTCATCTTTTGTAAAACCCCTGAGAAAGGGTTTGTAAAAACGCGTCTTGCTGCCAGTGTAGGTAACCAAAAGGCTTTAGAGACCTACCTTGACCTTTTGAAAATTACAGATGAACAGACTAGGATTTTCTCTTTTTCGAGACATCTATTCTTAGTAAGCGCCTTAGAAGATTCAATAGAAAAAATGCAATCTACTCTTCGAGAGCAAGACCTATTTACCGATCCCAAAACCAACTTTGCCATTCAGCAAGGAGAAGATCTTGGCCAGCGAATGTCTGCCGCATTCGAAACGCTCTTCCAAAACCATCGATCAGTGGTTCTTATTGGATGTGATCTTCCTGATTTAACCTCGGCATTAATCTCTAAAGCTTTCGATACACTCCAAAGTAATGATTTAGTAATAGGCCCTAGTTGTGACGGAGGCTATTATCTCATTGGCTTAAATAAGAATACGCCCGAGCTATTTGAAGAAATTTCTTGGAGCACCGAAAAGGTATTAAAACAAACACTAGAAAGGGCTGAACGACTTTCACTAAAGGTTCAACTCTTAGGTCAATTGCGCGACATTGACACCCTAGAAGACCTGTATTTAACTAAGCTTAAATAGGTTGGTGAGGGCTTAATATCCGCCCAAAATAGTCGTAATTTAGAGGCTATGTTAACAGAAGATGTTTTAAAAGAATCTCTAGCATTCTTGCGTTCCAAAGGATTCGGAGATGCGGAGGTCGGTATCATTTTAGGCACTGGCCTTGGTCAGTTTGTCGATGAAATAACTATTGAAGCGGTAGCACATTATCACCACATCCCTTTCTTCCCCATATCCACGGTTGAATACCACTCAGGAAAACTCCTTTATGGTACCCTTCAGGGTAAAAAGGTGGTTGTCATGCAAGGAAGATTTCACCTCTATGAAGGCTATGACTTTGTAGAGCTGACGTATCCGATACGGGTGATGCACGCACTAGGAATTAACAAACTTTTGGTATCGAATGCCGCGGGTGCCATCAACCCTGATTATAAAAAAGGGGATCTATTACTTATAGACGACCATATCAACCTACAAGGAGGATCTCCACTTGCCTTCTCGAACGTGAGTGAATTCGGGCCCCGATTTGTAGATATGATTTGTCCGTATGATGCAGAACTTTCAACAATTGTAGAAGAAAAGGCTAGCAGTCTTGGGATAAAACTTCACCGTGGTGTTTACGCAGCCGTTATAGGGCCACAACTCGAAACACGTGCCGAGTATCGAATGCTGAAAATTCTAGGTGCCGATGCAGTAGGTATGAGTACGGTACCTGAAGTCATTGTGGCTAACCAACTCAACCTTCCCGTAATAGCGATTTCGGTGCTTACCGATGAATGTGACCCTGATCATTTGCAGCCCATAAACGTGCCCGAGATCATGGAAATCGCAAAGGCTAGCGAACCAAAACTTATCCAACTTTTTAAATCTGTCATTTAATGAGTTATCTAGACGCTACGCATGATTTGTACACGAAAGCTGCTGAAACCCCTGAGATAGGCTTGTGCTGTACCACCAGCCCGATATGGCAGTTTCCTGGATTGTCGATTCCTAAACGGATGCAAGAAATGAACTACGGCTGCGGGACAACGGTTTCGGCTTCTGATTTGGCAGGCAATCCTAAAATACTGTATGTCGGAGTAGGTGGAGCTATGGAACTGCTTCAGTTCGCGTATTTCTCTAGAGAAAAGGGGAATATTATCGGGGTGGACTCCGTCGACAGAATGCTTCAGGCGGCAGAAGAGAATCTCTTAGTGGCTGAGAAAGAAAATGAATGGTTCGAACGTGATTTTATCGAACTCAAAAAAGGCGATGCGCTAAACTTGCCTATTGAAGATGAATCTGTTGATATTGCTGCACAAAATTGCCTCTTCAATATTTTCAAAGCAGAGGATCTTAAAAAGGCCCTTACAGAAATGTACCGAGTATTAAAGCCTCACGGTAGACTCGTTATGAGTGATCCTATTTGTGAACAACCGATGTCTCAAACACTTCGAGACGATGACCGTTTACGAGCAGAGTGTTTGAGCGGAGCTATCCCACTGAAAGACTATCTCAAGGCACTTACTAACGCTGGCTTTGGTACTATCGAGGTGAGAGCAAGACATTCGTATCGCATTCTTGATCCGAAGCATTATTCAACCGACCAGCTGATACATATTGAGTCGGTTGAAGTGTGTGCGATTAAAGATCCGATGCCGCCAGACGGGCCATGTATTTTCACGGGCAAAACCGCCATTTATTACGGAGAAGAGGAGTACTTTGACGATCATAAAGGTCACCTTTTATTAAAACACCAACCACTCGCAGTCTGCGATAAAACGGCCGCTCAACTGGGTGGTTTAGATGCCGACATCCACATTAGCGAGTCAACCTATCATTACCGGGGAGGAGGCTGTTGTTAATGAATGAGAAAATCGTCATTATCGGCAATGGAATTGCAGGAAGTACGCTAGCCCTTCAGTTAGCTAAGGAAGGAACTGGTTCAGTAACGCTGATCTCTGATGAAAGTTCGTATTTCTTCTCTCGAACCGCCCTGATGTATCTCTATATGGGGCATTTAACGAAAGAGCAACTCGAACCCGTTTCTAGAGAAAGTTGGGACCAATCTCCCATTCAGCGAGTCAAAGCCCGAGTTTTATCGATAAGCTCAGAAGACAAGAAACTCTCCTTTCGAACTAGCGAAGGGGACATAGGGCAATTATTCTATGATCGACTAGTGATTGCAACAGGTTCAAAACCTGCCTTTTACGATTGGAAAGGGCAAGAAGCTGAAGGAGTCTTAGGGCTCTACCATTTGAGCGATTTAGAAAAACTAGAAAAATGGGCTCCGAATGCTTCTGCTTGTCCCGAAGCCGTTGTGATTGGGGGCGGATTAATTGGCATCGAACTCTGCGAAATGCTACTTAGTCGCCAAATAAAAACAACCCTAATTATTAGAGAAAACTTCTTCTGGTCAAGCCACTTACCAGAATCTGATGCTCAGCTTATAGAAAAGCACATCCAATCGCATCACTTAAATCTCATCAAAGAAGATGAGCTGCTAGAAATAAGGGCAGATGATACCGGTCGCGTCGATTCGATTCAAACCAAAAAAGGCGAGACGATTTCGTGTAATTTGGTCGGACTTACTACTGGTGTACGTCCGAATATTGAGTTTTTAAAAACTAGCAGATTAGAATTAGACAAAGGGATACTTGTCGATGAATACCTAAAAACCTCAGACCCCTCGATTTACGCTATCGGCGACTGTGCTCAACTTAGAAATCCTCTCTCGAATCGTTCAGCAATCGAACCTATATGGTACACCGGTAAATTGATGGGGGAAACCCTTGCTCAGACTTTTTCTGGTCAACCAACCCCATATAACCCCGGTATATGGTACAACTCAGCAAAGTTTTTCGATCTCGAATATCAAACCTATGGCAGAGTACATCCAAAAGCATTGCAACCAGAAAATGAACAACATTTTCATTGGGAGGCTGATGAGAAAGGGATGACCTTTGCCTATGACAAAACATCCGGTGCATTTTTAGGAGTTAACACCTTTGGTATTCGACTGAATCATCGAATAATCAGTAGTTGGATTGAAACAGCTATTACCATTCAAGAAGTAATTCGTCGCCTAGAAGAAGCCCATTTTGATCCAGAATTTAGTAATCGATACTATAAACAGATTAACCATGCATTCGTACAGAACCACTAGCATACAAAAGGTATTTACTTATATAGGGCTGTCTGGCCTAGCGGTTTTAATCCTTGCGGGGTTTACTGCCTCTTTCCTCAAGTCAACAGGACTTTTTATCGGTCTAGGACTCATCAGTATTGGAGTTATCGGTTATACTTTTTCTAGCTATTCAAGCTTACCCGCAGGTATTAAAAACAATGGGGTTTGGCACCAATCACTAACCTCGAGAGGTATTGTCGCTTGGGTAGTCGGAGTAATTTTAACCGCGTTTTATGTTATCCTCTACTTTTATCCTGAACACTTAGAGGGATTTATTCGGCTATTCGACCCTCTAAGCGAGGGATTGAGCGGGAAAAAAGCTTCGCAATGGTTCGTATATGGAGTGCTTTATACCCTCGCTATCGTGCTATTCGGAATTAAGTTTATTATAAAATACAAGCACTCGAAGTACCAAAAATACCGAACCTACAGCGTCATATTTTTTCAGACGATTTTCGCGTTTCTTATACCGGAGATTATGGCTCGATTGAATGGAGACCTGCCCTATTACGATTTGAAAAGTATTTGGCCTTTGAATTACTACCTGTTCGACGGCTACCAATTAGATGGATTTTTACAAAACGGCAGCCTAGGAACCATACTTTTGATCTTCGGTATTCTTAGCACGCTGATTATAACGCCTATTCTGACCTATAAATTTGGTAAACGATGGTACTGCTCTTGGGTTTGTGGATGCGGTGGACTTGCTGAGACTGCAGGAGATCCCTTTAGACAATTGAGCGATAAGAGTCTTCGAGCATGGAAACTCGAAAGATGGATGATTCATCTTATTCTAGTCTGGGTATTCATAAGTACCGTTGGGGTAGTTTATAGCTATCTCTTACAAGCTCCTGATTCTTATTTGTTAGGACCTAAAATCTTTCTCATTTCAGTAAGCTTGCTTTTTAGCCTAGTGGTGGGATTAATTTTATGGAAGCGCAAGGATTGGCTGGCAAAAGATGCCCAATCTTCAACTATTGCAATCAGCTCAGTAATTCTTCTACTTCTAGGGTTTTTCTTTTTCAGCGAAAGTGATCGGGTACTCTTTATACCCTCGTATCAGATTCGCTCAGCCTACGGGTTTTTCATCGGCAGTATCTTTTCTGGAGTGATTGGAACTGGGTTTTATCCGATCCTAGGAAACAGAGTATGGTGTCGATTCGGATGTCCAATGGCCGCGATTTTGGGAATTCAGCAAAAACTCTTCTCCAAATTTCAAATCAGCACCAATGGCGGACAGTGTATCTCTTGCGGAAATTGCTCCGCTTACTGCGAAATGGGGATAGATGTGCGTGCTTATGCCCAACGTGAAGAACCTATAAAAAGAGCCTCTTGTGTAGGATGTGGAATCTGCTCAGCCGTTTGTCCGAGGGGGGTACTTCGACTAGAATCATGATTTATGTAATTATCCCTGCACTGAACGAAGAAGACGCAATTGCTAAGGTTATTGCAGAGATACCTAAATCGGTAGCCGAAGTAGTGGTGGTTGATAATGGATCGACAGATCGAACTTCAGAGATGGCAAAAAAGGCCGGGGCTACCGTTCTTCCAGAATCTCGAGCGGGCTATGGTTATGCCTGTCTCAAAGGAATCGCCTATTTGAAAGACAAACAACAAGATGGAGATATCATTGTTTTCTTAGATGGTGATTATTCGGATTACCCCGAAGAACTAACCGAACTGGTAGCTCCTATCGAAAAGGGAGATCACGATCTAGTGATAGGCACTCGGAATAATCCTTTACTACAAAAAGGAGCCCTCACCCCTCAACAACGATTCGGCAACGCGCTTGCTACTCGTTTAATGGCACTATTTTATGGCGGAAAGTATACCGATCTCGGGCCTTTTAGAGCCATAAGCTTCGATGCCTTAGATCGACTAAAGATGCAGGATAAAACTTACGGATGGACGGTTGAAATGCAGCTCAAAGCCTTAAAGCATCGATTGAGGTATACCGAAGTACCCGTTAATTATCGTCCACGTATCGGTGAATCAAAAGTGTCTGGCACCCTTAAAGGAACAATCATGGCCGGATACAAAATACTCGGTTGGATCTTTATTTACGCCTTCCAAAAATGAGCGCACTAGTTCTTACCTGGCAAATCGCCTTAAGCTTATGCGTATTGATGCTCAGTATCTATTCATTTTATCAAGGGTACTTAACCATTCTATCCTCTAGAAGCCAATCAAAAAAGGAGGGTACAAGCTTAAAAGAGTACCCAACGGTAGTTCTTCAAATACCCTTATTTAATGAAGGCGATACGATTGATGAAACTTTTAGATCGATCCTTGACTTAACTTATCCGAAAGAACAATTACAAATGCAGATTCTTGACGATTCAACCGATAAGGGGTCACGTACTTTAGCCAAGATTTGGGCAGAACGATTACAAAAGAATGGCTTCAAGGCAGAGTACTTGTGGCGAGCTCATCGCAGTGAATTCAAAGCTGGTGCACTTCGAGAAGGTCTGGTCAAAACAGACTCAGAATTTGTCGCCATTCTAGACGCCGATTTTAGGAGTGCGCCGAATTGGTTAGAAAAGGGACTCATCCCATTTAAAGACCCTAAGGTGGGTATCGTACAATTCAGGTGGAGCTACTTCAACCTAGATGAAAGTTGGTTCACCCAGATGCAGGCCTTGCCCTTAGAGGTTCATTTTAGAAACGAACATCATGCGCGTTATAACTATCGGTATTTAAGTAATTTTAATGGAACTGCTGGAATTCTTAGGAGATCAGCTATAGAAGATTCAGGAGGATGGAGTGGTGACACCTTAACCGAAGACATCGACTTGTCATATCGGATTCAATTAAAAAAATACCGATTGGTATATTTTAATGAAAATTCTTTAGAATCTGAGCTCCCCCATACCGCTAGCGCCTATCGAATACAACAAAGAAGGTGGAATAAAGGTGGCGCGGAAACACTCAAGAAATTGTTCTTTCCCATTCTTCAATCAGACTTAAGTTTTTCACAAAAACTCTTCGCGTTATTTCATTTATCGGGATCTAGTTTTTATCTGGCCTCTTTAGGACTTTTCCTTTTGAGCTTGTTTGGCCTGCTTCTAAAGACTTCAGACCTACTGGCCGAAAGCACTCTCTTTTGGACCTTCATTCAGGTAGCACTAAGTATCAATACGCTGATTCTTTTCATCTGTTTTTACAAGGCATACTCCAAATCTATATTCGGTTTTAATAGCCTAAAATTTACCCGCTTATTCCTTACCTATATTTTTTACACCACTGGGCTAGGTTGGCATCATGGTAAAGCAGTACTTGAAGGTCTTATCGGGATGAAATCTCCTTTTGAAAGAACTCCTAAAAAAGGAAGTACAACTTCAAAAAAGTATCGGCCACCCTATATCGAATTACTCATTTCCCTTCTGTTCTTTGCAGCAGTTTTAGTTGATCTGAAAATTGGATTTTGGCCGATGTTAGGAATACATCTCGTCGGTGGAATAGGCTATCTTTTAAGTTTTTCACACGCATGCAAAGCCTAAGACGATATAGCATCTATATTCTTGTACCACTATCTCTTATAGGGTATTATTTCTTAGCTCAGATAGAACGATCAGAAATCTTCATGTTGATCGGTCTATTTAGCCTTCTTTTTATCAGCTATATCGGTTTACTGAAATTGAAAACTACGCATCTAGGATGGATTCTAATTGGGCTCTGTTTTCGATTGGCCTTTACCGGCTACACACCCCTTCTTTCACAGGACTATTTTCGATTCATTTGGGACGGAAACCTACTATCGCATGGTATCAACCCTTACCTCTATCTTCCCGACGAACTCATCGAAATAGTTAGTCAGTGGGAGTATTTATATTCTGGGATGGGCTCAATGAGTGCCGGTCACTACACGAACTATCCGATGATTAATCAGCTGCTGTTTGCTCTCGGTGTTCTTTCAACAAAGCCAATACTCACCTACCGACTTGTACTCATGCTGGCTGATCTCATCACCTTTAGAATACTGACTAAACTAAGCTCGCAAACTTGGGGTCTAACCTATTGGCTCTCTCCATTGGTTATTCTAGAAGGGGTGGGCAACCTTCATTTTGAGCCGGTCATGGTCGCATTCCTAGTTCTAGGCCTTTATCATTTTAAGCAAGGAAAATACTTTAGATCTTCGGTTTCGTTAGCAGCATCTGTACTTTTAAAACTGATACCACTGTTGTTTGCACCTTTACTCCTTAAGGTAGTAAAGCAAAAGCAACTGAAAATTATGGTGTTTGGATTCCTTGTAACCCTCGGTCTTTTCGCAGCTCCTTTTATCGACCCATGGTTCTTCACCACTTATAGTGAGAGCGTGGGTTTATGGTTTTCGAATTTCGAATTCAATGCGGGTATCTATCGAATCCTCAAAGAATTGGGCGCGCTATTTGGGGTTCAAGATTGGCAAATGATTCGGTTTTACGGCAAGGTGCATTCACTTACCATTTTAGCTCTTGCTCTAAAATTTAGCTGGGAATCTGACTGCTTTACAAAGGTTCTTGACAAAAGCTACTTGCTTCTAGTGATCTATCTTCTGACTGCTCCAACGATTCATCCATGGTATCTCATTACGCTACTTGCGCTTGGAGCAATCAGCAAACACCCTTCGGCAATTTTATGGTCGCTCACCATTATTTTGAGTTATGCAGCTTATACAATGAACCCTATCGAACTACCATTGTGGCTGGTGGCTCTTCAGTTCATCCCCGTAGTAATGTCAATGACTAGCTTCTCTTTCCGATCATTTTTAGGAAAGAAACTTCTTTAGCGTCAAGCGCTCTCCACTGCCCGCGAGGAAGATCTTTTTTAGTAAGGCCTGCAAATATTACTCGATCGAGCTTTGAGACCTCATAACCTAAGTGTTCAAAAATTCTGCGAACGATACGGTTTCTTCCAGAGTGAATTTCAAGACCTACTTCACGCTTGGTTGCCCCGGCGATGTAAGAAATAGCATCAACACTTATTGAGCCATCTTCCAGTTCAACTCCCTTCTCGATTTGTTGTAAATCACTCACCTTTAGGACACGGTCTAATACCACATGGTAGATCTTTCTAACGGCGTAGCGCGGATGAGTAAGCTTCGCAGCTAACTCCCCATCGTTAGTGAAAAGCAACAGACCCGTCGTACTACGATCTAATCGGCCCACCGGTAAAAGACGACTCTTGCTAGCATTACTAACTAGATCCATAACGGTTTTACGACCTTTATCATCTTCGGTAGTGGTAAGAAAATTCTTAGGTTTATTCAGGAGTATGTACTCCATCTTTTCTGGAGTCAGTAGTCGCCCATCGAATTTAACTGAATCACCAGGCATTACCTTGTACCCCATTTCGCTAATCACCTTGCCATTCACCTCTACACTACCGGCGGTAATGAAGGTATCCGCCTCTCGTCTCGAACAGATTCCTGCATGAGCTATGAAACGGTTCAATCGCATGCTTCCATCATCTACCTTCTTAGGTTCACTGCTGCTCGGCTTCACAGGGCGTTTATTGAAGGGTCGCTGACCTCCCCTTTGTTGACCTTCCCTTTGCTGGCCTTCTCGTTTTGGTCCTTGTGAGGGGCGTTGTTTACCTGATCTCTGACCTCCTGTGTTTTTCTTTGGTTTACGGTTGTTCAATGTGACTCGTTTAGAGCGTAAAAATAAACGCTTTTAATTGATGTAATCGATTCAAATCGAACAATAAAATACTCAGGGTACCTAACAACACCCAAAATTTCAATAATAAGCGCATTTTTAGATAGCTAATACCCATAAAACTGAAAATCAATTCGATAGCTACAAAAACAAGAACTGCCACAGAGGTGCTAAAGTAAAGTTGCATCTGTCCGAGGTCAGCTCGCAGACTTAACCCAAGACCTAATACGGTAAGGATAAAAAGCACCCCTGCTGTAATGTTTCTGGTTTTTGCCTCGCCTAATTGGATGGGTAGTGAATGTAAACCGCTAGAAAGATCTCCCTTCAGGTTGTTCAAATCTTTTAATTGAACCAGTACCCAAAGGAGTAGGAATAAGAAACTAGCGAAGAGTAAAATGCGGGGCTCAAAATGCCTATAATAAAGGAATAAAGCAATAATCGGGCTAACGGCAAGAAAAGCGCTGAGTACAGAGCCCCAAATAAAAAGGGAACGAATTCTATGGGAGTATAGCCAAATGGCCGTGATGTATCCGACGAAAAAAAGCGCTGCCAGAAGAGAGACCTTAAGCGCCATTAAAAAGGCAACAAGATTAAGCAGCAAATACCCTCGCATAAGAGAAGACAAGGACCACTGCCCGTCAATAACCGTTTTCACCGGGCGATTAATAAGGTCTTTAGGATGATCGTAATATTGATTGATTAGATATCCGGCCGTAACAACAAAGAAGCTCGCACCAACGAGTAAATGAAGCTCTAGATTTTGCAAGAGATCAGCGACTGGATAAGTCGATCCGAGAATAAAAATGGCAGACAAATATTGAGCTAGGACTACCAAAAGTGCGTTTTGGAGTCGAGTAACACTAAAAAACGTAAGAAGATTTCTTTTGACGCTAGGCATACCTAAAAGGTATAAACTACCTCTAATTGATGGCCCTCTAGTGCCTTTTTAGTAGCCTCTAAATCTTGAGTGAATCCCAAGAAATAGCCTCCACCGCCAGAGCCACAGAGTTTAAGGTAATACGTATCGGTTTCTAACCCCTTCTGCCAGATATCGTGGAAGTTCGCAGGAATCATCGGCTTGAAGTGATCGAAAACCACTCCTGATAACTTTCGGAGATCGCTGAATAGCGAACGTATATTCCCGTTTAAGAAGTGATCAATACACGCATCGGTATACTGAACAAATTGCTCTCTCATTACCTCTTCAAACTGCTTGTTCTTGAGGTTCTCCATAAAGAGTTGAACCATTGGTGCCGTCTCTCCAGTAATGCCGCTGTCTAATAGAAAAACCGCTCCCTTACCCGCCTGGTTTTGCGAGGGTATTGGAGTCGATTCTACATGATCTTTAGCATGGATTAAAATAGGTAAACTTAGATAGCTATTAAGCGGGTCAAGTCCCGATGAAGTCCCATGAAAATGAGATTCCATGATCGCAAATTGTCCTTTGAGCGCAAACAGTTTTTCACGGGTTAACGAACCTAAGACTGAAACTTTCTCATCAGCGTATCGGTCGTATATGGCAGCAACAATTGCTCCGCTACTCCCCACACCATATCCCATTGGGATTGAACTATCAAAATACATACCTTTATCTAAATCGGCATTTAGTCGTTCAAAATCAAACGAAACATCAAGGTGCTGCTCAGCAACCTGATTCTTCAGGTAGGCAACATAATTCTTGAGATGCGTATTAGAAGAAGCTATTTCAGAGGAGGTGTTTTCGGGAAAACGCAAGGCTCCTTTAAACGCATTAAACGGTATAGCAAGGCCTTTAGAATCTTTAATAATCCCGTACTCTCCGAAAAGAAGAATCTTAGCGTAAAATAGTGGGCCTTTCATTTTGTTTAATTTTTTCATCTCAAAGGTAAACAATTATTTGGCTCCAATTCCGCATTCATCTAACAAGTACTGTCCGTCTTCGCAAAACGCAGCTAGCTCATTATCAATCAAATCAATAATATCATCCTTGTTTTCAGCGGGGTATAACACATGTACATTTGCGCCGGCATCTAAGGTAAAACAAACCGGTATGTTCGTCTCTGCTCTAAACGTTCTGATGCGCTGTATAATCGATAACGTACCAGGCTGCATTAAAATATAACTAGGTGTAGAACTAAGCATCATCGCATGAAGACTAAGCGCCTCTAGCTCAACAATCTCAATAAACTGATCGAGGTCACCTCCGCGCAAAACAGCTAAAAGCTTCGCTAGATGATTATTTGCTTGAGTAAATCGCTGCTCAGCAAAAGGATGATTATTCATGAGATTATGACCCACCGTACTACTCACAGACTTCACTCCTTTATGCACCAATAAAATCGCGTCTTGATAGGTGTTGAAAATCGGATGAGCATCAAGAAAAGGTGTTGCACAAAGATCTGAGCTTTCAGCAATATCTTTATGAAAACCCCAACTCATGAGTGGCCCTTCAATACTTCGAGCCGCACTTCCGGAACCTAAACGAGCTAGAAAAGAAGCCTTCTTCAAATTCAGTTCGCCACCGGAAAGCCTCGCCTCAAGATTGCAAATAGCCATTGCTAAAGCCGCCATTCCACTAGCTGAAGATGCTATTCCGCTACTGTGCGGGAAACTATTCGAGGTTTCGACATTCAAGCTATAGCCTTTCAAATAAGGGCAGTAAACCCCAATTCTATCTACAAAGGACTGAATCTTTGGAATAAAACTTGGCTTGGCCTCACCCTCAAATTTTAAGTTAATTTCAGGAGTCTTAGAAGGCTCAAAAAATACCGTAGTATCGGTAAACGCCTTACTAAGCGTGAACGAAATCGATGGGTTAGCAGGAATCTGAGGATCGTATTTTCCCCAATACTTTACTAAAGCAATATTGCTCGGCGCACGATGTGTGGCTTTAAAAGCAAACTCATTCTCCTTGAGGTTTGATTTAAATTCTTCGAGCAATTGATTATCCATAACTTCCCCTGTAAAGGGCAAAGATAACAGAATGTTATTGTATCTTTTTGGAGCTAAATGGGTTATTAATGAAATCATATATACTGGCCCTCGATCAGGGAACCACCAGCTCAAGAGCGTTAATTATTAATCACCAAGGTGAAGTTGTCGCTATGGCTCAGAAGGAATTCAAGCAATTTTTTCCGCAAAATGGCTGGGTAGAGCACGACGCCAATGAAATTTGGGAAAGTCAACTCGAAGTTACTCGAGAAGCCCTTTCCAAAATCGAAGGGGAAGCATCCTCAATTAGCGCCATCGGAATTACCAATCAACGAGAGACCGCTGTAGTTTGGGATAGAAAAACCGGAAAGCCCATCTACAAAGCCATTGTCTGGCAAGATAAACGCACCACAGAATTCTGTGAACAATTAAAAACAGAAGGAAAGGCTGCGTTTATTCAGTCTAAAACCGGGCTCGTTATCGACTCGTATTTCTCAGGAACAAAAATTGCCTGGATCCTCGACCATATACCCGGAGCACGACAAAAAGCTGAGCAAGGGGAGCTGATGGCCGGCACTATTGACAGTTGGCTTTGTTATAAGTTGAGTAATCACGAGCTTCATATCACTGATCCTTCTAACGCATCACGAACCTTACTCTACAACATCAATACACTCGAATGGGACGAGGAGTTACTCGAACTTTTCAAAGTACCTGGTACCCTTTTACCAGAGGTTAAGTCTTCAAGCGAAGTCTATGGATATACGCACAAAGAACTTTTCGGACAAGAGGTTCCTATTGCAGGTATTGCTGGAGACCAACAGGCTGCATTATTCGGACAGCAATGTACCGAAGTTGGTATGGTTAAAAATACCTATGGTACCGGTTGTTTCATGCTGATGAATGTCGGTAACCAACCGGTCTTCTCAAAGGCTAATCTCCTGAGTACGGTAGCTTGGCAAATCGGCGATCAGGTCACCTACGCGCTTGAAGGAAGTGTTTTTATGGCTGGTGCCATCGTTCAATGGCTTAGAGATAGTCTAGGGTTCATCGAAGCCTCTTCAGAAGTAGAAGCGCTTGCGGCTAGCGTGCCAGACAGTTCGGGAGTTTATTTTGTACCGGCTTTCGTCGGGCTTGGAGCACCCTATTGGGATGCTTACGCTAGAGGTCAAATCACCGGGCTAACTCGAGGAACCACAAAGGCTCATATCTCTAGAGCCGCATTAGATGCGATTGCCTATCAAACCTTAGATATTTTGGAGGCCATGCAAAAAGATGCAGACACCTCGATTCAAGTACTCAAAGTAGACGGCGGCGCCTCGAATAATAACCTACTTATGCAGTTTCAGGCAGATATTTTACAAAGTCAGGTACTTCGACCGAAGCAAGTAGAAACTACAGCCATGGGAGCTGCCTTCCTTGCAGGTCTCGCGGTAAATTTCTGGGCCTCTACTCAAGAAATTAATAGCATCTCAGAAGAGGATCGCAGGTTTATTCCAGAACCACTAAATTCAAAAATTACTAACGGCATTAAGGGTTGGCACGAGGCTGTGTCAACTTGCCTAACCAAATAACTATGAATATCGTTTTCGCAGAATTTATCGGAACCTTTTTAATGATGCTTCTTGGTTTAGGAGTCAATGCAAACGTTGCCCTTAAAGGAACCAAAGGATCTTACAGTAGTGCTAGTGCATGGGTACTCATCTGCGCGGGATGGGCATTTGCAGTTTACATTGGAGTGGTAGTTGCTGGACCCATAAGTGGCGCCCACCTCAACCCAGCGGTAAGTTCAGCGCTTTTGGTTCAAGGATCATTATCTCTAGCCGATTTTACATTATTTGTTCCTGCCCAATTTGCCGGTGCGATGCTCGCAGCATTAGCAGTATGGTTTATGTATCGAGATCACTTTGAGGCAACCGAATGTCTTGAAACCAGGCGTGGGGTATTTTGCACCGCTCCTGAAGTGTATAGTGTCAGTCGAAATTTCTTCAGTGAATTTATTGGGGCCTTTGTATTGCTTTTTGCCATTTTACATATCACCGATCCTGAAGTGCTAGAAACCGGTCAAAAACTAGGAATGGGTTCGTTAGGGGCACTACCCGTAGCGATATTCGTATGGGGAATCGGGCTTAGCTTAGGAGGTACCACCGGCTATGCCATTAACCCTGCAAGAGATTTAGGGCCGAGACTGACCCACGCCTTACTTCCTATGAAGCAAAAGGCTGACGGCAACTGGTCCTATGCATGGATCCCCGTGGTGGCTCCAATTGCAGGAGGAGTTTTTGCAGCACTATTACACCAATTTCTGATAAGTTAAAGCGCCCGGTCTGGATAATTGCAGAAAATACCATCAACGCCCATGGCTTTCATTTGAGCAATATCTTCTGGTTCATTGACCGTATATGTATACACCTTGAAGCCTTTCTCATGAATGGCGTCTACCGCTTCTTGAGTAAGATTTTTATACCAAGGGTTGACTGCCATTGCTCCTAACTTTTCGGCCATAGGAATGGCATCTAAAGGATCTTCTTCGGTGAGTACTGCGATAGCTACCTCTGGGTTCAGTTCTCGTATTTTTTCAAGTTCATCCCAACGGAATGATGAAATCACGAATTGATCAAGACTCCAGCCTTGATGTAAACTATAGTACTCGATGATTTGATTGACTTTCGCTGCAGTATTAGCCCCCTTGAGTTCTATGTTTAAAGAAATTCGACCATCTACCGCTTTAAGTACATCTTGAAGTTTAGGTATTTGATGACCTCCCTGAAGGGTTAAGGCCAATACTTCGGGCATATATAGATCTTCTATTTCTCCGGCTCCATTAGTCAAATCATCTACTCGATCGTCATGGAACACAACAACCTCTCCAGAGCGAATGCGAAACACATCTATCTC
>DAIPYN010000030.1:0-18319 GCA_036782715.1 Flavobacteriaceae bacterium
GATCGTCATGGAACACAACAACCTCTCCAGAGCGAATGCGAAACACATCTATCTCTACCATTGACACCCCTAAATCAATCGCTTTCTCTACAGATGCAATGGTGTTTTCAGTGACATATCCCATTGCGCCACGATGCCCAATGACTAGAAAATCGTCTGAAGTGCTCATCTGACAAGAACTTAGAATCATTGCAATAGTAACTAAAATGCTTTTTCTCATGATTTCATTTGTATTAATAAAAAAGATCGGGACCTAATTTTAACAAGTTTTGAGGTCGAAGATTCAACCTCATTGATAGGGTCGTAATACCGATCATAACCCTGCAACTCCTTGTAATCTGAAAGGTCGATTTGACGATCCTCCTCATTCTTATTCAAAAATAAGACAAGCTTTTCGTTCTCAGCAAATCTAGAGATCACATAAACTCCATCATTCGGAGCATAATGCAAGGTCTCACCAAATCTCATCGCCTCTGACCGGCTTCTCAATTGAAATAATTTAGCAAATAGGGTTTGGGTTGCCTTCTGCTCAGAAGTTAAACCCGACTTGGTAAAGGCATTGATTTTATCCCCATGCCACCCTCCGGGAAAATCAGTACGAATCAATCCATGATCGTGGGGCTTAGCCGTATTTTGCATGAGAATCTCTGTACCGTAATATAGCTGTGGAGTTCGAGGTGCCATAGCCAGCAGGGCAAGTGCCATATGATGAAGATTAATATCTTCACTAAGCTGAGTGTAAAGACGGTCCATATCGTGATTATCACCCATGAAAACTAATGCCTTAGGGTTCGCATAATAGAAATCATTCGACAACGCCGTATACCATTCAACAAAGCCCTTATCCCAAGATTCTTTATTGGTAAGAGCATCTACTAAAGCCTTTTGTAAGGGGAAATCAAAGACTGAAGGCAAATGCGATTCATATCCATCTGCATTGGGCGCTGACTGTTGCCAATATCCGACCCTGAGTGGATTATAACTCCACTCTTCGCCTACAATGGTAAACTTTGGATACTGGGTTTGAATGGCCTGTGCCCACTCAGCCATAAAGACAGGATCGTTGTAAGGGTAAGTATCTTGACGAATTCCTCCCAAGCCAAGGGTTTCTATCCACCATAGGCTGTTTTGAATGAGATAGCGCGCCATAAAAGGATTGCGATGATTAAGGTCGGGCATAGCAGACACAAACCATCCTTCAAGCATTGCGTCCCTGTCTTTCTGGGCGGCATAAGGATCTTGTATCGTAGTTCTGCGGTGGTTCGAATAAGTTATTTCACCTGAGGTTAAAAAAGCCTCTTGCCCATTAATCCAATCTGAAAAGGGCAAATCACCCATCCACCAGTGATTCGACCCACAATGGTTATTGACTTGATCCATGATCAGCTTCATCTTACGATTGCGCAGCTCATCTACTAAAAGACGATACTCCTGAAGAGAACCAAATCTCGGATCAATTTTATAGAAATCAGTAATCGCATAGCCATGATATGACTGCTCTGCCATGTCATTCACCAGTAATGGACTCGACCAAACGGCGGTCATTCCGAGATCATTTAGATAAGGAATCGCCTTAATAATACCGGCAATATCACCACCATGACGCTTGTAATCATGCGATCGATCAACCGTTTGTTCTTTTAGTCCAGAAACCTGATCGTTAGACTCATCCCCGTTGACGAAACGATCAGGGGTAATTAAATAAACCGCGTCTCCAGAATTAAAACCTTCAATTTTTTCAGAACCAAATTCTAATTCGCGCAGCTCGTATTCATATTTGAATCTTGAAGTGCCTTTCGAAAATTCAAAGACCAATTTCTCGGGTTTCTTTACCGAGGAAAGATCTAGATCTATGAAAAGATAATTCGGGCTATCTGCCTGATGAACGTTCTTAATTAACTGATCTCGGCCCTTTTTCAGCTTGACCTGAAAGTCCCCAATATCATCTGCTTTAATAAGCAATTGCAATTCAGCATTCGCCATTCCTACCCACCAATTAGGAGGCTCGACACGAACATCTTGGGCCTTTGTAAACCATAAGGTAAACAGAAAAAGACCTAAGAGCGTTCTGAATTTACGCATGATTATAAACTGCAGGTATATTTCTTCTCAGGCTGTAATTCGACACGCTCACCCTTAATTCGGATACTCATCGGTAATTCGGCAGATCTCAGTGTGAAGCTAGCCGTATTCTTTGAAATTTCTACCTCAATGGTTCTTGATCGAAAAGTGATCGAAAATTGATAGCTCTCCCACTCCTCAGGAATCTGAGGATTAAAGTGAAGTTTATCTTCAATTAATCGAAGCCCTGCAAAACCTTCAATAATACTTAGCCAGGTACCCGCCATAGAGGTGATATGTAGCCCCTGATGAACCTCCTTATTGTAATCGTCTAGATCCAATCTTGAAGTTCTGAGGTACAATTGATACGCCTGATCCATACGGCCAAGCTTTGCCGCCTGTATGCTGTGAATACATGGCGAAAGTGACGATTCGTGAACCGTTAAAGGCTCGTAAAAGTCAAAGTGTTTCTCTAATTGCTCTACCGAAAAATGATCTTCGAAGAAATAGAATCCTTGAAGTACATCTGCTTGTTTGATATACGGAGATCTTAATATCCGGTCCCAAGACCATTTTTGATTAATCGGACGATCATTGAGTCCTAACTCACCAACCGGTTGTAAAACCTTATCTAAGAAACCATCTTGTTGTAAGAACACTTCTTTAGACTCACTGTAAGGGAAATACATATTTTCTGCAATCTCCTCCCAATTCGAAAGTTCGTTAGTGGTGAGTTTCGTCACTCCGATGATTCGTTGATAATCCCCGGGATATCCGTCTTGAACCTTCTCTACTTGTCTCTTAGTATATTGTAGGCACCACTTAGCAATGTAATTGGTATACCAATTATTATTGACGTTGTTTTCGTATTCGTTCGGCCCAGTAACACCAAGCATCACATAAGCCTTCTTATCTTCTGAGTAGTTGACGCGCTGCTTCCAAAATCTTGCAATCGCAATCAGCACCTCAAGTCCCATTTCTGGGATGTAGCTATAATCCCCGGTGAATCTTACATAGTTAAAGATCGCAAAGGCAATTGCTCCGTTTCTATGGATTTCCTCGAAGGTGATTTCCCATTCGTTGTGACACTCTTCTCCGTTCATGGTTACCATCGGATACAAAGCTGCTCCACCCGTAAAGCCCAACATCTCGGCATTAGCAATAGCCTTATCAAGCTGTCGGTATCGGTAGGCAAGAAGGTTTCTAGCCACCTCTTCACTTTTGGTTACCATGTAAAAAGGCAAGCAATAAGCTTCGGTATCCCAATAAGTACTTCCACCGTATTTTTCACCCGTAAAACCTTTAGGCCCAATATTCAAATCAGGGTCTTTACCAAGGTACGTCTGGTTCAAATGAAAAATATTATAACGAATACCTTGTTGCGCTTTGACGTCTCCTTTAATCTCAATGTCTGAACGCTTCCAGATTTCGGCCCATGCTGATTTTTGAAGGTTGAGAAGCCCTGTAAAACCAAATCCACTTGCCTTATCTAAGGCTTCATTCGCTGCAGTCACCAGGTTCTCTTTGGCGTGATACCTAGAAACGGTGTATCCGCCAAACTTCGTTAATCTTGCTGTTTGACCCGAATTTACACGGGTAACATAATGAATCGAAACCTTAGCATCTGAACACTCCTCGCCAGCGGGCTTGATAGCACGATCACCAACTTCTAAATTCGATTGCATGAAGGTGCACGTGTAGAAGTTAGTCTTATTGGTGTGTGCTTCGATGAAGGCGCGATTTCCTTTTTGAATAACCTCAGTAGTCGACCAGAAGGCATCATCCCAATTGCTATCTCTATTTTTAATGCCGCTATCGATATAAGGGCGAATCTCTAAATCAATCCCATCCTTAAGTGGCGTGATTTCATAGGAAATAGCTCCAACCTCATCTAAAGCAAGACTTAGAAAGCGTGTTGATTTTACTTGAACATGAGCACCATTGTTTAAGATTACCTCAAAGGTTCTGCAATACCAGCCTTCTTTCATATTCAACTCACGGCGAAAATTCAAAACTTCAGCAACAGCCGCAATATCAAGCTCTTCACCCGAAATGAACACTTCGATACCGATCCAGTTCGGAGCATTCAAAACCTTTGCAAAATATTCTGGGTATCCGTTCTTCCACCATCCTACTTTAGTCTTGTCTGGATAGTAAACCCCTGCTATATAACTTCCTTGAAACGTATCCTTGCTGTAATTCTCTTCGAAATTGGCACGTTGACCCATAGCGCCATTACCCAGGCTAAAAAGACTCTCAGCAGAAACTACGGTTTCAGGACTGTACTTGGATTCTATAATCGACCACTCATTGGCCTCTACTAAGCTTTGATTCATCTATTCTCTATCAATTAATTGATCTAAAAATGGGAGCGTTAACTCGGTAAAATCTTTAACCACATGTTTGGCCTGCTGCAGTGTCTCGGTGTCTCCAACACCAATACTGTACATGCCGGCTCGATTGGCCGCCTCAACTCCGGCAATGGCATCTTCAAAAACCACTGAACACTCAGGTGAAACATTCAATCCGCTCGCTGCTTTAATAAAAACTTCTGGATCTGGTTTCGCTTTAGAAACCTTATTACCATCTATAATCACTTCAAAATAAGAGGTGAGACCAACACGGTCGAGAATTAAAGTAGCATTCTTACTCGCAGAACCTAAAGCTACCCCTTGATCTCTGTCTTTGAGATGATCTAAAACCTTTTTGACATCTACGAGAATTTCATCCTCGGTCATATCTTGAATGAGATTCAGGTAGTCTTCATTTTTGTCGTGCATCCACTGATTAAAATCAGACTCTGAGGCACTGACTCCTCCACTTTGCAGTAATAATTCGAGACTCTTTTGACGGCTTACTCCTTTAAACTTCTCGTTTTCTGTTTCATCGAAAAAGATCCCTAAGCGATCGGCTAATTTTTTCCACGCCAGATAATGATATTTGGCAGTATCTACAATTACCCCGTCAAGATCAAAGATGAAAGCGTTACGACCACTTCTCATACTCTTCTTTTTATCGGGACAAATGTAATCAACATAGAGCTATCCGACCTACCTGAAATAATACCACAAGAATAGGACCACTAGAATAATTGCTATGGTTAGGTAGCGTTCAATAGGCTGTGTTTTTTGCTCTACAGAGGCAACTGCCCCACGCTCGTAAACTAAACCTGCCTCCACTTCTTTGGCGGTAGATGCATTTGAAAGACTAACAAGTACCATTACAGCGATACTAACGACAAAAAGGAAAATGGCATAATGCAAGAAGTTCATCGTAACTAGTGTATCAATCATTCCACCTTCAGCTAACTGTAACCCACCTTCTTGAGTCATGTATTCTAAAACGAGACGAGCCATTCCCAAAAAGAAGCCGGTCCAAAGTGCTGCAACTGCACCCTTAGCGTTAATCTTCTTGTAGAAAATACCTAATAAAAAGGCTGCCGCGATCGGAGGTGAAACATAAGCCTGTACACTCTGCAGATATCTGTAGATTCCTCCACCCTCGGTCAGTTTTTTCATAAAAGGGATCCATGCTAAACCAACAATCACAAGAACTACAGTAGCAATTCGACCTACCATTACTAATTGTTTCTCACTAGCCTCTGGCTTCCATTGCTTATAGAAGTCAAAAGTGAAAAGTGTTGACGTACTGTTAAACACCGAAGACAACGAACTCATCAGCGCCGCTAGGAATCCTGCCACAACAAGACCTCTAAAACCAACTGGGAGCACTCTTAAAATTAGTGCCGGCAATGCAGCATCTGTAGTTGTACGAACCTCTCCCGTAATTGGATTGGTAACTGTAAATAAATCTGGATACGAAGTCACTGAAAGTGCATAGGCAATGATACCAGGAAAGATGAAAATGAATAAAGGAAGTAGCTTTAAGAAAGAACCAAAAATAGTTCCCTTTCTAGCTGTTGATATATCCTTCGCTGACAGTACCCGTTGAACAATAAACTGATCCGTACACCAGTACCAAATACCTAAAATAGGAGCCCCTAATAGTACCCCCGTCCATGGATACTCTTTGTTTCTCCACAAGCTCATAAACGTATCGGCATCTGGCGAATTCGCTTGTATTGCAGCGGTCACCTCTGACCATCCTCCAATGGCATCTAATCCGAAATAAGTCGCTGCCAAACCACCTAAAATGAAGATGATCGCCTGAACCATATCTGTGTAGATTACCGCTTTAAGGCCTCCAAAGACGGTATATAGCCCGGTTGCAATTACTGTAATTAAAGCACCTGTCCAGAAGGGAATACCCAACAATACTTCAAACACTAATGCCCCTGCAAAAATGGTAAACGATATTTTAGTAAGAACGTAGGAGATAATAGAAACTACCGAGAGGTAAGTTCTTGCACCTTTATTGTATCGACGCTCCAAAAATTCGGGCATCGTAAAAACCCCACTCTTAATGTAGAAAGGAACAAAAACCCATCCCAATAGGAGTAAGATCAAAGAAGCTAAAATTTCAAACTGTGCTTCAGGAAAGGCTCCTCTTGCTCCCGAACCAGAAAGCCCAATAAGATGTTCAGAACCAATATTACTGGCAAAAAGTGAAGCTCCAATAGCAAACCACCCTAAATCTCGGCCTCCTAGAAAATAACTAGACGCATTTGCTCCCGCCTTTTCTTTTTTAGTAACGAACCAAGCAATTCCAAAAATCAATAAGAAATAAGCAGCAATTACAGTGAAATCTATAGCTCCCAGGGTTTCCATAAAGTTGTCATTAGGATTAGTAACTTTGCAATTTAGACCTTTTTTGGAATTAACATAGAGTGTTGTGGTAAAGCAATTGTTTTTTGTCGGATTTGTGATTCTAAGCTTGAATCTTCAGGCTCAAATCGGCGATTTGCCAAAGGCTAGACCTATCATTAAAGGACAAAATCCCAATCTAGGCGTTAAAAATGACTCAAAGGGAACACTGCTGAGAATGCCTTCTGTACTTGACAGTAGCCTCACCAAACCAAAATCAGGACCTCAGCTTATCGATCAATCAAACCTCAAAGATGCAGGATTTGATTTAGTCATTGATCCCAAGATCGCACTGGCAGAAAATGCCAATACCAATCTTGCTAGAGGGGACATGTATCTCGGCGATATTAAAACCTCTGCAGACAACGTAGGAATAGCTATAAGAGATCACGGAGAAATTGACGGAGATCGCGTACTCATACTGGTCAATGAGGTCGTCGTTGAATACAATGCCCTTCTAAGCGGACGTTTTCAAAAGCTCAATGTAGCATTAAAAGAAGGCTTTAACACCATCGAATTCAGAGCATTAAATCAGGGATACGCCGGCCTAAACACCGCCCAATTATTGGTATTGGATGACAAAGGCGAAGCGATTAAAAACCAAAGTTGGTATTTAGCCACCGGTTCTACGGCGAAAATTATCGTTGTAAAAACACCAACCCTAGAAGACTAGTAACGTTCGCCAGGGTGGTAGGTTTCTATCGCTCTTCGCAACACCTCTTCTTTGTAAAAAGGAACCTTTTTAAAAGCGCCATCTACATAAAGTGATGTCTGATCGTCAAAATGCTTAGAGTTTGGATCACCACTCTGCCCACCGGCCAATAGACTATACGCCTCAACTTTATCACCGAATTCTACAGCAGCCACAAAACTATTACCACGAGTACCGTAGATCTTTTTAGTATTATTGTGATAACGTGCTCCGTAGGCCGCCAATGCGCCCCAGCGACCGCTTGCATGCGGAATAGCAATACTTGGTAAAGAATCACTAAAGGCTTGATAAATTGAGCCATCAATTCTTTGATATCTATTAACCTCGCCCCATGCAATCAGTGGCGTACCAACGTCGGAAATCATCTGTTCTACAGTGGCCCGCAACAGCGCTAATTTAATTTTAGGATCACTTTCACTGCTTCCCCAATAGGTTAAATGTTCGAGCTCGCTGTATCCATTAGGGCGTTTAATTTCTCTAAGAAGTCGGGTACCATAGAAATGCGCAATACTCATGGCCTTACTCTCTAGATTTGTTTTAAAATCCCAAGAGCGCAAGGCTTCGACAATAGAAGAAAGTTCTGGATCTGGAAAACGATCATAAGCATCAATAAGACCCGGAATCAACACTTCAAAAGCAGGTAAACTCGGATCATAAGCGAGCTGAATCAGCGATTGCAAATCGTGTTTTTGTTCATTAGCGAGCAGTCGAATGGCGTGAATGCCTCTGAAATTCTCGGGGGCCGTACTCATGTAGTACGGATAATCTTCAGGCTTTGGGCTATCGTCCCCTGCTAAGGTAAATGGGGTAGAGTTGCAGTTTTGCAACCATCCGGTCGATGGATTTAAGAGCGTGATATGCTCGCTTACCTCATGAAGCCCTTGCCAATCGGTTTCTGGATTAGTACCATCTACCGGTTGTGCATAATCGAATCGTGTGTTGCGTTTCGGAATAAAATTCCCATGCCAGTAGGCAATATTACCTTCTGCATCAGCATAGACGGTATTGTTAGAAGAGTTCGTTTTCAAGTTCATCATGTTACTAAAGCCTTTATATCCGTTTTGCTTGGTTCGGATAAACGACTGTTCTAGTGCACGAGCCGGTGACCACATCATCGCTGTTGATACCCAATTATCATCTAACTGATGAGTAACTGGGCCATGATGGGTACGATAAAGAGTATAGGTCTGTTCAACTAGGCTACCCTCTTCTGATCGAACTTTTAAAGTGGTGTCAAAAGATTTTATAGGTCTCCACTGGGTACCGTATAGGTATTCAAGACCGTTTGCAGTCTTGCGAACCTCTTCTACAAATTCATCAATGACGTCGGTGTAGGTTGAAGTATGCATCCATCCGGTCTTCTCATTGAAACCTTGATAGATGAAAAATTGACCCCAAGTCACCGCACCATAGGCATTCAAGCCTTCTTCACTAACCACATGCATCTCTCCTCTAAAAAAGAACGAGGTGTGAGGATTGATAAGCAGCATAGCATTACCCGATTTCGTTTTATGGGAATTAAGTGCGATTCCATTAGACCCTGCAGGTTCTAAAAGTGAAACCTCTGCCGCAATAGCCTCAGATTCTATAAAATCAATGGGGCGTTGATCCCCATAGAAAGCTTTAATCTTACGCGTCGAAACCCTTTCAATATCTCCCCCGATAGATCCCTCGCTAAAGTAGTAGGGCATCCAAGGCTCGAAATGCTTGATCACTCGTGGCTCAATCTCTGGATGAGTCTCTAAATAATAATTCACCCCATCTGCAAAAGCAACACAAAGTTCTTTAAGCCAATCAGGACTTTGCTCAAAAGCAGCTTTGGCTTCATCTTCAGTCATAAACAACTGTGCACGAAGGTCGCTATATAAGGCCGTTGCACCTTCAGCTTCGGCAAGTCTTCCCGTTGCCCAAATATAATTTTGCTCGACTCGATTAAAATCATCCTCGCACTGAGCATAAAGCATTCCAAAAACAGCATCCGCATCGGTCTCTGCATAAATATGGGGAACACCAAAATCATCTCGAATAATCTCTACACGCTCAGCCCTAGCCTCGAGTCTTGAAAGCTCTTCAGAGCTGGTACATGCCGATAACACCAAAAAGAATAGTAATAACCCTATCTGCTTCATTTGAATTCAATTTTAATACTTGTTCAAGATACTGCATTTTGACTGCAGTGATGCACCTTATCTTTGCGAGTATGAGCGAGACACGTAGTAGTTTAAGGAAAGCCTTCAAAACAATAATCAGGCCCAGAATTCATTTAGTATTCACAGGCCTTGGCCTTATCGTAATAAGCAAAGGAGCTTCATTTGTCGCTCCCTTAGCCATGAAAACCTTTGTTGATGAGCTTATTCCCAATCAAGATTTAGAAGGGATTAAAACCCTTGTAATCGTGGTATTAATCGCCCTTGTCCTACAGGCCACAACTAGCTTTTTATTAACTCGTTTAGTCAGCGTGGCAGCACAGTATCTTATTACAGAGTTACGTATTCAAGTACAGCAAAAACTACTATCTCTCCCCGTTCGCTTTTTTGAAAACACTCAAACAGGAGCCCTAGTTTCTAGAGTGATGAAAGATGTGGAAGGGGTCAAAAGCCTCGTAGGAACTGGTCTTGTTCAACTAATTGGCGGGTTATTTACTGCTGCAGTGGCATTCGTATTTCTCATTCGGCTGAGTCTTCCGATGACCCTTTTTAGTTTAGCACCTCTAGCGCTTTTCGCTCTCATTGCATTTAAGGCCTTTACAACGGTGCGACCGATCTTCAGAGAAAGAGGTAAAATAGAGGCAGAAGTAAAAGGGCGGCTGAATGAGACTTTCTCAGGGATTCGAATGATCAAAGGGTTTTCGGCAGAATCAAGAGAGAAATCGAGATTCGAAAAAGGGGCTACTACACTTTTTGAAAACATTAAAAAGTCAATGATCTATATGGCACTGATTAGTAGCGGTTCTATACTACTCGCTGGGGTCGCCACTACACTAGTTACCGGCCTTGGAGGCTACTATATTATCGAGGGGTCATTAAGTCTTGGTGAGTTTTTACAATTCACCTTCTTGTTAGGTTTACTAATCAGCCCAATATTTCAGTTGACTAGTGTAGGTACTGAAATCACGGATGCGCTAGCGGGTCTTGATCGTACCGAAGAATTATTTGAAAAGATATCCGAATTTGAAAAATATCAGGGGGCTGAGTTAATTGGAGGTTTTCAGTCGCTAGCTTTTGATAAGGTGTGTTTTAGTTATGACGAAGGACGTAAAGTCTTAGACGATATTAGTTTCGAATTAAAAGCCGGGCAAACCATAGCTCTTGTAGGAAGTTCGGGAGCAGGAAAATCTACGTTAGCTAATCTAGCAGCTCGATTTCTTGAACCCGATTCAGGACAACTTATCATCAACGGGCAATTAGCCACTGAAATAGATCTTGCCTCGTACCGTAGGCAGCTAGGAGTGGTTCTTCAAGATGATTTTCTTTTCGATGGAACCATCAGAGAAAATGTGCTCTACGGTAATCCCGAATGCAGTGAGGAAGAACTTCGTTCAGCATTAGATGCTGCCTATGTAAGTGAATTCGTAGCTGGTCTAGAAAAAGGTATTGAGACCGTTATCGGTGAAAGAGGAATTAAACTCTCTGGAGGGCAACGACAGCGATTAGCAATAGCCAGGGCGCTATTGGCAAATCCTAGTTTTTTAATTCTCGATGAAGCAACTTCAAATTTAGATGCTGAAAGTGAACACTATATTCAACTTGGTCTCGAGAATCTAACTCGGAGTAGAGCCACGCTAGTGATTGCCCACCGTCTCAGCACCATACAGAAGGCAGATACGATTATCGTCTTAGAAAAAGGTGAAATTGTCGAAAAGGGAACACACAAAGAGCTGTTTGAAAAGCAAGGTAGATACTACAGTCTATATACGAGACAAGCTCGCATTTGATCCCCTTTCTTAAGATTCTGGAGCCATCTCAATGACGAGACCTTCTAGCTCTTCAGTGATAGGAATTTGACAACCTAGACGGCTGTTGTCTTTAACGTGAAAGGCTTCTGATAGCATAGCCTCTTCTTCATCAAACATTGGGCTTAGCTCATGTGAAGACTTTATATAGCATTGACAAGAGGCGCACATTGCCATTCCTCCACAAACACCAACAGTGCCTTCAGGCTCAATCTCATAGGAGCGTACTACCTCCATGAGGTTCATATTCATATCTGTCGGAGCTTGCAACTCATGCTTCACACCCTGTCGATCGATGATCGTTATGGCAACCGCATTCATGATTAGTCGATTGTTTTAACAACGGCTTTAGGTGCTTCTTTTTTAGAGCCATCAAAACCAGTAACTCCACCTACCGTAGTGTATTTCATTACATAGCGCTTGTCTGGGTAAATACGAGCGTAAGCGCTTTGACACATTAATGTTGCTTCATGAAAACCACAAAGAATCAGTTTCAATTTACCTGGATAGGTATTTACATCACCAATAGCATATACCCCCGGTATATTCGTCTGATAATCTAGCGTGTGATCTACCTTAATGGCATTCTTCTCAATCTCTAATCCCCAATCAGATAAGGGGCCTAATTTTGGAGAAAGACCAAACAGTGGAATAAAAGCATCTACAGCTATCTCTTTCGTTAAATCAGTTTGATGGTTATGGATCACTAAAGACTCTAATGAGTCTCCTCCCTTTATTTCAACCACCTCAGCGGGTGTATTTAGCTGAATCTTTCCCTTATTCTTGAGTTCTTGAACTTTCTCAACCGAATCTAAGGCACCTCTAAACTCATTACGACGATGGACCAAATGTACCTCACTGGCAATGTCACTTAAGAAAATAGACCAATCTAGGGCCGAATCTCCTCCTCCGGCAATCAAAACTTTTTTACCACGATATTGCTCTGGATCTTTAACCATGTAAGCAACTCCGAGATCCTCGAACTTCTCTATGCCTGAAATTTCAGGTTTTCTTGGCTCGAAACTTCCAAGACCCCCTGCAATTGCAACTACTTTTGATTTGTGCTTTGTTCCCTTGTTAGTGGTTACAATAAAGTAATCATCCTCGGTGCGTTCTAAGGTCTCTGCTCTTTCACCAAGAGTAAATCCAGGTTGAAAGGGTTCGATTTGCTTCATCAAATTATCAACCAATTCACCGGCTAACACCTCAGGATACCCTGGAATATCATAAATCGGTTTCTTCGGGTATAACTCAGCTAGTTGACCACCAGGTTGTGGTAAGGCATCGACTAGATGGCATTTAAGTTGTAATAATCCAGCTTCGAAAACGGTAAAAAGGCCTGTAGGTCCCGCTCCTATAATTAGGACATCGGTTGTAATCATGGTTTTTATTCTAGGCGATATTAATAACCTCCTCAATTTGAGGAGCAAACTTCTTGATAGTCATCTCAACCCCACTTTTCAGGGTCATCTGGTTGATGGAACAACCCACGCAATTTCCTTCTAGTCGAACCTTGACTGAGGTTCCGTTGTCAATAGAAACCAGAGAAATATCTCCTCCATCACTTTGAAGAAAAGGTCGAATTTCTGCTAGAGCTGCTTCAACCTTTTCCTTTAGTTCATTTGCTGTCATCAGCGCTTTGGTTTAACGGCAGAACATCCTGCCATGGTTGTAATTCGTATTGCCTCGGTAGGCGGAAGTGTTTCGTTTCTTTTCACCAACTCTGAAACGACTTCTTTGGTTAAAGATTCGAAAGCCTCTGATACAGACGTATGATCTTGCAGGGCAGCTGGTCGACCAACATCACCTGCTTCTCTCACACTTTGAACGAGAGGAATTTCACCCAGAAGAGCTACACCCATTCGTTCTGCCAAATGCTTCGCACCTCCCTCGCCAAATATATAGTATTTGTTTTCTGGCAATTCTGCAGGAGTGAAGTAAGACATGTTCTCTATAATACCGAGTACCGGTACCTGAATGGAGTCTTGGGCAAACATGGCAATCCCTTTACGAGCATCAGCTAAAGCCACTTCTTGAGGGGTACTCACTACTACCGCTCCAGTAATGGGTAATGACTGCATGATACTCAAGTGAATATCTCCTGTGCCGGGAGGCAAATCTACAATTAAAAAATCGAGCTCCCCCCAATGCGCATCAAAGATCATCTGATTCAGTGCTTTAGCTGCCATCGGCCCTCTCCAAATTACAGCCTGATCTTTTTCGGTAAAGAAACCTATCGAGAGAAGTTTCACTCCATAGTTAGAAACAGGCTTCATTTTAGATTTTCCATCAACATCAATGGCTAACGGCTTCTCATTTTCAACATCAAACATCAGTGGCTGAGAGGGGCCATAAATATCTGCATCTAAAAGACCTACTTCAAATCCCATTTTAGCCAATGAAACGGCAAGATTTGCTGTAACCGTAGACTTACCGACCCCTCCTTTGCCAGAGGCTACGGCAATAATGTTTTTTATCCCAGGTATTGGCTTGCCTTTGATCAGATTAGAGTTTGGTGCTTTCTCTGGGGCCTCCACAGAAATATTTACCTTGATCTTGGCTTTAGGATGCACTTTGGCGTGGATCACTTGAAGAATAGAAACTTCAGTTTTCTTCTTTGCTTGCAGACTAGGATTATTAATCGTTACATCCACCACGACCTCATCGCCAAATACTTGTACGTTTTTTACCGCTCCACTCTCAACTAGATTCTGGCCTTCGCCGGGTGCGCTAATAGTACTTAAAGCTTTAAGAATTTCACTCTTTGTCATAGATCTGCATTTCTACTACAAAGATACGCAGATAACAAAGGCTAGAAAAGCATTTCTGCCGGATCCCAAAAAAGGCGATCAAAGTCAACTACACAGTCATCTGAAATTTCAACTCCTTCATTTTCAAGTAGTTGCTGCATAAGATTCGTGCCAGGAAAGTGATGCTTCCCGGTAAGCATTCCCATACGATTCACTACTCGATGAGCGGGTACATCCTTGTCGTGAGATAAATTCATTGCGTAGCCGACCATTCGGGCCCCGCCCCTACGACCTAAGTAATTGGCGATTGCCCCGTAAGAGGTCACTCTTCCTTCGGGAATTTGTCTGGCGACTTCATAGACGCGCTCATAAAAATCACTACCACTCATAATTCAACCATAAACGAATAAAAGTGATAACTACAAGCAACAACATCACAACGGCGATGATTCGATTCGAGCGCTTTTCAAAGCGCTGTTCGTCGAACGAAATCTTTGCAAAACCATATGCATAGCCATAGAGGACTACAAAGGTTCCTGATAGCGCCGCAGCCGCAAAAACAAGTGTTTCAGAGGTGGCTAGGCGTGCAATTTTAGAGTTCCCAAATGCGGCATGTAGCCCCGCATAAAAAGGAATGGTAAGAACATTAAGTACCGCTAAACTGATCCCTTTCAAAAAAGAATTAGAAGAAGAGGGTACAAGTTCGGTGAGATCCCTATTCGACTTTTTCCAGAAATAGAAAAAGAGCACGAGGAAAATGATAAGGGCTCCGATTAAAATAGTATTGATTGTTTCTGGATGTTCGAATAGAAATTTTGAAAATACAGCAGCGCCTAGGGCTTCGGCAAAGATGACGAGCGAACAAGCTAAGGAGAAATAAATTCCGTACTTCTTACCTCTTTCCACAGAGATTTTGGCAGCATTCATATTGAGTAAACCGGGAGGTAACGTAGCTACTGCAGCGGCTAAAAAAGTCAGAGCAAAAAGAGTGATATAGTGCAACCGCCTTTAGTATTAGTTAGATTTTAAACGATATATAGGTGATCGGCTTACCCACTTCTAAATACTGGCTCTCGTAAAACGTTTGAACCTCGGTTACTATTGAAGGGCTACCCGACAGTCTGTACACGTCGTTGTTCGAATATACAATTTCTTTACCTAGTCCGTGCAGAAGGCCCAAAGTGTATCCGTGTAAAAACTCGCTATCTGTCTTAAGGTGCACCAAACCTTCACCTCCGAGAATCTTTTTATAACGATCGAGAAACTGTAGATTGGTCAGTCGATGTTTCGTGCGTTTATACTTGATCTGGGGATCTGGAAATGTAATCCAAATTTCACTAACCTCACCAAAATCAAAAATCAAATCGATCAGCTCAATATGTGTTCTTAAAAAGCGAACATTCGGCAGCTTGTTTTCAAGAGCTGTCTTCGCTCCCCTCCATAATCTAGACCCTTTAATATCAATTCCAATAAAGTTCTTTTCTGGGTAGCGTTCAGCGAGTGCCAGGGTATATTCTCCCTTACCACAGCCCAATTCTAAAACGATCGGATTTGAATTCGAAAAAATAGAATTCCAAGTCCCTTTCAATTCGAAACCTTCTAAAATTTCTTGTCGAGAAGGTTGAATAACATTCTCAAAAGAATCATTATCTCTAAAGCGTTTTAGTTTATTTTTACTACCCAAGGTTGATCTATTTTGAACCTACAAAGCTAACCCAATATCGCCCTAAACCCATGAAAAAAAAGACGATAGTGGTAGCGCCTCTTAATTGGGGACTCGGGCATTCAACCCGATGCATACCAATTATTAAAGCCCTATTAGAGAGAGACTATGAAGTAGTCTTGGCCTCTGATGGTGTTGCTCTAGGCCTACTCACCAAGGAATTTCCAGAACTAGCGAATTTTGAACTACCCTCATACCAAATTACCTACGCTTCTGACGGACGATTCTTCAAACTCAAAATGATCTTAGACTCTCCTAAAATTTTGAGTGCGATGCGTAAGGAAAGAAAGGCCATTGAAAAAATCGCCAAAGAGGTGAATGCCGACGGAATTATATCAGATAATCGTCTAGGTATTTATGTAAAAGACATTCCGAACGTCTTTATCACCCATCAGCTTCGTGTACTTTCAGGAAGCACGACACAAATTAGCTCGGCGATGCATCAACAAATCTTTAAAAAGTACGATGCAGTATGGGTGCCAGATTTTGAAGGAGAGAACAACTTAACCGGGGAACTAGGACATCTTGACAAGAAACCACAAAACCTCAAATACATGGGCCCTCTAAGTAGATTTGAAAAAAAGTCGACAAAGAAGGCTAATGATTTAATGGTGCTCTTATCAGGACCAGAGCCCCAACGCACCCTACTTGAAAATCGATTGACCGAAGAGTTACAAGCTTTTAGTGGTCATATTCTAATGGTTCGCGGAGTGATCGAAAAAGAGCAAACACAAGAAGAAATAACACTTGATTCAGGAACGATGCTCAAGGTTAATTTCATGAGATCTGAAGAGCTTTCACAAAGTGTTCAAGCCAGTGATTTTATTTTGTGTAGATCGGGTTATACCACCGTTATGGATTTGGCTAAACTAGGAAAGAAAGCTTTTTTTATTCCTACACCCGGTCAATATGAACAGGTTCATATCGCCGAAAGACTTGACCAGTTAAAAGTTGTTCCTAGTTGTACTCAAGAAGAATTTAGTCTTGACCAACTAAAGCGTATCTCGAGCTATTCGGGGCTTGAAGCATTTAGTTCAGCCGTTGATTTCGACGAGCTATTTTCGGTTTTTTGAAGCGTAAACGAAAATTCTGATCCTACCTCCGGTTCACTCTCTACATAGATTCGCTCACCATGGGCTTCTACAATATGCTTTACAATTGAAAGGCCTAAACCAGAGCCGCCTTCTTTCCTTGACCCACTCTTATCGACTCGATAAAATCGTTCAAAGAGTCGCGGCAAATGCTCCTCAGCAATTCCATCTCCATTGTCAGTGACTCTTATGATTAGTTTATCCTCTGTCAACTCTTCAATAGTAACCTCTGTAGTACCTCCTTGGTGCCCATACTTGATAGAATTCTCAATGAGATTACTTAAGACATGTTCTAGTTTCTCTGCATCGCCATTCACCCAAACTGAATGCTCATAAACCTTATCAAAAACCAGCGTGATATCCTTCTTTGCAGCCTTCATTTCAAGCATTTCAAAAACACTTTCAATGAGTTCAACAATATCCATTGGCTGCATATGCAGCTTCTGTGATCCAGATTCTAGTCTGGTAATGGTGTCTAGATCTTTGACAATGTAAAGGAGACGATCTACACTCTTATTGGCTCGTTCAAGGTATTTTTTACGCACTTTTTTGTCCTGCATAGCACCATCTAAAAGTGTAAGAATATAACCTTGGATGGTAAACAATGGGGTCTTCATTTCATGTGCCACATTACCCAAAAAATCTTTTCGATACTCCTCTCGAATCTTAAGCGTCTCGATTTCTATTTTCTTTCCTCGAGCAAACTTCTCGATATCAGAGGTTAACGAATCTAAATCGGTAGAAACACTACTACCTGTAAACCGAATTCCTTCTAACAATGAAACTTCAGAGTATACTTCCTTAATGAGTTTAAGGACATAATTCTCAATACCTACCCTCAGAATTAAAAAACTCGAAATTAACGACAGAACAAAAAAGGCAAGAATAATTAAAGGTTCTGACAGGCCTAAAATGTACAGCAGCGAAGTGACGAAAACCGTTACAACGAGTGAGACATACAGTGCATATCTCAGGACAAAAGGATTCGCATTTTTAAAATTAGCCGCCATCTAGGGCGTTAAATTACGAATTTATACCCTACCCCTTTAACGGTTTGAAAATGGTCATCTCCGATCTTTTCTCGAAGCTTTCGAATATGTACATCGATGGTTCTACCCCCGACAACAACTTCACTACCCCATACTTTTTCAAGAATAGATTCGCGCTTAAATACCTTTCCTGGCTTTGAAGTTAATAGCGCCAATAATTCGAATTCTTTGCGAGGTAAAATGAGTTCTTCACCCTTATTGATGACTTTATACTCTTC
>DAIPYN010000031.1:0-6763 GCA_036782715.1 Flavobacteriaceae bacterium
GAATACTTCCTAGAATAACCAATAGTAAATCCATAGCTCTAATGTACACAAACGAATGTCAAGAATTAAACACATTCAAAAATAAATAGTACTTGGCATTACATAGTACTATATTATTTATATATTTGTACCAGAATATGATCTAAATGAAGGTAGAAAACACCAAACAACAAATGAGAAAAGGGATTCTCGAATTCTGTATTCTCTCGGTTCTAAAAGACAGAGACCTATACGCCTCTGAGATCCTAGAACGCCTTAAAGAAGCGCGACTATTAGTCGTAGAAGGAACACTCTACCCCCTTCTTACGCGACTTAAAAACGCTGATCTACTGCAGTATCGTTGGGAAGAATCTAGCAGTGGACCTCCTAGAAAATACTACACGCTCACTGAAGAAGGCACCCAATTCTTAGAAGAACTAAAATCAACTTGGGAAGAATTACAACACGCCATTAATAAGGTAACACAATCATAAAATGAAAAAAACAATCAATATCAACCTCGCCGGCTTCGTCTTTTATATCGATGAAGATGCCTATGAGGCACTACAGAAATACTTAAATAATATTCGAACCTACCTAGGTAGCACTGAGGGTAGAGAAGAAATCATCGATGATATCGAAAGCCGTATCGCTGAGCTGTTTTCAGAGAAACAAAAGCAAGTGATTACACTTATTGAGGTAAATGAAGTCATTGAAGTGATGGGACAACCCGAAGATTACATGTCTGAAGAGGAGCCCGAAGAAAAGTCAGCCAGTCAGCAATCGAGCAAACGCCTCTATCGCGACCCTGACAGTACGGTTTTAGGGGGTGTATGTTCGGGAGTTGGGCACTATCTAAATATTGATGCTGTTTGGATTCGATTAATATTCTTGGCTATGGTTTGGAGTGGGGTATCTATTCTATTCTACTTCATTCTTTGGGCGATCATTCCTAAGGCAGAAACAACGGCTCAAAAGCTAGAAATGAAGGGCAAGGCAGCGACCTTCAGCAATATCGAAGACTACGTTCGCAAGGGGTATGAAAATGTAAAGGATGACTTCAAAAATGTAGACTTTAAGGGTGCCGGGGAAAAAGCAAAACAAGGAGCTAGCGGATTTTTCGCTTTTCTAGGCGAGCTCATTTCAAAATTATTCTCTGCACTAGGGAAATTACTGAGCTTTATTGCCAATATCCTGGGAAAGCTTTTGGGCGTCATCATTCTAATAACAACGGTGGCGCTAATTATCGCATTAACAATTAGTTTCATTATTGGCTCATTCATCGATATTAATATCGGTAATGATCTGCTGGTATTGCCAGGGTTCGAATTCATTGGGCCTGATTGGGGCGGTCCTTTTCATCCGATCTGGTATCATATCAGCATGATGCTCACCTTTGGTATACCTGCCTTTAGTTTACTATTATTCGCGCTCCAACTGCTGTTTAAGAATATGGGGCGACTCAGTGGAAGTATTAAAATTGGGCTTTTAGCAGTATGGATGATCAGCCTGGTAAGCTTCATCATTCTTAGTTTAACCCATTTTTAAAAGGAGCTAGAGTCTAGTTGCCTTTACGGCGATTGCATTCTTCTCGGCTATAACCATTTCAATCGGTTTTCCACTGATATGACTCTCTAGCCACGAAAGAATATCTAGATACAGGAAAGATCTTCGCTCGTAATAATCTTCTTCAAGGGGCTTTAATTCATCATAAAGCTCCTTGAATTTTTGTTTTAAATCTTGCGGATAAACATTTCCCAAACTACGTATGAACTGAATGAGTAAACGTTGTACCTCATGCAAGTCATTCATGCGAATTAGGAAGCGATACGTCGTTAAAAGTAGGTCGTCGAGATTAGCATCGTTCCCCGACTCAAAATGAGCGATCACATTCAGTATCCTAGAAAAACATAATAGATCTTCACGCATACTTAATGATCGATTTTCAATGACAGGCTTTAAATAATCAATGCATCGATTATATTCTCCAGCACCGAAACACATTGAAGCTATTTTGTAGTACAACATCATAATGTGATGGTCGTCGATTTGATGCTTATACTTTTCGATGCCCTGAAACAGCTCATCGATGATCGTTATCCCATTTCGAAAATCCCCTTGCAAGAAATGAAGGTTGAGCCGGTTGTTACCTAAATACAAGAAGGCAAGTGCCTTAGTATTGGTGTTTTGCGGAAAATAATCAGAGTTAATCTGATCTTTTAAAGTCTCAATCGTTTGACGAAAACGCTCCGGATGTCTTAGCAGCAGTAAGGATTCAAGCAGATAATTATTCGCTTTAAGATAAAAGATTGGGTGCGATGCAATCATCTCAGGGTTTTGATCAAATAAGGCAACCCACCTTGATGCATGCTTGTATAAGCCCAAGAAATCTTGAGTAATCATACTGTACCAAACATGTGCCTTACTGTACCAAAGTCGCTCTCTAAAACCTAACTGCTCATAATCAACTTTGGGTAGTTCTTCGAAGAAATACTGAGTGATCTCTCGATATTCTTGATCGCTTTTTACGTAACCTCCTTTCAATAATTTCTCATACAAGCGTAGGGAGAGATTCGATAGTTGACTGCAAAGCATATTGGCTTCACCGAGTCGTTTGGTGTCATAAACCAATTGATCAGTACGGTTGCTCAGACTTCGAGTAATGTATTGTGATTCGATAATTTTTTCGAATTCGATAATCTCATATTCAGCATATTTTTCATCCCATTTCTGAGCAAGCTGTTTCGTCTTTTCGAGGATTTTTAAACTCTGTTTATACAATCCCTTCTGATACAGCACCGTGGCAAAATCGAGCTGCTCCCGTATTTGCATCCGAGGGTTTTGAATACTTGGACTCATTCGAAGACTCGTAAGTATCTGCTTGTATAAATGGGATTTGAGGTTAGCGAGTTGGGGTTTACTCACAAACGATTGTTTACTTAATTCCTTCTCATCATATACCTCTACTTTGTCTAAAAAATCAAAAAGTTGAATAAATTTGGCGCCTTTATGTCCATCGATACGACTGGCAAACAGTTTAAACTGCCGTTTTTGAGCCTTTGTAAGCGATTTAACCAATAAAAAGACAGGCTCTTGGGCTTTTTTAGTCGTCAGACCTTTATTTGATTTAAATCGCTTCATATCAATTACTTAAGTATATTTAATAACTGTTAGACGTCGTAATATATATTTAAGGTCTGAATAAAGGCCTTTTTAAGCCATTATTTTTGATAAAATTTTAAGCGCTAGCGCTCTATGAGTAAAGAAAAAGTTGAAATTTTTGACACTACCCTTCGCGACGGCGAACAGGTGCCTGGTTGTAAACTTGACACAAAAAGCAAATTAGAAATTGCTGAACAATTAGACCTGTTAGGTGTCGATATTATCGAGGCGGGATTCCCAATCTCGAGCCCTGGCGATTTTCACTCGGTTGAGGAGGTTGCTAGGTTGGTTAAAAATGCACGAGTTTGTGGGCTAACCAGAGCCGTTCAAAAAGATATCGAGGTCGCCGCAGATGCGCTTAAACATGCAAAGAGACCTAGAATTCATACTGGGATAGGAACCTCAGAATCTCATATTACTCATAAATTCAAAGCGACTCGAGAAGAAATTATAGAGCGCGCAGTTAAGGCGGTTTCCTATGCGAAGACTTTTGTAGAAGATGTTGAGTTCTACGCTGAAGATGCAGGGAGAACAGATAATGAATTTTTAGCAAGAGTTTGTGAAGCTGTTGTTGCAGCTGGAGCAACCGTACTGAATATTCCTGATACAACAGGCTACTGTCTTCCTGAAGAATATGGGGCTAAAATGGCTTATTTGAAGGCTAACGTTAAAGGCATTCACAAGGCGACGCTTTCTTGTCATTGTCACAACGATCTAGGTTTAGCTACAGCGAATGCCATTGCAGGTGCTGCTCACGGTGCACGTCAAATCGAATGTACCATCAACGGTATCGGCGAGCGCGCGGGGAATACTGCTTTAGAAGAGGTAGTGATGATTATGAAACAACATCCGACCCTCAATCTTTATACCGACGTAAATAGTCGAATGCTCAATCACCTTAGTCAGCTCGTTTCTGATCGAATGGGTATGGCGGTTCAGGCGAATAAAGCCATTGTGGGAGCGAATGCATTCGCCCACAGTTCGGGAATTCATCAAGACGGTGTAATTAAGAATCGTGAAACCTATGAAATCATCGATCCACTTGAGGTTGGTGTTGACCAATCGGCAATCGTACTTACAGCAAGAAGTGGAAGAGCGGCTCTTGCCTACCGCGCAAAGAATATCGGATTCGAATTTGATAAGTTACAACTCGATGCAATGTATGAGAAGTTTCTCATCATGGCCGATACAAAAAAAGAAATTGGAGACGACGATATCGTCGAACTCATGAAACAGATTTAATACTCCCCTAACTACCAATGAAAAAAACACTATTCGACAAGGTGTGGGATTCCCACGTTGTGAAGTCAGTTCCTGGAGGGCCCGATGTGCTTTTCATCGACCGTCACATGGTTCACGAAGTAACTAGCCCGGTAGCCTTTTTAGGTCTCAAAAATCGTGGAATCAAGGTGCTTCACCCTGAACGTACTTTTGCTACTGCCGACCATAACACTCCTACACTTAATCAACACCTACCCGTTGAAGATCCACTTTCAGCAAACCAACTAGCCGCTCTAGAGCGTAATGCGAAGGAGCACGGTATTTCTTATTGGGGTCTTGGTCACGAGAAAAACGGAATTGTTCACGTTGTAGGACCAGAATACGGAATCACCCTACCAGGAGCAACCATCGTTTGTGGAGATTCTCATACTTCAACCCATGGTGCATTTGGTGCCATTGCTTTTGGTATCGGTACTTCTGAGGTAGAAATGGTACTTGCTTCTCAATGTATTATGCAGCCAAAACCAAAAAGCATGCGTATTCACATCGAAGGAGAAGTAGGAAATGGAGTTACCCCGAAAGATGTCGCATTATACATTATTTCGAAACTGAGTACTTCAGGTGCTACAGGGTACTTTGTAGAATATACAGGGCCCGTTTTTGAAAACATGAGTATGGAAGGTCGTATGACCGTTTGTAACCTTTCGATTGAAATGGGAGCCCGAGGTGGTATGATTGCACCAGACCAAACTACCTTTCATTACATCAAAGGACGCGAATTCGCCCCTCAAGGAGCCGACTGGGATAAAGCCATGGATTACTGGCAGACCCTCTACACTGACGAAGGAGCGACTTACGATAAAGAATTAATTCTTCAAGGTTCTGATATCGAACCGATGATTACTTACGGTACCAACCCTGGAATGGGGGTAGGTATTTCGAAGAGCATCCCTTCGGCGAGCGAGTCAAAAGACAGTGCAGACAGCTATAAAAAATCACTCAACTACATGGGATTCAATGAAAACGAACCCCTACTAGGTAAGAAGGTCGATTACGTATTCTTAGGCAGTTGTACTAATGGTCGTATCGAAGATTTTAGAGCCTTTACCAATATCATTAAAGGACGTAAAAAAGCTGATCATATTACCGCTTGGTTAGTTCCTGGTTCACATAAAGTGCGCCAAGCAATCATTGACGAAGGCCTTTATGATATTCTCACAGAGGCAGGCTTTGAATTAAGAGAGCCTGGCTGTTCAGCATGTCTAGCAATGAATGAGGATAAAATACCTGCAGGTAAAGTAGCGGTAAGTACTTCAAATAGAAACTTCGAAGGTCGTCAAGGACCTGGAGCGAGAACTATGCTTGCAAGCCCTACTGTAGCCGCTGCAACGGCGGTAATGGGAGTAGTAACTGATCCAAGAACATTAAGTAACTAAGATGGCCTACGATAAATTCACCAAACTAACGAGTACTGCGGTACCACTACCGATCGAGAACGTCGATACCGACCAAATCATTCCTGCTCGCTTTCTAAAAGCAACAGAACGTAAAGGTTTCGGAGATAACTTATTTAGAGACTGGCGCTTTAACCAAGACAATACTCCTAAAAAAGACTTCGTTTTAAATAATGAAACCTACACTGGAAAAATCTTAGTTGGAGGTAAGAACTTCGGTTCTGGATCTTCAAGAGAGCATGCTGCATGGGCCATTTATGACTACGGATTTAGATGTGTTATCTCAAGTTTCTTTGCCGATATCTTTAAAAACAACTGTTTAAATATCGGGGTATTACCGGTTCAGATATCTGAAGCCTTTTTAGCAGAGGTTTTCAAAGCAATTGAAGCCAATCCAGAGGTTCAGATTACCGTTGACCTTGAAGCTCAAACGGTCTCTTTGGAAGGAAGTGAGACCGTTGAATCCTTCGATATCAATTCATACAAGAAAGAAAATATGAAGAACGGATTTGACGATATCGATTACCTACTCAACCTCGGCGACGATATCGCTACATTCGCTACTCAAAGACCTTTCTAATAGGTTGAAATCTGAATGAAATGAGCCCTCAAAGAAAGCGTCTTGTTGAAATCATGGACACCACCCTAAGGGACGGTGAACAAACCTCAGGGGTTTCATTTACCGCTGGCGAAAAACTAACGGTTGCTCAACTTCTCTTAGAAGAATTAGGAGTAAATCGTATTGAGATCGCCTCAGCCCGAGTTTCTAAAGGAGAGCTTGATGCGGTTAAACGAATAACTGACTGGGCTTCCAGTAAAGAATATCTAGACCGAGTAGAGGTACTAACCTTTGTAGATAACGGAGTCTCTTTAGATTGGATGATCGATGCCGGTGCTAAAGTTCAAAACTTGCTCACTAAAGGTTCGATGAACCACTTAACGCATCA
>DAIPYN010000031.1:6863-18187 GCA_036782715.1 Flavobacteriaceae bacterium
GTGCTAAAGTTCAAAACTTGCTCACTAAAGGTTCGATGAACCACTTAACGCATCAACTTAGGCAAACTCCTCAAGAACATTTTAGCCTCATCGCGGACAACCTAAATGCTGCTGCATCTAAAGAGATTACTTCTAACATTTATCTCGAAGATTGGAGTAATGGAATGCGCAACTCGCGCGAGTATGTTTTTGATTTTCTAGATTTCCTAAGTACCCAGCCTGTTTCAAAGATTTTATTGCCTGACACCTTAGGAGTACTGACTCCTGACGAGACCTTTAGGTATTTAAAAGAAATACTCGAACGCTATCCAGATCAGCACTTTGATTTTCATGGGCACAACGACTACGACCTAGGCGTTGCTAATGCACTAGAGGCTGTACGCGCTGGAGTTCACGGATTACATCTAACGGTAAACGGCATGGGTGAGCGAGCGGGGAATGCACCTCTAGCGAGTGTAATTGCTGTTCTCAACGACTTTGAACCTAGCATTAAAACCGATGTGAAAGAAAAGGCACTGTTTAAGGTAAGTCAACTAGTTGCTACCTTCAGTGGTTTTCATATTCCAGTGAATAAACCCGTAGTAGGTGCAAATGTGTTCACTCAAACTGCTGGTATTCATGCTGACGGCGATGCTAAAAACAACCTCTATTACAATGATCTACTCCCTGAGCGTTTTGGCAGAAAACGTGCTTATGCACTCGGAAAAACCTCGGGTAAAGCCAATATTGCAAAGAACCTCTCCGCACTGGGGATTACTCTAAGTGATGAAGACCTCAAGAAGGTAACTGCTCAGGTAATTGCACTGGGAGACAAAAAACAGAAGGTAACCTTAGATGACCTACCTTACATCATCTCAGATGTATTAGGAGAATCAAGCTATGAGCAGCATGTTAAGGTGACTTCATACGTTCTTACTCATTCAAAAGGACTAAAACCTTCAACCACGGTAAGTCTTCAAATCGGAGAAGAAGTACACGAAGAAATCGCATCAGGTGACGGTCAGTATGATGCCTTTATCAATGCGGTTCGCAAAATCTATAAGAAGAAGCAGCTAGAACTTCCAAGACTTGTTGATTATTTGGTGATGATACCTCCTGGCAGTAATTCGGATGCTCTTTGTGAAACTACCATTACTTGGAAGCACAACGAACGTGAATTCACCACTAGAGGCCTCGATGTTGATCAAACTGTATCAGCTATTAAGGCTACTGAAAAAATGTTAAATCAAATTACTACCTAATGAATTATACTATTGCACTGCTTGCTGGCGACGGAATTGGACCAGAAGTAACCGCCGAAGCTGTAAAAGTAAGCAACGCGATTGCTAAAAAATTCGGCCACGAACTGAATTGGAAACCAGCACTAACCGGAGCCGCAGCTATTGATGCGGTAGGCGATCCTTACCCGCCAGAAACTCATGAAGTTTGCGCAAGCTCTGATGCCGTATTATTCGGAGCAATTGGTCTCCCTAGATTTGACAATGATCCTTCAGCAAAGGTACGTCCAGAGCAAGGATTACTTCGTATGAGAAAGCAATTGGGGCTGTTTGCCAATGTGCGTCCAACCTTTGTTTTTCCATCACTAATCGACAAGTCTCCTCTTAAAAGAGATCGTATCGAAGGAACCGATTTAGTTTTCGTTCGTGAGCTTACCGGAGGTATTTACTTCGGAGAACGCGGAAGACAAGACGAAGGTGAAACGGCTTACGATACTTGTACCTATACTCGTGAAGAAATCAAGAGATTAGCTCGCAAAGGATTTGAACTTGCGAGATCAAGACGCAAGTCTCTTTGTCTAGTAGACAAAGCGAATGTATTAGAAACCTCTAGACTTTGGAGAGAGACTCTTCAGGGAATGGAAGCAGAATATCCAGACGTAAAGGTAACCTACGAACTAGTAGACGCCGTTGCCATGCGACTCATTCAATGGCCTAGTGCATACGATGTTTTAATCACTGAAAACTTATTCGGAGACATCCTTACCGATGAAGCCTCTGTAATTTCTGGGTCAATGGGGCTCATGCCTTCAGCATCTATTGGTTCAGAAGTAGCACTTTACGAGCCTATTCACGGCTCATTCCCTCAGGCAACTGGCAAGAATATCGCTAACCCACTAGCAACGGTTTTATCAGCTGCGATGATGTTCGAGATGTCATTCCATTTAAAAGAAGAGGCCGAACTCATTCGCTCCGTCGTAAATCAGTCGTTAGCTGACGGTGTAGTTACTGAAGACCTTGCAGACGGCGCAAAAGCTTACAAGACTTCAGAGGTCGGAGATTATTTGGTCTCGCTAATTGAAAAAGCATAAGTAATGAAAACAAAAAGGGCGCCGATGGCGCCCTTTTTTATGGATTAAATTGAAGTGATTATACAATCTTCTTCATATCGGTCATTGCTGTTCTAAGCGTACTTCCGATCGCCTCAATAGGGTGATTGCGGAGGGCAGCATTAACTTCGATCAATCTCTTGTTATCTACTCCGGTTGAAGCAACACCTTGACCAATAACATCGGTATCGATAGTCTTCATAAAATCAGTAAGTAGTGGCTTACAAGCATGATCGAACAAGTAACATCCGTACTCTGCCGTATCTGAAATCACTCGGTTCATTTCGTAAAGTTTCTTACGAGCGATGGTGTTAGCGATCAGCGGTGTTTCGTGAAGTGACTCATAGTAAGCCGATTCTGATTTGATACCAGCGTCTACCATGGTTTCGTAGGCTAATTCAACACCGGCACGAACGAAAGCGACCATAAGAATTCCATGGTCAAAGTACTCTTGCTCATCGATAACGGCTGAAGTAGCTTCGGTTTTCTCGAAATTCGTTTCTCCAGTAGCTGCTCTCCAAGTAAGAAGGTTTTTATCATCATTTGCCCAGTCTTCCATCATGGTTGATGAGAAGTGACCTGACATGATATCATCCATGTGCTTTTGAAATAAAGGAGCCATAATGGTTTTAAGCTCTTCAGATAATTCGAAAGCTTTGATCTTAGCGCTATTAGAAAGTCGATCCATCATATGTGTAATACCACCATGCTTCAATGCCTCGGTAATGGTTTCCCATCCGTACTGAATCAATTTCGCAGCATACGCTGGCTCGATTCCCTTCTCAACCATCTTATCGAAAGAAAGAATAGAACCGGTTTGAAGCACTCCACAAAGAATGGTTTGCTCTCCCATTAAATCTGATTTCACCTCAGCAACAAAGCTAGACTCAAGTACACCGGCACGGTGTCCGCCTGTAGCAACTGCATATGCCTTCGCTTGCGCTAGACCTTTACCTTCAGGGTCATTCTCTGGGTGAACCGCGATAAGGGTAGGCACTCCGAAACCACGCTTATACTCTTCACGAACCTCTGAACCTGGACTCTTTGGAGCAACCATGATTACCGTAAGGTCTTTTCTTACTTGTGTACCTTCTTCAACAATGTTGAACCCGTGAGAATACGTAAGGGTAGCTCCCTTTTTCATGTGTGGCATAACCGCCTCAACAACTGCTGTATGCTGTTTGTCTGGAGTAAGGTTAATCACTACATCCGCAGACGGAATAAGTTCTTCATAAGTACCTACTTTGAAGTTATTCGAGGTTGCATTCACATAAGAAGCACGCTTTTGGTCGATCGCTGATTGACGAAGAGCATAAGAAATGTCTAGTCCTGAATCGCGCATGTTTAACCCCTGGTTTAGACCCTGAGCACCGCATCCAACGATAACGATTTTCTTGCCTTCTAGAGCAGATACGCCATCAGCGAACTCATCCGAAGACATGAAACGACATTTTCCTAGTTGAAGTAATTGCTCTCTAAGTGAAAGCGTATTGAAGTAATTAGCCATAATTATTGGTTATTTTCTGTAAAGGAATTTAAAATTTTTGAAATGCCCATTGGGGCTTTGGTTACCGAAAGACGGCCTGATCGAACAAATTGTAATAATCCGAAAGGAGCCAGTTGCTCTCTTAGTTGTTCAGTCTCGTGTCTAAACCCAGTCTTTTCGATAACAAAGAACTCAGGAGAAACGGTTACGATATTCGCATGACTCTGCTTTATGAAGTTTTGAATCTGACGTTCCTCAAAAAGGAATTTGGTTGTCACTTTATAAAGTGCAGTTTCTTGAAAAATCGTGTCCTCATCGGTATGATAATAAGCCTTGATCACATCGACCTGCTTTTCAATCTGCTGAACGAGTTTTTTCACTTGAGTCTCGGTTACATTCACCACGATCACAAATCGAAAGACGTCTGTGATTTCAGAAGGTGAAGTGGTTAGACTTTCAATATTGATGTGTCTTTTTAAGAAAATTGCTGAAATACGGTTCAGTAGACCAACATTATTTTCTGAATAAATCGAAATAGTATAAGTGGTTTTCATTACTGTAAACGAATTTCATTAAGTGCAGCCCCTGTCGGGATCATCGGGAATACATTGTCTTCCTTTTCAACCCCAACCTCTAAGAAGTATGGGCCTTCTGCGTTAATCATTTCTTCTATAGCAGCAGCCAAGTCTTTACGCTCGGTTACCTTCTGAGCTGGGATATGATATCCTTTAGCGATAGTAACAAAGTCAGGGTTGGTCATCTCTGTTGATGCATAACGACGATCGAAGAATAGCTGTTGCCACTGTCTAACCATTCCTAAGTATTCGTTATTGAGTACGAGAATTTTAACGGCTGTACCGGTTTGATAAATCGTACCTAACTCTTGAATTGTCATTTGATAGCCTCCGTCACCTATCACTGCAACTACTTGTCGATCTGGGGCTCCCATTTTGGCGCCAATCGCAGCAGGTAAAGCAAACCCCATGGTACCTAAACCGCCTGAGGTAACGTTACTTTTCGACCTCACAAATTCTGCATATCGACAGGCGATCATTTGGTGTTGTCCTACGTCGGTTACAATCACGGCATCAGAACCCGCTGCCTTATTCACCGCAACGATCACCTCGCCCATCGTTAAACCTTCTTTGGTTGGCTTAGTATCTTTCTCAATAACTACCTCGTATTCTTTGGCATATAATTCGTCAAAGCGAGCTAACCAAGAATCGAGTTTTTTCGGAGCTACCAATTCAGTAAGGGCAGCAAGACTTTGCTTACAATCACATAGTATCGGATAATCAGCATGAACATTTTTGTCAATCTCGGCAGGATCAATCTCAAGGTGTACTACCTCAGCTTGAGCGGCGTAAGCGTCTAGTCTGCCGGTTACACGATCATCGAATCGCATACCTACAGCGATGAGCAAATCACATTCCTGAGTAAGTAAGTTAGGCGCATAGTTTCCGTGCATCCCTACCATTCCCTTGTTAAGCGGATGTGAGGTTTCTAGTGCTGAAAGGCCAAGGATGGTCCAAACCGCAGGAATACCTGACTTCTCTACGAAAGCCTTGAATTCGGCCTCAGCGTTACCCAGAATTACCCCTTGCCCCCAGACAATAAGTGGTTGCTTTGCTTTATTGATCGCCTCAGCGGCGGCTTCTACTTGACTTTGATCTAAAGTTGGAACCGGCTTATAGCTTCGAATACCCGTACACGGCTTATATTCAAAATCAAGCATACCGAATTGAGCATCTTTAGTAATATCGACTAGAACAGGCCCTGGTCGTCCAGATCTCGCAATGTAAAATGCACGAGCTAGAATTTCAGGAATTTCTTTTGCCTCAGTAACCTGATAATTCCATTTAGTGACCGGAGTTGAAATTCCGATAATATCTGTTTCTTGAAAGGCATCAGAGCCTAACAGGTGTGAACCTACCTGACCAGTGATACAAACCATTGGGGTTGAATCAATTTGCGCATCGGCAATACCGGTGATAAGGTTGGTTGCTCCGGGGCCTGAGGTAGCAATTGCTACTCCAACCTTTCCTGAAGTTCGGGCGTAACCCTGAGCCGCATGAGTAGCACCTTGCTCGTGACGGGTAAGCACATGGTGCAGATCGTCTTGAAATTTGTACAACTCATCATACACGGGCATAATCGCACCTCCTGGGTATCCGTAAATAAGATCTACACCCTCTGCGAGAAGACAGCGAATCACCGCCTCAGCTCCACTTATATGCATAGCTTTTCCTTTCATTTATAAATCGGTCACACAACCTTTAGAGGCTGTAGAGACATTTTTAATGTATTTGTATAAAACCCCACTCTGAAACTTGTAAGGAGGTTGTTTCCACTTATTAGCCCGCTCAGCAAGAACCTCATCACTCAGGTGAACATTTAAGGTGTTGTCTTCGGCGTTAATTTCAATAATATCTCCATTCTCGATCAGTGCAATCGGACCTCCTTCTTGAGCTTCAGGAACAATATGTCCTACCACGAATCCGTGGGTACCTCCAGAGAAACGTCCGTCAGTAATAAGCGCCACCGACTTCCCGAGTCCAGCTCCCATAATGGCAGCAGTAGGCTTAAGCATTTCAGGCATTCCCGGTCCCCCTTTAGGGCCTTCATAGCGAATAACCACTACCTCGCCAGATTGTACCTCGCCATTTCGAATACCATCATTCGCCGCATACTCTCCTTCAAAAACACGCGCGGGGCCCTTGAACTGAAGGCCTTCTTTACCCGTGATTTTCGCAACACTTCCTTCAGGAGCAAGATTGCCCTTTAAAATTCGAATGTGCCCCGATTTTTTGATCGGCTGATTAACCGGATAGATCACATCTTGATCTGCCTCTAGCGAAGGAACATCTTTTAAGTTTTCAGCTAAAGTCTTTCCTGTTACCGTCATACAATCGCCGTGTAACATATCATTCTCTAACATGAACTTCAGTACTGCAGGAACACCACCTACTCGGTGCAGATCTTCCATCAAGTACTTACCACTAGGTTTAAGATCAGCCAAGAATGGGGTCTTATCCATCAATATCTGAAAATCGTCGATGGTAAAATCAATTTCTGCCGCTCTAGTAATCGCTAGGAAGTGAAGAACCGCATTAGTAGAACCTCCTAATACAGCAATCAATCGAACTGCGTTTTCAATGGATTTACGATTTACAATATCCTTTGGCTTGAGATCAAGCTCTATTAATTTTCTAACCGCAGCACCTATACGTTCGCATTCTTCTTTTTTATCGACACTAACCGCAGGGTTCGAAGAGTTATAGGGAAGGGTCATACCTAGGGCTTCAATAGCAGAAGCCATCGTATTGGCAGTATACATACCACCACAAGCTCCAGCACCCGGACAAGCATTTTCAACCACTGAATTAAATTCAGCTTCATCAATCTTACCAGCCACTTTCTCTCCCCAAGCCTCAAAGGCAGATACTACATCTAATTTTTTACTTTCATGACACCCAGAGGCAATGGTACCTCCGTAAACCATGATACTCGGGCGATTCAATCGAAGCATCGCCATCAGTGCACCCGGCATATTTTTGTCACAACCTACCACAGGAATAACCGCATCGTAAGACATGGCCTGTACAACCGTTTCAATAGAATCGGCAATTACATCTCTCGAAGGCAATGAGAAACGCATCCCTGGAGTTCCCATAGAAATCCCATCACTCACACCAATCGTGTTGAAGATGAGGCCAACAAGATCAGCACTTTGAACGCCCTCTTTGATAACCACCGATAGGTCATTCAGGTGCATATTACACGGATTCCCTTCATAACCGGTACTCGCAATACCGACGAAAGGCTTTTTGAAATCTTCTTTGGTTAACCCAATGGCATGCAACATTGCTTGTGCTGCGGGCTGGGTTGGATCCTGGCTAACAGCCTGGCTATATTTATTTAAGGGGGTACTCATCTATTTCATTATTTCTAACAAGTAAAAATACCGCTCGAAAGAGGGCTTCCACACACGGTCTAAAACATATTGTTATTTTCAAATGCTATTTTGGATTTTAAATATCTGATTTTCAGTATTTTAATTTACAATATTATACAATATCCAAAAATTTCAATAGTTCCCATTTTTTCATCATTGACCACCTTGAACATCTTGTGTATCTTCGTTTTGTACTCAACCTTTAGTTCATGAAAATTAAGTTCGCTATCGCTTTTACTTTATTACTAGGTGTCAATTTACTCTCAGCCCAAACTACGAGAGTGTTTGGCGTAGCTCACCAAGATGATTGGCAACTGTTCATGAATCCTAATGTCGCCAACAGTATTCAGAGCCCTGAAGACAAGACCGTAATCATTCATCTTACTGCAGGAGACGCTGGCTATGGGATGGGCAACGATGCCTTCTATAAAGCAAGAGAAGAAGGTGCCTTGAGAGCCGTCCGGTTTCTCTCGAACACCGCAGAGGATCGATCAAAAATTGGTGATGAGATGAGTCGAAAGGTAACCTTGATTAGAAACCATCCGATTCTTACCTACACCTACCACAACACGGTAGTTTATTTTCTTCGACTTCCTGACGGTAACGGGGACGGTTCTGGATTTGAATTACACCAACAAAAAAGCCTCGAAAAGTTCTATAATCGACAAGTGGTCGATTTTAAAGCCATTGACCAAAGCACTACTTACACAAACAAGGAAGATCTTTTGGGAACCCTAAAAGAATTGATTACTTCGGCTCACACAGGGACTCAATTAGAAATACACCTCAGTGAACTCAGCGAAGACTTAAATGTAGACGATCACTCTGACCATTTGACGGCTTCACGTTTCATCAGTGAAGCAGCAACTAATCAGTTCAAAGGAGAGTTCTATTATTACATTGATTACCAGTCGGCGAATCTAGAAAGCAACCTTGAGCGATCAGAAATTTTGATTAACTCTGGAGCTTGGGGAGCCACCGCTTCTGGGCTTAGCGATCATAGACATGCCAGCTTGTGGGATGATTACCATACCGCTTATTTAGATCGCCAATATTATAGAGTTCTGCCTATAAGCCCTGCGCGCTAAGAAGACTGAGCATCGTCGTTATCCCTTCTCTGAAATTACCTAAACGGATATTCTCATTAGGACTATGCTGATTATTATCGGCATTCACTGTGGGGATAATCACCGCATCAATCCCTAATGCTTCTACGAACGGAGAGATAGGAATAGATCCTCCCATGAGACGAAGTTGTACTACATCTTCAAACCCGGCGCGGTCCATTTGGGTGCGTAACCAACCTCCGATCGGCGAATTCATATCGGTTCTGAAAGCCGCATACGAGACTTTAGAACTCAACTGTACGATGCGATCAAACTGTTGACGCTCCTGGTCACTAGGTTCATGATCTAACACGGTAAAACCTTGATCTTCGATATGGGCATTAATTAATTTCATCAAGCGATAAGCGTCTGACTCAGGCACCAAGCGCACATCAATCTCAGCAGTAGCTGTCGCAGGAACAATGGTTCTTGCCGAAGCCCCTACATAAGCTGACTGTAAACCTCTAATGTTCAACGAGGGATATTGCAGGCTCTCTTGATAGGTATCTGCAACTTTATCGGCCTTGGAAAAACCTAGCCGCATTCTAAGGGCACCCTCATCATCAGGAATCTTTGCCAATTGTTCTTTATCGTAATCACTAAGCACAATGTTATCGTAATAACCTTCGATGAGCACCCTACCCTCTGAATCTTTCATAGAGGCCAATAACTGAGAAAGAGCAAGCGCAGGGTTAGGAGCATAATTACCATAATGCCCACTATGTTGGGGTAGCTTTGGACCAAATGATTTTAAAGTAATACTCGCGATTCCACGTGCTCCATAGGTCAAGGTCGGACGATTAGAAACATGTCTAGGCCCATCGAAGATTAACATCGCATCAGCCATCAATTTTTCTTTATAGCGATTTACGGCATCAGGTAAAGATGGAGAGCCTTGCTCCTCCTCCAAATCAATCACCACTTTGATTCGGTTCGACGTTAACTTATTCTGGGCAGCTAGCGCATCAAAAGCGGTTAAAAACATCGCAATAGGACCCTTGGCATCTGAGGTAGCCCTACCGTATAGTCTCCAGTTTGGATCATACGAAGAAGACAGTAAATCAGTGTCTAGGGTTTCCCATTCTGATGATTCAGAACGCTGCTTTAAGACGATTTCGTACGGGTCATTCTGAAACCACCTAGAGGGGTCTACCGCCTGACCATCGGCATGAAAATACAAGAGCAGGGTGGTACCCGAAAAGCGTTTTTTGGGCTCATAAGTAGCTAGTAAAAGAGGCACACCATCAGTCTCTAAGCGCTCTAATTCAAAGCCTCGACTGCTAAAAGCCTCTGTCATTAACTGCTCTGTTGCTTCTAAATCTGATGCAATCGCGGCATCGTTAGGAACAGCAACTATTTCCTGTAACAAATCAAGACCCTTGTGCCAATGTTGTTCAGTTAGACGATTTAGCTGCTTGGTTCCTAGCTGCTGTGAGCAAATGAAAAATGGCGCCAGAAAGGCGCCAATAAAAATGATTTTCTTCATTACATCGAGCAGCTCATATCAGCCCCACAACATTGTGGAGACTTGATTTTTCCTTCACAAGATGGACAAAATGAGATCTGAACTTCAGCCCCATTATCTAAAGTCAACATTCCATTTTCTAATGGGACATCACATTTAGCACAAGAGGCGTTCACCGACATTCCACAAGAATCACATGAATAAGTAGCCATAGCAATATATTTTTTAGTTTTAGATAAGTTGAATATAATCGATATCTATGAAACTCATTCGCAACCTCTTTACTTTAAGCCTCGTTTTTTCATTTTTAGCACCTATTCAAGCTCAAAAACTCAATCGTAGTGAAAGAAAAATCATAGAACGGGTTAGCGCAAATAACGATGAGGCTATCGACTTTCTTGAGAGGGTGGTTAACATCAATAGCGGAAGCCTTAATCTCGAGGGAGTTAAAAAAGTAGGAGCAGTTTTCAGCGAAGGGTTTGATGCCATTGGCTTCAATACCGAATGGGAGAGTATGCCCGAAGAAATGAATCGAGCCGGGCACCTTATCGCGAAAACTACAGGGACTAAGGGAAAAAAACTGTTACTGATCGGGCATCTCGATACCGTTTTTGAAGAAAATAGCCCCTTTCAAACTTTTGAAAAAATCAATGACAGCATTGCACTGGCCCCTGGCGGAAATGATATGAAGGGTGGGGACGTAATGATTCTCTATGCTCTTAAAGCACTTAAAGAGGCTGGTGTTTTAGAAAACGCCGACATTCAGGTCATATTTACCGGAGACGAGGAAAGCACCGGGAAACCATTATCGATCTCAAGAAACTCGCTCATTGAAGCTGCAAAATATGCCGATATCGCCCTAGGCTATGAAACTTCTACAGGATTCGATTATGCTACGGTCGCCCGAAGAGGAGCTTCTGGATGGCATCTAACTACTACCGGTAAGCGCGCTCATTCTTCAGGGGTGTTCTCTGATCGAACCGGTG
>DAIPYN010000032.1:0-15805 GCA_036782715.1 Flavobacteriaceae bacterium
ATCATCGGTAAATAGATACAAACTCGATCGCCCTTTTTAACCCCTTGTGATTTGAGCACATTTGACATTTTATTCACTTGTGCATACAACTGCTTATAGGTGATGTGCTGGGCCGGCTCATCAACACTGTTAGGCTCAAATAAAATTGCCGTTTTATCAGCGTACTTACTAAGGTGACGGTCAATACAATTTTCAGTGATGTTTAATTGGGCGCCTTCAAACCATTTCACTTCGGGCTTCTCAAAATCCCAAGACAAAACATTGCTCCATCGTTTGCGCCAAACAAAGTGTTCTTCAGCTATTTCTTCCCAAAACAATTCGGGATTACGAACCGATTTTCGGTAAATCTGAAAGTATTCTTCAAGATTTTTGATGTGATAATTACTCATTGGTAAAAGTATTAAGGCCCGAATAATCGGTTGAAATTATTCGGGCCCTTTAAGTTATTAAATTTTAATGGGTTGCTTTACCCGCGCCACTCGGAATTCGAATCGTTTCAACAATCTCTTGAACCTCTTCAGGAGGCTCAGGGGTAAACGCATTGATGGTGAGCGAAACTGCAAAATTGACAAGCATAGCGATGAAACCAAAGCCTTCTGGCGAAATTCCAAACCACCAATCTTTAGATAAGCCAGCAACGGCTGTTTTGCCTCCGTCGAAAATTCCAAATTTGAATTTGAGCATGTAAAAAAGCATTAATCCGATACCGACAATCATGCCAGTAATCGCACCTTCCTTATTCATTTTTTTATAGAAAATTCCCAAAGTAATGGCAGGGAAGAAAGAGGCCGCTCCGAGACCAAAGGCTAAAGCTACCACTGCTGCTACGAAACCAGGCGGATTGATCCCGAAATACCCGGCAACAACGACTGCACCAACTGCTGCAAGTCGTGCAACCACTAATTCTTGCTTATCTGAAATATCTGGCTTGAATACACTCTTTACTAAATCGTGCGAAACAGACGAAGAAATTACCAGTAAAAGCCCGGCTGCAGTCGATAAAGCAGCAGCTAAACCTCCAGCGGCTACTAGCGCAATGACCCAAGCAGGCAGATTCGCAATTTCAGGGTTGGCGAGTACCATGATATCTCTGTCAACGGTCAATTCATTGATCATTGCGTCTGCAGAATATTGGATGAGACCATCCCCGTTTTTATCGTTAAATCCTAAAAGACCTGTCGTCTCCCAATTAGAGAACCAGGCGGGCATTTGAGCGTAAGGTTGTCCACTTACCGTATGAATTAGATTCAGGCGGGCAAAAACTGCAACTGCAGGAGCAGCAGTATAAAGAATTGCGATTAGTAATAAGGCTAAACCTGCAGATTTACGTGCATCCCTAACCTTTTTCACTGTAAAGAAACGAACAATTACATGGGGTAGACCTGCTGTGCCCACCATTAAAGCTGCGGTCATCGCGAAAATATCCATCTTCGATCTCGAGCCATTTGTATATTCAGCAAAGCCTAGCTCAGTAGAGAGGCCATTTAATTTTTTTAGCAAATACATACCATCGGCCCCCTTACCTCCCATCCCTATTTGCGGAATAGGGTTCCCGGTCATCTGAAAAGAGATAAAAATCGCAGGAACCATAAAGGCGAAAATCAATACACAATATTGTGCTACTTGGGTATAGGTAATTCCCTTCATTCCTCCGAGAACGGCATAGAATAAAACGATGATCATACCGATAATCACACCGGTGGTGATGTCAACTTCTAAAAATCTAGAAAACACTACTCCCACACCACGCATCTGACCCGCCACATAGGTAAACGACACCAACAGGGCGCAGAAAACCGCTACAAAACGAGCCGTTCTAGAATAATAACGCTCTCCAATGAAATCAGGGACGGTGAATTTTCCGAATTTTCTAAGGTAGGGTGCAAGAAGTAAGGCGAGAAGAACGTATCCACCTGTCCAGCCCATAAGGTATACAGAGCCGTCATAACCCATGAAAGAGATGAGCCCGGCCATCGAGATGAAAGAAGCGGCAGACATCCAATCGGCGGCGGTTGCCATACCATTAGCTAAAGGCGAAACTCCTCCACCCGCTACATAAAATTCTTTGGTAGAACCGGCTCTTGACCAAATCGCGATTGCGATATAAAGTGCGAATGTTAGGGCTACTATGATATACGTCCAAATCTGTACCGTCATGATTAATCTTTGTCGTAGTTATACTTTTTATCAAGCTTATTCATCAGGCGCACGTATACAAAGATGAGAATCACAAAAACGTAGATTGAACCTTGTTGAGCAAACCAAAACCCTAGTGGAAAACCTCCGATACTATATTGGTCAAGGAGATCTTTTAGAACTACCCCTGCAAGAAAAGAAACTGAAAACCAAATAGACAGCAGAATCGTGACATAACGAAGATTCTCTTTCCAATACTTTTTAGCATGATCTGATTTACTCATAGGCTGTAATTTAATAGAATATAGGGGGATCCTTGATAGAATCAAAACATAGAGAGGGTAGGTGGTTGAATCACTCGACAATCACCACATTCAAAAAAACATTTTGTTCAATAATTTAAAGGAAAGTATTTTGTCTAATATGAATGCAAATACTTAAACAAAATCTTTAGATTGAGGGCTGAAAGTTAACACCATGTAATGGCCATTAATTCGAGAAATTAGCACATTAGTATCGTGCAAAAAACCCCTGTCCTCTACTAGTTTGACTACGTCATCATGAGCCAAAACATGCCGATCGATCTGAAGGCCTTGATCTGAAGGGCGCTGTATTTTATACTTCTTAACCCAATTCATCACGCTAACATGAGAAACCTCTAAGAGCGATTCTATCTCACGATAGCTCAACCCCTCCAAATACAATTGAAGAGCTCGTTTGACTATTTGGACATCAGTAGACTTGCCTGACTTTGCAACGGTAAAGTGATAATTACATTCTTTACACTTATACCGTTGACGGTCATCAATAATACCTGCCTTGGTTATGTCCTTTGACTCGCATTTAGGACAACTATTTAGCATTTTGTTTAACTATTGGTTTAATCGTAATAAATATAAAAAAGTTAAACAAAAATCAAAAGTGGTTTCATGGCATCGAAAAGTATACTACATTGAAAGACAGAATATCTAGCCTATGGAAATCATTTCTTCAAAGAAAGTTTACGATGTCATTATAGTCGGTTCGGGTGCTGGTGGTGGTATGGCCACCAAAGTGTTATCTGAGGCTGGCCTTAAGGTAGCCGTCGTTGAAGCCGGAGATCATTTCGATCCTGCAAACCCAGAACAGCAAACCCAGCTCAAATGGCCTTACGAATCACCCAGACGCGGCTCTAGTATACATCGCGCCTTTGGCGATTTCGATGCCCTTTACGGCGGATGGGACATTGAAGGCGAGCCCTATACCAACGTAGAAGGAACGCAGTTTGACTGGTTTAGAGCAAGAATGCTCGGGGGTCGTACCAATCACTGGGGACGAATCTCGCTTCGCTTCGGCCCGCTAGATTTCAAATCTAAATCTCGTGATGGTGTCGGTGAAGATTGGCCGATTGGCTATGAGGATGTGAAGCCTTATTACGACAAAGTAGACAAACTAATCGGAATCTTTGGAAGCAAAGAAGGCATTTACAACGAGCCAGATGGCTTCTTTCTACCGGCTCCAAAACCCAGACTGCACGAACTATACTATAAGAAGGGTGCCGAAATGGCTGGGGTTAAAGTAATGCCCTCGAGACTTTCTATTGTTACTAAGCGTATTAATGATGAGCGAGGCGTTTGTTTCTATTGCAATCAGTGCAATCGCTCTTGCCAGGTATATGCCGACTTCTCAGCGGGTTCTTGTCTAATCTTTCCTGCTCAGAAAAATGGAGGGCAAATCGATCTGTATACAGGAGCAATGGTTCGCGAAGTGCTCACCGACGGTAATGGTCGGGCAAATGGAGTAAGCTATATCGACAAGGCTAGCGGAAAAGACTATGAGCTAAAAGGTAAAGTAGTCGTGCTAGCAGCCTCAGCGTGTAGCTCTGCTCGTATTCTACTTAACTCAAAAAGTGCAGTGCATCCTGACGGCCTAGGTAACAGTAGCGGTCTCATTGGAAAATACCTACACGACTCGACAGGAGCTGATCGAATGGGGTTTGTTCCTGCCCTTATGGATCGTGAAATCTACAATGAAGACGGAGTAGGTGGTATGCACCTATACTCACCTTGGTGGTTAGACAATAAAAATCTTGATTTCGCTAGAGGCTACCACATCGAAGTGTGGGGAGGTCTTGGTATGCCGAGCTATGGCTTTGGATTCAATCCTAATGATCTCAACCGTTTCTTCGGAGAACGCGTCGGTGGATACGGAGATCACTTACGAAAAGATATTCGCAAGTACTACGGGTCAATGGTTGGTATGTCGGGTAGAGGAGAATCAATCGCTCGCAAAGAAAACTACTGTGAGATCGACCCAGAAAAAGTCGATCAATGGGGAATTCCCGTGCTGCGTTTTCACTATAAATGGAGTGACGAAGAGCGCAAGCAAGCACGACACATGCACGACACTTTCGAAGAAATCATTGTGAATATGGGAGGAATCCCTCTAGGGGATAAACCCGGAAAAGAGAGTGATTATGGCCTTCACAAACCGGGACGAATCATTCACGAAGTAGGTACCACCCGCATGGGAAGTGATCCTAAGCAATCTGTCGTAAATGAGTTCGAACGCCTACACGATGTAGATAATGTCTTCGTTGTCGATGCTGGTCCTTTTGTGTCTCAAGCAGACAAAAACCCCACCTGGACCATCTTAGCCCTCGCGTGGAGAACATCTGATTATATCGTCGATCAATTCAAACAGCAAAACTTCTAATTATGAATCGCAGAGAAAGTTTAAAATATTTAGCAGCAGGATCGATCGCCTCAGGACTACTTCTTTCAGGCTGTGATTGGTCTAACCCTGAAGAAGTTGAAAAAAGCCTCTGGAAATACAAATACGGAAGAACCGCCGATGAAACCGCTTATGACAACCGTCTTTTAGCGCAGCAGTTCTTTACCTCAGCAGAGCTTGCACTCATCACAAGGTTAGCACACCTTATACTACCTGCAAACGAAGTCGGAGATATCGAAAAAGCTGAAGTCCCCGAGCTTATTGAGTTTATGGCGAAAGACTATCCGCCTTTTCAAGAGCCTTTACGAAAGGGGCTAGCCACTTTGAATCAGCGCGCCACAGAAGCCTTTGGCAATGACTTTTTAGGTCTTGAAGAGTCTAATCAACATGAACTTCTAGAGCCCATCGCCTACCCGAACGAGGTGACCGAAGAATTAAAAGAGCAAGCTTCCTTTTTCAATTTGATGCGCAATCTTACCCTAACAGGATATTACACCTCAGAAGTAGGCATCAAAGACTTAGGCTATCAAGGAAACCAACCCAATGTATGGAATGGAGTGCCTGATCAGGTGCTTCAAAAACACGGCATGTCCTATGACGAAAGTTGGATGCCAAAATTCCTCGATGTAAGTCGCCGAAACGACAAGGCAGAATGGGACGAAAATGGAAATCTATTGACTTAAGGCTTCTGATTTAACCATTTTGAAACCTTAGCTCGGTCTTTTGTGGTTAGGTTTGTCGATATTTGCTGCCATCTATGGAGAACTTTTTCTTGTATGTGCTGATTGCACTAGCTGTTTTGGCTATCGCTGACCTCGTGGTCGGAGTAAGTAATGACGCGGTAAACTTCTTAAATTCTGCAATCGGGTCAAAAGTCATCTCGTTTCGATCGATCATGATTGTAGCCTCTGTAGGAGTGGCTTTCGGAGCCATATTCTCTAGTGGGATGATGGAAGTAGCTAGAAAAGGAATCTTCAATCCAGAACTCTTCTACTTTGACGAAATCATGTTCGTATTTCTGGCAGTAATGATCACCGATATTTTACTGCTTGATTTTTTTAACACCATAGGGCTTCCGACTTCAACCACCGTTTCAATCGTATTTGAATTACTAGGGGCAGCTCTAGCTATGTCTTACATCAAAATTGTAAAAAGCGGGGCCGAACTATCGACGATTCTTCAATATATCAACGACGAAAAAGCACTCCAAATCATTACTGGAATACTTCTTTCGGTTTTTATCGCTTTCAATATTGGTGTTCTCGTTCAATGGGTGACTCGTCTATGGCTATCCTTTAATTTTCAAGGGCGCTCGAAACTTGCCAATGCTTCATTCGGAGGTATATCTTTAGCTTCAATAAGCTATTTTATCCTTATTAAAGGAATCAAAGGAACTGCGTTTTCTAGTCAGACCTACAGCTTTACCGGTGGACTTTCTTTAATGAACTTTATAGAAAGCAATACGCTTTTAGTTGGAACGATTGCCTTTCTTTTCTTTTTCTTAGTGTCCCTAGGTCTGCTCGTGGCTAAACTTGACATGTATAAGTTTATCATTGGCTCAGGAACTTTCTCGCTTGCGCTAGCCTTTGCCGGTAACGATCTAGTGAATTTCGTTGGGGTACCACTTGCCGCATATCAATCGTTTGAAGCCTGGCAAATGTCAGGAATGTTACCCAGCGAATACAGCATGGAAGCACTAAGCGCCAAGGTACAAGCACCAACAGCTTTTCTATTTGCCTCAGGAATGATCATGATTCTGACCTTGTGGTTTTCTAAAAAAGCACGCTATGTAGCAGATACACAAATCAACCTTTCTCGAGAAGGGGAAGCCCGTGAACGATTCAAACCCAATTACCTTTCTCGTTCGGTGGTGCGAATCGCCATTCAATTTGGTCAATACGTAACCCGAGTAGTACCACAACCTTTATTGGATCGTATTAACAATCGGTTCGAACGACCTGCCACAAAGAATATTGTATATAAAAACAACGAGCAACCTCCTGCTTTCGATGTTGTTAGAGCCTCGGTTAATATGGCAGTCGCAGGAATTTTAATCTCTATTGCAACTTCACTAAAATTACCGCTTTCAACCACCTATGTTACCTTCATGGTGGCTATGGGAACCTCTCTTGCCGACCGAGCTTGGGGTACAGAAAGTGCTGTTTACCGTGTAGCTGGAGTTTTAAATGTAATCGGCGGATGGTTCGGTACCGCTATTATCGCTCTTACAAGTTCTGCAGTAATTCTAACGCTTATTTACTTCGGTAGAGGAACTGCAATTATTCTTCTTCTAGTAGCTGCTGCCACAATTATTATCAGAAATTATCTTGCCTACAACAAGAAAATGAAAGAAGAAGCTGAAAGCTACGACATCAAACGTGCTGAAAGTATTACCGTAAAGGGAGTAATCAACGAGAGTGCGAAAAACGTAGAAAACGTAATTCTTCGCTCCAAGAATATTATCAATCTGAATATTGAGGGATTAAGCAAGCATGATTTTGAGATTCTAAAACAAGGTCGTAAAGAAGTGATCTCATTATCTGAGGAGGTTGAAGATGTTCGAGCGAGTGTTTTTCACTTCATTCAAAACTTAGAAGATTCTAGTGTCAAAGCCAGTGCTTTCTACATTCAGTTAGTGAATCAGCTGAATAATATTAGTCAATCCCTAGAGTACATTTCAAAGATGTGTTACGACCACGTCGCTAACAATCACAATAAGCTTAAATACACTCAACTTCGTGACCTTAGAGAAATCAAGGAACAATTTGAACGCGACTTTTTCATTCACACCGAAGACTCGATCAAAAACTTCAGCGCAGAGGACATCACTGAAATTCTAGATAAGAAAGATCAGTTAGAAAATAACATTACGGCTAAAATCAATGCTCACGTTACCGATATTCGTAATGAGGGTTCAAGCCCAAAGAACACCACGTTATATTTTAGTCTATTACTCGAGTCTAAAGATTTCTTAAATGCGGTGATACTTCTGATCACTGAATACTACAAGTCTTACGAAGAGAGCGCAGATTCACCATTAAAACTTTAGGCTTAAGAAATAATACTTCATAAAAAAGGCTCCCTTGAGGAGCCTTTTTTATAATGCCATTGCTCTAATTCGTACAGCCAGTGTAATCGACTGGCCCTGCAGCATGTAACCTAAAAAATTCAATGAGATAATCGGCTGTAGTCAGTTCATATACATAACTAGGCTGATCGAAAAGCGAAGAGAACACGTTAGTCAGATAATCGTTAATACTCAAGGTAACTTCTGTACTGTCGTCAAGTAAATTCCCATTAGCATCTGTAATCTCGATTTTATCTCCTTGAAAAATCAAATTGTAGTGGGTTGAATAGCTATAACTAGTGGGTATAGACTCTAGTACATTCTCCATTTCACCAACCGTAAAATTGTAGGTTTCAAACCCATTTCCAAAGGGGTCTATGGTATAAATATCGAAAGGTGTTACCTCTCCTTGGTCTAGGTTAGCTCTTACTCCACCTCTGTTTTGAATGATAAAATCTGAGCCTGATACTTGTCTAAGGGCATCGGTATAAAAACAAGCCGTCTCATCTCTTGAGTGATTGATTGCAGAGCTACCGATCACTTCGTAGAACTCTGGTTTGTTGTTGTATGCTTCAATCAGGTCTGCGATTTCTGTGTTCTCAGCGATGTTTAAGTTATCTAGGTTGATGAGTTGCCATGAGAAGTCAGTAGATCCATCTTCATAAAGCTTAATAGAGGTTTTACCTACCGTTTCTAGATGGGCGCCAGACATCACCATAAAATCTTCTCCGATAGCAATACCATATTCTTTATTGGTGTGACCGCCAATAACAAGATCAATAAAAGGATTGGCTCGAAGTAGGGCTTCGTCACTGACCTCGCCCTGATGTGTTAGCGCCACCAATAAATCGGCTCCAGTTTCGTTCTTGAGGTTGGCAAATTTGCCGAATCCCTCGTTTCCATCCACAAAGGTGAGACCTTCTATTTTTCTTGGGTGTGTCAGTGGGTAGCCGCCCGGGCTACTCGTTTCAACAACACCTACAAACGCGATTTTAACGCCTCCTTTTTCAATAAGGGTGTATTCGGGTACTTGCGCTAAGGCTCCTGAGCCTCCGTCTACATTGTAGCATACGAAGTCAAAGCTCGCTTGATTCATTCTTGCTGTTAAAGCCTCTTGACCGTAATCAAACTCATGATTACCGATAACGTTCACATCTAAACCTGTCTTAGATAACAGATCTATTAGTGGATAGCCTTTGTCGGGGTGAAAGTCAACAATCGGGTTGCCTGAGAATAAGTCTCCAGCACTCACAAAGAATACTTGATTGTTTTTTTCTCGCTCCTGATCAAGGAGTGTTTTGAGTTTAGGAAAATTGTAAATACGGCCATGAACATCGTTCACTGAAAAGATAATAACCTCTGTAAATGATTTTGGGGTTGAGGGCTCAGGGATGCTAATTGGGTCAGTGCCTGAGGAGCAGGCGCTAATTATCGATACAATTAACGAAAGAAAGAAGGTGGTCATAAAAACTTTGTGTGATTTCATTCTAATGATGATTCATTAAATTTACTACTCGATTCAAAAGCTATGAAAAACAAGTGGTTACTTATTGTTCTTGGTGTCTTTCTACTTAGTTGTAGTTCTGCAAAGATAGTTCCGTTTAGCTCGGTAGACACCCCCAAAAATCCAGATTATTCGAAAAGTGAAAGTTGGGCGGTTCTACCCGGACAGTATCCAGAATCGTTAACCGAGGTCGTTGGTGAAGAAAACATAAAGCCAGTGGATGTGTTTTTTATCTATCCGACCCTATTCAGCGACAAAAAAGACCCCGCTTGGAATGCAGACATTTATCGTTCAGACATTAGAGAAGAGGTAATCTCCCTAAGTGTGACTAATCAAGCTTCTGCCTTTGCAGAGGCCGGTAATCTTTACGTGCCCTTCTACCGGCAGGCCCATTATAAGGTATTCGACAACAAACTAAGGCCCATTGCTGGTGATACTTGGACCATCGCTTACGAAGATGTAAAGGCGGCCTTTGAACATTATTTAGAGAACTACAACAAGGGCAAGGGCATCATCATCGCAGGGCACTCTCAAGGGAGTATGCATGGAAGCAAACTGGTAAAGGAGTTCTTCGATGGTACTGAACTTGAAAATCAGCTCGTGGCTGCTTATTTACCTGGAGCAGGAATCGAATCTTTGTATTTCAACTCTTTAAAACCACTTGAAACTCCAGTATCTACTGGAGGTTATGTGAGCTGGAACACCTATAAGTCAGGCAAATTGCCAAAGCGTTACAAAAGCTACTATCAGGGTCGAGTTACCTCTAACCCAATTACCTGGAATGATACGCAGCAAACAACTTTCAAAAATCACAAAGGACTCTTATACTATGATAAGGAGATTTATCCCGAGAGCATAACCATTGAAATGATTGATGGAATGATTTGGGCATCGCTACCCAAAGTTCCGAAACGTTTTTTCATGAGTTTCATCAAAAACTACCACGCTTTTGATATTAATCTTTTCTGGAAGGATATTTCAGAAAATGCGGTCTTAAGAAGAGATCAGTGGCTTGCTAGAAACGCTTCCCAATACTCAAATTAATGCGAGGATAAGCCTCATTGTAGGTTTGAGTTAAGTAACGACCAAAGCCAAAACCAAGCTCAAAGGTGAAGTTGCTTTGATTGACCCACTTTTTACCGAGCATCATTCCTAAAGCAAATGCCGCTTCTGGTGAAGGTTCATTATAATATCCGCAAGGAGCAATGGATAAACCTTGTGGTTCTGCGCTTGCCTGAATACTTTGTGTCGGATAAGAGCAATCCACGTAATAGTAATCATCATAACCACTATCAGCAACCACAAAGGCTGTAAACACCTCAACGAAAACACTTTTTCGAAGCACTAATAGATCGTCATTGAAGTACATTCTAAAAGAAGGTGCGAACTCAAATTTTTCAGTGTAATCGTCGTTAAGTGCGACCATAGTAGTTACTCCTAGTGAAGTTTGAGGAGTTAAGAAACGCTCGTAACTCGCATTTAGAGTTCCTCTAGACAGCATGTCTAAAAGATTCAACCGCAATTCATTCTGATCAAACTCTTGTGCTTTAACAGAGGTGAAAGCGCCTAAGATTAAAAGGATAATGACAATTCGTTTCATAGCCTGCAAAATACTAATTTTATAGGGATGAAATACTTCTCCATACTCCTTATTCTACTGCCATTAATGCAATGCGATAGTATCGACCCGCTTCTCGGCGAGCCTTCTTGTGAAGAAGGGCCAGTCTATTTAGGCAAGTTGGCTTTGCAAGGAATATGCATGAATTATGTGATAACGGTTGAGGGAGAAGTACCTGAAGATTGGTATGAAAAAGGTTTTGTTGCGCAAAGCTGGGTTGACCCCTACGAAGAAATCACCTACCCTAACGCGTTTCGTTTAGGATCAATCTGTGATTTCCCTGATGAGATCAAGGAGGGAGATCAATTCTATTTCACGCTTTCTGACAAAGAGCAATTATGTGCGCAATGCCTTGCTTACTCACCTACTCCCTCAGAAACGCTTTCAATTAAAGTCTGTACCAATTGATGAAATCATCCCACTCAATTAAGGTATTTAAAGCTAGAACTGATGCACTCTTCAATGGCGTACTTATCTTTTCGATCGCCATTTGTGTGATTCCCATGTGGCCCTTAATTCGTTCGGGGATCTCGGGAATTGAAGCGCTCATTGCCTTCGTAATTCTCGCAGCAACTACCCTAATGATGATTGCATTTTACACTCATACCTACTACACCATAGATGGAGATGAATTACGCTGGCGATCAAGTGTTTTGTTTGGAAAGTTTTCTGTTTCGAGTATTCAAAAAGTAGCCATTAATAAAACGCTTTGGGTAGGCACACGGCCCGCTACCGCACGAAACGGCGTGATTATCTATTACAATAAATACGATGAAATCTATTTTAGCCCTTCAGACAATGAAGCGTTCGTAGCCACTCTATTAGAGATTAATCCTAAAATTGAAGTGATTAGAGAATGAAGCTAGAGTTAATTAAAGCGATTTCGAGACATGTCGAGTTAACGGCTGAAGAGCAACGACAAGTAATTCATGCTTTTACTAGTGCAAAGTTAAAACGCAAAGAACTCTGGCTCGAAGAAGGTGGGCAAACTCAGTCGCTTGCCTTTGTGGTAAGCGGTTGTCTCTATTCTTACTCATTTGATAGTAAAGGGCAAATCAATCCCCTGCAGTTTGCAAGATCGCACGGATGGATCACCGATCTCTACGCCTATCTTTCGAATGCCCCCTCAACGCTCTCAGTCGAAGCGCTAACCTCAAGCGAGATTCTCACTATCACCAGAGAAGAACAGTTGAGGCTCTTTGAAGCCGTGCCCAAGTTGGAGCGTTATTTCAGAATCATCACCGAAAATGCACTAGTCAGTAGTAGAAAACGCAATCTAGATTTATTAAACCTCAGTGCGAAAGAGCGCTACGAACAGTTTATTTCGAACTACCCCGGGCTCTTACAAGAAGTTCCGCTCAAATTAATTGCTAAGTACATAGGTATTACTCCTGAGTTCTTATCGAAGTTGCGAAGAGGTTGATAAAAACAAGAAAAGAGTCGTGAGACCGGATCTCGCACAATCCCTTGGCCTCGATGACTCTTATGCTACAAATATAACTTGGATAAAAGCCTTCAAAGAGAAGTTAAGGTTAACCTTAGGTAAGGATTATCTTATTTATCTTTAAGAAATGAACAAATCAAAATTTGCGATAGGATTACCTATGGGAATAGCCATTGGGGTAGCAATTGGGGTAAGTCAAGACAATATTGCACTCGGTGTAGGGGTCGGGGTCAGTATCGGTGTTGCTATGTCTGTTGCACTTTCTTCAAAGAAAAAATGAAACACTTTCTTCTTTTATTATTGGCCTTCACCATAGGCTCAACTACTCTCAGTGCGCAAGAAAATCAAGATACCATCACCTTAAAAGAAGTCAAGGTAAAGGGTAAGAGAAAGAGAAAGCGAACGAAACCGCGTATTGAACTGAATGAATACAAGGTAGATGTCAATGCTCCGAGTCTCATTCAAGCGCTTCGGGCTCATTTAGGAACCGCAAAGGTTCGGGATAACCGGGTTATTGTATTAAACGACAGAATGTATGCTCCTACTTCGGGTAACCCCTACGCACTTTGGGTAATTGATGGTATCATTTACGGTGAACAGGCACCACCGGGGCTCGATCTCAACAGCATACGATCAGTCAAGGTTTTAAAATCTCTTTTAGAAACCTCAGCGTACGGGTTTAGGGGTTCTAGCGGTGTCATCGAAATAACGACAGACACTTCAATCAGAGAGTAAAACTTTCCCGTTTCATAACCTGCAGATCGCCTTCGAGCCATTTCCTTTTGCCTAACTTTGCATTACAAAATCATGCTATGAAAGACTTTTGGAACGATCGCTACGGACGTGCCGAATACGCCTATGGAAAAGAGCCTAATGTCTTTTTCAAAGAACAAATAGACCAGCTACAACCTGGCAAAATATTACTGCCTGCAGAAGGCGAGGGTCGAAACGCTGTCTACGCTGCCGATAAAGGATGGCAGGCATCGGCCTATGACTGGTCTGAGAATGCTTACAAAAAGGCGATGCAATTGGCGGATGAAAAAAAGGTCAATATCGATTATCAAATATGCTCATTAGCTGATCTTGATTTGGAGCCTGAGAGCTTTGATGTGTTAGCTCTTATTTATGTTCATTTTCCAAATGCCATTCGCACCATGAATTTTGAACGATTAACTAGTTTTCTAAAACCAGGAGGATCAATCATTCTAGAAGGTTTCAGCCCAAATCACCTACAATATCAAGCTAAACAACCTTCGGTCGGAGGCCCAAAATCAGATGATTTTCTATACAGTATCGAAGACATGAAACTTCACTTTGACGGATACCGATTTAAAACCCTAAAACAAGAAGTTATTTCACTTGAAGAAGGGGATTGTCATGTAGGTCAAACTGAAGTAGTTCGGATGCATGCTGTAAAACCATAAGTTCTTAATTTTGCACTCTAAAATTGCTAGGATATGAGTTCAAGAATAGAAGCCTTAGAAAATAAATTAACGCCGCTTAGAGCGTCATTAAAAAGTCATCCGCTATACAGAAGTCTACAAAGCATTGATGATATCAAACTTTTCAGTGAGTTTCACGTTTATGCCGTATTCGATTTCATGTCTTTACTCAAAGCATTACAACTTCAATTTACCTGTGTAAGCCTACCATGGTTACCTACAGGGAGCGGAGCGGTAGCACGATTTATCAATGAAATTGTACACGGAGAAGAAAGTGATATTAACGAAGTTGGTGAGCCTATGAGTCACTTCGAAATGTATCTCGATGCCATGAAGCAATTAGGTGCCTCTACCAAAGGAATGGAAACGTTCATAACAGCACTTCAGAATAATAAAAGTGTACAAGAAGCTCTAGAAGTCGCTAATGCTCCAAAAGCGGCGCAAGACTTCGTAAAATATACGTTTAGCGTTGTAGAAACGAAAGAAGCCCATAAGATTGCTGCCTCTTTCACCTTCGGACGAGAAGATGTTATTCCTGATATGTTCATCGCCATACTAGAAGAGGCAAAAACCAGTGGTCATGACTACGATAAGTTCAGATACTATCTCGATCGCCACATTGAATTAGACGGAGACGAACACGGCCCAATTGCACTCAAAATGATTGAGACACTTTGTGGAGATAACGATACCCTTTGGGCAGAGGCAGAAGCGGTTGCTATCAGATCTTTAGAGGTTCGAATCGCACTTTGGGATGGGATCTATGAGGCAATCAAACAACCTCAACTCTCCTAAAGATATGGAGCAGGCTCTAAATGTTTTAGGAACTCCTTTGGTCGCCTGTTGCTTTGATCCACTCACGGGATATTTTAGAGACGGATACTGTCACACCGGCAGACAAGACCACGGCACCCACACCGTATGTGCAGCGGTGACCGAAGAATTCTTATCTTTCAGTTTATCGAAAGGAAACGATCTGATTACACCTAACCCCTACTATCATTTCCCTGGTCTCAAACCCGGTGATTTCTGGTGTTTATGTGTAACGCGCTGGTATGAAGCCTACGAGGCAGGGGTTGCCCCAAAAATCAAACTCGAGGCCAGTCATCACAAAACACTATCATTCGTTTCAATCGATGTGTTGAAAGAATTTGCCCTATGAATCGTTTATTTACGCTGATCTTTCTCATCGTACTATCTTCTTGTCAAGAAGAAGCTGACCGAATTATTGAATCTTCTATCCAATATCACGGGTTTGAAAACTTCTATAAAGAACCCGTAGAATTTAAATTCAGAGAATACACTTACCTTATTGACAGAACTCAATCTCCTTATCTCTACACCAAAAAAATTCAACTACAAGACTCTATAACCAGACAGCCAATTATTCAGATCGATAGTCTTTGGAACTCTACAGAATTTAGTCGAAGTATTAATGGCGAAAGGCTTAAGCTCACTGAAGAAGATGAAACACGATTCACTAACTCTCTCAATTCAGTGGCCTATTTTTATCAGCTTCCCTTGCCTCTGAAAGACGATGCGGCAATCATTACTCATCTAGAAAACACATTCATCGAAGGAAAAGAATACGCTACGCTAAAGGTATCTTTCTCAGAAGAGAATGGAGGTACTGACCATGAGGATACTTATCGATACTACTTCGATACCTCAACCTACGCACTTTCTTACCTATCTTATGATTTTCATATCAATGACGGAGGAGTTCGCTTTAGAAAAGCCTATGAAAGACCCCAAGGGAATTTTGTATTTCTCGATTATGACAACTATAAAGCTCCTAAAGGGACCCCGTTAGATAGCTTACCACTACTATTTGAGAAAGGTAAATTGGAGTTGCTCTCTAAAATTGTTTCGGAGTGAGGGG
>DAIPYN010000033.1:0-15133 GCA_036782715.1 Flavobacteriaceae bacterium
AATTGTTCGACAGGCAATGACGGGTGGGTACACCGAACCAGACCCAAGAATCGATTTGAGCGGTCTCGATGTAAAGAGAAAGTTGTTAATCTTGGCTCGAGAAAGTGGCTATCCTTTAGAAATTGAGGATATCAAAACAGCTCCTTTTCTTCCTGAAAAGGCTGCGAATGCTACGAGTATAGATGGGTTTTTAGAGGCACTAAAAGAAAATGAAACTCATTTTCAATCGCTGTTTGAGAATGCGAATGTCCAAGGCAATAAACTGAAGTTTGTAGCCGAGCTATATAAAGACGAAAATGATCAACTTATTACCACGGTCGGTCTAAAGCCGGTCTCGCCTGATTCAGATTACTACAACCTATCGGGCAGCGATAATATTTTGATTCTTTATACGGATCGTTACCGATCTCAACCTCTCGTTATTAAAGGAGCAGGCGCGGGAGCAGATGTAACCGCCTCTGGTTTATTTGGAGACATTATTAGAGCAAGCAATCAACGATGAAAAATTCTGTTCGTATATGGTGTCCAGCTTCTGTAGCTAACATTAATGTTGGATTTGATGCACTCGGATTTTGCCTTTCTGACGCCGGTGACGAAATTATTGCCGAACGTGTTGATAGCCCTGGTATTCATCTCGGAGAACTCAAAGGGTTCCCTACCCCTGATAAGCCCGAAGAAAATGTTGCCTATGTGGCAGCTAACTCTGTTTACCAGGCTGCAAAAGAATCGAACATTGGGATTCGAATCAATATCGATAAAAGAATTAAACCAGGTAGTGGAGTCGGGAGTAGTGCAGCAAGCGCTGTCGGAGCTGCCTTCGCTGCAAATGAGCTACTCGGTAGACCATTTACCAAAGAAGAATTACTGCCCTTTTGCATCGACGGGGAGGCAATCGCTAGTAAAACACGACATGCTGACAATATCGCTCCGGCGCTCTTAGGAGGATTTTGCTTAGTGGTCACTCAAGACGATCATTTAGCGGTAAGTCTAGAAACCGATTTAGATCTACATTACGTAGTTGCGCATCAACAGATCGAGATTAAAACCGCTGCTTCGAGAACGGTAATACCTCAAGAGATCTCTTTAGAGACAGCAATTAAACAATGGAGTAATCTCGGAGGCTTTACGGCTGCTTTATTCAAGAACGATAAAGATTTGCTCGCCCATTGTGCAAAAGACTTTGTGGTAGAGACTCACCGAAAGTCACAAATTCCTCACTTTGATGAATTGAAAAAATTAGCAGTGGCTAATGGAGCTTTAATTTTTGGGATTTCTGGCTCAGGACCCTCGGTATTTGCCTTATGTGAAAGTGACCAAAACGCAAAGGCAGTAAAAGAATCCTTTGATCAGCTTTTGACTAAAAAAGAACATGCCTACCATCTATATTCTGGTAGCGTAGATAAAAAGGGAGTTCATGAACTATTATAATTTAGGTTCACGTTCGATTGTCACTTCATTTAGTGACGCTGTTATACAGGGTATCGCACCCGACCGATCACTTTATTTTCCAGAGCGAATTCCTCAACTTTCGTCCGATCTTTTAAAAGACATCGCTGATATTCCCCTCATTGAATTAGCGATAGAAGCAATGCACCCCTTTACTTCGCCCGATCTTAGTAAAGAGGAGCTAAGATTAATTCTAGAAAACACCTTGGACTTTGAATTTCCGTTAGTAGAAATTGATCCCCACTATACCTTAGAACTATTTCATGGCCCTACGCTAGCATTCAAGGATGTTGGTGCTCGATTTATGGCGCAATGTCTAGGCAAATTCGCGGGACGAAAAAACTGGAATACTAAAACTACAGTTCTTGTAGCAACCTCAGGAGATACAGGTGGAGCGGTTGCCAACGGATTTTTAGGGGTCGAAGGTGTTGATGTGGTTATTTTATTTCCCGAAGGAAAAGTGAGCGAGGTACAGGAACTTCAAATGACTACGTTAGGTCAAAATATCACAGCACTTGAAGTTGAAGGAAGTTTTGACGATTGTCAGTCCTATGTAAAATCAGCATTTGTTGATAAAGATCTAATCAGTCACAGAAGGCTTACCTCTGCAAATAGTATTAACGTAGCGCGCTGGCTACCTCAAATGCTTTATTATTTTGCCGCCTATCAAAACTTAAGAAGGCTTGGAGACTCGAGAACACCTGTATTTTCAGTTCCTTCAGGGAATTTCGGAAATATTTGTGCAGGGATGATGGCTAAAGAAATCGGGTTACCCCTAGAGCGATTTATCGCTGCAACTAATGTCAATGACACCGTAGTTCGTTATTTAAATAGCAAGGTCTACGCACCTCAACCTACCACTCCTACCCTCTCTAATGCAATGGATGTTAGTGACCCCTCTAACTTTATCCGAATCGAAGAATTGTTTAAAAAACAAGAACTAGAGCGCGTTATAAAGGCGTACCGTTTCAATGATTCCCAAACTCTAGAGGCGATGAAACATCTTTATAACGAATACGGCTATATCGCTGACCCTCACGGGGCCATTGGGTACTTGGGCCTAGAAGCCGACGCTATTGATTCTTCTTCAGAAGTTGGTGTTTTTCTTGAAACCGCTCATCCTGTGAAGTTCGACGGAGCGGTAAAAAAGGCAATCGACAAGGATGTAGTAGAGCCCGAGAGTGTAAAACGATTACGTTCTCTTGAAAAAGTTTCGAAAAAAATAGAATCATATACTGATCTCAAAGACTTATTAAGCAGTAATTAATCGCTAATTTTAGACAAAATTTAGTGATGAAGAAAACTGCACTTTACGATAAGCATGTGGCCTTAGGTGCCAAAATGGTTGAATTCGCCGGATTCCAAATGCCGGTTTCTTATGAAGGTATTCAATTAGAACACAAAGCAGTAAGAGAAAATGCTGGTGTCTTTGATGTATCGCATATGGGCGAATTTTTTATCGAAGGCCCAAAAGCTCAAGAATTACTAAATCGCGTATGTAGTAACGATACTGCAAAACTCAAAGTTGGTGCTGCCCAGTACAACTACTTTCCGAATTACGATGATGGAATTGTTGACGATTTAATCGTTTATAAAATAGATGAAGAGAAATTCATGCTAGTGGTGAATGCCTCTAACATTGAAAAGGACTGGGCTCATATTAGTAAAGAAAATGAAGCTATTGGTGCGTCACTTAGAAATGAGTCTGACAACTATTCACTTCTGGCAGTTCAAGGACCCAAGGCAGCTCAAATACTACAATCCTTTACCTCATATGATCTAAGTAGTGTCCCTTTTTATCACTTTATTGAAGGGTCTCTTTCAAAGATCAATGAGCTAATTATTTCAGCGACTGGGTATACAGGATCCGGAGGCTTTGAGATCTATTGTAAAAATGATACCATCGATGCACTCTGGGACTTGATTATAGATGCGGGGATTAAACCGATAGGGCTTGCCGCTAGAGATACCTTACGTTTAGAAATGGGTTACTGTCTCTATGGTAATGATATTGATGAAACTACACATCCGATCGAAGCAGGTCTAGGTTGGGTAACTAAATTCAATCATGATTTCATAAATAAAGAGAAGATCGAGAAAGACAAAGAACAAGGGGTCGCTCATCGATTGGTCGGTTTTAAGATGATTGACAAAGGAATTCCAAGACACGACTATGAAATTTGCGATGAAGAAGGAACAAGGATCGGACGAGTAACCTCAGGTACCAGTTCTCCTTCTTTAGGTTATGGTATTGGTTTGGGTTATGTAACCACCAATAAAGCAGTGGCTGGTTCCAAAGTATTTATTCAGGTACGCAACAAATCCTTAGAGGCTGAGGTAGTTAAACTGCCCTTTTACAAGGCTTGATGAATAAACATCGGATATTAATTCTAGGGGGTAGTGGCTTCATTGGCCAGAAACTCTACAAAGAATTAAGTCCTTTCATCAATACCTACGCTACCTTTTGTCATCATCAAGAATTCGAGAATAATCATCGATTCTTTTTCTTTGATGCGAGTGAAGACGATGTTGTACCCCTATTAGAGGAGATTAAGCCCACCCAAATTATCTCGCTACTGAGAGGACCTTATGCACATTTAGTATTAACTCATAAGCACATTATTGAATGGCTAAGCAGTCATAAAGCTCAAATTATATTTATGAGCTCTGCGAATGTTTTCGATGCATATACTCAGTTTCCGAATTATGAAAATGATAAGACCCTTTCGGTGAGTCCGCAAGGAAAATATCAGATACAGATTGAAAACAGCCTAATGAAATTGCCCGAACGCAAATGGACCATTCTGCGCGTTCCTATGATCTATGGAAATCAGTCTCCTCGACTACAAGAATTAAAATCTCAGATCTTGCAAGGTGAAGCGATCGAGGTATTCCCCAACTTATCGTTGAATGTAACCTTTGCTGACAAATTAGCGCAGCAAATTCATTACATCATTAATCGAAACAAAAAGGGAATACTTCATCTCGGCAGCAGAGATCTTTGTTTGCATGAAGACTTTATTCGCAGCCTCATTGATCGACTTGGCAACTTTCACCCGACCTTAAAGCGAGTATATACCACCAATGACATCCGTTACTCCGCTGTAATTGCCAAAGACAGACCCCTGCCTAAGTACCTTCAATTCGACGTTAATGATGTAATAAGACATCATCACCCTATTTAAAGGATAGGCAATTTTATTACTTTTGTTTTCGAAATAAAATTACCGAAATGGGAAGAGCGTTTGAATTTAGAAAGGCTAGAAAAATGAAGCGTTGGGCAGCAATGTCCAAAGCCTTTACACGTATTGGAAAGGATATTGTAATTGCTGTAAAAGAAGGTGGTCCAGATCCAGACAGTAATGCAAAATTACGTGCGGTAATACAGAATGCGAAGGCGGCAAACATGCCTAAGGATAATGTAGAAAGAGCTATCAAACGAGCTACAGATAAGAATTTAGGTGATTTTAAAGAAATCTTATACGAAGGATACGGCCCTCACGGTATTGCAATACTCATCGAAACAGCAACTGATAATTCAACGCGTACCGTTGCAAATGTTCGTAGCTACTTCAATAAATGTAATGGCAGCCTAGGCACCTCAGGATCGGTTGAATTCATGTTCGATCATACCTGTAATTTTCAAATTTCAGCAGAAGGAATTGATCCTGAAGAGTTAGAGCTCGATCTGATTGATCACGGTGTAGAAGAGGTTTTTCAAGATGAAGACTCACTAATGATCTACGCTCCTTTTGAAGCTTTTGGTGCATTACAGAAGGAACTCGAAAACCGCGAAATCGAAATTCGTTCTTCAGGTTTTGAACGAATTCCACAGGTAACTAAAGAACTTACAGAAGAGCAAGTTGCTGACATCGAAAAACTACTCGAAAAAATTGAGGAAGACGATGACGTTCAGAACGTGTACCACACTATGAAAGAGTAGGAAGAACCTCGAGTAGTTCCTTCGCATCTGAAAGCGTCAAAAAGTCAGCCTCCTCGGCTCTTTCTTTTGACACCTCCTCGTGAGCCCATGTAGTATGAAACGGTATGTGTATGGCCTGTGCCCCGATTTCAATAAGTGGAAGTACATCAGACTTTAAACTATTCCCGACCATCAGAAATTCAGAGGTTTTGATCTGTAAATGATCGAGTAAATGCTTGTATTTCTCCGGTGTTTTATCACTCATGACCTCCACATGATGAAAGTACTGACTGAGCCCTGATGCTTTTAATTTTCGCTCTTGATCGAGTAAATCTCCTTTGGTAAGTACAATGAGTCGATACCTTCGCGATAATTTCTCAAGTACTTCTTTGATATGAGGTAGCAATTCGACCGGATGCGCAATCATTTCCTTTCCCATTACTAGAATTTCTTGTAAGACTTCAGGCGAGACCGATCCATTAGAAAGTTCTATGGCCAATTCAATCATAGATAACATAAAACCTTTGATACCATATCCGTAAACCGGCAGATTCTGCATCTCCTTTTTAAAGAGCTCCTGATCTATCTTATTCTTGGTTTCAAAACGCTCTAATAAAGAAGCAAAACGCTCCTCTGTGTCTCGAAAATAGGTTTCATTGACCCAAAGCGTATCGTCTGCGTCAAATGCTATGGTTTTTATTTGGTCAAAATTCATGAATTCAACTTCTTGAAATTGGCAATTGCGTCTTCTAAATCAGCTCTAGTATCGATACCTGGGGCATCCACAGAAGTTTTGATCATCTGTAATCGTTTACCGTGCTCTAAGTAACGAATCGCTTCTATTTTCTCAGCTCGCTCCAGCGGCCCCATGATTAACTTGGGAAATGCTAAGAGTGCTGATCTTCTAAAGGCGTATACCCCTTTGTGTTTATAACAACACGCCTCAGGGCTAGGGTCTCGATGAAATGGGATCGCTGAACGAGAAAAATATAGCGCCTTACCAGAGAGATCAGTAACCACTTTGACCACATTGGGGTTGTCAATAGATGTCTTGTCGGTTATAGCTACCATCAAGGAGGCTAAATCAATACGCTGCTCCTGGTCTTCTCTAAAGCAATCAATAAGCGCCCTTAACGAATTACTATCAATAAAAGGCTCATCTCCTTGAACGTTGATAATGACATCGGCTTGAACCCCTTCAGCCGCCTCTGCGATTCGATCGCTTCCTGTCTCATGATCTTTTTGACTGAGGATCGTTAGCGCACCATGCCCCTCAGTAAGTGTAGCAATTTTCTTGCTATCGGTTACTACAATCACTTCGTCAAAAAGCCCTGTTGCCTTAACAGCCTCGAAGGTGCGTAAAATGACCGGTAGACCACAAAGGTCTAAAATCATTTTTTCGGGAAGCCTAGAAGAAGCTAGGCGAGCTGGTATCATTGCGACTACTTTCATAGGGGATTATTCTTCATTAAAATAACGATTTTCAAAACCGATTAAAAATAGTTTCTCAGTGGCCCTTGTGAAGGCCGTGTACAACCATCGAAAATGTCCTTCATCAAAACCATCAGGCGCATAAGGTTGTTCTACAAAAACTCGAGACCACTGACCACCTTGGGCTTTATGACAGGTCATCGCATACGAAAATTTTACCTGAAGGGCGTTAAACTCTGGATTGGTTTTCACCCCCATATAACGCTTGTATTGCGAGCTAAGATGCGCATAGTCTTCAGATACCTTTTGATAAAGGGTATTCGATTCTTCGTAGGTCAGTGAAGGGCTGTCACTAGATAGCGTATCTAAAAGTAGTACAGTATCAAAAGAGGCCATCTCAGGATAATCGACCATCCGCACTTCTACTTTGGCAAATTGAAAATCGTAACGTTCATAAAATTGGTGAATACGTAAAACTTCGATTAAATCTCCATTCGCAATAAAGGAGGCTGCACTAGAATTATCGATCCAGAAATAATTGTTTTTAACCACCATCAGCTGATCTCCAGGAGAAAGAGACTCTTCTAGAAGTAAAACTCTCGATCGGATATTCTGATTATACAGGTTAGCCCTTTTATTTGACCTAACGATAATGGTAGTTCCACTCACTCCTACCTCTCGATAAGCATCTTCCAGAGCTTCAAGCATTTCACCTCCGCTGAGTGGCCGAATGACATCATCAAAGTCATCCACCTCTAACTTTAAATCATCGTAGTAGGTTTGTCCTAATTGGGAACGTAAATGAGTAGCATTATGCAGAACTCCACTATCCCGTTCTTGCCGAACAACGTCGGTAAGGGCTGCCGAAAACACCTCCTTCATTGCGCGCATCCCCATGAAATCATCATTAAGCGCAATACTTTCTTCAGATTGAACAGGGGGCAACTGAGCGGTATCTCCGATCAGAAGTAAAGAACAATTCTTTCCGCTGTACACATATTTTAATAAGCTCTCTAACAGAGAATCACTCGAAGAAGAAGCACGTTCTCCGGGGTCATCTGACAACATCGACGATTCATCTACAATAAAAAGAGTTTGAGTGTGTTTATTCGGGGCTAAAGTGAATTGAATTCCCTTTCCACGAACCGATTTTGGAAAAAAAATCTTTTTGTGAATGGTGTAAGCAGGGCGCGAAGTGTATTGACTAATCACTTTAGCAGCTCTACCCGTTGGTGCTAATTGCACCGTTTTCATCCCTGTTTCAAGTAATACCTTATTCAAGGTATTGATAAGAGTCGTCTTACCTGTCCCTGCATATCCGCGAAGAATAAATAATCTATCCGACTGATTTTCAGATAAAAAAGAAGCTAGACGCTCAAATGCTTTTTCCTGTGAATACGTGGCAGTAAAAGGAAATTTGGAACGAAAAAGTTGAATAAAACGATCAGCCGACACAGAGGTGTTCATAAGTGCAAGATATCACCCTTTTCATTCTGTCACCAAAATCTTTAGTGATTGAAAAAAAATTGTAGATTTGTTTCCGTTCGAAACCAAAAATTTAAACGATGAAAACCGGAATAAAAGCAGTTCTTTATGTCATTTCTGTAGTGTTAGCCTACCAAATTTACCTTTCGGTAATGGCACCTATCACTTTTAATAAAAACCGTGAAGAACGTTTTTCAGCGGTTATCGAAAAACTTAAAGATGTTCGCGACGCTCAAGTAGCTTACAGAACCGTTAACGGTGAGTTTGCTAAAGATTTTGAAAGCCTAATCAGTTTCATCGATACAGGTGTTTACACGATTACTCAGCAGAAGGATTCTTCTTTTATGAGATACAATCGAGTGTATCGTATTGATATGCAGGTGGACACAGTAGTGGTAGATACCTTAGGTACCGTTGCGGTTAAGGATTCTCTATTCAAAGGAGACAGTAGCTACAAAACTTTATTCAGCGTTCCTTTCGCGCAGAACGGAGAACGTTTTGAAATGAAAGCAGACGTTGTAAACAAACAAGGGTTTGACGCTCCTGTATTTGAGGCATCTGTTAAGAAAGACGTTGTTCTTTACGATCAACCAAAAGATCTTTTAGCTCGTGAAAACGCGCACAACAGTATCGAGGAAGTTAATGGAAACACTATCAGAGTAGGGTCATTAACTGATGTAAGCACCTCTGGAAACTGGCCTTCTATCTACGACAAGAAGAAAAACAATTAATACCTCTTGGCTTTGACCTATCCAAAGTCAACAGATCAAACGATATCCATCCACATCACAACGGATGGATATCGTTTTTTTAGCACTAAACGAAATCTATCCTTTAAAGGGTTATTTAGTGAACAATCCCTATATGAAGGGTTTAAGCTGTTCATTGATGAGCAAGAGATTAGCGAATCTTTAAAACTGATTTATACCAGTACCAATACGCTGGTAGCTGAAGAACTTTTCAAAAAAGATAAAGCCGCGAACTACCTCAAATTTCAACTTAGGGCCCCTTATCAATCAGCTTATAACGAAATTAGATCAATCGGTATTTACAATGTTTTCGAAAGCAATAACGAATTAGAAGCTGAGCTCCAAGCGAAAGGTATTAACCTTACCGTTTCTCATAGTGCCACAGAACTTATAAAGCGTGCCTTGGCGACACCAGATAAGTCTCAAGTTCGTATGGTAAGTGTTTTTCACGAGAGGCATTTTGAAGTCGTAGTTCATAAGGGTTCAGAGCTTTATGGTTATCACCAATTCCCTATCGTAGATGCCGAAGAAGTAAATTATTATCTATTACTCATCCATTCACAAACTCCTGAGACTAAAGAAGGTTTTGATCTAATTTTCTATGATTGTCATTCAAATTATGGAGGAGCAGCGGTTAAAAAAGTGGCTGAATGGAATGATGATTTGCAATACATCACTGAGATTTTTCCATTCATATAAAAGGTTTTGAGAATTATTTCAGGCACACATAAAGGTCGCAGAATATCTGCTCCAAAAAACCTTCCAGTAAGACCGACCACAGATCGAGCGAAAGAAGGACTATTCAGCGCACTATCACATCGAGTAAATTTTATTGAAATCAGTGTTTTAGACTTGTTCAGTGGCACCGGCAACCTCTCTTATGAATTCAGTTCAAGAGGCACCACAAGAGTTGATGCGGTAGATGCGCATCGTGGGGCTTGTCAATTTATTAGTAAAACCTCTGAATTATTAGGTTTCAGTATTACAGCGATTTGTTCTGATGTGTTTAAATTCATTGCAAGGAGCACTCGACCTACTTATGATCTAGTGGTCGGAGATCCCCCATACGATATTGGAGAAGCCAAGTATGTAGAACTCATTGATCGACTTACTACTCATCCGTCGTTACTCAACGAATCAGGAATTTTGATTTTAGAGCACGCTTCAAACTTGTCCTTTGACAATCACCAGAGCTTTGAGATGAAGAAAAAATACGGAAGTAGCACCTTTAGCTGGTTTGAAAAAAAAGCAGGCCGTAAGCCGGATTCTGTCTAGCCCTGTCATTTATCTAGGCATCCAATTACTCAGATTCTCGAACCGCCTACCCTCCAATATCGAACGTGCCGCTCTCAAGCATTGGTTTACATGGCGTTTCACCGCGTAGAGTTTACCTGGTTTCACTACAGCCGAACTGTACTTGCTTTCTGTTGCACTTGTCCTCACCTCACGATGGACGGGTGTTACCCGCTACGCTGCACTATGGTGTCCGGACTTTCCTCTTTATCTCAAAGGATAAAGCGACAAGGTGGCCTGCTTTAGATCGTAAAAGTAGCACTATTGTTAATAATTCAAGGACTAGAACCCTTTGAAGTTCATAAATGATCGCTCAACGAAACTTATATTTGTATCTATGGAATCTTTCGTTGTATCAGCGTTAAAATATCGTCCGAAAGAATTTTCTGAAGTGGTTGGTCAAGAATCGATTACTAAAACTTTAGAAAATGCGATTACCAATAATCGTCTAGCTAATGCCCTTTTATTTTCTGGGCCAAGGGGTGTTGGTAAAACGACCTGTGCTCGAATTTTAGCGCATAAAATCAACGAGCAAAGTCTCGGAGACAGCGCTGAGAATGATTTTAGTTTCAACATTTTTGAACTAGACGCGGCATCGAACAACTCGGTTGACGATATTCGATCTCTTATCGATCAAGTTCGAATTCCACCAAGAATTGGCACGCACAAAGTGTATATCGTCGATGAGGTTCACATGCTAAGTACAGCAGCTTTCAATGCCTTTTTAAAGACGTTAGAAGAACCTCCTAAACACGCTATTTTTATTTTAGCGACCACAGAGAAACACAAAATTCTACCGACCATCTTATCTAGATGTCAGAGCTATGACTTTAAACGTATTGGTACGAAAGACATGGCAAATCATTTAAGAACGATCGCTGAGGATCAAAAGGTTGAAGTCGAAGAAACCGCTCTTCATATGATTGCTGTTAAAGCCGATGGAGGCCTTCGTGATGCGCTTTCTCTATTTGATCGACTCATTAGTTTTGGCGGGAATAAATTAACAGCAGAAGATGTCAGTAAGCATCTCAACCTTCTAGACTTCAATAGTTTTTTCGAACTCACCCATAGTCTTTTAGAAAAAGACACACGATCAATACTATTGCAGCTGAATGAACTCATTAATGCCGGTTTTGATGCACAATTAATCATCTCAGGCTTAGGAGCTCACTTTAGAAATTTACTAGTGTCACAGAAAGAAGAGACTATCGCACTATTAGATAGTTCAGAAGAACTAGTCCCAATGTACAAAGAGCAGGCATCTAGTTGTTCTATCGAATTTTTAATTGAAGGCATCGAGATTACTACCAAAGCTGATGCAGCGTATCGAGCAGCTAATAACAAGAGACTACTGATCGAACTCAGTCTACTTCAAATTGCTGGATTTTCAAATTCGGCTGAAAAAAAAAAGCCTAGTCTAATCCCCGTTGATGAGGTGAATGAAACCACCTCTACAACTTCATCGACAAAAAATCAATCACCTGTTGATGCTGTTGAAAATAAAGTTGTTAAAGAAGAGTTAGATCAATCGAGCACCAAAGAAGAAATCTCCCCAATTCTAGATACAACTCCCGATGTAGCTATCCACATTGAAAAACCTTCTTTAGGTAATTCTGTTTCGGGATTATCTCTGGCTGCAATACAGAAAAAGAAAGAGATTAAGCAAAAGCAAGAAGAAGCCAATAAAGTTTCTGGGCCCGAGTCTCTTGAGCCATTCACATTAGAAGATATTCAAGTTTACTACGACCAATATGTTGTCAGTCTTGAACAAAAAGGTAAAAAAATACTGGCCTCTAATCTTCAAATCGCTACCATTGATTTGATTGATTCTGAGACCTTACGAAGTACGGTTCCAAACGATACGATTCGCAGAGAAATCGAACAAGAAAAGGAGGCGCTCCTTATCTTCTTAAGAAAACGTACAAAGAATGACCGTATCCAATTACAAGTAGAGGTTTTAGAAACAGAGAACTCAGAAAACTTCATTTATACCCCAGAGGAAAAACTAGAGCACCTGATCTCTAAATACCCTGCCGTAGCAGAATTAAAACAAAAATTCTCCTTAGACCTATAATTATGCTTGGATTAAAATTACCGACTGACCCAAGATGGGTGAATATCGTTGAAAAGAACATTGAAGAGATCCTCACCGATCATGCCTATTGCGAACAAAAGGCTGCAAGCACTGCGATTTCAATTATTATAGGTTTTCCAGACCGTTCAGAACTAGTCAAAGAGATGACTGCACTGGTACGAGAAGAGATGGGGCATTTTAACATGGTGCATGAAAAAATCGTTGAGAGAGGATGGAAACTCGGTAGAGAACGTAAAGATGAATATGTTATCGAGTTGATGAAATTCTTTCCAAAAGGAGGAAGCAAGACGACCCACCTCGTTCACAAGTTATTGTATGCTGCCCTTATTGAAGCAAGAAGTTGTGAGAGATTTAGGCTACTTTCTGAAAATATAGCCGACGAAGAATTAGCCGATTTCTACCGCAACCTAATGGTAAGTGAAGCCAATCATTATACTATGTTTCTCGGTTTCGCAAGAAAATATGGTGACCGCAAGGAGGTAGATCAAAAATGGCAAGACTTATTAGCCTACGAGGCAGAAATCATGGCCAATCTTGGTAAGAAAGAAACCATGCACGGTTAATGATCTAACTTCTTTCGATAGTAATCGTACATATCAAACTGAGATCGAATAGCAAGCTTTTTGTTTTTGCGATAAGCGTTGTCTTGTTTAGCCGTAAAACGTCTACCCTTAACATTGTCATTCCAACTCATCTCAAAACTATCGATCACTTCTTGCTTGAGGTCTTCCTGGTAAATCGGTACTCCGACCTCTACCCTATTCTCAATGTTTCGGGTCATCCAATCCGCAGAGGAGATATATACTTTTGAATCACCTCCATTCTCAAAAATAAAAACACGCGGATGCTCCAAAAACTTATCGACCACACTGATGGCTTCAATATTCTCACTTTGCCCCTTAACTCCTGGTACTAAACAATTAATTCCTCGGATAACCATTTTTATTTTTACCCCAGCTTGACTCGCTTGGTAAAGGCGATCAATCATCTTATATGAAGTAAAACTATTCATCTTAATTCTTATCGAGGCAGGCTTCCCTGCTTTAGCATTTAGAATCTCTTGTTGAATTAAACGCGTAAAGGTGCTTTCTGTGTAATGAGGAGAAACAATTAGATGCTTGTACTTCCTAACTCTATAGGTTGTAGTTAAAAATTCAAATACCTTTTCGACTTCAGAGAGTATTCCTTTATGCGAGGTAAATAAAGTGTAATCGGTATAGATTTTTGCCGTCGATTCGTTGAAATTACCGGTACTAATAAATCCAAAATATTCTAACGATCTCGGTTTAGTTTCTCGAGTAATTACGCAAATCTTAGAGTGTACCTTAAGACCACGAATACCAAAGATTAGATTAATCCCAGCTTCCTTAAATTTATTAGCATAATCAATGTTCGATTGTTCATCAAAACGTGCCTGAAGCTCAATCTGAACGGTTACTTTTTTGCCATTTTTAGCTGCATTAATTAGAGCGGCCGCTACCTGAGAGTTTTTAGCTAGTCGGTAAATGGTAATCTTGATTTCTTTAACTTTCGGATCTAGGGCAGCTTCTTTCAAGAATCGAACGACATATCCATAATTCTGAAATGGAGTATACATGAGATAGTCTCTCTTTCGAATCTGATTGAAAAGACTACCTTCCATCTCAAAACCGGCGATGGGCAAAGGATCTATTCGCTCGTACTGCAATTCAGATCTTCCAAAGTTAGGAAAGCTCATGTAATCACGTCGATTGTGATAACGACCTCCAGGAATCACACTATCTGTATTCTCTATATCAATTTTCTTCTTCAGAAAAGTAAGGGTATCCAATTTGATTCGTTTATCATAGACAAAACGAACAGGATCGCTAATTTTTCGATTACTTACAGAGGTAGATATTTTTTCTAAAAAACTTTTTTCAAGATCATCGTCAATATCAAGTTCAGCATCTCGAGTAATCTTTATCATATGTGCCTCGATTTCATCGTAATCAAACATGAAGAAAATTCGATCAAGACAATGCCTGATAATATCATCCAATACCATTACATAGTTCTTACCTTTTTTTTGAGGTAGTACCACGAAACGATCTAAGCTATTTGGAATTTCAATTAGGGCGTATCTAATCGATACCTCCTTATTATTCCTAGAACCTCCGGCGTTGTTGTATTTCGCTAAGCGAACCGCTAAGTATGCAGCAGTTTCTTTCAGCATAGGAAAACCGTCGATACTGTGAAGATCAATGGTGATTAATTCAGGATTAACCTTAGCCAAAAAGTAGTCTTCGACAAATGACTTCTGTTCTTCTTGAAGTTCTGATTCGTTAATCAAGTAAATCTCATGATCCTTTAATTCCTCCGTAATATCTTTCAGAATCTTCATGCTACGAGACTGAGATTTAATAGTCAAGGCAGTAATCTGAGCTAATAAATCAGTGGCTTTAGTCCCACCGAGTAATTGCTTACCCGTCGGGTCATTATCAACCACCCGTTTAACCGTGGCATATCTAACCCTGAAAAACTCATCTAGATTATTACTAAAAATTCCTAGAAAACGAATACGATCAATAATAGGAACTCGTTGATCAGCACTTTCCTGCAAGACTCGCTCGTTAAACTGAAGCCAGCTTATTTCACGATTAATATATTGATACTTCGAAGAAGACATAAATCAACTATTAAAGGAGTAATATACGCTTTACGGAGCTAATCGTACTGAAGACCAAGACTTAT
>DAIPYN010000034.1:0-15080 GCA_036782715.1 Flavobacteriaceae bacterium
CTGCAATGGAGGTTGGTTTATTCATTCACAGAAAGGATCTCACATTAAGTTGCGACATCCCATACACACCAACACAATAATATTCCCAAATCACGGTAGTAAAGAACTCGGGAAAGGCCTTATGATTAAACTATTAAAAGAAGCCAAAATCAACCCATGAAAAACCCTAAGCGAATCAAAGTAATCGTTGAGAAAACTAATACTGGGTTTTCAGCCTATTGCGAGAATCTTTCAGTATTTACCGAGGCAGCATCGGTTAATAAGCTATACAACTCGCTTATCGAAGCCTTAAACTTCTTTTACGAAGAAGAGCCAATTACCATCACCAAAGAGGATCTCGATTTACACTTTGATTTTAGAACCTTCTTTCAGAATTACAAAGCGATTAACGCCCGATTTCTAGCCGAGAGAATTGGTATGAATCAGAGTCTCCTCGCTCAATATACCTCTGGGGTAAAAACTCCTTCACAGAAGCAACTAAAGAAAATTGTGGCAGGAATTCATTCTATCGGAGAAGAACTTAACGACCTAACTCTTCTAATCAAATAAGCCCCGCAAATCGCGAGGCCCATTTACTAACTAACTAAACCAGACTACTAGAGTCTAAACTGTACTCCTGCATAAGCTCCGAAAGGGTGACCTGGTCTAAACCCGGCAGGCACTCGAGCAGCAGCATACACCTCATCGAAAAGATTAATCACATTTGCGGTTAAACTGATCTGAGAAGTGAGGTGATATTTTGCTGAGAAATCAATGACGATATTGTCTTCGAGAGCCAAAGGATCGAATGTTCCTCCATTGGTGCCTCTTGTGTTGAAGGCTCCGTTGTATCGACCACTAAAATTCAGTTCATAGTTCTTATGAGCGAAACCTAGAGAAAGGTTTAACTGATGTTGCGGAATGTAGGGTACTCGATCACCCTCAGATACTGTCCCCCAAATATCCTGAGTGCTTCCAAAATCGTTTTGAAAAATGGCATTAGATAAGGTGTAGGCGAGTGAGATTGGAGTTTGAATCTTCGAGCGCTCATCTGAAAAATTGTAATTCAGAAGCAATTCTAATCCACTTACATTTACCTCACCTGCATTGAATTGATCAAGCGAACCCGTACCTCCACTAGCAGCTAGGTCAGATCCTAGTAGATTAGAGTAGTCATTGAAAAATCCGATGAGTTCTCCGCTTAATTTACCGATAGCAAAACGAGATCCGATTTCATAGTTAATGCTCTTCTCTGCCTTTTCCCCAGGAGCATTACCCGGAGGAGAGAATCCTTTATGCACCCCACCGAAAAACGATAGGTTTTGGGCGAAACTATAGTTGAATCCGATTCCTGGGATAAATACATCGATTTGATTTTCTCTTACGCTAGCGTCTGCAAGTCGATTTGCATCCATCTTACCCCAATCTTCTCTTTGAAGATCGATACTCTCATATCGAATACCTGGGGTTAACGTAAGACCTCCCATTTTGTATTTATAAAGTGCGTATGCGGCGAATGCGTTGGCGCTTGAAATACGATTACCTTGTGCGCCGCGAATTCCCTCAGAGGTTAAGGCTAAGTCACCCCCTTGAATACGATACCCATCTTCCCACTGAAAGCGATCCTCGGCGTCGTAGTGAACTCGAGCACCCACCTCGATATCGTGAAAAGCTCCATTTGAACCATACCAATGATAATCGATTTTGGTTTGAATTCCACGTGAATAATAGATACGATTGTTAGCCTTTAGAAGTAAGGCGTCAGCTCCAGAATCAGTGCTACCATTGATAATATTCATATGATCACTAAGCTCGATCGGGTCATTCAGAACAGCGGCTAAGCTTTTCTTGTCCTCATCGAATACCACATCGTCTAGCTTATACCAGTTGCGAGTCACTTTATTTGAATAGGCGTTGGTCACCACCTTCAAATTGTTAGAAAAGTCTAACACATGAGTAAGCATAATTTGACGCTGATCGGCGTTCATTTGGTCGAACTGAGAAGCGGCATAACGAGAATATGGATTCGCGGCAAAATCAGCCTCTGACAGCCCTAAATAGGTTTCGTTCGACTGCTCATCATAAAAATGATATTTCAATTCTAACGATTGAGGAGTTTTAGCATCAGCTTTTGAGTTAATTCTTAGCTTACCCATGAGATCGTAAATATCGAATCCGGTATTGTCGTTCGACCCTAGACGTTTGAACCCATCTGAATTCATATTGAGGTACTCGAGAACGTATCCGATACGCTCCGAAGATTGACCCACTGAGGTATATACTTGACCGGTATTAAAACTTCCTAGACTCGTCTTTAGCTGTGCTGAAAAATCATCAGGAATACCCGTAGATACCAAATTGATGGCACCGCCTGTGGTAAAGGGCCCGTACTGAACTTGGCTACTTCCTTTTAAAATCTCAACCGCTTGCATCCGAGCCACTGATGGAAAGTAGTAGGCAGCAGGTGAACTATAGGGTGCAGGAGCAATGAGCACACCGTCTTCCATTAGGGTAATCTTTGAGCTTCGTTGAGGCGAAGTACCTCTCAGCGAAATATTCGGGCGAAGACCAAAACCATCCTCTTCATAGAAATTCACCCCCGGTACCGTTCTTAGAGCACGATTGATATCGATGTATCCCATTTTTTCTAGCTCTTCTACTCCTAAAAAGTAAGAAGCCCCGGTGCGGTTCTGAGCTACATATTTATTCCCTAAAATGGTATTCGCTCGAATGATTACCTCGTCTAACTTTTGAATAGAATCAAGGGAAGAAAAATTAGAATCAGACTGTGCAGAAACGAATACAACTGTAAAAAACACTAGTAATACTTGAATGAAACGTAGATTCATTTATTTAGAATAATTAAAAATAACATCTAATTAGACTGCAAATTTAAAAACCAAAAATGCTTTTTACAAGATTATTTAGAATAATTTTAAATAAATATCTAGTCCGTTATTTTTCCTAATTTTCAGCCATGAAGAAACAGTTTGAAACAGAGGCGATTCGCGGACAAATGGAACGCTCTCAATACTTAGAGCACTCTGCCCCTATCTATATGACTTCGAGCTTCGTATTTGAAGATTCTGAAGACATGAGGGCATCCTTTGCCGAAGAAAAACATCGCAATATTTATAGCCGATATTCGAATCCGAATACCTCTGAGCTTATTCAGAAAGTAGCTACCATGGAAGGTGTTGAAGATGGAGCAGCATTCGCTTCGGGTATGAGTGCAATTTATACCACCTTCGCCGCACTGTTATCTTCTGGTGATCACATCCTATCATGCCGAGCAGTTTTCGGGTCTACCCATACGCTATATACTCAGTTCTTTCCGAAATGGAATATTGAGCATAGCTACTTTGATCCCGGAGATTTTGATACCCTAGAAGCCGAACTAAAGCCAAATACCAAAATTCTATATGTAGAATCCCCGACCAATCCTGGGGTTACTGTACTCGACCTGGAAAGACTTGGTGATTTTGCTAAGAAGAACAACCTACTGTTCATCGTAGACAACTGCTTTGCTACCCCTTATATTCAACAGCCGGCTAAACTAGGGGCACATCTAGTGATTCATTCAAGCACCAAGCTAATGGATGGCCAAGGACGTGTTCTCGGAGGTATTACGGTGGGGTCTCACGAGCTCATCGACCGTATCTATCGATTTGCACGAATTACAGGTACTGCCCTTTCTCCATTTAACGCCTGGGTACTTTCGAAGAGTTTAGAAACTCTAGCGGTACGCGTGGAGGCTCATAGCAAAAACGCACTTACACTGGCTGAGAAACTAGAGCAGCATCCGAATATTAATTGGGTGCGTTATCCGTTTTTAAAATCGCATCCGCAACACGAAATCGCCAAGAAGCAAATGAAACTAGGCGGGTCAATCATCGCCTTCGAAGTAAAAGGAGGGGTTGCTGCCGGAAAACGTTTCATAGACAACATCAAGCTATGCTCTATCTCTGCAAACTTAGGGGATACTCGTAGTATCATCACTCACCCAGCATCGAGTACTCACGCTAAACTTAGCAGCGAAGAACGATTAGCCGTTGAGATTACAGATGGTATGATTCGTCTATCGGTAGGTCTAGAACACACTGATGACGTTTGGAATGACCTGATTCAGGCCCTAGAAGCCTAAGGATTTACTTCAGCAATCTTTGCCTTGAAAGTATTCAAGTTTTGGGCTACATAGTCTCCTACTGCTGCACCTTGAACTACCCCTTGGTCGATAGCTCTACGGTAATGGATACCTCCGTAAAGTCGAGAAACAGCTGCTTCTTCAGAGGCATGCATAAACGACTTATAAGAACGGGTGGGTAACCCATAAGCCTCTTCAGTAGTATCATCAAATGCAAAGTTATCGCCATAAATCTTGGTAAGGACGGTCGCTGCCGATCGAGAGATTACCGAGTGACCCGAAGTATATTCTGGGAACGGCGGAGTTTGTAGCTTAGGTAACCACTCTTCATCGAGGTATTGATTAATTAAAGTTTCTGGTCTTACAATCAGGGTATTCCATTTAGTATCCCAGCATGAGATAAACCCATCAAAAAGCGCCACAGTAACGTTCAGGTAAGTATTAATCGTCTCATCAAAGGAGTTTTCAGCAATTTGAGTAGCCAGTTTGGTAATACCAATCCAGTGTCCACCAGGGGTGATTTTCTTGGTAGCAAACATAGCGTGTCCCTTGTGATGAGATACATAAGGGTTACAATCCCAGAATGCAGCGATCTGCGCCTCTTCATTTTCATTATTATCCTCAGTTACCTTTCGACCTAATTCATAAACCTCTATAAGCTCGGCATAAAAAGGGCTATCAGGATTCATATCTACCGGTAACGGAGGGGCCGGATCAAACATTGCTGCATCAGGAATCACCATCGGTCTGATTCGGTTCCAGTGCGGTTCAATTCCTTCCATATAATCAGGAGGAGTGGGTTTCCAAAACTGATCACCCTCTTGAATCGTGTACTTAGGAAAAGTTCTAGTCTGCTTGTAAAAATCAGTATCGGCCCAAGCAAGAATATGCGCAGCCACCGCCTCTCCATAGGCAATAGAAGCATCAAATTCGCGACTCGGCATCCCTAAATCATCTAATTCTTCATACAGCGATTCTCTATACTCATCAATACGATTTTCTGAGAAAATCAATTGCTTTCCAACGACCAAAAATGCATGAATAGCCGCTAGTTGGGGATTCACCCCTTCAGTTAACTCAGGGATATCGGTGAATTCTTGAAGCTGGCCCGCTAACGATTCGTATTTCTCTGGGAAGGCCTTCTGCATGACTGAATAAGCCGCAACGGTCGGATACACATATACCCTCGAAGCGACCACCGGCGAAAAGATATCATAAACGATAACATCGGTCAGTTTCTGCATGGTATCGTTAAACAAATCAGCATCAGATAATCGATCTACATAACGAGTATCCTTTTCACAACTAATTAAGGATAAGCTAACTACTAATAAAGTAGTCCAAGCTCCTAACCACTTATAAATTCTATTCATACGACAAAAATACGCAGTTTGTTTAATTATTCTCTTTTACAATAAGGGCTGGCCCATTGTTTTGAACCACAATCAGCTCCGTTTCAGAAATGCGATCGATGAAACGCCCTTCGGTACCTTTAGGAAGGTCTAGTGATCGATAAGATTGAAATTGAGTTCCATCAAAGTCACTTAATACCCCACCAGAATTCGAAAGACTTGCTCCTAATTCAGTGACATAGCCACTGTAGTTCCCTGTGTAATACACCTTACCCTCTTCAACATAGAAATCTTCAATCGTTGAAAGTTGAGCTTCAGTGGGCAGGGCAATTCCTTCAAACGTTCCTGTCTCGCCTTGGATAAAAACCATTGAGCGCATCTCAACGACCGCCTTAGTTTCAAAAATTTCGGTTCGTTCGGTGAGCGCAACGATGTCTTGAGCATTCACAAAGTCACTATACTTTAAAAACTTCTTCTTGAGATAAGGTAAACTACTCACCAGCTTATCCTTTGAGGCAAAAGGTACTGGCTCATCAAAGAAGCTATAAAATACAATCGGGTCAAGTGATCCATTTCCATCAAAGTCATCTAGATAGGCTACAACCGGTTTTTCAAGGGTGGGCTTAAACTTATGGTTAGCCCCTGCGTTACCCGCGAGTATATCTAGTTTTCCATCACCATTGATGTCGGTAACTTCGACCGTATTCCAAAAACCAGAAGTCTGATTAAGACCAAAAGCCGTGGTTTGATTCGTAAAACTACCTGCTCCATCATTGATTAAAACCGTCACCGGCATAAAATCACCAACGACAACGATATCTAAATGACCATCTCCATTGAGATCTGCAAATTGGCTGTCAGTGACCATTCCTAGGGGCGCTTGGGCTACCGCCTCGAAGTACGAATTACTCTCTGGAGCACTAGCTACGATAGCGCTTGTTGGCGAAAGTCCGTATCCGCCAGGCAGCGATCGATTGCCAATAAAAAGATCGTCATAACCATCTCCATTAAAGTCTGCAGAAGAGATGCTTCCTCCGTTCGACTGTGGTAGGTTCGCTGGGAATCGAACAAAATCTCCCTTACCGTCGTTGATGTATAGACGATCCATCAAAGTAGCCTCACCATCATAGGTTTCGTTACCTCCGCTCATAATATAGAGATCCAAATCGCCATCGACATCAAAATCAAAGGCTACTGCATCGACATCTTCGAAATTATAGTCTTGTTCAAAGACCTCAATTTTGGCCTTTTGGTAAGTATTTGAAGTCGTTCCTAAATAGAGTTCAGAGGCTTGCATTTTAGAACCTCCAAAGAACAAGTCATCGATTCCATCCCCATTAAAGTCTGCTCGGGTATAGGCAGGCCCCTCTATCGATAATTTTTCAAGCATTAATGGCTCGCGTTCATAATCGAGATAAGCGTTTTCTTTATGAACATAGTCAAATGGGGTTATCGAAAAGCTAGCGTCCTTTAGAGGGCCCTCAAAGGTTTGATCTAAGGGCGCTCCTGATGCAAGTACATGATAAGTGTCTGCTGCAAGACTGGTGTAAACCTCAGCCTGACCATCAGGGTAATACACCTCTAAACGGTCAATAGCCGCGTCGCTCTTTAAACCCAGATGAATGCGAGTCGAGGAGGCCGAAGCATACCCTCTAGTTCGAAACACTTCTTTGTATATTTTATCACCCTCGTGTTCGATAATCACCTTGGCATTTAATGCATTTCGAGGCAGTGTAAACTGAACAAAATGGCCGCCAATGGTCGTATTTCTCAAAATGTGCGCAGGCTCTTGAATGGTATTGACTACTAAATCTAAATTACCATCATTGTCTAGATCGGCTACTGCAGCACCATTACTATACGAAGGATTAAACTGCGAAGAAGGATCTAGTCGATCAAAATTTAAATCTCCACGGTTTAAAAACAGCTCGTTTTCGATTTTCAACATCGGCATCTGCTCGATGAGTTGCTGCTCTAATTCAGCTTCGCTTGACGCAAAATCATCAAAGGCGGCATTACTCTGAAAGTTGATAAAATCGAGATCATTCGGACGCTTATAAATACCGTTCGAAATAAAAATGTCCGTATTCGAATCATTATCAAAATCTTCGAGAAGCACGGTCCAACTCCAATCTGTAGCGAAAGTACCAGTCGCCAGTGCAACTTCTTTGTAAGCACCTTCGGTCGCTAGCTGAAAATGGTTTCGTGCCAGCTGCTCGTGATAACCAAAGTCGCGTTTGATTTGAGCTACTTTATCACTGTCTTCCCCACCCGATTTCATAAAGACATCGGCACGATTCGGCATCATGTCAAGGGTAAATAAATCAGGACGTAAGTCGTTATTCATATCAGCAACATCTACTCCCATAGTAAATCGGGTACTTGAATGGAGTAGTGACTCTGATTGCTCTGTAAAGGTCTTATCTCCGTTATTTAAGTAGATGTAATCATTTTCGTGAAAGTCGTTTCCGACATAAATATCAATAAATCCATCTCCGTTGAGATCTGCCGTAGCTAGTGCTAAGCCATAACCTAATGCGCTACTATAGATGCCAGCTTCTTCGGTTACCTCTTCAAAAGCAAGTACACCAGTATCAGATAGTTTATTCTCATAAAGACGATCTCCTGAAAGGTCGTCCCGCTCCTGGCGACGATCGATTTTTCCATAATTTCGAGGCGTGTGAATCGTATGGTTCAGAAGATAGACATCTAAGTCCCCGTCGTTGTCGTAATCGAAAAAGCTCGCTTGAGTACCGAAACCTTTAAAATCTAATCCGACCTCAGCTGAAACCTCTTTAAAACTCGAATCGCCGTTATTTAAATAGAGACGGTTTTTCCCTGAAAGGGTTTTATAATCGCCAACAGCAGAAATATAAATATCTTCATATCCATCGAGGTTTACATCGGCAAAAGTTACCCCAGTTGACCAAGTACTATCCTGAATAATACCAGCAGACTCGGTAATATCTTCAAACTTAAAATCTCCCTTATTTAAATAAAGGCGATCACTAACCTCATTACCAGCGAAGAATAAATCTTCGAGTCCATCATTATTGATGTCTGCGATACCTACTCCTCCTCCATTGTAATAATAGAGGTACTCGATAATATTCATGTCTGGATCCGACGACAGGTCGTTACTAAAATCAACTCCTGTACTGCTCGCTGGCAGCTGTTCAAAAAGCCTATCAGCTGTTGAATTCTCAGATTCACTCGACTGGCAAGCAGCTAGTAATAGGGCAACCCCTAGATATAAATTAATTCTTTGCATAATTGAATAAAGCTAGGGTGTCTGAATTTCGACCGACCACAATCTGGTTGTCAAGGGTTAGAATCGAACGAATCTCACCACCCAATTTAAATCCACGGCCTCCCTGTGGAATACTGAAGTGACCCTTACCATCATTCTCTAGATACACCCCTTGAAGCGCGTCGTAACGACCGATTTCAGGTTTTGTTTTGTATAGATTACCTCCGGCAAGTGCGTCGATATCTCCATCACCGTCAAAATCTCCTACCGCAAGGGCGTAAATCGGGGCAAATTGCGCTTTTAATGGAAGTGGCTCATACGCATAAGTGCCATCCGGTTGACTTAGAAAGACAGCACTCGACAAGTTGGTCACTTCTCGAACCACACTTGCTTCTAGTTGCTCTTTGGTAAACATCTGCTCTACAGAGGCATCTTTGAATGAAGCATAATCGGGAAATTTCTTCTTGAGCGGCTTCATCTGATCGATAAGATTATGTCTTAGATCATAGGGATAGTACTTACCATCTTCTCGCATAAAACTTAAAACAGGGTCAATCTGCTCGTTCTGGTCAAAGTCATTTAAATACAAGCGGATTGGAGTCTTTTCACTAGCCTCAAATCGCGAATTCAAACCGTGATTACCTACTAGAAAATCTACGACTCCATCACCATTAAAATCAGCGGTATCGAGAGTTTGCCACCAGCCTTTATAAGCAGCCAGTTCTAGATTCGCATCAACGAGTTGACCTTCTTGATTCTTAAATACTCGGATGCCCATGTATTCACCCACCACAACCAAGTCTAAATCACCATCTGATTCGAGATCAATCATCGCTGCAGCAGTAATCAGACCAACCTCATTTAAAGAGGCTGACCAAGAGGCGGTCTCATCGGTAAACTGTCCAGAACCGTCGTTAATTAAAATATACCCTGATGCAGGTAAGCCGTAGGCATCTGCTAATGCACGCTCACCAACGAACAGATCTAGATCACCATCGTTATCAATATCTCCTGAAACCACTGTACCGGTATTGAAGAAATTAGTCGCCGTGGGTAAAGTCGCTTGGCTTTTTGAGAAGTTCCCTTTACCATCATTGAGATAAAGGATATCTGCCAAATAAGGAATGAATTTAGAGAATTCTACTCCCCCGTTACCCGCATATAGATCTAAATCGCCGTCACCATCGGCATCAAAAAGATGAGGAGCAACAAGTTCAGAGGGCTTCTCCCCATCTAAACCAAAATCAGCAACTACCTTTAATTGTCCTTCTTCAAGCTGATAAAGACTTGAGGTAAGATCCTTGGCTCCGGGTATTAGAATTTCGGTCACCCCGTCTTGATTAAGGTCTCCCGCAACTAGTCTTGGGCCTGGAGTACTCAACATATGTGGCCAAAGTCGATTCCTGTTAAAATCGATAAATAAATTTTCTTGATGAACCGGAGCATTAGTAACGCTCATGGGATCAAATAAGTTATCGATAGTGGTATCGACACCCGTTTCATTCAACCCTTTTTCTGGCTCTGGTTGAACTAATTCTAAGCGAGTATTCGTCTTAACATCGTTTAATTGGGTAGTAGTCCCATTAGGCCATTCTACACGAACTTCTGCAGGGATAGAAAGTGCTAAACCTTGATGCAATACTAAATCCATGCTCGATTGAAAGCCACGAATGGGTTGGTGGTGTAAGTAATAGGTTTGATCCCCCTGACTCACCCATACGCGGGCTCCAATGGCCTGAGTATTTTGGCCCGATCCCTTCAATTTAAATTGGAGGTAATGGTTGTTAGGATTTCGCTCACTATGGTTTTCATAGACAAAGAGTGGCATATTTACATTGTTCACCACAAGGTCTAAATCGCCATCGTTATCGAGGTCACCATAGGCAGATCCGTTTGAAAAACTTGGGGTGCAAAGCCCGGTTTGTTCATCGTTGAAGAACTGTAGATTACCTTGATTGATGTAAGCGTGATTTTTCACAGGTCTTGACGGTATGATATCTACAAGCTTCGCATAATCCACCTCATCTCCTGAAACAATACTGCTTAAGACTTCTTCGCTTGAAACGTATTGAAGATAATCTTGATCGGTAAGGTCTCGATAAATTCCGTTAGCGATAAAAAGATCTCGAAGTCCATCATTGTTCATATCAAAAAACAGCGCTCCCCAACTCCAGTCTGAGGCCTCAACACCAGCTAGACGTCCGATCTCGCTGAATGTTCCGTCAGCATTATTAAGCTGTAAGGTGTTACGAGTAAATTGGTGAAAATAGTCGTTATCGACATTGTACTTGTACTTATCCCAGTTCTCGAAAGTAGTTACTGATTTTAGGCGCTCGTACTCTGAGGGGAGCATCTCGGTTACAAAAATATCCGCTGCACCGTCGTTATCAATATCTGCCATATCTGCACCCATTGAAGCACCACTGATTGAACCGATGGATTCAGTTAGTTTTTCGCTGAATGTACCGTCTTGATTGTTGATGTAGAGATAATCGCGCTCGAAAAAGTCGTTAGATACGTAAATATCCTCCCATCCGTCATTGTTCACATCTCCGACGGTTACACCGAGTCCAAACCCAATCACCGAGCCGTAGATGCCCGCCTTTTCACTCACGTCAACGAAAACTCCATCTCGATTCTCTAAAAGCTTATCGCCACCTAGTTCATCTCGTTTCGGACGCTCATTTCTTCTCAAATCAAAACTCCCAATCGCCTGATAAGAGTTATTCAAGAGGTAAACATCTAGATCGCCATCTTTGTCATAGTCAAAGAAACTTGCATGAGTAGAATACCCGGGGTCTGCGAGCCCATAGTCCTCAGCTAGCTCCTCAAACTTTCCACCTCCTTTATTGATAAAAAGTTCATTCTGCTTGTTGTCTCCAGCAACATCTCCAGAATTACATACATAAATATCTAATAGGCCATCGGCATTGACATCAGCCATAGTCACCCCAGTTGACCAAGCTCTAGAACCACCCACACCAGCTGAGTCTGTAATGTCTTCGAAAACAAAACCTCCCTTGTTCAGGTATAGTTTATTCTGATTCTGATTCGATGTTAAATAGATGTCAGACCACCCATCGTTATTGACATCTCCAATCGAAACTCCCCCGCCATTATAGAAATTACGGTAAGTATAGACATTAAACTCATTGCTAAAACTAAGGGTGTTCTCAAAATTAATCTGAGTCTCCTCGGGGGTCTTTAATTCAAACAGATAATCGTTCTCTGCCCCAGCGCAAGAAGCTACCAAAACAGCGAGCGAAAAAAGGTATAGTAGGTTTTTCATGTCTATCGAACTAGGTCGGGGTATTTTTTTCTAAGGTCAGTAATTACCGCTTTGACCTCTTTGTCGTCGAGGACGTAGGCTAGAATCTGGCGGTTGCCATCCACCTTTACATAGGTCTCTCGAGGTAATCCCTCTCGGTCTACTCTAACAAATTCATTACCAGGATACCATAGTTCAAGAGTATCAAGGGCTTTAGGCAGAAGCTGATCGGCAAATAGTTGTTTATTCCACGGGGCCCAGCCTAAATGATAGAAACGCATATCAAGGCCGGTCATTATGTTTTCATCATTAAAAATACCGTAGAACAAGTGGTTGATGCGCTCCCCTTCATTAACCCCTTCTAACTCATAAGCAACAAAATCATTGTTAGGCCCATGGGAAATCACTCCCTCTAAATTTAGCTCCCAACACTTGGTGAAAAAGGTCTTTTTGGTATCTCCTAGTAATAGGCCAAACTTGAGGCTATCTGAATACACCCCATTAGCCATTTCGGTTTTAACTAATCGATCGTAATTACTTTCACGGGTACATGCTCCCAAAAAAAGTAATAACGACCCCATCACAACAACAAAACTAATTCTGGACATAAATACTTTGAATTGATTGATTATTCATTGCAGCTAACAAAATTAAAGAATCTAGCGCGCTATCCGGCTTAATTACACGAAGTTGACGAATTTGCCCTGAAATGTTAAGTGGGCGAATTTGCTGGGTCAACTCGTTCTCATAGTTCAGATCTAATCGCCAACCTGAAGAGGCATCATAGGCGCCGTATTGCGGCTTGAAGCCATACTGATTACCCCCTAAGTAAAGCGTAGCTGAAGTAGTACTTTTTACAGCCTTCTCAATGGCGTAAACACTAGAATATTGAGCCTCATCTTTCAAAGGAATCGACTCATAACCCTCCTTAGAACTCAAGAAGATCATACTATCGGTAGTATCTAATTCTAGAACTAGAGAGCTACTTAATAATTCTTCGGAGAACAAATCACTCATACTCGCCTTCGCATAGTCGGCATAGTACAATAGCTTTTTCTTTAGACCGGGAAGTTGTTTGATCAGTTCATCTTTATCATGTACCGGATAATAATCCCCATCTACCTCGTACGCATAGATCTGTTCAATACGTCCGTTTCGATCAAAATCATTCACGTACACTCTCATTTTGGGCCTGTAAAACCCATTGCGACCGGCGTTACCAGCCACTATATCGGTTACGCCATCATCATTTAGATCAAGGGTAGTTATTGATCGCCACATCCCTGAGGCAAAAGGATAATCCTCAGACTTTATCCATCCCGAAGCTGTATTATAGAATACCGTAATCGGCATCCACTCACCTCCTACGATAAGATCAGGGCGCTCATCCGCATTCATATCGGCAAAAACAGCGGTGGTGACCATGCCTAGCTGATTGAAAGAATCAGTTGCTCTAGGTGTAAATTGACCGTTTCCGTCATTGATCAAAAGCGAAGAATTTACAGGCAACCCATAGGTTCTCGTATCAAAACGATTGGCCAACCACAAATCTAAATCACCATCAAGGTCAACATCGGCTGCAGCAACTGCACCCGTACTGAATATCGGTAGGGCAGCCTGTTTCGAGTACTCAAATACTCCAGAACCGGTATTGAGGTACAACCTATCTTTTAGATCTGTACTAATTTGAGAAAAGGCACGACCCCCAGAAGCTACAAATAGATCAAGGTCTCCATCACCGTCGGCATCAAAGAATAGTGCCTGAATATCTTCTGAGTTTTTATGAGTTTCGAAAGGTTTAGTGGTTTTAGAGTATCCTGAAGACGAACTAAGGTATAATTCAGCCGATTGCCCTTTAGCGCCTCCCAAGAAGATATCATCAAGACCATCCCCATTTAAATCAGCGATCGCCATCGCGGGGCCTTCATTAGAGAAGTATTGAGGAAGCATACGCTCTGCATCAAAGTCGATGTAGCGATTTTCTTGGTGCTGGTAATTAATCCCTTTTTGAAATAAGTCTGCGGTTAGAAGGATATCTAGGTCAGCCTCATCGGATGAAATAGGCTTCACTTCTGATGAACTGTAGTCGATGGTCAGAATCTGATCAATAGTCTGAATGGTATGCACAGAACGCATGCGATTGGGCCAGATAACCTCAAGGGAGTCGATATCAGTGCGATTACCTAAACCGAAGTGCAATCGATTCGGAACCGAACTTTCGAACCCTCTTGACGGATACTGTTCAGCCATCATAGCACTCCCATCAGAAAGATAGACTTGTACCTTGGCTCCAATGGCAAAACGGTTCTTATCAGTTCCTTTGAGCTCGACCGCAAGAAAATGATGTCCTAATCGCTCAGAACGATTTTCATACACAAAGGCATCCGCATCAATATTATTTACAATGAGATCAAGATCTCCATCATTATCTAAATCCCCATAGGCTGAACCATTACTAAAGCTCGCCTCATCAAGACCCCATAATTCGCGTACATTTTCAAAGGTAAAGTCGCCCTTATTGCGATAAACTGCATTTGGAACTGCAGAAGAGGGCATGAGGTCAATTAGCGCCGTAACCGCCTCTTCGCCCTGACGCATCTGCTGTCGTAGCGACTCCTCATTAGCATTATAGGTTAGATAATCGCGATCTAGGAGATCCTTAAAAATTCCATTACTGACATAGATATCACGATATCCATCATTATCCATATCAAACATCAAAGAAGCCCAGCTCCACTCGGTAGCAGCGACCCCCAACTGTCTACCCACTTCATAGAATCGGTTATCTAAATTACGCTGTAGGACATTGCGAGAATATTGCTTGTGATAGCCCATCTCACCTGCTAGTTGAAACTTATCCCAAGACTCAAAGACTTGCTTCGACTTCTGGCGAGCTAGAGTTTCAGGCAACATTTCTGTTACCATAATATCGGGTCGCAAATCATTGTCTAGATCAGCAGCATCAGCCCCCATAGAACCCATCGATAAAGCGTCGAAATAGCTATCAGAAGACTCTTGAAAACCCCTACCATCTTGATTGATATAGAGGTAATCTTTTTCGAAATAGTCATTAGAAATAAATAGATC
>DAIPYN010000035.1:0-7258 GCA_036782715.1 Flavobacteriaceae bacterium
TTCGCAAATCATGTCACCAAAGCATATACTTTGGAAACTTAAATTGCATTGAGAAATTTAATTTGCTACTACGCGTACACGCGAGAGATTGAAGTTTTAACCAAAAAGGGAGGGTGGTTAAATTTTATATTGCAATAATATAGTAATGTTAAAAAAATAGAGAACTTTAACGCAATCGTTAAACTTTTATAAAACTTTTACGAATGCTATATAAGCCTTTTATTTAGATGATGAGGGAGGGCGTCCTAAAAAATCTTTAAAGTTATTATACAAGGTAACTCTGTTATTAAAACCAACTTTAAGAGCAAGGGCGTTCATATCATTTTTAAAAAGAAAATCATTACTAATCAAATATTCCGCCCTCAAAACACGCAACACCTTCACGTACTTCGACCAGGAGTAATTGCAATAAACCTCAAAAAATAGAGCTAGTACCGCACTATTTACTTTCAATTTTTGAGATAGAGTAAAGAAGTCTTCAATAACAGTAATCTCATCTAGCTTTTGGATCACCGAGTATTCGTAAAAATTAATTTTGTTGTAAATCTCTGAGGAGTGCTTTTCTAATTCGTGAATAAGATTCACGTCATTCGTGAATTTCTGATAAGAAAGAGAACCATGAATGAATCTCCATAATTGAGTGTTTAATTAAGCATATGAGTTTAAACCTAAGATATCTTTCTCGATTACATCAATACTACTGTAGTTTTCGACAAATCCGATATCTCCCGATAGAATTCTAGGGAATTGTAAAACTAAAAAGAACGCTAATAAAATTAAAATGTTCATTATGATCAAATTCATCTGATTACTAATCAGTGTTGGATATTCGCCTCTCATTGTATCAACCTCAATCTGCCAAAAGGCCATTAAAATGGCAACGATTTGAACACATGAAGCAGTGATTATCCATATTTTGAACTGTACATCCCAAATTTTGGAAAGGAAAAAGACCTCGAGATTTATGAAGAATAGAAAAATAAACGTAAAGCCGAGTATGAGCTCTATCTTCTTAATTTCAAATACTGATATATCAAAAAAACCAGCTATGAAAAGGGCTATAAGAATAATAAAAAAAGTGGTTAGGAGTTTCTTGATTAATCCAGAGGGTTTCACTAGATAATAGAAATGAACTATTAGCAATACAGGATTTAAAAATCCCGCAATGAAATAAAAAAAAGAAGTTTTAAATGAATACCGAAATATACTCCAGTCAAAAATATCAAATAACACTCCAAATCTTAGAACAGAAAGATCTAATACAATTAAAAGGAGTGTTAGCCCAGAGATTGATCTGGTTAAACGATTTCCATCCTTGAAGAATCGATAGACAATTAAACACCCCAAAAGTGAGATTAGAATCGAAGTGAAAAGAACAATTAGATGCATAGAAACAAGTTCAATTTAAGATGAGATATTCTCGTTAGGTAAAAAAGATTAAATCATCACGATCCATAATACGTTTATAAGAAATACTTATAACATTACTGACTACAGAAAGTTTTTCTTATGGTGTAAGGATTGGTTTTCGCCTATTTCCTTTATCTAATTTAGACACAAAATTCCACTGTATAGGTGAAAAAATGATTATTCACCTTTTTTACTCCAAAATATCCACTACACTCCCACAGGTAAGCATGACATCCCCGTAAAAGGGATTTCGGATTTGTTCCTCAGTACTCAACCACTTCGCACCCTTATTATTATTTGCCATGGGGCAGAACTGAACGAAGAGTTTGCTCGACACCGACTGGGTGGTAGATGCCCACTGAATCATTTCATTTGAAATTAAACGAAATAACTCACGCTGCACTTCAATATCTTCTGTCTTTTGTAAAGACTCTAGAGGTGCTTTTAAATTAGTTCTTGAGAAAGCATATTTCTTATCTGAAAGAAGTACTAACATTTCTTTGGCGAGTGCGCTAGAAGTTTTGACGTCAGAACGAACTAGTTCATCTTTAAGCTTTAAATAAGGGGCGACAAGAGCCCTCATCATTGAGTCATCTAAAACACTAAAAGACTCTGTATTTTCTTCATCTTCAGCTTTATAACTCATCATTGATTCAAGTCCTCTTAATTGGGCAGAAGCGTCTATTTGAAATGCGCCATCAACCACCACAGACTCTCCTTCTGAAAGACCCGACAATACCGTGTAGAATTCAGAATCTTCTTGACCTACCTCAACTTCACGTAGTTCAAAACTCGATGACGTGATCTGTACATATACCAGTGAACGCTTTCCTGTCCAAAGAACTGCGCTTGCGGGTATTTGAAGCCCGTTAGATTCTCTCGGCTCTAAAGTTGCCTGAACGAACATTCCCGGCTTTAATACCCCACTCTCGTTTAAGACTTCAACTCGAATGTTATAGGTGCGTGTTTTTTCATTGATCACCTGATCGATAAAGCTAATGGTACCCTCTGAACTAAAGGTAGAGAGGTTGGGGCTTTTAAGTAGCACCCTTTGACCTACCGAAATACGTTCAAGGTCATTCTCGTGCCCATCTAATTGCGCCCAAACCGAAGACAAATCTGCAGAGGTATAAAGCAGTTGACCTTTTTTAACGGCATCACCTTCGCTGACCGCTAAATCGATGATGGTTCCGTCCATTTCAGCTACTAAATCAAAGTAAGCTTGTGACTCACCTCTAGACTCAAGGGCATCGATCCACTGATCTGAAAACTTCATAATTCGCAGCTTTTCACGAACTGCCTGATAATACTGAGGTTGGCTATTCTTCGACTCAGCTGCAATCAATAACTCTTTCTGAGCTTTATAGATTTCAGGAGAAAAGATTTCAGCAATCTTTTGACCTTTTCGAATCATCTCTCCATTAGAGTGAACTAGTAGGCGCTCTACTCTACCACTATATTTGGCAGTTTGATCAAATACGGTGGTTTCATCAACCTGTATCCTACCCGACAGCTCTTTGGAGGTCGCTTGACCCACTGATTGACCCACTGAGAAGGTCTCCACTTTCATGAGTGATAGGGCCTCTTCGGTAAAAGATAAGGTAGATGGATCAGTACCACTGGTATTTTGATCCTTTTCAATAAGGGCCATACCACATATCGGACAACTCCCTGGTGCATCCTGAGTAATTTGAGGGTGCATAGAACAGGTGTAGGTCACCGATTGCTCATGGTGATGGGTATCCTCTTTGCCTTCAGATTGCTTTTTATCTGAACAGCTGAGGGTAGCTAAGACAAGTATTAGGAACAGTTGCTTTTTCATAAATGCATTCATTTAGTAAAACGTCGAATCGTTGGTGAGGATACTCCCCACAAGACAAACCCACTGAGAACGGTAATCAGCCCTAATAGTGAGAAAGATCGAAGTAATAACGTATTAAAGTCGTCTCTAGTTTGATAATCCATCGTGTGGGTCATCCATAAAAAGTCAAACCACCTCCAGTCACGGTGGCGAACCGTTTGAAAAGAACCGTCAATTACGGAGACGTAGGCGGTCACCTTTTCTTTAGAGTCGAAAGATATTTGGTAGGCGGGTAATTTTTTGCCGCGATACTCATGATGCGCATCAGTAGCTTCAATGAGCGAAACACTGTTAGGTATTAAGTCATCTCGAAGATTTTCACGGGCAATAGCAATTGCCTCTTCTTCGCTAACGCCCGGTTTAATCAAACCTGATTGCGCATGAATCAGCGTAGATTCATTGACAAAATAATAGGGTTCCCCTAAAAGATCTTTGAGTATCAAACTCTCAACAGGCTGATCAAAGGAAAGCTCTGAAAGCCCGGCGAGATTGATAAAAACCGATTGCTCAGGCTCGCTTCGAAAATGATCTCCATGGATTTCGTCGATATCAGTCCAACTAAAGTAAAGGCCGCTGATCGTCCACATTAAAAACTGAACACCCAAGAATAGTCCCAGGTAGCGGTGTGTTTTTCTAATTCTTTGAGAGGTAACCCTATTAATCATTTCTTAGTGATTATCGTGTGATTCTTCTTCTTTATAATCTTCGTTAAGCGCGTAAGTCATTCCACAAACTGGGCACTTACCTTCTTCATGGCTTCCGCTACCTTCACAGTGCATCGGACAAACGTACTTTGAAGTAAATTCAGGACCAAGTTTTGCTTCAGCCTGAGTCATTTGGTGTTCGCTGTGCTCCATTGCAGGCTTTTCAGCAGTTTTAGCCTCTTTCTTACTTGCATTTCCACAAGAGAAAAGAAGCACTAATACTGCCATCGCTAGGGTCTTTGAAAGCATTGATGTAGTTTTCATAATAGTGAATTAAGGATTAATTAAATAATTGATAACTGATAATTGATTGTAATAAGCCACCACTGCAGCTACCTGTTGAAGCTGAAGGGTGAGTTCATTTTCTTTAAGCCTAATTAGTTGTTGAAAATCGATATCACCAGCAATATACCCACTGAGTAATAGCGCTTCTGTTTGACCCAATCGCTCAAGACTATTATCGAGCAATTCAATAGTCAGTTGAGCTTCTTTAAACTTAGCTAGGGTTTCGAAATAACGATCTTCGATCAGATTAAGTCTAAAAGACTGTTCAGCCCTTATTCGACTTAACTCGATCTTGTTTTGCTTGCTCTTCGATTCATACTTCTTTCCAAATACAGGAATCGATAAATTTACTCGAGGCATTAAAATATCTTTTCCGTTGTCGGTAACCGCCAAATCTGTTCTTGGTGCAACCGATAGGTAGTCTACTCCAAAGGCAATACCCGGTAGGCGTTCTTTTTGATTCAATCGTTCTAGATCTTCAATCGATTCAAATAAACCGTCGTAGAACAGTAGCTCAGGATGTTTGGTAAAGTCAGGAGTTTCAGGTAGAATTATCTCAGCAATTGAAAGGTCTGTAGGCAGCTCGACAAGGTCGTCCAAAGTCTGTCCTACTAAGTTGTTGAATTTCTGCTGGGCAGCTTTCAATCCAAAGGTCAGACTCCCCTCACGTTGTTTCAGAGAATTCTCGAAAATGTCTAATTCTAGTAACTCGCTAAGCGCCGATTCACCCGCAGATAAAGATCCAAGTAATTGGGCTCTTCTTAATTCAAGCCAATCAAGAATTTGAAGTACCAAATCTAAACTCTTGTTCAAACGATAGAGTTCATAATAAGATTGGGCTACCGATAAACTTAGCTTTCGCTTAGCTATGCTCAGTTCGACAAAAGCGTTTTCGGCTAAAGATTTGGCGTAAGTTTCTCGAGCCGATAAGGTACCAAACCAAGGTATCATTTGCCCGATGGCAACTCTTGACTGTTGAGGGCCTGTACGTGTTTCTGGTTCGCTAAGGAAGTATCCAAGACTTAGCTCGGTGTTCGCTAGACTGCGCGATTGATTGATCTTCTCATTGGCAATATCATTTGCCAATAGAATCGCCTGAATTTGCGGATGATTTTCTTCAGCGATTTGGATGTAATCTTGTAGGCTTTGTCCGAAAGAACTTGTCGATACGACCCAAAGGGCACAAAGGAATCTCATTTTATTTCTCATCAGACGTCATTTTTAATTGCCATTCTTTCTTCAGACTGTAAAGTATAGGTACCACGAATAATGTGATTAATGCGATTGCCATCCCTCCGAAACTTGGAATCGCCATGGGGATCATAATATCGCTTCCTTTACCCGTGCTGGTTAAAATCGGAAGCAAAGCGAGAAGTGTAGTCGCTGTTGTCATTAAGCAGGGGCGAATTCGTCGCTCTCCCGCACTGATCACTAGGTCTCTAACCTCAGTAATACTCTTGGGGGTCGCTCCTTCAAAGGATTGGTCGAGATAGGTGGCCATAAGTACACCATCGTCGGTTGCAATTCCGAATAAGGCAATAAAGCCTACCCATACCGCAACACTTAAATAGATCGGATGTATCTGAAACAACTCCCTCAGATTCACCCCAAAAAAGGATAGGTCTAAAAACCAAGGTTGTCCATAAAGCCAGATCATGATAAATCCGCCCGCAAAGGCCACTGCAATTCCTGAGAACACCATCAATGTGGTACTCATCGATTTGAATTGTAAATAGAGGATCACTAGAATGATGAGCAAAACAAGGGGCACTACAATCGAGAGGGTTTGTTCGGCTCTAAGCTGATTCTCATAGGTACCGGTAAACTCGAAGCTAATACCTTGAGGAACCACTAGATCCCCTGAGGCAATGTGATTTTCGATGAGTTTTTGAGCGTTTTCGACGACTTCGACTTCTGAATATCCGGCACTCTTATCAAAGAGCACATAACCCACTAAGAAGGTGTCTTCACTTTTGATCGATTGAGGACCCTTTTCATAACGAATCGCTGCCAATTCTGACAAGGGAACCTGTACTCCCTTAGCGACAGTGACATAGGTATTGGCAATCGTAGCTGGAGTATTTCTAAGTTCTCTAGGATATCGAACTCTCACCGTATAGCGTTCCCTTCCTTCAACGGTTTGGGTGATTGGCATACCTCCCAAAGCCACTTGAATGACCTTTTGAACTTGATCTACCGACACCCCGTAGCGAAGTAAAGCATTGCGATCGATATCAATAAGAAGGTATGGCTTGCCCACAATTCGGTCTGCAAAAACCGAAGAAGGCTTAACTCCGGCAGACTGTTTTAAAAGCGATTCTAATTCTAACCCGAACGATTCTATTGTAGTAAGGTCTTGTCCCTTTACTTTGACTCCCATCGGAGCACGCATGCCCGACTGCAACATCACTAGCCGTGTTTCAATCGGTTGTAGCTTTGGGGCAGAGGTTACCCCTGGCAACTCGGTAGCGCGAACAATTTCATCCCAAATATCATCTCGAGACTGAATATTCGGTCTCCAGTTTCTAAAATACTCGCCATCAGAGTCTTCAATTAAAAGTCGATGGTCAAATCGCGACATTTCTTGTGTAACTGAAGTTAGATTCGGGTTACTAATAACACCACCGTTAGAAAGAACAAAGCGACCCTCTTCATCCACCTTAAAGGTGGCCGGCTTGCCCTCACGTAATTCGTATTCTGGATAATAGATAATCACATTTTCGAACATCGAAAGAGGTGCAGGGTCAAGCGCAGATTCAATTCTACCCGACTTACCCACTACGGTTTCTACCTCTGGGATTTGAGCGACCGCCTTGTCTAAATTTTGTAGAATAGTACGATTCTCTGATACCCCAGTATGCGGCATCGAGGTGGGCATGAGTAGGAACGAGCCTTCATTGAGTGAAGGCATGAATTCTTCGGGAGTAGACCGCATAATCCCGTAACCCGCCAATAGTATAGCTAACGGAATACTTAGAAAGTAAGCCTTGTGCGCAAG
>DAIPYN010000035.1:7358-14983 GCA_036782715.1 Flavobacteriaceae bacterium
AGTATTAACGATGGGGCAAATCCACCGATAAGACCCCCTAAACCTAATACGATCAGTGTGGCGTTTAAACTAACTTTAGTAAGACGTCCGCTTTTTGGTTTTTTAAATAGCAGCACTGCGAAGGTCGGGATCAGATAAAGCGTCACCACAATCGCCGCGAGAAGGGCAAACGTTTTGGTAAAAGCTAGGGGGCTAAATAATTTTCCTTCAGCACCGGTTAATGTAAATACCGGGATAAAACTGATGATTGTCGTAAACACCGCAGTGATGATCGCACCCGACACTTCAGTGGTCGCCTCATAAACAATATCAACTACAGGCCCCTCTTTCTGTTTTAAATGGTTCAGAATGTTCTCGGTGAGGATTACTCCTAGATCGACCATGGTACCGATCGCAATCGCTATACCAGAAAGGGCAACAATATTCGCATCTACCCCGAAGTATTTCATAGCGATAAACACCGATAGAATGGCAACCGGAAGTAAACCAGAGATCAACAATGACGCCCTTAAGTTGTACACCATGACAATGACAATAAGCATGGTGATCAGTACCTCAAGAATAAGCGCTAGGTTGAGCGTATCAAGCGTTTCGTAAATCAGTTCGCTACGGTCATAAAAGGGTACCAGGGTGACCTTTGATTCTGTACCGTCAGCTAACACTTTGGTCGGAAGCCCCTTTTGCAACTCCTCAATCTTTTCTTTCACCTGATCAATCACCTCGAGCGGATTTGATCCATAGCGCGCCACAACAACACCCCCTACAGCCTCTGCTCCTGCCTTATCAAGCATCCCTCTACGTTCGGCCGGCCCCAAACTTACTCGAGCCACTTCACTGAGCGGAATCGATTTAAAATCTGAACTCGTAACCGTTACATTTTTTAGATCCTCAATCGACTTTAGGTAACCTAGGCCTCTAACTAAGTACTCTACCTTATTAATCTCCAGAGTTTGAGCCCCTACATCTCTATTACTTTGCTTAACGGCCGAAACAACCTGCTCCAGGTCGATTCCGTAGACCTTCAATCGCTCAGGATCAACATCAATCTGATATTCTCTTACGAAACCTCCGATAGAGGCAACTTCTGAGACGCCTCCCGCAGATGCTAAGGCATATTTAACATAATAATCTTGGGTACTTCTGAGCTCGTCGAGACTCCATCCGCCAGTGGCATTGCCTTCGGAATCACGTCCCTCGAGAGTGTACCAGAAGACTTGTCCTAATGCGGTCGCATCTGGCCCAAGGGCCGGAGAAACTCCTTCGGGTAATAACCCACTAGGCAAGGCGTTTAGCTTTTCGAGAATACGGCTACGACTCCAATAGAAATCAATATCCTCTTCGAAAATGATATAAATGCTTGAAAAACCAAGCATCGAAGAACTTCGGATGGTTTTCACACCCGGGATTCCTAATAAAGAGGAAGTGAGCGGATAAGTAATCTGATCTTCAATGTCTTTTGGAGAGCGTCCGTCCCATTTAGTAAAGACAATCTGTTGATTCTCCCCCAAATCGGGAATAGCGTCAATGGCTACCGAATCAGCTCCCACCCAAGAATTCGAGGAAGGAAAAGGAATAACTCTTGCTCCCCAGATCACCAAAACGGCAAAAAGGAGGTAGGCAAATAATTGATTTTGAAGAAAAAACTTAATGCTTTTGTTGAGCATAATTCATTGATTTAATAGGATAATACATGTATTACTCTAGCGTAATTAGCCTAGAGCTCAGTAATACCTATCAATCAAATTAAAAACACCTGATACATCAGATGCAATCGCTCAGGAGGGTCGGGAGGATTTGTTATAAAAATTGAAGAAACTTCAACGGTAACCTCAACCGGCTCAATGATTGAAAAAACCCAAGGCTCAACAACGATGGCAACAGGAGCATAGTCAATGAGTACCTCACTGTGTTTTAGATCGTCTTGACCCTTTAGCGTGTGTGTTTCATGATCACAACACTTATTGTCTTCACTCATTGCCATACCGCAACCGGTGGCCTCAGAGAAGACTGCTGTACTCACTACACGGCCCATACAGATATGCTGATCTACCGTCCAAGAGACCGTAGAAACAAGAACGAGAAGACTCATCGCCCATGAAAATATCTGAAGACCAATTCGTTGCATACAAGGTCAAAGCTACAAAATAATTGTATTTACAGTTAGTTTATGATTTGGATTGAATCTCAAGCTTGCAAGTAATTGAAATACATTTCTGGGAGAAACAAACAACCATTCATTTCTGTTAGAATATCTCAGCAAGGAATATTTTGTTTTGTTCAATTATTGAACTCTACAAAAACTCTACGGTAATATTTTAAAATACTGATAATCAATAATTTAACCTTAAACTCTTACCTCTACAAATTCATTCTTGTCTCTACCCTTAAACAAAACGATATCTTCGAGGTGAAACTGAGTTCGTTTCTGTTACTATTTATAACCCAAGGGTAACCTAATACGATTCATTTATTTTAAAGTCATGGTTGCCAAAAGGATTTTTGCCTTCTTATTATTTTTCTCCTTAGCGCTTAACGCTCAAGTTGGTGTAGGTTCTGGGAGTTACAGTACCAATTTTCCTGGTGCTGATTCAGCGGGTCGTAATGGATACCCGTCAGGGACTCCTTATGTTTCTGGTGTAGCGGCTAATCAACCTATACCTACCAATGATTGGTGGTCAAAGCTGGTTAAGCAGGGTAGTGCAGATAATTTGTTTAACTACCCTTTTACGATGAAGACCCTTGATACGGGGTTAATCATATCTTATATCCCTTGGGGAGTTATAGGCGATTCGGCACCGATTGAAGTTGGATTAACGGGTTTGACTACAAACAAGGTCACTGTTTCTGATCATACTGATTGGACGGTTACTATGGATTGGACCTCGGGAGAAAAGAATCTTTCGGTTACTTCAGGGGTAGGAATGCCTTTTCTTTATTTTGAGAAAAGCGATCAAGAGGAGGTTGCGATCAAAGTCAATAGTGGGAACGCTACTGTATCAAGTAATCAACTAATTATTGAAAATGCCAGTCATGGGGCAGATTTCGTGGTCTTTGCTCCGACGGGTAGTACTTGGACGAAAAATGGTTCTGTATATACCTCTACCCTGAACGGTAAGAATTATTGGTCACTCTCCATGTTACCTCAGGACACTACAAATCTTCAGGCCTCGATTGATGAAATGGAGCCTTATGCGTTTGTGTTTCCGACCGATACTCAGGTGTCCTGGTCTTACAACGAATCGAATTCTAAGCTTAGTTCGACCTATACCATCACTTCTGAGGTAAAAGAAGGCACCAATACACAGTTTTATCAAGGGCTTTTGCCTCACCATTGGGCACATTTGTCGAGCACCAGTGATACTCCGGATGGGCCGAGCTATTCGACCGTTAGGGGTGAAATGAAAATATTGAAGGGGAATACATTCTCTTTAGAACACTCCTTCACGGGTATTTTACCCACCTTACCCAACCTAGTGCAATACAGCAATTCTTTTGATATTGGTGAATTGGTGAGTAAGGTTCAAGATTTAGAAAATAGCGGGCTTGATCTTTGGACTGATTCTTATAATGAAGGACAATTGATGAACCGTTTGGTGCAAACGGCTAGAATTGCTCATGAAATTGGTTTGTCAGATGCTCGCGACAAATTACTAGCAACTGTTAAAGAGCGACTTGAAGATTGGCTTACCTACACTTCGGGGGAGGTTGCATTTATGTTTTATTATCAGCCTCAGTGGACGAGTTTAATCGGATATCCTGCGGGCCACGGACAAGATTCAAATATTAACGATCACCATTTTCATTGGGGATACTTTATACATGCAGCGTCCTTTGTTGAGCAATTTGAACCCGGATGGTTATCTCAGTGGGGAGGTATGATTGAGTTGTTGGTTCGAGATGCGGCAACTGCCGATCGAGACGATGCGATGTTCCCATTTTTAAGAAATTTTAGCCCATTTGCCGGTCACTCGTGGGCGAATGGATTTGCAAGCTTCCCGCAAGGAAACGACCAAGAGTCTACCTCTGAGAGTATGCAGTTCAACTCATCATTAATTCATTATGGTAGTATTTCGGGGAATAAAGAGATTCGAGACTTAGGAATCTTTCTTTACATGACTGAAAAAACTGCGATTGATGAGTATTGGTTTGATGTGAATGAGAGAAACTTTTCGTCCTCTCAGAATTATTCGTTGGTTTCTAGGGTGTGGGGTAACTCATATGATAATGGTACGTTTTGGACCGCTGATATTACGGCTTCTTATGGTATTGAGATGTATCCGATACACGGAGGTTCGTATTATTTGGCATCGAACCAAAACTATATAACGAAACTTTGGAGTGAGATCGAGAGCAACACAGATATTCTCAATCCGAACTCAACCAATCCAAATTTATGGTATGATACATTTTGGAAGTTCTTATCAATGAGTGACCCTCAAAAGGCCTTAGAACTTTATGAACTTTCACCCAATCGAACGCTTAAGTTTGGTATATCTGATGCTCAAACCTATTATTGGTTGCATTCAGCGAATGCGATAGGGCGGGTTAGGCCTGATATTACGGCGAATCATCCGATCGCAATGGCTTTCGAAAAAGATTCGAAACTAACCTACATCGCTCATAATTATGGCTCATCACCCATTACCGTGACTTTCTCAGACGGATATGAATTATTGGCACCCCCGAATCAAATGACGACCAGTGAAGACGTCGATGTTTCTGGAGAATTAGTCACTGATTTTACGAGTGCTTATGCGAATAGCAGTGTGAATCTTGAGTTGGTCACTGAGAATCAAAACATCTCTCAGGTTGAATTTTATTCGGGTGGCACTCTTCTCTTTACTGATGACACTGCTCCTTATGAATATAAAACCAATGAACTATCGCTAGGTCGACATTCCTATTATGCTCGAATGTATGTGGACTCGCAATACGAATTGTCTAATCCGTTAGAAATTCGGGTAGGAGAACAGACTCCCTTTCAAGGTGAGATGAACCAAATCCCGGGAATTATTCAGGCCGGTAATTACGACGAATTTGAAGGGGGTAACGGTCAAAACATTAGTTACCTTGATCTCTCGAAAGGAAATAATGGGGATTACCGCACTGATGAATATGTAGATTCTGGTCAAGACACGAATGAAGGCCCCATGGTCGGATGGATCGATTCGGGAGAATGGCTCGAATACACCGTAGATGTTCAACAGTCGGGCTATTATAATCTCAATTTCAGATACGCTAGTGGGAACGCTAATGGCGGAGGCCCTTTTAGAATTCTACTAGATGGTAAGGAGATTTCAAATGCAATCAATATTTCTTCAACGAGCACGACCAACTGGAGTACTTTCAAAACTGCCCAAGTCACCAACCTACCCTTTGTTGAAGGCGACCACATCTTAAGACTTGAGTTCGACTATGGTGAGTTTAATCTTGGTAAGATGGAATTTTCTTTTGACCGTGATCTTGATTATGAATATATCGTAGCAGATGCAGGTCAGAATCGCTCCATTATTTTACCTGAATCCTCGGCGGTGTTAGACGGATCAAATACTGTTGCCACTGGAACAGTGAATTATCAGTGGTCTCAGATCTATGGACCGTCTGTCGTTAGTTTTGAAAACGAAAATCTAGTCACTACCACGGTTAACAACCTTGAAAAAGGGGTGTATAAGTTTAGATTAGCAGTGAGCTCTTCATCGGCTTCTGATTACGATGAAGTCATTCTTGCCGTGAACGAAACGGGTAACCAACCTCCGGCAATCACTTTTGTATCTCCTAGCGACCAAAGCACTTTCAAAGAAGGGGAATCGATTTTATTAAAAACACGGGTGAGTGATTTAGACGGATCTGTAAATCAAGTTAACTTCTATGAAAATGGTAATCTGATTCAGGAGCTTACAACAGCACCTTTTGAAATCGATTGGGCTCCGGGCGAGAATGGAGACTATACACTTACCGCAGTCGCAGTAGATGATCAAGGCCTTGAAACCCAATCTGATCCTATTAGTATTACCGTTGAGACGGTCAAGCAATGTGTGAGCTCAGGTAGCAATGCCCAACAAGGGAGCTTTTCAATCGGATATAAAGCCACCTTCGAAACCGTAGGTACCTCTGTAACGGTAACCTTCGAGCTATTAGACACCGATAAATCTGGAGTGATTGCTTATCTATGGCAAGAATCTCCATTTCAAGAATTTGAATTAGAGCAAGTTGCAGATCGAACATTCAGCAAGACGATAAGTGGCCTTACCCTCGGACAAGAAATCAGCTACGCAGCCAAATTCGCCTTCGCGGGCGGGCTATCTGTTACCCCCTATGAAAAATACGTGGTTGGATCAGATTGTAGTTCTAACGAGCAAGATACGACTCCGCCGACCAATTTCTCAGCGAGCATCAGCTCAATCAATGCTACTTCGGTGAGTTTCGATCTATATGCTGAAGACAATTCGGGAGAATTGATTTACACCATATCACAAAACGGAGAAGAACAGTCATTCGCAGGTCAGTCAGCTACGACTACTACCGTCACTTACACCGGTCTTTCGCCCGAAACTAATTACACCTTCACTTTGTCTGTGAAGGATAAAAATGGAAATGTATCGAGCGCTCAAAAAACCTTAGAGGCTACGACGATTGAGAGTACCAATAACAGTTGTTCTGGTGAATCGAATGTGGCACAACAAGGAAGTTTTACCCTGGGCTATAAATACAGTTTCAAAACCGAAGGCTCACAAGTAATTATTGAATTTGAGTTGTTAGATGATCGTCCTGATTTAATCGCTTATCTGTGGAAAAAAGATCCGTTTAGTGAGAGCTCGATGAGCTCGGTAGGTTCTCGTACTTTTAGAGCCGTATTAACGAATCAATCGATAGGTTCTACCATCTCTTATGCCGTGAAATTTGCTTTTGCAGGAGGGCTAGCCGTGACCAAATACTTCGATTATGTGGTCGGCGATAACTGTGTAGTCATCGATGATGAAGATAACGATGGTGTTGAAGACGCTTTAGATCAATGTCCAGACACACCTGCTGGGGCTGTAGTAGACACTAATGGCTGCGAGGTGTTCTCATTACCTTCGAGCACTTTTACGGTGACGGTTACTTCGGCTACTTGTCCTGACTCTTCGAATGGCTCGATAACGATCAGTTCATCAAATACGGAGTATAGTTATAGATATGCTATTGACGATCAAGCCCCACAAGCACTAACGGATAACACCCAAACGATCTCTAACCTCTCTGCTGGTATCTATACCGTATGTGTAACCGTAGATGGAGTGTCTGACTACCAGCGTTGTTATACCATTGAGATTACAGAACCTACTCCTCTGGTAGCTAGTTCTAGAATCGATATGAGTTCTCGTAATATGGAGCTCGACCTATCCGGTTCTGAAGAGTATCAGGTTACGATTAACGGTAAGACCTTCCTAACAACAGAAGACAGACTAAGTCTGAACCTAGAACCCGGCATGAACCAAGTAGAGGTAGCTACCGCTCTAGACTGTCAAGGAGTTTACTTCGAAGAGATCTTTGTCTCTGAAGAGGTGAAGGTATACCCTAACCCAACGAAAGGTCCACTACAACTCTTTGTAGCGGGTAGTGATACCGAAGTGGAACTAAGTATT
>DAIPYN010000036.1:0-12352 GCA_036782715.1 Flavobacteriaceae bacterium
AACGATGTAAGCGTAGGCTCTATCATCCACCTCAGTCTCAATAAGTAAATCTGACGAGCTTATTGGCTTGGCTGAAGAAGGCGATTTTGAAACCCCTCGGTAATTCAACTGATAGAAGTTAGCTAGCGACCATGCTGAGGCGTCGTAATAAACACTATCTCTATATTTTTCATAGGTCTCAAAAGCGGTTTGAACCATTCGATATTGGGGTTGTTTGGTAGGCACTACATAGTCATTACCTTCCTTATAAACCGCTACTTTATGGTGTTCCATAAGCTCTAAAAACGCCTTTGCCTTATTTCTGTCTGGCTCAGAAAAACGATACCCCTTAACCGGATCTTTGGCTGCTCTAGAAATGGCCGAATCAAAAAACATCTTCTGATAAGCCCGCATCATCTGACGATTATCGACAGCAGCTTTTAGGGTGGTCATACTCGATACATATTGATTGCGAATCGTGAATGGAAAGGTGATTTCACCAAAGGCCGTCGTCTGTTTAAGCCCGCGCGAGCTTGCTTGTTCAAAAAGGAGACCTAATCCCCCTTGTAAATCAGGATAAGAAGAACCGTAACCTGGATAGGTACCATCGAAGGCCTCTCTTGTGAAATAGAAAGATCCGATCGAGTCTAGAGCTTTCGAAAAATAACTTCCATACAACTCGTTCAAGTCTTCATAATTTTCACGAGGCATGATGGGATCAAGTGAGCCATTAGGTTTCATGGGCTCAAAAAAGTAAGTGCTCTGAGATCCCATTTCATGAAAGTCAGTGACCACATTGGGATACCACTGATGATACCAATTTAATTTTCCTTGGCTCTCTGGGTTTACGGCCAGCACCCAATCTCTATTGAGGTCAAACCAGTAGTGATTGGTTCTCCCCCCCGGCCAGTACTCGTTGTGCTCGGCATCTTGAGGGTCTGCCACCAGTGGCGAGCCTTTGTACATGTTAGCCCAATAAGTATGTCGATCTCTTCCATCAGGGTTAATCGTTGGGTCTATAAAAATCACCGCATGTTGCAGAAAATTAGCAACCTCTTCATTGGTTGAGGCGGTTAGCGTGTAAGCTGAAAGCAATGCTGCTTCTGAGCTAGAAGGCTCATTTCCGTGCACATTGTAGGCCAGGTTAATAATTAGCGGGAGTTCCTCATCCGTACGCTCTTTCGATAGTGGATTTACCGACTTCAAATGTTCGGTTCTTATCTCTTCTAATCGACCCAAATTTTCTTCACTAGAAACCACAAGCATAACAAGTCTACGTCCCTCATGCGTCTTTCCATATTCGATCAGGGTAGCTCGAGAACTTTGCTCTGCCAACTTCTCTAGGTACGCAACAATGAGATCGTGTCTGGTGTGCTGTTCTCCAATGCCATATCCTAGAAAAGATTCTGGTGTTGAAATACCTGTTTGGTAGGGTTCAAATCGCTCTAGAAAATAATCCTGAGCTAGTGAAACCTGAATGAATAGAATAGATAAGAGTAATAGAATTCGTTTCATTGAAAAAACTATTTAGTGGAAGTATTTAAATAACTGTAATAAAGCCTAATAATCGCATAACCAAAAAGACCGCCAAGAACAATTAATAAGGCATTCATAACTCCTTTAGCTCCGAAAGACAAGCGAAGAAGTATCGTAGAAATGACAAAGCCTGTATTCCGTAACAGCTTAAAATGGTTGGAAGTAAGGCCGTAAGAAAGTAAGAGAATTAGAACGTCTGATAGAATCAGAAGTGTAAAGAAGTCTTGATAGAATATGCTATTGAGATTATTGTTCATTCCCTTGATTAGATGCTCATCGTTGATTTCTAAATACACAAAATCAATGAGGTGAATTATACTAACTAGAAGAATAATGGTCAGTAGGATAACGGCAATTGCCTTTTTAAAATAAGGAAAGGTTTCTTTTTCTTCGGTTACCGTCTTACTGGTAAGCGCTATGATTTTACGATTGCTTTTGTGAAACCAAACGATAATGAGCATGAGTAACAATACGCAGCATAAATCAACCAAAAGATTGATCAGTGATATATCATCAAAACTAGCATTCGGAAAATCAATTAAGGTAACATCGTTAAAGACCTTTCGAATCAGAATAAGGCAAATAATCTCAAACTGCTTGATCAGAGATGTTGTAAACGATCGTGGCAAATAATAGACCAGTAAGAAAATCTCGTAGATCAGAATAAATGAGAAGGGAGTATAAATCGCACTGATGGGGTTTTTCAGTAATCCTCTATCGAGGAATGCAAAATCAAAAAACGAATTGACTCCAATTAGAGCAGCGTGAATTATAAATCCAGTTAATGCCAGAACAAGCGTAGTTTTTTCTATAAACTGGCGATTCTTAGAAGAAAAGATAATTTCGAAATAATCGTGTACTTTCATCTAGTCAAGTTACTCGATTATTTTTAATGTATTGGTAATCAAATATCTGTAAGAAGTGAAGATCTATTTCTTCTTACGAGTTTTGAATACCTTTCCTAAACCGAAAGCGAGATTCCAAGGCTCATTTGCAGAATCGTAATACCCCAAAAAGGTCAGTTTTAATCCAGAATTTTTGCTTTGCCAAAAAATCCCGGCTCCATTCGCAGGAGCAACCTTTAAACTTTCTTCGTTTGTAAATTTCAGAGAGGGAGTAAAAACAATTCCTGATTTGCTGGTTGGAGATTCGAACAGATATAAAGTTGGGCCTCCGATATTTAAATAGAGTGATTGGTTCTGGTCAATCATCAAATTCACTTGCCCAGTAGGCATGAATTCAAAAGATGCTTGGGCTTTAACTTGAAGCGATAATGTAAGTAAGCCTGAAATAATGAATGTACGAAATAGCACAAAAGGTCTTCTCATACTCGATGATAATCTGCTTTCCATTTTTTAATCTGAGTTTTAATTTCTTTGGCTGTAAGCTGCTCTTTAATCGCTCGATCTAGAAGCTCTAAGTATTCCTCATCTGAAGCAAATCGAAGGGCGATGATCTGTGAAAATCTCAGTTCGCTAGGTAATGGCCTGCCCGTCAAGATGAAATATCTCAAGCGCTCTTCGGCTCTGATCGCTCTGTCTTGCGCCTTAAGTGCGAAGGTTCTAGTGAACCACATAAATAGAATGAAGATCGGAAACAACACTAGTAATAGAGTAGCGATGTAAAAATTATCCTCTGATGAAAAGATGAGATGACTCAATGTACCTCCTGAAAAAAGAAGTATGAGAACGAAAAGCGCCCCGTGAAATCCAGGAACCATTCGCGTATGATTTTTAAAATTCTGTTCTTTCATGCTATTTCTTTTGAAAAGGTGAATTTAAGCATTAAGATTCATTAGCTCCTTATCAAATCTTTTTCATCTTTGCGGCAGTCAATTAATGGCTGTTTTTTTCAATGAGTTCACTGGGTCTTATTTTAAGTAATCGTAGGTATTGGGCACCTGCCTATGCCTTTATGTGTCTCAATTTGATTTATGGAACTTGGGCCATCTATATTCCGACCATTAAGGAGACTATTGGAATTAATAAATCTGAATTGGGACTGGCCATTTTTGCAATGGCCCTAGGCAATTTTTTCATTCTGACGGTAGCTCCAAAAATCAACGATGTTCTCGGGTGTGGAAGATCTACAAAACTGGGGTTACTCGCTCTTTGCGTTTTCGGCGTTGGCCCTTACCTAGCTCAGAGCTACATCACCCTTTGTATTACCCTATTCTTAGTGGGTGCAGCCCAAGGCTTCCTCGATGTATCGATGAATGCCACAGTTTCTCAAATTGAAAAAGACGACAAAGTAACTCTAATGGCTGCAATGCATGGCTTTTTTAGTTTAGGCGGAGTAGCAGCGGGTCTAGGAACCTTTTTGATTCCTATTTTGAATGCACCGGTGATACACAGCCTACTGATCGTTGTACTTATTACGATACCCAACTATTCGTTAAGTAAACACTACGAATCGGTAACTGCAGAGGTAACAAAAGGAAGCAAGAGATCATCAAACGCACTAAAACCTCTAATTTTATTAGGATTCATATCGCTCATAGCTATGGGAAGTGAAGGGGCTATCGTCGATTGGAGCGGATTATACCTTGAAGAGATCGTAAAAGTAAATCCCGCCTGGATCGGAGTAGGGTTTCTAGTATTCTCCATCACGATGACTCTTGGGAGATTCTTGGGAGACGGGCTTAGCACCCGACTAGGCTCTGAAAAAGTCTTGATTCTCGGAATCCTCACTTCTATTATCGGATACCTAGGTGTTTTAACTGCCGATTCAACCATTAGCGTTATCGGGTTTGCTATTATAGGAGCGGGCTTTTCAGTATTAGTGCCCGAATTATTTCGAATGGCGGGCAAACAAGATCAAATCCCTTCGAGCAAGGCCATCGCTATTGTAGCCGGTTTCGGATACTCGGGGTTTCTTACCGGACCTGTAATTTTAGGAATAACAGCTGAAACCTATGATCTGACCACCAGTTATTATGGCCTAACCTCAGCTGCCATCATTATCGGCTTACTCTCTATTTATCTCTCTATCAAAAAGAAAAGAAGTAATTAGAGTCAACAGCAAGTAACCCAAGTAACAAAAAAGGGGTCAATAAGAGTCTATCTTTGTAAAAAAATAAGCACATGCCTACTGTAAAATTAACGACACAAAAATTCAAAGAAGACATCTTTGATTATACCGCTGAAAAAGAGTGGAACTATAAAGGTGATAAGCCAGCCATTATTGACTTTTACGCCGATTGGTGTGGCCCATGCAAGATGGTCGCTCCAATTCTTGAAGAACTAAGTAACGAGAACCCTGATGTCATTATCTACAAGGTAGATACAGAGGTTGAACAAGAATTATCTGCAGTATTTCAAATTAGAAGTATTCCTAGCATCTTATTCATCCCTAAAGACCGTCAACCCATGATGCAGGCCGGAGCATTACCAAAAAATGCACTTCAAGAGATCATCGACAAAGAACTCGCGGTATAACGATAATTAAAGATTTATACTCCAAAGCCACTCCATGAGTGGCTTTTTTTATCTTAGAACAAAAAAGATGATTAGAGAAAAGACGATTTGGATTACCGGGGCTTCATCAGGCATCGGTCGAGCACTAGCCATACAACTCGCTAGTGAAAACAACCTCATTCTCTCTTCTCGAAATCTCGACCAACTAGAGGAGACTAAAAATAAATGTGTCAGCTCTAAAATTCATTTGGAACTTCTTGATCTTGGTGACTTTGACTCGCATCATTCGATTGTGGCCGGAGTAATTAAAAACCACGGTCCTATCGATCACCTGATCCACTGTGGAGGCATAAGCCAGCGATCTTTGGTAAAAGACACCTTGTTATCAGTAGATGAGAAACTGATGGCCATTAATTACCTAGGAACGGTTTCTCTTACTAAGGCTATTCTTCCACATTTTTTAGAGAAAAAGCAAGGTCATTTCACAGTAATTACTAGCCTTACCGGAGTTTTTGCCTCTCCGTATCGTTCAGGATATGCCGCCTCAAAACACGCCTTACACGGATTCTTTGACAGTCTTAGAGCCGAACTTGAAGACCAGGGAATTCGAGTGACCCTAGCAGCTCCAGGGTTTGTAAAGACAAAAGTTTCGATCAACGCCCTTACAGGAGATGGAACCAGTTTAGGTTCGATGGATGATGCACAAGCTAAAGGAATAAGTGCCGAGGCCTGCGCTCAAAAAACTATAAGAGCCATCGCAAAAAATAAACGTGAAGTTTATATCGGACGTGAAAGCTACGCAGCCTACGTCAAACGCTACCTACCAGGACTATTTGCTCGCCTGATCAAAAAAGCAAAGGTTCGCTAGATACTAACGTCGAGTAAAACTCCACAATGATTCAGAAACTCTAACTCAGCTAGCTTAGCCGAGAACTTCGATTGAATCCCGACAAGCTCTGCATTGAGTAAATTGATTTGTGCCTGTCTAAGTTCGATAGAGGTGATTTGACCGAGTTCGAATTGGGATTGTGCGCGACGATAGTTTTCTGAAGCAGTAGTAACATTTTCTTGCTGAAGACGATATACTTCAAGAGCATTTCGGTAATTACCTTCTGCATTTCGAAGGTCTCTTAGTACCTCTTGTTCAATTTGCTTCTCTTGTAGTTGATTTGCCTCTAACGCTAGACGCGCATTTCGTATTCCAACTTGTTGCGAGCCTGACTGAAAAAGATTCCAATTCAGATTAATTCCTGCACTTAAACCAACGGTATTGTTCGAAGCTAAGAACCCTGTTGCTGGAAATTGTCCTTCTGAATAACCATATGCACCATTAGCAGATAGTCTAGGGATTAACGTTGATTTTTGAGCTTTTAAACCCAGTTCGCTAATCTCTTGATTAGAACGATTGAGTAATAGTCGAGTGTTATTCGCCTGATACGACTCTTTATAATTCTGAAGCTCTTTAACAGATAAGAAGGCAACCATTGGGCTCACCTCAAATGCAGTTTCTAGATCCCTTGCTAACAAGGTGTTTAGGCTCCTTTTGGCATTCAATAACGCTTGACGTTGTCCTAAGAGACTAATGCTATCTGAGTTTAAATCTACCTTTGCATTCAAGACATCTAAACCAGTTACACTACCAAATTCAAAACGCTTCTCTGCGCGTTGTAAGCGTTTCTTAGAATTTTGAAAAGTTTGCTCTAGAATACGAACCGATTCGTCTAATCGAGCAACCTCGTAATAAGCTGCGTACAATTGCAGAAGTGTTTGTTCTATGGTTTGTCTTACCTGTAAACCCGAAAGTTCGTACTGCTCCTTAAGTCGCTGATAATTATAGAATCGACCAAAGCCGTCGAAAAGGGTAACATTAAGATTTACTGAAGCATTGTAGCGTTTGGTCTCGGCACCATCGACCGTTCTCGAATTACCATCTTGAAAAACCGCTTCTTGATTATCTCTAGCGATGTTTGCTCCTGAGGTAGCCGTAAGTGTTGGCAAGAAGCCTGTGTTCAGTAAAGAAGCATTGTTCTCTGCTTGAGCTTCAGAAATTTTTGAAACTAATATCCCAAAATTGTTTTCTAAGGTTAGCGATAGTGCTTGCTCTGGAGTCAAAAGCTCCTGGGCCGATAAGGGCCCAAGTGCTAATGCCGCTATGAAAAAAAACTTAAACTTCATCTTGTAGGTGTTCTTTAACTGCACGCTCAGCTAATCGCGGAGCAATGCGTTCGCCAGTTCTTAAATAGTGAATTGCCAGTTTGATTCGATTACCAAACAGCAAGAAAATAGGAAGCATCACCAAGGTTAATAGGGTGGCGTATCCGATACCGTAGGCGATGGAAATGGCCATAGGTTTTAGGAATTGTGCTTGTCTACTTTTTTCGAGTAATAAAGGAGCAAGACCAGCAATGGTAGTAATCGAGGTTAAGAAAATAGCTCTAAAACGAGATCTTCCTGCTTCGAAAAGGGCTTTCTCCAGTTTCATTCCGGCCTTCAAATTCGAATTGTATTTTCCGATAAGAACGAGCCCGTCATTAACCATAATTCCAATAAGGGCAATGATACCCAGTAGCGATAGAATATTCAGCGGGAATCCATGAATCTTGTGACCCCATGCTACCGCAGTAATGCTAAACGGCACCAACATTAGAAGAAGTAAGGGCTGAGAAAAGCTTCTAAAGGTGAATGAGATCACAACGAAAATGAGGAAAAGAGCGGTTAAACCAACGAGTCGAAGCGAGTCAACGAGTTTGCCTGCCTCACGATTTTGACCCTCATAAGAAGGAGTAACGGTCGGATATCTCGCCGAGATATCTGGCATAACATCAGTTTTAATCCAATCCAAAATTTCTGTTGCCGTGGTGGTATCTGGATTATCTAAATCAGCATTAATTTGAATCTCACGCTGACCATCGAGGTGATTAATAGCGACTTCCCCACGAACAATTTCGTAGATCGCAATTTCTCTGAGCGGTACAAGTCCTCCAGAAGGAGTACTAATTCTCATCTCATCTAGATCAGCCAGTGAAGAACGATTTTCGCGATCGTATCGAACCCAGACTCTGATTTCATCTTGACCTCTCTGAAAACGAAGTGCCTGTGCTCCGAAAAATCCCGAGCGCACCTGTGCCATAATCGTTCTCAAATCGAGCCCAAGTAAATAAGCAGAGCTCTTTAACTGAAGTCGTACTTCTTTGATACCTGCAGGGTCATTATCAGAAACATCCTTTAAAAGGGCATTGTCGAGCATTGCCCGCTTTAATTGATTCTTAGCCTCTTTGAGTTCTTGAATGTTGTTTCCTAAAAGAGAAACACTGACAGGTGAGCCTCCAAAATTTCCGCCCGAACCATAGATTAAACTTTCAACCCCAGCGACTGGCCCAACCAACTCTCTAATTCTTGTGGTGATTAAGTTCGCCTTGATGGCGTCTGGACGCTCCTCTCCGGGCAATAAGTTAATTTGTAAACTCGCAGTAGATGAACCAGGCCCTAATCTTAGGATAATATTCTCGAAAAGCTGTTTACCAGTACCTTCTAGATAAGCGGCTGTAAACTCTTCATTAGCGATCAGCGACTTCTCTTCAATAAGGCGAATGATTGAATCTGTTACCTTCTCATTCGTTCCATTAGGCATCTGAAGGTTAATACTTACCTGGTCAGAAGCAACTCTCGGGAAGAAGGTGGTTTGGATAATTCCTCCTCCAATGAATCCGAATGTGCTTATTAAAAGCGCTAAGAACATCGCAAAAGTGAAGAATGAATTTTTTAATGCGAATTTCAAGAAAGGCGTATATAATTGATCTCGCATCCACACCATTGCTCGGTCACCTGTTTGATTAATTACACGCATCTTCGCAAACCCCTTGCCGATTAAAGTTTTCGGTTCTTGTTGTGGCTTAAGAGCCTTTGAGTGGGCTAAGTGCGAGGGTAAAATGATCAAAGCCTCGACGAGTGATACCGCCAAAGTTAAAATCACGATCACCGATACTTCAGAGAAGAACTCTCCGATTCGACCATCTAAGAATAGAAGGATACCAAAGGCAAGAATGGTAGTCAGAATAGCTGAAACAATCGGAGGAATCACCTCAAGGGTACCTTCAATAGCAGCCTGAACCGGTGATTTTCCTTTTTCGTGATGTTGATAGATGTTTTCGGCAATTACAATTCCGTCATCTACCAGAATACCAATTACAATGATCATTCCAAAGAGCGAAAGTACATTGATCGTAACCCCTGCGAATGGAGCAACTACAAACATTCCTAAAAATGCAACCGGTAAGCCAAATGCTACCCAAAATGCCAAACGCGTATTTAGAAATAAGGATAGAAACACCAGAACGAGAATCATTCCCATAATGGCATTTTCAGTGAGTAATTCGGTACGCTGAGTAAGTGTGGTTGATAGATCGTTTACCACGGTAAGTTTCACATTCGAAGCCTTTTGATTAAAAACATCGATGTATTCTTTAACCGCCTCAGCAGCTCCGATAAGATCTTCGGTATTCGTAGAGGTAATAGTTACCGTGATAGCTCGTTCTCCATCAAAATAAGTGGCGTTCGGAGATTCTGCAAATCGATCACGAACCGTAGCTACATCAGACAGACGTAACATTCGACCATCAGGTAATGCCTTGATTACAATGGTAGAAAGTTCATCGGCATAGTACTGACGATTATTCGCTCGAATCAGATATTCTTCAGCATCAGCTTTTACTGTACCCCCGGTGATTAAAAGGTTACTAGCCGCAATCTTTTGAGCTACCTCTGAAAAACTGATATCATAAGCAAGGAGTTGGTCTTCGATCAGTGCAATTTCAATTTCTTCTTCAGGATAACCGGTAATTGCAATCTGAGAAATTCCTTCGATAGCTCTGAGGTCGTTTTCAACTTGGCGTCCGACTTGTTTGAGAACCGACAGTGGAATATCATCACCAGAAATAGCGAAACTGATGGTTTGACGCACCACCTCTTGCTTGGCAACCACTAAGGGCTCCATGCCGGTCGGATAGTTTGGCACCCGATCCACTGCATTTTTAACCTCAAGAAGCATAAAGTCAATATCTCGGCCCTTTTCAATCTCGACGTTGATAGTTCCACTATTCTCCCGAGAAGTAGAAGTTACTCGGTCTATTCCTTGAAGTCCCTTTAAATTATCCTCAATTTTGAGCACGACTCCTTCTTCAATTTCTTGAGGAGAAGCTCCAGGATAAACTACCGATATCAAAATATTCTTCGAATCAGAGAGCGGAAAAAACGATGAGTTTAATGAAAAGGCTCCAACGAGACCGAAAATCACAAATGAGAGGATCACGATGTTTACCGCAACCTCATATTTTATAAAGTAGGAGATTAATTTTCTCATCCGACTAGTCTTCAATGATTTTCACCGGCTGGGCCTTGAACGCTCCAGGTAAGGTTTTCGATAGCACCTTTTCACCCTCTGCTACTCCACTTACAATTGCCGTATTCTCAGTGTAATGAACCACCTCAACAGGAACTAAAGCCAACAAACCTTCTCTAACCACGAAGATCTCCTGAGAGTCAAGAACCAGCGAACGATCGATTTCTATCACATTATCGATAGTTTCCATTTCAATCTCAGCAGTTAGATATTGACCTTCACGCAATCGTTGACTTCTAACAGAAAGGGTTAGCTCAATGGTCTGAGTAGTTTGATCAATCGATGGGTTAATTCGAACTACCGTTCCCTCATATTTCGTTTCAGATTCAAGACTGTGTAGAGTCACCTCTTTCCCAGTACGCAAATTCTCAGCATAGGTAGCAGGTACAGAAACTGGCATTTCAAAAACTCCCTTTTCAATGAAGGTACCTAAAGGTTGAGCGGCTCTAACCAAACTTCCTTCGGTTACATTCGCTAACGAAAGCGCTCCGTCAAAAGGGGCAATAATCGTGTATTTGGCAAGTCTAGCTTCTAAATTTAAAACATTGTAGTATGCGTTCAGAATTCCTCTTCCGCTAATAAAAAACCGCTCTTTCTCAGAGTCGAAATGAGGTAACTCTGCAGTTGGAGCATCAATGTTGTAAGCCGTTACATAGGCCTCCCATTTCGGATAAATCGAAGGAAAATCAAGCTCAATATCTGCCAAAGAAGTACTAAGGGTATTTAAAAAATTACTCTTAGCCGAACGAACTGAAGCTGCAAATTCTGAATCGTCTAGAGCCAAGATTACTTCACCTTTTTTATAGGTTTGACCCGATCTGAATGCCTTTCCAGTGAACTTAAGTACGCCCTGAACCTCTGAAAATAACTCGATCCGTTGTCTAGCAACCAATCTTCCGTTTGATGAAACCACAAGAGGAATAGAGGTGTTTTCAGCCGGATGCACAAAAACCGACTTAACAGTCTTAGCAACGGTACGTTGAGGAGTTTTATTCGAGGACACTAACTTATTTGCCAGGAAAACAGCAAGAATTAGCGCAGATACTCCTAGAATAGGTAAAAGAATTGATCGTTTCATGCATTAAAAGGGTTGTGGAGTATTTCTACTCCGAAATCAACACCACTATGCCAAGAACCGTGCCAAAAAGAACCTATTCGAGTTTTTACTCAAGGCTTAAAGAGAATAGTTAAGACTTAGCCCAAAATTGCGACTTGGCATAGGAATGAAGCTAGTTTCCCAATACGATTGATTCAGAAGGTTGAAGGCGCCCACTTGTAAGTTAAAATTACCCATCGATTGATTGAAGTTCGCATCTACCACGGTATATGATCTTCCTGTCGCACGCTCAATCCATTTAACATTCAAACTACCTGTAGTCGTTTTAGTTAACCTACCCGATAGCTGAGCTGTAAAATGATGCTTTAGATCGTTATCAATGGAATATCTAGAAAAGGCGAAAACCTCTTCCCCAAAATTTTGAGTCATATAGGTGTATGACAAAGAGAGCGCTGACGAGTTAGACGAACCAAAACGATAACGATAATTTAAATCGATCCCTTCTGTAGTAAGGTTAGCGATGTTTTGTGCCTCAAACAAAGCCTCTTCCTCTTGCTTCACATAATCGATAAGATTTGAGGAGTTGCGCTTAAAATAAGTGACAGACCACTGGTTCTTCAAGCTTACTTTTCTAAGTCCAATTTCTATGGCATTTGAAGTTTCTGGAAGTAAATTTTCATTTCCTAAAGTCGTTCGATCACTGTAATAAAGGTCAGTAAAAGTGGGCACTCTAAATGTCTTTCCATAGTTCAAATACCCGCGCAAGGATGGATTAATTTGCCATCCCAAGTCTAGTCCTGGATAAACCTTGGTACCTACAGTAGAAAAATAGTTCACCACAACTCCTGGGGTAATATCTATTCGACGATCCAAAACAGAGATGCGCTGTTCCAAAAATAGATTCGCCATTTTTCGATTTCGCTCACCCAAATTGTTACTCTGAATACTTATCGATGCCACTTCTCC
>DAIPYN010000037.1:0-12189 GCA_036782715.1 Flavobacteriaceae bacterium
GGTCCAATGTCTTAGGTTATGTAGGGAGTCAACCTCTCGTATTAGGGCCTTTAGTTAGCTTACCGATGCTTTACGCTTTATTTCGCAGAAAGTATTCGGATGCCTTTTCAAGAGCACTTTTATTTGTTTTGTTAGGTGTTCTTATCTTTTTCTTCCTGCAATCATTTAGAGTCTTTATACATAAACACTGGACAAGTATCGTTTTGGTTCCTCTGATCATTTTAGCCTTTCCAGTAATAGAAAATCGTCAAAAACTAGCAGTCGTTTTTCGTCGATTGGCCAGAGTTTCTTTATTACTCTTAGTACTTTTTAGAGTGTATTTAGTTTATGATTTTGTTCCCAAAAGTTTACCGATAAAGACCGAGCCATTACATGATTGGAAGGCCTGGGCCGAAAACGTTCAAGAGCTTTCGAAGGGAATGAACGTAGTGTTTATCAATAGTTATGAAAATGCCTCTAGATATCAGTTTTATACGGGAGAACCGGCACATACCTTAAGTACCTATTATTTCAATAACACTCAATTTGATTATTGGGGTTATGAAGATTACTTCAGGGGAGAGCCCGTTTTTGTTGTGCATAATAAAAGAGGTCAAGAGTTCTACCAAACCGTTGATGCTTCAAATGGGGCTCAAATACACTTCAGACGTTTTCGTCAGTTCAATGCACTAGACAAAATTCAGGTAACACCCATAACTATCGAATTAAGCGAGGATAAAACCCAACTAGTTGGAAAAATAAAAATTGAAAACCCTTATGATTTTGATATTCTCTCATCTAGAAGGGAGCCTGTCCAATTATTATTGTATTCATTAAAGGGTGAACGAGTTTTAGCAGAGCGAGTGCTTGTTAGTGATCTTGATATTGTTTCTAAGGAAGCATTGATTCTAAACTTTGAAGTTGTCCTCCCTGAAATACAATCAGACACTCAGCTTCGCTTTAGCGTTAGTTCAGGGAATCTTCCCGGTACTATCAACAGCGAACGAATAAAAGTTTAATATAAGCATGAATAGCAAGCACCAAGAATCACTAAAATCGATTGAGCGATTACTCCTAATTATGGATGACCTTAGGGCTCAATGTCCATGGGATAAAAAACAAACCATGCAAACCCTCAGAACGCTCACTATTGAAGAGACCTATGAGTTGGCTGATGCGATTATCGATGACGATATGCAGGAGGTTAAAAAGGAGCTAGGAGATTTACTTCTTCACATTGCCTTTTATTCAAAAATTGGAGATGAAAAAGGGTTATTCGATATCGGTCAAGTCGCAGAGGCTATTAGTGATAAGCTAGTAGATCGACATCCTCATATTTATGGAGATGTTACTGTAGCTGATGAGGCTGAGGTGAAACGAAACTGGGAAAAATTAAAGCTTAAAGAAGGTAAAAAATCAGTGCTTGAAGGAGTACCGAGAAGTCTACCTGCTCTCGTGAAAGCTCAAAGAATTCAGGAAAAGGCTGCCGGTATTGGTTTTGATTGGGAACAGCCAGAACAAGTTTTTGATAAGGTTAGAGAAGAACTTCAAGAGTTTTCTGAAGAGGTGGCCAATCGCGATAAAGATCGAATGGAGTCTGAATTTGGAGATATTCTTTTTGCTCTGATCAATTATGCTCGATTCTTAAAAATTAATCCAGAAAACGCCCTTGAACGTACCAATAAAAAGTTTATTTATCGATTCCAATATTTGGAGGAAAGAGCAAGGGAAGAAGGTAAGTCATTATCAGAAATGACTCTTGATGAGATGGATGTATACTGGGAAGAAGCCAAACGCAAATGATAACTATATCTAAATATCTCAAGGAGGTTCCCTATAATTTCAAGCTAGCCTTCCCGGTAATCTTAGGAATGCTTGGTCATACTTTTGTGGCTTTTGCCGATAATATAATGGTTGGTCAATTAGGCCCTACTGAACTTGCTGCTGTTTCTTTAGGAAATAGCTTCTTGTTTATCGCGATGTCACTAGGAATAGGCCTATCCACAGCGATTACTCCCCTCATTGCAGAAGCCGATGGAAACGGAAAGATATTAGGGGTAAGAAAAGTGCTTCGCCATGGGTTGTGGATATGCACTGTAGTAGGAGTAGTACTTACGATTATCATTATCACAGCCAGCCCTCTGATGAATAAAATGGGACAACCTAAAGAGGTGCTTGTTTTCGCTATACCCTTTTTATGGATTGTTGCGATCTCTCTAATTCCCATGATGATTTTTCAGGCGCTAAAACAGTTGTGTGATGGGTTATCAAGAACCCGTATACCTATGTACGCCTCTTTAATAGGAAACCTGATCAATGTGTTATTCAACTATCTACTGATTTTTGGAAAGTTTGGCTTTCCAGAGATGGGAGTTATAGGAGCTGGTTTAGGAACCCTTATTTCGAGAATCGTCATGGTGATTCTTTTGGTCATCTTCTTGCGCCTTGATTCATTCTATGATCCCTACCTAAATGCCCTTAATTTAAGATGGGTAAGTATAACCTTTTCTAAACGAATCTTAGCCTTGGGTTTACCCTCTTCTTTACAAGTATTTTTCGAAGTGACCTTGTTTACTTCTGCGATTTGGTTGAGCGGTATTTTAGGAACCCTTGATCAGGCGGCGAATCAAATCGCTTTAAATTTATCTTCAATGACCTACATGGTAGGAATGGGGTTAAGCGTGGCTGCCATGATTCGTGTCGGAAACCAACTTGGGCGCCGTGACTATCTAAAATTGAAAGAGGTAGCACAGTCTATATTTTTTCTCACCCTCTTATTGCAAATCAGCTTTGCTCTTTTCTTTTTAATCTTTAAAAACGACTTGCCTCATCTTTATCTAGATAGTTCAGATGTAGAAAATGGAATCGACAATGCTTATGTTCTAGGACTAGCAAGTGTATTGCTTCTTTGGTCAGCCCTGTTTCAAATTTCAGATGGTATTCAAGTGGTAATTATTGGTGCACTTCGCGGAATGCAGGACGTGAGAGTTGCTGCTGTAATTACTTTTGTATCTTATTGGTTAGTAGGCTTTCCCATATCCTACTATCTAGGATTAAAAACGGATCTTGGTGCCGAAGGTATTTGGATGGGCTTGTTAGCTGGGCTCACTGTTTCTTCGATACTTTTGTATGTTCGATTTAATTATCTCGTAACCCATAAAATAAACGTTAATGTCACTACCTAAATATCTTATTGCTGATAATTCTGATTTTCCAGAAGTTGTTTTTGTGGTTCACACTGAATTCCCTCGGTTTATTCTTAATGTGACCAACGATGAAATTCAATGGTTTGAGGATTTCTCTGAGGAAGATGAAGAACTACTTCCCAAAGAGGCTGAAAACTTTGTGAAAGAAGCTTTAGAGTTTTATGATCGAGAAGTTGAGCGCAGCGAGTAGCTATGGTTGAATTTTTACTAGAATTAGATCAAGGACTCCTTTTGTGGATTCAAAAGATGGGAAGCCCTTTTTGGGATCCTTTATGGTTTTTTATCACTAAAAAGGAGAATAGTATTCCCCTTTACCTTCTCATACTATTGATCGCTTACCGTAAACTGGGAAGAGAACGTTTTTTATACCTCTTAGTTTTTATTGCCGCGCTAATTACTGTTTCTGATCAGGTAACCAATTTATTTAAGAATGGTTTTATGCGACTACGTCCTTGTCATGATCCTGAAATGATACCATTGCTACGGGATTTAGATTATTGTGGGGGAAAATTCAGTTTCTTTTCAGGTCACGCATCTAACGGCTTTGCTTTTGCAACTTTTTTTATAGGAGTGTTGGGAAGATATATGCCTGTAGTTCGCTGGTTACTGTTATGGGCGTTTCTAATGGCCTTTAGTAGAGTCTATCTCGGCGTGCATTATCCGATAGATATCATTACCGGTGCATTTTTTGGTAGCTTTTGGGGAATTCTTTTTTCGAAACTATTTATCCGATATATTATTAAATAAGAGGGATTGAAAGCAAAATCAACGATTTACTGGTTACTTTCATTGAGTATTCTCTATTTCTTTGGAATGTTACTTCCTCTAATGGAGAATGATTCGGCACAATTTGCAGTCATGGCGAGTCGAATGGTTATCGAGAATGACTTTACTCACCTTTACAAAGGATCGCTTCCTTACCTTGATAAACCTCATTTACATTACTGGCTTGCCGCAATCAGTATGAAGTTATTTGGTATTCATGCATTTAGTTACCGTCTTCCCGGAGTTTTATTGCTGTTTATTGGAGCTTACTTCGTATTCAAAACAACAAAGCTCTTATACAATGAAAGAACAGCTTATTTCAGTGGCCTTGTTTTTCTAGCCTCCCAAACGATAATATTAGCAGGCTTTGATCTTCGAACTGATGCCGTTCTTACCGGGTTAGTCGCTTGGGCTATCTATCATCTCGCCCGCTATATCTATGATGAGAATTTAAATCAACTTTTGTGGGGTGCTTTAATTGCTGGGTTTGCATTTGCTACTAAAGGACTAATTTCTATCGTAGTTATTGGGGGAGTAGTTCTTGCCCTTTTAAATGCCAAACAAAAGTGGAGTTTGCTATTTCGAGTTTCTACCCTTGGTGCACTGCTGGTATTTCTATTTTCACTTTTCCCCGTGCTTTACGCCTACTACATACAATTCGACCTACATCCTGAGCTTGTCGTTAGAGGGGTTTCTAATCGTTCAGGTATTAAATTTTTATTTTGGGAGCAGAGTTTTGAGCGATTGAGTGGGGAAGGGTACGGTAAGACAGGTAATGATCCTTTCTTCTTTTTTCACACTTTTTTATGGGCTTTTATGCCCTTCTCTTTAGTTGGAATCGTGGGTCTATATAAAACGTTGAGATCGAAATCTTCAGAGGTGCCTGTTTTAAAGAGTTTGACCGTTGCTTTAGCACTATTACTAGGGTTAATGAGTTTAGCCCAGTTTAAGCTTCCTCACTATTTGAATGTTCTTTTACCCCTTATTACACTTGTTTTTGCTCCGGCAGTTTTACGATTAGTCGATCAAAAAATTGGGAAGTCTCTTTCTATATTTACTTTCACGATCTATGGGATCGCCTCGGTTCTTATTTGTATACCCTTCTACGATTATGCAGCTGCAGGAGTTTTTCTGGGGTTAGTTATACTATCATGGATGCTATACCATAAAAGAGTCTCTATGGTCTCTTGGCTGTTATCTGGTGTGCTTGCTTTTAATCTTCTCGCTTTTACCGTTTTTTACCCGAAACTACTCGGTTATCAATCGGATATCTCCTTCAGCAAAAGATTAAATCTTCAAGGTGTGGAATTAGTAAATGCTACGAATAAGCACACGTGGAATTTAGATTTCTTTTTTCAAACCCATTTACCCGAACGTTCTGTAGATGAACTTGTTGATCGTCATGAGATTTATGTGCTGGTCGATATGGACACCTATCTAAGACTGAAGTCATTGCGTCCTGATGCTATAGAATATGCATCCGCTCCGCATTATAGAGTTACTAAGCTCTCTCTAAAATTTTTATCGCCTAGGACGAGGTCTTCTGCTATCGAGGTTCGGAGAGTGGTTTGGTTACCATAGGCTTCCTAAAATGGAAGTAAATTCCAATAAGAGAAACTAGGGCGTTGACCACAAAAAAAGAGATCGATAAGGCCACAGCACCATTGGTCTCGACACCTAAAATCTGTGCTCCATAAAAGAAGGTGACTTCTCGTGCGCCAATGCCTCCAAGAGTTATGGGTAATACAGATACGATAGAGGAGAGGGTAAATAGGAATAGATAGCTTAGGGTATGATCTGAAAGACTCAGACCTTCGAGTAGTACCCACGTCGCTATTATTTGTAATCCCTGGAGAATTAGAGAATAACCAACGGTTCGTAATTGGGTGCTTGCGTTGAAGCTAGTAGATTTCTTTATAATGTAATGAGCAGATATAGAGCCGATTACCCAAAGTGTAAAAACAGTAGCGATAGTAAACTGCTGTGACATGGACCAGGGGATTAAGGCCACAAATTGAGAGCTGTTTAGTATAAAGAAAATTAGACCAAAGAAGCCTAATGCGTATAAACCACCTATGCGGTCAATGAGAAGACATCCGATGATTGGCTTAATCGATTTTCTGGTCTGTTTCTGTATAGCATAGCCTTTATATGCATCTCCTCCAATCCCTCCAGGAAGAAATAGATTGTAAAACATCCCTTGTAAATAGAGTTTCCAATGATATCCCGATGGCACTTCTGCACCTATAGACTTAAATAGATTTAATAGTCTGAGGTGGGCGAGATACTTGGAACCGAGTACTAGGGTGAATGAAGTCAATAGAGTAAAGAGAGGAAGGCTGCTGAGGTACTCAACGAAATCTCCCGTATTAATCGTGTTAAACACAAAATATAAGAGGAGACCGCTTACGATTACCTTTAGTGCGGTTATTGCCTTCTTTTTCAACAGACTACCTTTGGATTTGATTCCCTACACTTATTCTACCAATGCGATAAGGTCGCTTATTTTGAGATTCGTAATAGGTTCTGATCAGCATTTCCATGATGATACCTACCGTGAAGAGTTGTATACCTGCAAGTATAAATAGTAATCCGAAAATCAGTAACGGACGTTGTCCAATGTCGTTCCCAAAATAGAATTTTTCTACTAGTAGCCATCCGTTAATTCCCATTCCAATAAGAATGAGGAAAAACCCAAAAATTCCAAAAAGATGAATAGGACGTTGAAGATATTTGCGAATAAAGAGTAGAAGCATCATGTCTGCCACAACTTTAAAAACACGCTCTAATCCATATTTTGAAACTCCAGCATGTCTCGCGTGGTGCTTGACAGGAACTTGCTTTATTTGAGCACCTTCTAAGAAAGCTAGAAGAGTAATAAATCGGTGCATCTCACCGTAAAGATTCAAGTTCTTTGCAATGTCTTTTGAAAAGACCTTCAATGCACAACCATTATCTTTAATGTCAAGACTTGTCACTTTTCTTACCAAGAAGTTGGCGATCTTAGAGGGGATCGTCTTTAACCAGGAATCTTTTCTTTTTTGACGAATACCTGTTACTAGATCATAGTGTTCGTTGATGGCCCAATGCAACATTTCGGGAATATCTGAAGGGTCATTTTGCAGGTCTCCGTCCATGGTGATGATGAATTCTCCCTTGGCATAATCAATTCCAGCAGCAAGGGCTAAACTTTGCCCATAATTCTTTTTTAGTTCGATCAGATGAACAGATTCATCGCCCATTTTTTTAATTACACGAACCGTTTCATCGGTTGAAAAGTCGTTCACATATACGATTTCATAACGATAACCTTCTAAGCTTTCTTGTATCTTCTCAGTAAGTAAGACTACATTGTCCTGTTCATTATATAAGGGGACAACAATAGAGAGAAGTTGGTCGGTAATTGGAGTTTTGCTCATAAGGTTAGTGCTTATTAGTCTCCTTCAGAAATTCGGGAAGTAAACTTTTAAAACGATTGATTCTGGGTATTGAAACTGATCGAATATAAGGGTCGTTAGGATGATTCTTTTCGTAATCTTGGTGATAGTCCTCAGCCGGATAAAAAATCTCAAAAGGAACCACCTCGGTTGCAATAGGGGCGCTATAGTATTCGGCGATACTATCGATGTAAGATTCAAGAATCATTTTCTCTAATTCGTTTTTATAAAAAGCGATTGATCGATACTGCTTTCCTTTATCTGGTCCTTGTCGATTGACACTAGTGGGGTCATGCGAAGCGTAGTATACACTTACCAAATCGGCAAAACTCCTCACCTTAGGGTTGTAATATACAGCAACGGCCTCTGCATGTGAAGTACGCCCATAACTTACCTCTCGATAGGTTGGGTTTTTCTCTGTTCCTCCGCTATATCCTGAAATAACTTCGTAGACCCCTTCTACACTCTCATAGATCGCCTCAACGCACCAGAAACATCCAGAGGCAAAATAGGCTACTGATGCATCTTCGGGAACACTTTCGGGAGTTATTTGAGGTTGCGTTTGGCTTTGCGTTTGACAAGCTTGAAGCGCTAGAAGGACGACGAGAATGAAACGTTTCATTTCTAGAGTTTTTTTAAAATACGTGCATTAACAAAGAGTAGGATAGCGAAAGAGAGCATTAACCAAAACCATAAATCAAAGGTAGATTCAAGCCCTCTGTTGATCGCAAGTCCTGCACTAGTTAGAATTCCTAGATAGTTAAATCTAAGCACCATTTCACGACGTATGACTGCAATATCTTTGATAAGGCTACGATTTAAGAACCCATTGTCCTGATTTCAGGAGCGGCTCGGCTTGTTTAAATTTCACTTCTTTTTCTTCTCCACTTAACGGATTCAGAATAATGACTTTTTCGTTTCTACCAATTTTTGGATGTTGACGAACAACGGTTTCTACTTTTGGTCTTGTCCCAGTGGCAGATGCACCCGCAGCACGATTTTGACTTGCCAACTCATCGCTGTTTAATACTTCCTCTTTAGAAAGATTCAGCTTTTCCCGTTTAGGTTGTTGCACTTTCGAAGCGTCTCTAACTCCTTCAGGGCTTTTTGTAGGTATTCCTGCTTTGAACAAGAAGCTGATTAAATCTCGATTAACACCATCAATCATCGTCCTAAACAACTCAAAGGCTTCAAACTTGTAGATCAGAAGCGGATCTTTCTGCTCATGAACGGCTAGCTGCACCGATTGCTTTAATTCATCCATCTTACGTAAATGGTTCTTCCAAGTCTCATCAATGAGTGCTAATGCAATATTCTTTTCGAAGTCTGAAATCAGTGATTTACCCTTTGATTCAAAAGCCTTCTCTAAATCGGTAACGATTTGAAGGGTACGATTACCATCGGTGAATGGAACCACAATTCGCTTGAATTGATTATTTGGATTTTTGAATACTTCCTCAATAACAGGAAACGCCTGATTAGCACTTCTCGCTAACTGATCACTATATGCCTTGAATGCTTTTTGATAAAGCTTCTGTGACAGTTCGGTTATTGAACCTTTGTCGAATTCTGTTTCACTAATCGCTTCAACAATCCCGAAAACTTGAATACAATCATAGCTAAACTGCTTGTAATCAGAAGAATTCTTCGCTTGCTCTACAATGGACTCAGCAGTATCGAAAATCATATTAGCGATATCTACTTTCAGTCGCTCGCCAAATAGGGCGTGTTTTCTGCGCTTGTATATAACCTCTCGCTGAGCATTCATTACATCATCATACTCAAGAAGTCGTTTACGAATACCAAAGTTGTTTTCTTCCACTTTCTTTTGTGCGCGCTCAATAGATTTAGTCATCATGCTGTGCTGAATGACCTCACCTTCTTCGAGTCCCATTCGGTCCATGATTTTCGCCATTCGCTCAGAACCAAATAAACGCATCAAATTATCTTCTAAAGAAACATAGAACTGTGAACTTCCTGGGTCTCCTTGCCTTCCTGAACGACCTCGAAGCTGCCTGTCTACTCGACGGGAATCATGCCTTTCTGTTCCAATAATTGCTAAACCACCTGATTGTTTTACCCCTTCTGAGAGCTTAATGTCGGTTCCACGACCTGCCATATTTGTCGCTATGGTTACGACTCCTGGGTTTCCAGCTTCGGCAACAATATCTGCTTCTTTTTGGTGCAACTTTGCGTTGAGTACGTTGTGTTTTATTTTTCTAACACTCAGTAACTTAGAAAGTAATTCTGAGATTTCTACCGAAGTCGTACCAATAAGAACAGGTCTTTTTTGCTCTGACAGTTTTACAACCTCCTCGATAATTGCATTGTACTTTTCTCGTTTTGTTTTGTAGATCAGATCCTCTCGGTCTTCTCTCGCAATCGGGCGATGGGTAGGAATTTCAACCACATCTAATTGGTAAATTTCCCAGAATTCCCCTGCTTCAGTTACCGCAGTACCGGTCATTCCCGACAACTTGTGATACATTCTGAAATAATTCTGAAGAGTAACCGTTGCAAAGGTCTGTGTAAGTGCTTCAATTTTCACCTTTTCCTTGGCTTCAATCGCTTGGTGGAGGCCATCAGAATAGCGACGTCCTTCCATAATACGACCGGTTTGTTCATCGACAATTTTAACTTTATTGTCGATCACCACATATTCTACATCTTTTTCGAATAGGGTGTAGGCCTTAAGAAGTTGAGTTAGGGTGTGAATTCGCTCACTTTTTACTGAAAAATCACTAAAGAGTGCTTTCTTACGGTCGGCTTCTTCTTCAATAGGTAAGCCGGCACTTTCGATCTTAGCAATTTCACTTCCGATATCAGGGAGAATGAAGAAATGTTCATCTTGACCGGCAGATAAGGTCTGAATTCCTTTTTCGGTAAGTTCGATCTGATTGGTTTTTTCATCAATAGTGAACCAGAGGTCGGCATCAACCTTTGCCATTTCTTTACCATTATCTTGTAGGTAAAGACTTTCTGTTTTTTGTAAAAGTTGCTTAACACCTTCCTCGCTCAAAAACTTGATTAGCGCTTTGTTCTTTGGAAGACCTCGATGCACTTGTAAGAGTTTAAATCCACCTGAGGTAGTTTCGCCACTTTGAATGAGTTTTTTGGCCTCTACTAATAAATTGGTTAGATAGCTTCGTTGTTGTTGTACGAGATCTGCAACTACTGGTCTTAAGGCGTCGAATTCATGGCGTTCTCCTTCTGGTACTGGCCCTGAGATAATTAGCGGAGTTCGAGCGTCATCTACAAGTACAGAATCAACCTCATCCACGATTGCATAATGTGGCTTTCTCTGAACGAGTTCGGTAGGTTGATGGGCCATGTTATCTCTCAGGTAATCAAATCCGAATTCGTTATTGGTACCATAAGTGATGTCTGCGGTATAAGCCGCTTTTCGTTCAGCAGAGTTGGGTTGGTGAAGATCGATACAATCAACGCTTAATCCATGGAATTCAAATATAGGTGCCATCCATTGACTATCTCGTTTGGCTAGATAATCGTTCACTGTTACTAAGTGAACTCCTCGGCCTGTTAAAGCATTTAGAAATACAGGAAGGGTGGCTACTAAGGTTTTACCCTCTCCGGTTTGCATTTCGGCAATTTTACCTTGATGCAGAACGATACCCCCAATGAGCTGAACATCGTAATGCACCATATCCCAAACTACTTCTTTCCCAGCAGCATTCCATGAATTCTTCCAAATAGCTTGTTCACCCTCAATGGTTACATATTCTTTTCTAGCCGAAAGCTCTCGATCGAACACAGAGGCCGATACAGATAGATGTTGGTTTTCTTTAAATCTTTTTGCGGTTTCTCTAACCAAAGCAAATGCCTTGGGTAAAAGATCGTTTAGAACCTGTTGTTCTTGTTCAATTTTCGAGTGCTCTAAAGTATCGATCTCTTGGTAAAGTGCTTCACGCGCATCGATATCTTCGGTAGCTTCAATTTGCTGCTCAAGGGCATTTATTTCTTCGGTAATTGAAGCGGTAGCCTGTTTAATCTCTTTTTTGAAATTTGCAGATTGTGTTCTTAGTTCGTCTAAATCAAAGTTTTCAAGTTCCTTTTCAGCTTCTTTAACCGCTTCGACTAGGGGTCTCAACGATTTTACATCCTTTTCTGATTTATCTCCGACGAATACTTTTAAAATCTTGTTTACGATCCCCATATTTCTTTCTTTCGCGTACTTATTGTAGTGACGATAAATTTAATTAAAAAAGCCTCTTGTAGAGGCTTTGATTGAAGTGTTTTCGATAAATACGGTTAGTATTCATCCTCATTCCAAAGGTAGTCTTCTTCAGAAGGGTAGTCAGGCCAGATTTCTTCGATTGATTCGTAAATTTCTTCGCCCTCTTCTTCCATTGACTGAAGGTTTTCAACAACCTCAAGAGGTGCACCTGTTCTAATGGCATAGTCGATAAGCTCATCCTTAGTAGCAGGCCAAGGCGCATCGCTTAAATAAGAGGCAAGTTCTAACGTCCAGTACATATATTTTTAGGTTTAATTTTTTGCAAAAATAGAAGTTCGATGCTATCTACCTACTCCTTTTCAAAAAATCGTTGTTAAATATTGGTTAATCTCTTCGCTTGTCCTTTAAAAATCGACGTTCTTGCCGTTTTTTATTTCGTCTTTTCATTTGAACTAGAAGAAATAAATAGACCACAACTAGCGCACCTAATAGGAAATAAAAATTCTGCATATCTAATCTATTTTCGAGCAAGTTCAGCCCTGCGAATATATAAGATTCCCAGACTAATGGCCAATAATATAGCTGTTGACCCTATTTCTTGTGCCCC
>DAIPYN010000038.1:0-4713 GCA_036782715.1 Flavobacteriaceae bacterium
TTTAGTGGGTGTTACAGGATTCGAACCTGTGACCTCTACCCTGTCAAGGTAGCGCTCTAAACCAACTGAGCTAAACACCCTTATACGTTGCGAATTTACAATGAAAGAAATCAAATCGACCGAAGAGCTTAAAAATATAATGTAAATAAAACTTGACATTTATATAAAAACTTCTACTTTTGTCAAATAAACTTTACAAAATGAAAGAAGAACGTAAGAAGAGAATGACCCAATTAGCCATATGGACTTGGACTTGGGTGGCAACTTTAGCCCTAGCTACTTTTGGGCCTGAATTTATTTGGGCGGCAGATAGTCCATTGACGATTGTCTCAATTGTGATCAACTTTATAAACGGAGCCTTAATGATATGGGCGAATCGAAATCTCTACAATCATTATGATGAATTAGAGCGTAAAATTCACCTTGAAGCTATGGCTTTGACTCTTGGAGTTGCGGTAATCGTCGGCTTAACCTATTCCTTATTAGATCAGAAAAATATTATCCAGTCAGATGCAGAGATTGGTATTTTAGTTGGGATCATCGGTATCACCTACGGAGTTGCTATGGGTATTAACACAAAGCGGTACTCATGAATAACCGAGTAAAAGAGCTCAGAAAAGAAAAGGGATATACTCAAGAGGATCTTGCCGAAATTATTGGAGTTTCGAGGCAGACAGTCAATGCGATTGAAAAACAAAAGTTCGATCCCAGCTTGAACACTGCATTTAAAATGGCGAAACTATTTGGGCTTCCGATCGAATCAATTTTTCTTGATGAAAACTAAATTCGCCGGTAAACCTCATCAAAAGGAACACGGCAACGCTCACCCCAGATACCCTCATTTCCTTTTCTAATTCCGCACGAGATAATCATATTGATTTTTGCCGAATTAGGAAGATTCAGAAGTCGCTTTACCCTACGACTATCAAACCCTTCCATAGGGCAAGTATCATATCCCTTCTCCGCCATGGCAAGCATAAAGGTTTGCGCGGCAAGAGCACAAGATTTATGAGCAACTCCGCGCATATGGGTTTCAGTCACCTCTCTAACCACCGGTCTAAACCATCCCATGACGGTTACTACTAACCATCTAAATACCCCCATTAGTCGAAAGAGGCGGCTGTAAAGAAAAGGCATGAGCTTACCATAATAAGTCTCTCGAACCGCAATTCGTTTCGCTTTTCGAGCGGCAGGGCTATTTCTGTCAATATTTCCTTTTTCAAAATTGAGAACAAACTGAGCGCGCTTTCGATGCAGATCTTGTCGAGTGACAAATACCACCCACTGATCAGCAGTTGAAGCCGCTGTTTGCCCAAGGCAGGCATCAGTAAGTGCATCTTTATAGCTCTTATCAGTGATATGTATAAACTCCCATAACTGAAGATTTGAGCTATTGGGAGCAAGTGTGGCCTGCTCTAAACAATCTCTTACCTGGTCAGCATCGATTGGTTTCTCATGATCGTACACTCTTACAGAACGGCGATACTCTAATAAATCTTTTAAACACATATGAGGTCCTAAAATAAACCAGTAATTTATTCAATAAGAATGAATTGTATCTTGTTAACACCTAAAGTTGATTCAGATTATGAATAAAAGAAACTTTTTAAGATCAACAGCTGCAGTACTTGCCACTCCACTCCTAAGTTCATTTGATCTAAAGCAAGATCAGTACAATACGCCTCTTTCAGCTTTGAAAGGAGAGGCTCTTTGGAAAAGAGTTCGGCAAGATTACCACTTAAAAGAGGACTATATCAATTTAGAGAGTGGTTACTATAATATCATTCCTACTCCTACCTTAAGAAAGGTTAACGAACACCTCGAACGGGTGAACAAGGAAGGGTCTTACTACATGAGAAATCAGCTCGATATCGACCGAAAAGAGGTAACCGAGAAGTTGGCCGAATTTGTCGGATGTAACCCAAAAGACTTAGCCATAACAAGAAACACTACTGAATCATTAGACCTTGTGATTTCTGGATTTCCTTGGGAGGCAGGAGATCACGCCATTTATGCGGAACAAGATTACGGTGCTATGCAGCTCATGTTCGAACAAATTTCGAAACGACATGGGGTACAGTTAGATGTGGTATCTGTGCCTAATCATCCGAAAGATGATGATGAAATAATTGCTCTCTACGAGTCGAAAATTACCTCAAAGACTAAGTTGATTATGGTATGTCACATGATCAATATCACAGGGCAAATACTCCCAATCAAAAAGATATGCGATATGGCACACTCCCATGGTGTAGAAGTTTTGGTTGATGGCGCTCACTGCGTTGGACACTTTGATTTTAAAATCGCAGAATTAAATTGTGATTACTATGGTTCTAGTCTTCATAAGTGGTTGGCTGCCCCCTTAGGTAATGGCCTACTCTACATCAAAGATGAACATCGACCAAAAATCTGGCCTTTGCTTGCAGACTACGAAAAAGACCTTACCCAAATTCGCAGGTTAAACCATTTAGGGACGCACCCGGCCTACATTACCCTTGGTATAGCAAATGCCATAGACTACCTAAACGAGATGGGTATTAAACGCAAAGAACAACGCCTTAGTCAGCTAAGACAATACTGGATGAAAAATCTTCAGGGCATTGAGAATATTCAAATCAATACCCCTTGGAGCAACGAAAGGGCCTGTGGAATTGCGAATGTTGGTGTTAAAAACCTGAAACCTGCAGAAATGGCAAAAAGACTCTTCGACGAGTTTGACATTTTCACCGTAGCCATTGATTATGCTAACGTTCAAGGGTGCAGAATCACCCCTAATGTATTCACCACTTTCGACGAGTTAAATCGCTTTTCAGAAGCTGTTATACAACTCTCAAAAGTTTAACTATCCATTATATACCTCAAGCATTCCTTTTATAAATAGATCGACCTCTTCTGCGGTTCCAGTGCTTATACGACACCAATCATAAAATGGAGGAAAAGGTCTGCCGATTCGCACCCCCTTAGCTAACATTTCAGGACCTAATTCCCTGATATCTCTATTCGAATGAAAAAAGATAAAGTTGGTACTTGAGCGCACATAATCTAACTGAAGGTGGTCAAGTAAATCGTAAATACGCTGTTTTTGTTTGCGATTTTGTTCAAGTGAAAACTGATAAAAATCACGATCTTCTAAAGAAGCTTCTGCAGCGGCAATTGCAAGTACATTACTCATAGCTACCACATTCTTACGTATTTGTTGCGCTAAATGAGGCGGAGCGATAAGGTATCCTATCCTCGTTCCCGCAAGACCATAAACCTTAGAAAATGTCTTCGAGACGATCACATTCTTTCCCTGTCTTACCAGTGTATCCATAGAAGGATAATGATCTTCTTCTATAAAATCATAGTAAGCTTCATCTGAGAAAACGATCGTTCTCTCACTTACTGAATTACAAAAATCGGTCAAAGATTTAGCCGGCAGTAAAGTACCAGTTGGGTTGTTAGGGTTGCATAAGAATACCAATTTGGTCTTTGAACTGATACGCTTTTCAATTTCATTTAAGTCGTATCCTTTATCTTCTCCTACAGGAACCCAGTTTATAGTCGCATCCCATCCCTTAGCATAATCCATCATTGCTAAGAAAGTAGGCTGGCCAGCAATAATCTCCCCTCCACTGTGGGCAAAAGTGAGCCCTGTAATTTTAAGACCTTCTGTTGAACCGCCGGTTATAATAATACTTTCAGGGGCTACTCCATGTATTTTTGCAAGCTTTTCTGCGAGTGCATCACTGTACTCATAAGGATATCGACATGCGTGATCAAATGCCTTAATGATCGACTCTTGAACCTTTTTCGAAGGACCATAAGGGTTCTCATTTGAACTCAGTCGAACGACACTCTCTAAAGGTCGTGGATTGTAATCGGCAATTTCCTTTGCTGAAAGCAACGTAGATGGAGTAACTAATAACCCCCCAATTCCCAGGGATGATCTTAACCAGTCTCTTCTTGTTTGTCCCATAGTAATAAACTTAATTAAAAAAGCACAGACGAGATACTTCACTTAAGGGAGGTAATGACCTCCAATATGCATCTTGTCCGTGCTTGTCTCAATAGTAGAGAATCTTTAAGATACACAAAATCAGCGAACTAACAAAATTATGATTGCCATTGTGTGCTTACAGCCTGCACCTCATCTAGAACTCTAAGGAGATTTTCTCCCCAAAGCTTTTGGATATCTTCTTCGCTGTAGCCTCTCTTTACGAGCTCTAAGGTTACATTAAAAGTCTCTGAAGCGTCTTGCCATCCGCCTACTCCACCTCCGCCATCGAAATCTGAAGAAATACCTACATGGTCAATTCCTATGAGGTTTACCATATAATCAATATGATCTACAAAATCAGTAACAGTTACTCCCGTTGGAGCCTCTGGATCATTAGCAACTAACTCATCTGCCTCAGCTACAATTTCACGATAATAACTCATAAAAGCAGTTCTCTTATCGGCGTCTAGATTTCTAAGTTCAGAACGATTATACCACTCTAAACCTTTCTCTGCTGCCAGACGAGTTCTAATAGCCTGCATGTATTCGTTGCGAGCATTGTGCTTCTCCGTATTCAGATAAGAAGAAAAGGCTACGGTTTGAACGACGCCCCCGTTCTCTTTCATCCAGAACAACTGCTCATCATCGAGATTTCTTGAATGATCACAAAGCGCACGAGCTGACGAGTGCGAGGCAATAATGGGGGCTTTTGACAAGGCAATCATTTGACGCAT
>DAIPYN010000038.1:4813-11636 GCA_036782715.1 Flavobacteriaceae bacterium
AGAAGAAGTCGCAAGACCTATTTGATCAGGAGCATATTCCTCAACCAAACGGTGAATAGCGTCAAACTTAGACATTGCATTCATCTCTGCACTAGCATAACCTTCTTCAGTTAAATCACCTTGCCCCGTGTAGACGATAAGCCAAGCTACATCAAGCTGACCTTCGTCCATTTTTGGGAGATTCACTTGAGTATTCAAACGCTGGGTGTAATTGATACTATCGGTAAAATTGGCCACATTGATATCATCATGGGTGTCAATGGTGATCACTGATTCATGAATTCGTCGAGCTTTTTCCTCTAAAGTCTCCGTTTGGGTAGTACAGCTCGCTACGATCATAAGACCGAGTAAGCCCAAAATTGAATGAGTTCTTTTCATTAGTAGTTCAATTTAAGTTGATGTAGATAATCATCATTCAAACCGACAATTACCGCATTCATTGAAGGTAAGAAAACAGATGATTTAATGTTACCCTGAATCTTAATAAACTGGTCGCTAGGAATATTCTGGTCTAGTTGACCGTTTTCAAAAAGCGCGATAGGCAGTGCACCTACTCCGTCTAATCGAGGAGTTTCTACTTCTGTGTTGTAGATGTTTCCGAAAAGAAGTAGCTGTCTTTTCTCATCTTCATTAGTGATTACTTCGGCACTCAATATGGGGAATAATTGAGCTTCAAAAGGCAGTGTTTCTACTTCAAAGTTCAATTCGCCTTTATTTCTAAGGAGAACACTTTCGAAAGTAATGACTTCGCGCTCATAGGCTTCTGTTAACTTTTCACCATAGATATCGTCCAAGCTTGCAGAAGCAAAGGCTTCATAAGTTTTGAATTTATTGCTAATAAAAGGCATCTGTTGGGTAGAACATTCCTTACCTCTTACCGGCACATAAGTGTCATTATACACTTTACTCAACACAATATCAGGGGAGCCGTTTTCATCGAAATCATTCGCATAAATCTTGAACGGCTTCTCTTTCGATGTTTTGAATTTGATCGATTTACCTACATTGCCAGCAACAAAATCCATCAATCCGTCTTGATCTAAGTCTACTGGTGTTAAGCTATGCCACCAGCCGGTAAGATCTTTTAACGGATGTTCTGACTGATATTCGAGAATCCCTTTATTATTCATCCAGATCCCGATACCGGTCCATTCACCGAGCATCATGATATCCTTATAGCCATCTCCATTTAAATCAACCACCGCAATATCATTGACCATACCAAAAGTGTCGAAGCCTGTGGTTCTATCTTCTGTAACATTTACCAATCTTCCCCCTTGGTTTTCATAAAGAATTGAAGGCGCATGTCTTGGATAGTTTTTTGGTATAATTCGATTGCCAACAATGATATCTTGATCACCGTCTAAGTCAATATCGATTGCAACTACCTGTTTACCGTTCTCTCGATTTTCTTCAAGAACTTCTGAGCTATGACGAAAGAATATACCGTTACCATTGTTTAAATACAACCGGTCTTGATAATAAGAAGAATACGATCCGAAGTCGTTTCCTCCGCTAGTTACAAATAGATCTTGATCTCCATCTCCTTCAAAATCAAAAGCCACCGCATCTGCGTCTTCAAACACACGGTCATCCTCGAAACTGAGCTGTACGCTAGCAACTAATTTACCGCCTTGCTGAAGAAGAAGTTGCGCCGCTGAGCCACTAGATCCAGACACCCAAACATCTTCAAGCCCATCTCCGTTAGCATCAAATCGAGTTAGAAATGGCCCCTGTGTAGACTGTGCATATGGCAGAAGGATTTCTTTTTCAAACTCGTTAAGGGGGTTTTCCTCATGAGTTATGTCCAATGCAGTCACCTCAGCAATTAGAGTAGATTCAAGCTCACTCGAATCTGGAATAGTGTTGGAAGCATGCTCTGGTTTATCTATCGTTAAGCGCTGATTGGTCTTTAATTCGGTTTGTACAATCTCTGACCCATCAGGCCAAACCACTCTTAGTCGGTCAATAACGCTTGCATCACCTAATCCGAAATAGGCTTTATTTTCTTGGGAAGAGCGATATCCCCTCACCCTTTTAACTTCTTCAAAGTAGTACTCATCACCCGTCCATAACTCTACTTTAGGATAATCCTCGCCAAGATCTGAACGAGTATCGACAACCAAATAATTACCTCTCTGATTTTCAACACTTGTATTTCGGTAAACAAAGGCCTCCGTGTCGATATTATTAATGATCATGTCGAGGTCTCCGTCGTTATCTAAATCTCCCACAGCCATCCCGTTAGAAAAGGTAGGTGCGCCCAGCCCCCATTTTTCGGCACGATCTATTAATTTAAAATCACCCTGGTTTTCAAACAGCAGATTAGGCAATTTCTCAGATGGCATAGACTCGTATAGCTCTTCTTTAACTGAAACGGGGATATTTCCACGATAACGCATGCGCTCCTCATTGACTCGATTTTGAAGATCATTGTCGAGTGCATACCTGCGATATCCATTGGTTATAAAAAGATCTTTATCAGAATCTAGGTCAAAATCTTCCATGAGCACTGACCAACTCCAATCGGTACTTGCCGTCTTAGTAGCATGGGAAATATTTGAAAAACTTCCATTGCCATGATTGAGCTGAAAGGTATTGTACATGTATTGGTAATGATAGTCTAGATCGTTGACAAGAAAGTCAAATCGATCGGTATTCATCGAAGCCATCAGAGTTTTTGATCGCTTATGATCTGCCGCGGCCATATCTAGCACGAATATTTCTTGATGACTATCGTTATTAAAATCAGCGATATCTACACCCATTCCATAAAACGAAATATGCTGAGTAAACGACTGTATTTCATCTTTAAAGGTGCCATCTTTTTGATTGATATACAGTGCATCAGGAATGTAGTAGTCACTGGCTACATAAAGATCAATCCATCCATCCTTGTTAATATCTGAAGCTACGAGGCCAAGTCCAAAGACTGGTGACAAGAGACCGGCTTCAAGAGTGACATCTACAAACACCCCTTCCTTATTCTCATAAAGTTTAGAGGTGTTAAACTCGCGATCTTCGGGATGTGCTTCTAGATATGCATACAGACTTAATGGGTCATAACCGTAAAGTTCATTTTCATTTAATACAAAGCAATCGAGATCCCCATCACGATCATAGTCAAAGAAAACAGCATGGGTGCTCTCTCCTCTATCATCTAAACCATAAGTCGCAGCCTCTTCGCTAAAGGTCTCATCTCCATTGTTAATGTATAAGAGGTTGGCACGATCTTTACGATCATTGGGCCCTCCTTGAGTAATATAAATGTCCATGAAACCATCAGCATTAATGTCGCTGAAGGTTACTCCATTAGACCATTGGTTTCCGATTTGTATTCCTGAAGATTCAGAAGCGTCACGAAACACAAAGTCTCCTTGGTTAAAAAAAAGTTTGTTTTCGACTTGATTACCAGCGAAAACCACATCTAATAATCCGTCATTATTTAGGTCTTCTACCCCAACACCTGCTCCATTGTAAAAGTAGTCGTAGTCGAACAGGTTTTGTCGATTAGAAACATTGTGCGTTAATAGATTTTCAAAGACTAAGCCAGTATCTGAAGATTCCAATTTTTCAAAAATGGTATCTTTTTGCTCTGAACAGGAAGTTAGCAGTATAATTGCGCTTAAAAAGAGGAGATGTTTCGCCATGATTGCAACTTACAAAATATTGAAATGTTAAAAAATTATAGCTGGCATCTTAGTTTCGTAGCGGTACTCTTTCTACTCTTCAATTCTTGCACCGAAAACGAATCGACTATTCACAGAAACAATCTCGATTTAGAGCGAAGCGAGTACCTCTTGCAACACGCAGAAAATCCGGTTCATTGGCAAGCTTGGAACGAGCAGGTTTTATCGATCGCTAAAGAACAGCAGAAACCAATTATCATCAGCATCGGATATTCCTCTTGCCACTGGTGTCACGTCATGGAGCGTGAGTCTTTTTCTGACAGCGAGGTTGCTGACCTTATGAATCAAAACTTCATCTCGATCAAAGTAGATCGCGAAGAAAAGCCAGATATCGATTTCTACTACCTCACTACCGCCCAACTAATCACAGGAAGCCCTGCCGGATGGCCACTAAATATCATTGCCACCCCTGAAGGTGAGGCCTTTTACGCAGGAACCTATCACAGTAAGGAAGAGTGGATTGAAGTTTTGAACAAAACCATCAATCAATTAGAAAAAAATAAAGATCGATTGTTTGATTTTGCTAGAATGGTCAAAGAAGGGGTCGTCAATCAAACACAGCCCATTGAAGTAACCGACAATTCTGAGCTTTTAGATAAAGAAGAACTAGCGTCAAGTCTTAAAGCCTGGATGTCAAAATGGGACTTTGATTACGGGGGAATTCGCGCAGAGGAGAAATTTGTAAATCCGCCTCAACTTGAGTTTCTGCTAGATTATAACGAGCTAAACCCTTCAGCAGAAATCGAAGACTTTATTGTCTCTACGCTAAAAAGGATCGCGCAATCAGGTCTCATAGATCCGCTTAATGGAGGAGCCTTTAGGTACAGTACCGATGACAAATGGCACATCCCCCATTTTGAAAAGATGCTCTATGATAATGGACAATTACTCAAACTCTATTCGAGGGCTTACCTAAAGTATAATGAACCGCTCTTTTTAGAAACCGCATCACTAATTTCAAAATATCTATTCGAAGTATTGAAACTAGATTCAGAACTCTTTTCTGCCTCACAAAATGCCGAAAGTGAAGGAAGAGAAGGCTATTACTATTTGTTTTCTAAAGAAGAATTCGAAGAAGAAATACTCAATACGATTACGAGGTTTGAGTTTGATTCAGACTCCTTTCATTTACCCGCTCAGCCGTTAAGTAGTTCAATCATAAAGACCTTGAATGAAATACAAGCATCTAAAGTTCCTCCTGAGATTGACCATAAGGTTATCATTTCGTGGAATGCACTAACGATAGAAGGGCTATTCTACTATTATTTGGCCTCGGGTGAGACTGCAATTTTAGATCAGGCAAAGGCTTCGTTAAATGCAGTTCTCAGTGATTCAAAATCTCTGAAGCATGTGGCCGGAGATCCTACTAGTGATGCCGTTTTAGAAGATTATGCTTTCTTAGCAAAGACTGCACTAACGGCCTACCAAGTCACTGGAAAAACGAACTACCTCAATGCTACTATCGAACTTACTGATGAGGCTATCGATCGTTTTGAAATGAGTGAATCTCAACTATTTGCCAATAGCTCCAAAAACCTATCGAGTGGTGTTCCTAGGATTATTAATTCAAGTGATGGGGTCTTACCTAATCCGAACGCATCACTTTCAACAACTCTTTATCACCTCTCACATATCACAGGGGTAGAATCGTATAAGAAACGTCATGAAGCAATGGTCATGGCTATTCAGCCTTGGGTGAGTGAAAGCATCGGTTTCTTCCCAAGTTGGGCCAATAATCTTCTTCATAGTCAGCATCCTTTTTATGAGGTTGTGGTAATGGGTGAAGAGGCTAAATCTTTTGCCGAAGAACTATTGATCAAGCAATTTGCCAATACCTTGACATTGCATAGCAGCGAGGAGAGTGAAGAATCACCTCTATTTAAAAATCGCTTTGTAGCTGATGAAACTTTGATCTATATCTGTATCGACAATACTTGCCTTCAACCTCTAAGCGATATTCAAGAGGCTAAAGACTTTCTTACCAAAAGGCAGTAATTATGGTGTACGAATATGCTGACCAAGAAATAGTGCATTTAAGAAAAACCGATTCATCCCATAAGAGGTTCCTCTAAAGTTCGGGTTATCAGCAAACATCACCACTCTTCCTGAACCCACCGAGCTTACTAAAATCGACGCAGCTTTGGAGAGATATTCATTACGGTTCTTTTTAGAAATATATCCATCAATATGGGCGTTCTCTGTGTATTTAGCCACTGTTGAATAGGCGTTCTCACTAGGTGATAACCATACCGTATTGTTCTTGTAAAAAACGAGTTCATCTGAAGAATATCCGAAGGCAACCGGATGCGTTCGGTCGATTTTAGCCTTGATAAATACTCCTCCGAGCGATTCTCTACCACGGTGTTCGCTGGCCTCAACATAAGGTAACTGGGTGGTCGAATCTTTTACTTTTTCAAGAGTGGTCTCATTAACCAATTTAGAATTGATCGCCCAAGATGAGCCTGTTCCAATAGTGATTAGTGTGTTTCCTCTAGACACCCAATCTTTTAATCTTTTTTGAAAGGACTCTGGATAATTACCCGACACTAAAACCAGTACGTTATAAGGATCAAGTGAAACTCTCGATAGATTGCGAACAGGGAGTTTGGTAATAGGCATGTCAATTCGAGTATCTAATAAATGCCAAATTTCACCCGCTTCATAAGATCGAGTTCCTGTGCCAATGATCATTGCAGCTTTAGGCTGTTTCAGTGGTCGCATAGAACGGCTACCAAGGTCTATGCCTGAAGTACTCCATCCGGTGGTTGCCGAATGTACTTTCAGATTAAATCGAGAAGCTTCACGTGCTACTATCTTAGCTAGAGCCTCTTTAGATAGTTTTTGCAGTGACACCGGAATGACTAGTGATCCGTAACTAAAGTTTACTTTACCCCCTTCGGTATTTACCTCAAAAGGCTTAAAAGCTGCCATAGGTACAACCCCATGCTTTTGAAGGGCATAAGTAAACGCGGGGACATTATAATCTAATGCATCAACGATGTAAGCGTAGGCGCTGTCATCCACCTCAGTCTCAATAAGTAAATCTGACGAGCTTATTGGCTTGGCGGAAGAAGTCGATGGGTTAACCCCTCGGGAAGTCATCGGATTGAATGGAGCTAGAGACCATTCTGAGG
>DAIPYN010000039.1:0-11504 GCA_036782715.1 Flavobacteriaceae bacterium
CATCTTGAAGCGAGATTAACAACTACAGTAAATACCTTCTACCCTCTCGAGGTAGGTGTAAATCCGGGCTCAGGGAGTATCTTAACTATCGATGAAAAAGACTATCCGATACATACCTCTATCGATCCAAAAAGTAGAGATTGTTTTAAGCAGAAATTAGATCCGCTTTTTGAACTCTTCATTTTTGGAGCCGAACACGACAGCGTTATATTAGCTGAAATAGCATCGAAATTAGGATGGCGAATCACTCTAATTGCTCCAGCCGATGAGCAAAAGACTATTGAAGATTTTAAGGGTGCATCATCTCTACGTACTCCACTCTTTTCAGAAGTCGGCAATCTCCCGATTCACGAAAAATCAGCGGTAATACTTATGACCCATAGTATTAGTAAAGATGTACAGTATTTGCTTGAACTCACCGAGAAACGCCCAGCCTATATCGGCCTATTAGGACCCGCACATCGCCGAGAACGTCTGATCGAACAAGTACTAGAATTTAAACCAGAAACCGACGACACCTTTATTGATCTTCTCAGAGGACCCGCTGGGATAAACATCGGTGCCATTTCTGCCGAAGAAATTGCGATCTCGATCATTAGCGAGATCTTGGCCGTAACTCGATCAGCCGAATTGATTTCATTAAAAGACAAATCGGGAGCTATTCATGATTAAGGCAGAAATACTTTTGCTCACTGCCGGGAAATCTTCAAGAATGGGCCAGCCAAAAGCCCTGCTTTCGATCAAAGGGCAACCGCTAATCAGCTATCAAATTGATCGCTTGAAAGAATTAGGTCTTCCCATCACTATCGTTTTAGGAGCCTATGCCGATGCCATCTCCAATTCGGCGATCTCAAAAGAAGTTCGCTTAATTCTCAACAAAGACTTCGAGAAAGGGATGGGATCCTCTATCGCATTCGGGACTACTAGCATTCGAAACGCCAACCCAGAAATCGATGCGATTCTAGTTTGCGCAATTGATCAACCACTCATACCCCTTGATCATTTTGAAAACTTACTTTCTACAGCAAGCAAAACAGATTTTAGTATTATTCAATCCTTATCAGAGGTCGGATGGAAAGGAATCCCCACACTTTTCAAATCGAATCACTTTAAGGCATTAAGTAAACTCACCGGAGACGAAGGGGCTAAATCAATTATTCAAAATAATCTATCGATGGTTAAAGCCGTGAAGGCGCCATCAGACAGCCTGATCGATATCGATACCTACGAACAATACCAAAATCTAAATCTAGATTAGCCGCCAATTTTGATCATCGATCGGTTGTTCTGATGATTCTGATAATTCTCGAACTCCTCAGGAGAATCTAAACCTGCTCTAACCGCTTTTTTCATGCCAACAGACTTGGCTATGACCGGCTCTATAGATGCTCCAGAACGAAACAATTCAAGGAGTCTTTGCTCCTTATCTGAAAACAAACAATTTCTTAGCCTACCATTAGCTGTTAGACGTAATCGATTACAACTGTCGCAGAAGGGATTCGTAACGGTAGAAATCACTGCAAAAGTTCCTTGATAATCACTAATCTTATAGTTTTTGGCAGTATCATTGGGTTCATCTGCAATTCGTTCTAGTTGTGAAGTGGTGTAATGTTCAGAAACTCGATCTAAAATGGTTTCTAATGAAATCGTCTTTGATAGATCCCACTGATTTCCTTTGAAAGGCATGAATTCAATAAATCGAACTTGAACAGAAGCATCTTTAGTAAGCTCTATGAAATCAATAATCTCATCCTCGTTCTGACCTTTAATCAGAACAACATTTAGCTTTACATTGAAACCTTCTTTAATAGCTAAATCGATATTGTTCATCACTCGATGAAAATGGTCTCTAAGTGTAAGCCCTTTGAATCGATCTTGATTTAAAGTATCGATAGAGATATTGAGCTTATTAACGCCTGCCTTTTTAAGGGCTTCAATATACCGATCAAGTAGAACGCCGTTAGTGGTTATAGCTAAGGAAACAGGTAGTGAGGACAAGTACTCCACTATTTCTCCAAAATCTTTTCTAAGTAAGGGCTCACCCCCAGTCAATCGAATTTTATCTACACCGTGGCTTACAAAGACCTTCGCTATTTCGTAAACCTCTGATGCTGACATTAATTCTTCACGTGGTGAAAGCTGAACCCCTTCGCTGGGCATACAGTAAGTACATCGAAGGTTACACTTTTCAACCAGTGAAATTCTAAGGTAGTTGTGTTTTCTACCAAAGCTATCGGTTAATATAGAAGGAGGTTGTTTCATTTACCGTGACGTGTTCCATTTAAAACATCAAACAAATGCACCAATGACGGGAAAACAGCCTTCAAAGAGTCTAGGGCACCGCCCTTAGAACCTGGAATTCCTAAGAGAATCGAATTTTGGCTTATGCCGGCAACTGACCTTGAGAACATCGCTACTGGTGTGCGATTTTGACCATAGGCTCGCATCGCCTCTTCTACACCTGGTAGTCTTTTTTCAATAAGTGGCGAGAGTGCTTCAGGAGTTTGATCTCGACGACTGACTCCTGTACCTCCGGTAACAACAATGAGATCAACCTTTCTTTCGAGATACTTTTCAACCTGAAGTCGAATATCATTTGGCTCGTCAGGGATGATACCAAATTCAGACACCTTCATGCCTAATTCACTGAGAAATTGTTCGATTATTTTTCCCGTCTGATCCTTTGCCTTGCCAGCAGATATAGAGTCAGAAGCAACAATAATTGCTGCTGATCGGTTAGACACCTGCGTAGCATAATCAGACTTTCCGCCCTTCTTACTCATTAATCGGATAGCGCCGATACTCACCCCTTTATCGATAGGCTTAAGCATGTCATACATATTTAGAGCCGCTATACTCGCTCCATGCATGGCTTCAACTTCTACCCCGGTTTTATAAATGGTCTTTATAGTACAACTGATCTTAATGGTCTGATCGACAATCTCAAATTGAAACCCTGTAAATTCTATAGGAATGGGATGGCAATCAGGCAGTAGTTCAGGCGTCTTCTTTACTCCAAGAAGCCCTGCTGCCCTGCTCATTTCAAAGACATCTCCTTTAGGCACTCTATGTTCTCGAATTGCCTCGATGGTCTTAGAAGTGCTGACTTCCACAAGGGCCTCGGCCGTTGCAATTCGCAATGTATTACTCTTCGCTGTGATATCTACCATTACCTATTCACTTTCCACTGATGACTTCCACTTTCAAAACACTCTTTTCCAAAAACAGGAAGCTGTGCCTTCAAGGCATCAACTAGTTCTGGGAGGGCCTTAAAAACCTCTGGACGATGAGGTGCCGACACAAATACAAAAAAACATATTTCCCCCACCGCAACTTTACCTAAACTGTGATAAACATGCATGCATGTAAGTTCGTACTTATCAAATAGATCTTCTTTTATGTTGTGTGCAATACTATTCGCTAAAGATTCTTCGGCAGTATACTCGATAGCACTCACTTCCTCTTCACCTACTTTATCTGCTCTTACCTGGCCTAGAAAAATTTGATGAGCACCAATAACAGTCTTCGACTGATGGGCCGCAATAGACTTGGCAATTTTAGAAGGATCTATAGCTCCTTGAATGAAAATAGATTTTATCGGTTTACTCATGCATCGTTTTTTATTAGTCTTCTACTCAGCTGCTCTACATCCAAATCGGTAAAGCGAACATTGGACAGTTGCAACTCTTCAGCTAGTTTTCTTGCTCTTGCACCACTAGCACAAAAAAGTACAACATTACCCATCTGAGACCAGTTCACCTTTTTATGTTCAATCGACGAAAGCGGTAGCGCCTCTACTAATTTATGACTTATTTGAGGGGTCTCATGAGATTCTCTAAGATCAATCCATCGATAATTGTCATAGTTCATATCTGGGTTGAGGTCAATGATGTAATCAGAGGGTTCAACACCCAAATGACTCGAAACTTTAATCTGATCAATCGCTTTTTGATTTTTAGTGTGCTCGATGGTGTGGGTATTCATTTTCAAAAGATCAATACACCACAATGATCCCGAAAGCGTTTGGTCTAGATTTAAAAGCACTTTAATTGCTTCACTAGCTTGGGTTACTCCCACAACTCCAACGGCTGGGGCAAAAACTCCAACATCAGAACAGCTCGGAAGCGTTTGTTGTTTAGCATTAAAAGGAAAAAGGCAGCGATACGTTGGTCCTGACTTATGGTTAAAGACCGACACCTGACCTTCGAACTTATACAATGCTCCAAACACCCAAGGTTTATTCTGACGAACACAAGCATCGTTTATTAAGTAACGAGCCTCAAAGCGGTCCGTACAATCGAGAATTATATCGTATTGAGAAATGATCTCTTCTGCGTTTTCTGGGATTAGATCGAAGGTGTAAGGAATGAAATTTACTTCGGTATTCAACTTAGATAATCGATTGATGGCGCAGCTGACTTTAGGTAAACCGATCTCTTCTTCACTGAAAAGTATTTGTCGTTGAAGGTTCGTCTTGTCAACATGATCGGCGTCCATAAGACCAATCGTTCCGACTCCTGAAGATACCAAATAAGGTAACGCAGCGCAGCCAAGGCCTCCTACTCCGATGACAAGAACCTTTGACTCTTTTAGTAATTGTTGGCCAGATTCACCGAAAGATTCGAGTTTTATATGTCGGTCATAACGATTAATCATCCGCCTGAAAATGGAGGGAACATCGAAAGTGTTCCCGATAGTACTTTTGCTGAATCATCCAGTAATTGATCCTTCTGGGCCACCTTTACAGGAATGGCCTCGAGTTTCGGATAATCTTTCTCAAGATATTTTATCAGCTCATCCACCGAATATTCGGTATTACACTCGATTGTGATCTGCTCCCCAATGATTTCTGAAAGCATTCCAAAACATTTTATCTGGTAGGTGATCATACCCAAAACATTTTTATTGAGGCTAACGCTAAAACTCCAGCCAATACATAATTCAATTTAACTGAATTCCATTTTAAACTTCCGTAATAACTACCTAAAAATCCACCGATAAGCGCTAAGACCACCAGCGGAATCATAAATAGAGACAGCATGGCACCCGACTGTAACTGGCCAACGAGGCCTGAAGCCGAATTTACCCAGATAAAAAGGGCCGATACCGCTGCAGCTTCTTTTACTTGAGCCCAACGAAATAGCACTAGAACGGGAGTAAGGATGATCCCTCCACCGATTCCGATTAGTCCTGAGAAAAAACCGATAATTGCTCCAATGCCGACCCCGGTAAAGAACGGGATTGACCTTGGCGGTTCTGAGTAGTTCCTTAGTCGAATCAACATTCTTAACACCGCAAAAATCAATAAGACACCTAGTATTCTCTTGTAAAGAATCGGGTCGACGCTAATGGTACCCCCAAAGTATGCGAAAGGAATAGAACCTAAGGCGAAAGAAGTGAAAAGAGATTTCTTAAAATGCCCTCCTCGATAGAATTGAATAAATGCAATTCCTGCTACAAAAAGATTCAGTAATAACGCCGTTGGTTTCATGAATACCATCGGAAAAGAAAATAATGCCATCAGCGCTAAATAACCACTGGCACCACCGTGGCCTACACTACTGTATAAGAAAGAGACGATCGGGATCAGCCCCAAAAACCACCAAAATCCGATTGCTTCTATCATATTTCGAAGGTTTCAACGAGTTCTCCTTCAGAGAGAACTTTAACATCCGCTCCCATGTAAATCAATAGTTCCGACTTTGAAAAGCTAAGCAAGGTTGCTGAGTTAAATTCATCGATGGGTACTGCACAACCTTCATGAATTTTAGCCTTTACAAATAGGGCTCTTCCAAATCGATTATGAATTTCTGATGCCAAAGTCATTTTTTTGACCATAGGCTGTATCCCTTGATAACGTTGTAACCATCGTCTTACATAAACGTAGTAACAAGTAAGGGTTGAGGCAGGATTACCGGGTAGAGCAAAAATGGCCGTTTGATTAAAGGATCCGAAAAACAAAGGTTTTCCAGGCTTTTGTCGTACTCCATGAAAATGTTTTGTAACGCCTAATTCGTCTAGTGCTCTTCCGATAAAATCGTAATCTCCGACTGAAATACCTCCAGATATCAGCACAAGGTCAGCATCATTAATTGCCTTGTTTATCGCAACTACACTAGCCGTATAGTCATCTTTGATAGAGGTGTAATAGAGAAATTCGCAATGATCTTTTTGAGCAGCTGCCTGAAGAACGGCTCCATTACTCTCATAAACCTGACTTTCTTTCTTTTCAGAACCCAACTTTGCTAGCTCATCACCAGTTACAAGCACAACAACTTTTGGAGGATCGATAACCGCTACCTCTGTACAACCAATCGAAATTAACATACCAATAATCGATGGGGTGATTTTTACTCCTCGATCCAATATTTTCTGGCCATGTTGAATTTGACTACCAACCGCTCTGATATTAACACCCTGATTCGGAAATTTGGTGACGGTAACCCCCTCAGGAGCGATCTCGACGTGTTCTTGCATGACCACCCGATCGGCAGAATCTGGAACTCGCGCTCCAGTAAAAATTCGAACCGCTTCACCTGACTTTATCTCAAAAGTGTTGCTGCTGCCCGCAGGCACCTCACCTATAATCTGGTAATTGTCAGCAATTCCGTTTATCGCATAACCGTCCATTGAAGACTGCCTGAATTCAGGAAGATTGACCGTTGAAAAGACTTCGTCAGCCAGTATCAATCCATTAAGACTAGCATCAACTGGTCGTCTAACACTTTTTGATCGAGAGGTAAATCGATCGATAAGATCAAGTGCCTCTTGAACTTCTATCATCGTTTAAGCCTGAGATCCTGCGAAGGGCTGTTTGTATAATCGTTTACCTTGAGCCTTATAAAGTGCATTCGCCAATGCTCCCATTACGGGTGGAAATGGCGGTTCTCCCATACCTGTCGGGTCAACCTTAGATTCAACAAAATGAACCTCGACATCTTTAGGGGCTTCATTATGACGAATTAATCGGTAGTCGTCAAAATTATTCTGATCAGGCTTTCCTTCGGTAAAAGTGATTTGCGAATACATAGCGTGCCCGATACCATCAACACTACCACCCTCAGCGAGGTTAGCAGCAGCATCAGGGTTAATTACCACACCACAGTCAATTGCGGCATATACTTTTTCAACCACAGGGCTACCATTTTTCATCACTACATCAACGACGTTTGCGACATAAGACTGATGGCAGAAATAGGCGGCTACTCCTCGATGCACACCAGGTTTAGGGTTATCCCATCCAGACTTTTCTTTAACGAGTTTCAATACTCCTGCATAACGCTCAGCATCGTAATCATTACGCTCACCAACCGGGTTGTTTTTCGCTCGTTCAAGGAGTTCTAAACGATATTCTATCGGATCTCTGCTTATTTGCTCAGCAAGTTCATCAAGAAAGCTTTGTTCAGCACTAGCCATGAAATTAGACCTTGGCGCCCTGAAGGCCCCAGTGGTAATATTAGAATCAATCGTCCATGTCTCTGCCTTGTAGTGATCAAATGATCCTGCAGGGAATCGATTCGCCGACAATGGACTTTCAGGAATTCCACCAGCTATAATATGAATTGCGGTTGCTTTGCCATCTTTAATTGCCGCGCGATAAGTTACTCGATAACTTGGTCGGTATGCACCGGCAGTCATATCATCCTCACGTGTGTAGACTAATTTAACAGGTTTCCCCACAGTTTTAGAAATTACCCCAGCTTCAAGCATAAAATGCCCGTATAATTTTCGTCCGAAACCACCACCGATTCGAGTCATCATGATATCCACCTTTTCTACGGGTAGTTCAAATCTCTCTGCGAGTGCTGGCTCCAGAAATTCAGGTAATTGGATCGGCCCTACAAATCGAGCCGATTCATCGGTAACCTCAGCAAAAAAGTTTAGCGGCTCTAACGTGTTGTGCGCTAGATATGGAGCATAATACGTTCTTTCAAGAACCTCATCAGCCTCATTAAATTGTTTGTCAGGGTTACCATCTGTTCGAACGACAGTTGCTCGCTTCTCGGCCTCCTCCATTTGTTTTTTGTGCGAAGAAGTGCTTTCAAGACCTGCTGGCCATTTATTCTCCATCGTTCTGCCGAAGAAGCTCATGGTATTTACCACTTCACCCGCCTCTTCATAAGTGATATCCACTAATTTTTTGGCTTGAAAAACTTCCCAAGTAGATCTACCCACTACGGCAATCTGAGTTTGGTGTGCTTTGATATCGAAAGCCCCCTTTGCCTGTCCTTCTCTATAATTCTCGAATTGAAAAACCGCTTCAATCCCTGGCAAAGCAAGAGCACGTGACGCATCGAAGGATTTAATTTTCATTCCGAATGCTGGAGGATGAATCACACCCGCATAAAGCATTCCGTCTTCTTTATAATCAATACCGAAAAGTGATTCTCCGGTTACAATTTTCTTACTATCTACATTCTTTCTCGATGTACCAATAATCTTAAACTCATCAATAGGTTTAAGTTCAACGTCTTCTGGCACCTCTAATAGTGCTGCGGCTGAAGCAACTTCACCAAATCCTAGCTTTCTTCCTGAAGCATCATGATAGATGAATCCTAGATCAGCACGTAATTCATCTGCAGAAACTTCTAGGGTGTTAGCTGCAGCGTTAATTAACATTTGACGCGCTGTAGCACCTGCCTTTCGAAGCGGTGTCCATGCGGCACTGATAGATGTACTCCCCCCTGCCATTTGGTGAAAGAACTTGTTAGAGTTTAGGGGCGCCTGCTCAACAATCACATCGTTCCAATCACAATTCAACTCCTCAGCGATAAGCATCGGCATTGAAGTTTTGACATTCTGACCAATTTCTGGATTTGGAGACATAATCGTAATCAGACCATTCTCTCCAATTTTTAAATATCCATTGATTTCAAACCATTCTTTAGGCATTGACTTGATTTGTTCAGCACTAAAATTGCATGACTCTAACCATGGAAAAGCTAACATCATACCTCCACCGGCAAGCAATGAGCTTTTGATAAAAAATCGTCTTCCTTGATTTACCTTATTCGTACTCATGATTCAGTGATTAAAGGTTAGCTGCGGCATCCTTAACCGCTTTTTTGATTCGCACATAGGTTCCACAACGGCAAAGGTTACCCGCCATTGCAGACTCAATTTCTTCGTCTGTGGGGCTCGGATTTTGTTTAAGAAGGGCTGTAGCGGTCATAATCTGTCCTGCCTGGCAATACCCACATTGAGGCACGTCTTGTTTGATCCAAGCCAGTTGAACCGGATGGTCCCCATTTTCTGAAAGACCTTCTATAGTGATTACCTCACCGTTACCCACGGCAGATACAGGTAACTGACAAGACCGAACTGCGGTTCCATTAAGATGAATTGTACAAGCTCCGCATTGAGCGATACCACATCCGAACTTAGTACCCACAAGATCTAGGTGATCACGAAGTACCCAAAGCATGGGTGTTGAAGGATCAACCTCAACGGTCTTAGTCTCCCCATTCACATACAAAGTATATTGTGCCATAACAAACTATTTAGCATCAAGTTATAAAATTTGAGCCTTGTTTTCTAGGCTCAGTCTAAATTTAACATATGCCTCATTTTACAGAAGTACCTCACTTTCAGGATTAAGTACCAAAATTGAGGTGAGCAGGGATACTTAGTACCATGAATACTATTGGTTAAAACAATAGTGTTCTCAATCTAATCAAGATTTAGAAATATCATCCATCTTTGATCCATTAAATTAATAACCATGTATTCTGTAGTCGCGCTTCAAATTAAGAACAGTCTCAACATTAAACAGTGCCGTCTAAAATTAGACTTAGAGGTACTCTATTCAGACTCTGACGAATTGTTCCTACAATTAGGAAAAGAGCAGTTTTTGTATGTGTTTCAATACGGGGTAGTCGCTTTTTTTAATTGCAATCACTCTAAAATAAATCAAACCATTAAAAAACTTAATCCCGACCTAGGGTCTTGGCAAGAGCAGGAACTTAGCGAAACTATTAAAGTTGAAATTGCTGAAGGCCAGACAGAAGTAACCTTTGACAAAGTCATATTGGGTGAATTTGACTTCGAAGCCATCAGGTTAGTTATGCTAAACACCTCACATTCTGTTGCCCTCGATAAATATCTTGAAATAACCGATCATCTCCTTGAAGAAACTACCGTTTATACCAAAGCTCTAGAAAACGAAGGAAGACTAAAGATCTCTGGGAAAAAACTGAAAAAATTCATCGGACGAGTTCTGAATGTGAAGAATCAGATTTCTGAAAATCTATACATCTTCGACTCTCCAGATATTACTTGGGAAAATGAATCATTGAATAAATTGAATGGATCCCTAAAACAAACCTTTGACCTTAAAGATAGATATCGGTACATCTATGAGCGAACGGCGATCATCAAAGAAGACCTTGAGCTTTTCAAAGACATCATGGATCATAAGGAGAGTAGCAAGCTAGAATGGATCATCATCATTTTAATCTTAGTTGAAGTTGTAGATCTCTTTGTGCTTCGATTGCTAAAAATGTTTTAGGATTATCCTCAGTCGCTTCGCTCGGCAAGATTTTTTTCCTCTTATATTTTTACTCTTTTGTGAAAGGGTAAAAATATAAAGGTTGGGCCTGGTGTTGTGCACCATCATCAGCACATTCTGACGTCACCCAATATCCTTGGTAATTAATTTCTAAAGAAATGGCTTCTCCCTGTAGCTCTGGGGTATATTGAAGCTTGCTAGGAGACCTACTTATCAATACGCTTGCATAGCTTTCAAATTCACTAAGGGGGTACATGTAAACTTCATGGTAATTCTTGATGATAACCCCCTTATCTGAAATAGCATCTGCAGCAGTTATGCGGAACTTTGACTTTGATTCTAACTCACTTACACTTTGTAATTGCAGCTCACCCTCGAATCTAAGTGTACCAGTATCTAAATCGTCAAGCGGATAGGTATATACCCTAGATCGTTCGTCGCGCTTTGTAACAATGACGATTTCATTATTCTTTTCATCAAACAATAAAGCCTCGGCATCTCTAGAACCATCGGGATAGTGCAATTGAAGAGATCGAAACGGCTCCTTTGAAACCTCGCCTTCTGTTGGTTCATAAAGTAAGTAGATTTGAACTTGATCCCTAACGGCTAAGTTATCCCCGATATCTCCGATCACTAATACTTTATGGTCGTTGTAATTACCGTAAGCAATATCCTCCCAATCGATATGTGTAACCCCATCCAACTGAACCTCCTGAATAATTTCAAGTTCTCTGTTCACTCGAAATATCCTTGGCTGATCACCGCTATCGTTATGAACCCAAAAGTTATTGGGATACCTCACTGACTCCACTAAACCACTAATTTCATTTAATCTTGGGTCAGTGCTATACCCGTAGGTTGTATATGCCAGGGGTTGAATTTTTATATCAACCTCTTCCGGCGTTTCTGGGGTCACCCCACAAGAAATTAGAGTTAATAGATAAAATATCAAGCTAAGTTTTTTCATGCACTTGACTTATCTCAGACGATTTAGGAT
>DAIPYN010000040.1:0-10668 GCA_036782715.1 Flavobacteriaceae bacterium
ACAACGGGGTCTCTTCAAGTTCCTGCGTGTGAACACACAATCACGCTCAGGTTCACTGGTATATCAATAATACGCAATTCCCTGCGGCTTAGTTCAAAATCCACTGAAAATAGTCTTAAACGAGACAGATAAAAAAGGCCACTCTCAAGACGGGCCCGGCAAAGCACAATGGCCTCTAGCTTTCGCTTTTTGTTAATCGTAAACAAGAACTGGGTTAATACTTTCTAATCTATTTTCAAGATTATTTGAGATGCCGGGAAAAAAGTCTATTCCGGAGACAAGCTCAAGTTCATCAACACTACATTGAAATGAACTGAGTGGTTTTTTAGATCCTTGATTAGGAAGTATGAAGGCGCACATTTTATCTGAATTTTTAAAGTATAAAGCCTTGAAGTAGCCTTGAGGAACCGCAACACTATTTGCACCAATCTCTTTATATGGAGAACGGATTATAGGTCCTGTAACTACATAAATGGTATCCTGATCTAGACTCCAGTTACGAATCTGGCTTTCTAATTTCCTCCAAATACCTCTATTAAACGAAGGATCTTGTGGAGACATATTTGACATAAAAAAAGACTCAGACATGGCTAAAGTATTCCGGGTCATATCTCCAGCCGGGACAAGATGACCACGGTCATAACCTGATCCCTTATAGTCACTCAGTTGTGCAGATTCTGTCAAGACAGATCCATCAGCGCGGAAGTTGTTCTTTCTTTTTTCTTCACCGAAACATGCCTTACAGATTAAATGGAAAGTCCATTCAGGCTGTTCGTATTGCTCTGTGTAAGAAAAACTATAGTACTGATGTGAGTAAATTTTACCTGTTCTTGTTGTAGGAGAAAGGTCCTGTGCGACTGAACTGAAGGTAACACAGACTGAAAAAAATAATATTAAGCACTTCATTAATTCGAGATTGAGTAAACCATTCCGATCACGGTGGAGAAATCGAGCGGGAGAAGATTTAGATGTGGATCAGAGTCATAGCGAAGCGCTGACTCTACCTCAAACTCAAGTTGTTCGCTAATGGGGAATTGTAATGCTAACTCGCCCAACATTCTGTAGTCCACGAAGGAATTCAGATCAGGTTGAAAGTATAATGTCAAATGGACATCAACATCACTGAATTCTGTTGTAATACTTGCTGCAATATTTCCTCGAAACAAATTCATTTCAGATTTATCTGAGTAGATTTCCAATTCTCTAAATGACCCTGCCGTGAACTTGTAGATGTATTCTTTGGTAAAGAGACTTTTACCAAAATTGACACCGAATAGACTTCTCTGATCTAACTCTAAGGCAGAATTGAACTGTCCTTGATAAAACAGTTGAAGTTGTAAATTTTGAGGTAGCGAATAGTGAAGTCGAGTATTTAAAAATCCTGTTGAGTAGATAGAGTTACCAGATTCAGAGGCGTAATTATAGCCTCCTAAGAACCACGCTTCCGTTTTACTATTAATAGTTCTACCAAGTCCGAGACCACTATTTAGTGCTGTAAAGACACCGTTTCCCGCGGCAAAAGTTCCCTGTAATTCAGTGGTTGCTGACCATATACTATCGATAGGAGTAATCAAGTCATAAGTGTTCACAATAGTTTGTGTTCTTCCTGTATATGAGGATAAGAGAAACAAGAAAATAATGAGACGTTTCATTTCAACAGTAATTTATTCGTTGGTCTTAATTTAATACATTAAATGCTTCAGAGAGGCATTTCTCCATCCCGCTTGACTTTGGTAATCAGTAAAAAACACTTTTAAATCGGCTTGCGATGCGTAGTCGACGAAGAATATAGTTTTATCTGCTCTCGAAGAATACTCCTCAAAGTGCCATAAGCCTTTGTTACCACGAGCTTGAGAAGAGTATTCGGTTTTATATACTATTAAGTCAGCGCTCGACATATAGTTTACGACATAGATTTTCAAATCAGCTCTTGAGCTGTATTTCTCGCTGAAAACGGATTGAGCACTCAGTTGAAAGCTACATCCGAAAAATAAAACAAGGAGGAGATTTTTCATACGAATCAAAGTGTAATGACGATTTCAACTCTTCTTTTCTGTGCCTTAGACATTTCTGCTTCGCGTTCCATTGCATCGCCCATACCGGATGCGATACAATTTTTGTCCAAGACAACATTGTTTTCAATTAAGTATTGAGCGACTGTTGAGGCCCGCATTACAGAAAGATCTAAGTTATTCCTTAAATCTCCGTTGGTACTAGAGTTATAGACATCTGGATCTGCGTAGCCTATACATTCGATTTGTATTTTATTTGTGTTAAGCGTTTTCAATTCTTTAATAACAGAAGTAATTGCCTCCTTACCTTTTGCGTTCAAGATGTGCTGGCCCGAGTCAAACAATAAAGATGCTCCAAGGCTTATTTTGATACTGTTTGACGAGTTTTCTAAAGCAAATGAAGTGTTGGCTTCAAGTTTAAGTGCTACATCGTTCAATTGCATAAATTCGTTCGGCATGCCATTTTCATACTGCCCCTCTATTCCGCTATCAAGAGTAGTTAAATACAACTTAGCTGTGTCATTTTCCATAACGAAAGGGAGCATTAATCTGCCGCGGGTGTTGTTAATGTCTGTTTGGTACACTAACACACCAAAATCACCTTGTCTATTCACTATGTTGATTGCATCTATGGAATACCCAAAACTTAGTGTATTGAACCAAGTCTGTACTCGACTTTTACCAAACTTCCTCTTGGCGCTATTATTTATAAAAGCGTAGAAAGTTTCGAAGTCACCGACAATGTAATAGGCATTAAGATAATTCCCTAAACTTGCCCCGTAGCAGTTCATAAAGGGGTTAGAAAAACAATCATTTGGTGCCGAGTAAGAGGACTCTTCTTCAGGCCTCGATTCTTCGCTGTAGTTAGTCTCAGATGAAGGCTTAGATTGGCCTTCTGGAACCAAAAGTTCTTGATTATCTGGGAGAGGGCCTGAGCAATTATAGAGAAGACCAAGAAAAATCAAAAAAACAATTCTTTTAAGACGCATATATAGATAAATATTTCATTGTAAATTACTCAAAACCAAATCACTCTTGTTAAATTAAATTATGTCCTTGAAAGTTATTGATGAAATCATCAAGGAGGAAATGCTTAATCCTGAGTTAATTGAGCCAATAGTGTTAAAACTTAAGGATCTAGGTTCGTATGATTTATCGTTTTACGATTTACCTGAATTAGACCATTCGGATATACCTGAATTAGAGTGGTTACCCGAGAAGTTGAGCCGATTCAGTGAGTCTCTGGAAGTCACCAGTGACGCCCTGTTAAAATTAATAGACAAGGTTCATAAAATGGAAAAGGATGCCTCCCAAGACAAGTACGTCTTAAAATCTAAGCTCATGGACATCATGAAGTCTGGAGAACGCATCATGAAATATGCAGAAGCGTCTTTAAAGGAAGGCAAAGCCGATCTCCGCCAGATTACAGATAAAATCCCAAATTCTTACAATGTTCGTCCTAACTATTACTACTCTGTTACAGGAGAAAAGATTGAAAGGAAAGAAGAAGAGATTAGTGTTCGAAGCTATTTAACAAAGAACAAGTATCATATTAGCTTCGCTAGAAATTCGACATCAGAAAGAGTAGTATATTTTACAAATATTAAAGTTGCACCTTTAGTTGGCCGAGGCTATAAAGTTGAGGCAAAACTTGAAAAAGGTAACTTAGAGAGTTACAAAGCCGTCCCTACCTGGCTCAGTTAAAAAAAACAAACACAATGAACAAAATCAGCACGTACATTTTCGTTTTGATGGCTCTATTTGGCACAGCACAAGCACAGGAAATAAATCATTCTGAAGTCTGGGAAACAGCATACAAAAAAGCAAAGGTAGCTACATTTTATAGTGCCACTTATGCCAATGGGTGGGAGGAGTTACATATTGCAAAAGCATACACAGATTCGGCATCTATGGTACTTGAAGATATCATTAAAGAAGATTCTTCATTTATTGATAAAAGAAGCCTAATTAGAAGTCTACGCAGAGAGCTAGAAATTAGCCAATCAATAGCTCAGGACAATGTGAATTATCGATACCCTGCACTTTCAGTTATGCTTGGTTCGCGTGATGATTTTGTTATTAAAGACGACGCTGAAGAGTTACTCATAGAATCATTACTTGAAGAGGTTATCACACAAAATGACCCAATGAACAAGGGTAAAATTGTGGATAATATGGATTTCATCGTACTCCAAATCCAGCCTTACGATGAAACGCATTTTACAGTAGCCAATGACTTCTTTGGTCATACCGGGCACTATGTCGTTCGTTTTCATGAATTCGCAGAAATTTTAGGAGAAGAAGGCTTTGAACGGTTTAAAACAGACGAATTAACTCTTGAAGATTGGGATAAGATTTATGACACGTATGGTATCGATAAACTTCTACACTTTAAGATCGTCGACCAAGATCCGGAGTTGCCAGGACTTTTCTACAAAGGCATCTTCCTCAATTTAGCTATTAAGGGCGAATTCCCACGCTATGTAAGCTATTATGAGGGGTTCAAGTTTGATAAAATCACTTCTTACAGTAATGGCGTTCTAGTTTCAATAATGAACTTCTTGGTTACGCTATTGGCGCTGTTTTTCATGCTAGGGTTAAAGTTCAGTTCAAAAAGAGGGCGAGGTATCAGGATTGGCAAATACAGTATATACCTCTTCGTTAACTGGGATGTTGCGAAAGAGACTATTGTTATAGGAACAGTGTCGTTTATAAGTGTCTACTTAGCGCAGTACTTAGGAAATCAGTTTGCTCCTGATGTAAATGCATTTTATCAAGAGACAGCAGTCAAAACTTGGGTACTGTATGAATCAGTAGTTCCATTCCTAGCTTCCGTTCTTCTTACATATTTAGTGATGTTTAAGCTGCCTAACTTTATCGTAAATAATACCGTGGGCTATTCTAGAATTTTATTTGCTTCATGGATGGCTCAGCTTAATCTATTGAGCTTTTATAAGTATCATGCTGATATACTCCCCGGTCATATTTTAGGTTATGTTGAGTTCATTCCTGTCCTTGGATTGGTATTTATCAGTTTCTATATAGGAACAGTTCTCAATAGAATTTTTAAGGGAGAAAAGGTCACCTATATAGGGTACGTACTCCTATCGATTTCAGTTATTGTAGCGTTCTTGTGCTTTTGGCTGGAGCTCAAGGAATCCTTGGGCTTAGCTAACTACATCTATTCAGGCCTCGCTATTCCTTGTCTACTTTTCTTGTACAGTCCAAAAATCATTGGCTCTTCATTTAAATCAATGGGTGAGCTAGAAACTGAGGAGGCAGGACAAGGCCTATCTAATCCTTTAAAATGGTATACGAAAGGAGTAAATGTTTTATCGATACAAGAACAGCTCTTAGCATTTATAGATTCAGAAGACATTTCAAAACGTGCCTTTCTTATAAACGGTAAATCTGGTACCGGAAAGACACGATTACTGAACGAGACAATCAAACAAATCATAAGTGATGGTAGAAATTACAGATGGTTTCAAGGAGATTGTAATCAGGTGCTGGAAGGTTCAGCGCCGATGTATGAACCTTTTTATGAGGCCTTTTCACTCAATGGGGAGCAGATAGAAGTTAACAAACCCCTAGAAGACAGAAAACTTCCTCAAGGATTCTTTACAGATCGCTCCCAGCTTTCTAAAGCATTTGGTAAAGTTCTTAACCAGGCAGGTGCAGTTGCGCCAGTTGATTTAGCAGGTTTATTAAGCGTTAAAGACGAAACTAGTCGGTCGGTCTCAGAGATTGTATCAGAGTTATTGGATTCGTTGATTTCGAGATACGTTGATGAAGACCGGTCAAAAGTAGTTCTTGTAATCGATGACTTTCATTGGATTGACGATTCTTCATTCGATCTTATTAAAGCTTTAGTACGGGCAACTCGAGATCGCTCGAAGTATTCTCAATACTTTAAATTCATTTTCACCATTTCCACTGATCAAGACAACGGAGCTATACCAGCATTAGAGAGGTTAAATGAAGTAATGGTTTCTGACTCTTCAAATGCCGTGGGGAACGCACTGATTGCATGTGAGCTGGTGGTTGAGAAAGGAGTGGACTTTGTTGATCAGGTGCTTTCTGATAATAAATTTAAATTAAACAGTAGTGTTGATATTGACTTTCGCTTTGGCCCATTAATTAAAGGCCATATGCAATACATGGTCAATAGACCTAATATTGCTTTCATGCCGGGCGATTTTCTGGGATACCTAGAGGCATTAGAACAGCGGCAGTACATAAAATTTGACGGAGACGTTATTCGATTGGCAAAAGAGCCTAAAGAGGACGAAATAGGTCTTCAGGATTCTCGAAAATCTGTTTTAAAGTCAGATTATGAATCACTAAACTCAGATCAAAAGTCACTACTCGAATCTGCAGCAATTATTGGTTATAAATTTGATGCAGAACTTCTGGCAAAAATCTGGAATAGAGACTTGCTTGAAGTGTTGAATGAACTTGAGCAACTAGAGGGGTCGTTTGTAATTGACCTAAGTCAAGAGGATAATATCTATTCCTTCGTGAGTAAAACGATGTATCGCGTCATACTTGAATCTGCAAACAAGAAAAAAGACGAGGTACAATCTCGTCAGCTTATTATTGAGTATCAAAAGCGAATTATTAAATCAATAATCGAGTTTTCGGACACTAGTTATGTTGAAGGTCTAGATTTAGATTTATTAATAAGCGCATCAGAGCGGTGTTTTAAGTACTCTCATGTAAAGTATATCAAGGAAAATGCTGCTATCATAGTATTATATGCTTGTAAGCAACTTGCTGTAAAAGGTAAGAACCAACAAAGCATTCAATACCTGAAAAGACTGTACAGGGATTATTCGGAATTCAACCAGAAAGAAATTACGCTTATTGGGGAAATCCTAATTGAACTTACAAAAGCTGATCGTGATATTTCGCGATTTGAATTCTTAAAAGAGAAAGATGATCAAAGCTCACGTTTTATTGACTACGTTTTTGTGAGAGCTCGTCAGTTAACGGACCCTGGGGTTGATTACGAACAAAACGCATTTGCCATGATTTCGGTAGTAATTATGGGTGGCGTAATGCGCGAAATAAGGGAAGCTTCGAAAGAGCACTCAGGTACCAATATATCTAATTATCTAAATACGTTAGATGCCTCCAAGGCGGAGAATGAGTTTGCTCAAAGAATGGTAGGTCGGTACAATCGAATACAAGCATTAATTTCTAATTCTCAGCTTCAAAATGAAAGGGCGATTAGTAGAATAAGTTTTTATTCGCACATCGCTAAGAATAGCGATTATCGAGGTTTACCTAACCTTTTCAAAAACGCAATCACCAGCGGTTACTCTAACTTGGCCGGGGAAATCGGCAGAGAGATTTATTTGAATTCTGAATTTGAATATGGAACTAAGCTCAAATTCCTTTACGGTTCGTTGGAAATCTTGGCTGGCGGAAATGTTACGCTTGAAAAAATTGAAGAGGCTATTGTTGACAAATTTAACGTTGATAAAACTATCGAAAAGCTAATCAAGGCCAAGAACTTATCCTCCAAGGAGGCTGTGGATTTCAATTTCTTGTTAAGTAGATTCAGAGAACATTTCTGGGAGTTGAAGGACTTCGATTATGTCTTGTTCCTATGTGAAATTTCGATGGAACTCTCACGTAAACTGAATTATGGACTAGGAATAACACAAGCATACAGTTATGAAGGAGCTGCTCTTCATCAAATGGGACGATTTGAGGATTCTCAAAGTATTTATCAGAAGTATTTTGAACATGTTATCCGAACGAGTAGAAAAATAACGGACTTCTTGTATCCTTTGGAAGGGCTTCTCCGTAATTGTAAGAAAATCGGTGATCTCGAGCCATATAATAATGCTAAAGAAGAGTTGTACGAGCATATGATAATAATGGAACGTGCTGCAATTGAAAAGCAACTTGAATATTCGCTTTTTGATAGATCCAGCGCTTTTAGCAGATTGTTAGAAGACGTCCCTGAGCCAGAATATTTAGAGGACGAACATCAGGAAGAAGATGATCCGGATCAGGTTAGCTTCGATATTATTGGCATTTTACTAACAATGGCCGCTGCTGACGGGGTTATTGATGAATACGAGATTTATGATTTGAAAGAAGCAGGGATAGCCATTTCTCATTCCTTGAATTTATCGCGTAAAGTGGTTACCGAACGTATTGAGGAAGAACTAGAAAAAGCCATGAAGAGAACCCAACAAGAAGGGGAACTGCACTACAAGCAATCTTGTCAAAACGTAATAGACAAGAAGTCATTAGGTTTCTTTGAGTCGGTCGTTCAGCTTTGTACTGACATGGCAATGGCCAATAAAGTTCTGCACCCTGCTGAAGCTAAGTTACTCGAAATCTCTAGAACATTTTTAGCCGAAAATTAAATGAAGCCAATTATTTATGTAGACATGGATGGTGTTATTGCAGATTTTGAGGCTGCTAGAAAAGAACATCCATTGTCTACTGTTACACCTTACAAGGGACGACCGGACAAATTGCCAGGCTTATATGAAAATATGCCTTGTATACAAGAAGGCGTCGATGCCGTTAAAGAGTTATTGACCTGGGAAAAGTGCGAGGTGTACATACTTTCTACTGCTCCTTGGGATAATCCCGAAGCTTGGATGCACAAGCGCTTATGGCTTGAAAAGTATTTTGGAAAGGCGATAAGAAAACGTTTGATTTTAAGTCATCACAAGAATTTATTGATCGGAGATTTTTTGGTCGATGACAATCCTTGGAATGGAGCCAGAGAATTTGGTGGTAAGTGGCTACACTTTGGTTCTGAACAGTTTCCCGATTGGACTTCGGTTCTCAAAGCGCTACATATACAGATTCACTGGGACGAAGACCATGCTTTGGACATGGTTTACAATGATCTTCTAGAAGGTTTGACAAATGAAGATTTAGGAATTAATTCCGAAGACGAGAAGGAGTAAACCTAGGCACGTAAAGACCCGACTTCAAATTAAACGCATTACTTCACCTCTTTCCAAAGCTTTTTAAGAAAGTCTATTTCTTCGCTACCGTGTTTCCATGCAAACCCTCTTGTTTTGAATAAATCACTTTCTTCTGGAATAGGGTAGACCCTTGAAAATTTATTTTTCATGTTTTCGGAGGAGGTCGCTAGTATAGTGGCATCACCATCGATATAATGCGCCCAAAAAGATTCTTTATCGTAGTACTTCCTTTCAAAGGCCTCGTTATCAAAAAGCATTTCTTTATACTGTTCAGCTCTAGAGATCTTATGAGACCTATTGATCCCCATACCAGATACTTTTTTATACTTATACTTTTTAAAAACCAGGAGGGCCTCATGCGTTATTCCAATGACATTCCAGGCATTAGGATTCATGTTGAACAGGGCCTCTAAAAGTTTTTTTCTTATCCCTGTGGGAACATCTACCATTGCCCTAACCACCAAGTAATTATTATAGGTGATTTCTTTTAGATGTTCGAGGTCATTTATTCGGTAAACCAGCTTTGCCATTTAGAACTAGATTTAATTCAAAACAGGTCTGAATTAATACCAAATATCTTTTTGACAACCTCTTGCTTCTTTTTCTCTGTTTAATTCAGTAAGGGTTTTCTTGTTATCACTTTCTGTAGTGTAGTACCCCTTTCCATCCTTGGTCGTATAGCAAATTTGAACCGTTAATCCGAAGTTATTATGGAACTCTTTTTCAATAGTTTCGACCTTTTTTCTTCCTGAAAAAGAGACTTCACCAGAGCCTTTCTTTAATCTTATTTCTGAAAGAGTCTTGGTGCGATCACAAGAGCGAAACTTACTGTCTTCTCCCATGGAGCCAATGGTTAGATTTAGGTACGGAAAATTAGCATTAAACTCCTTCATAAGGGTTTCTACTTTCTTGCGCCCGTTGGTTGATACTTCTCTTGCCATACAGTTTTCTTTTTTAGATTTTCGAAAATTTAGGAAAAATATCCGAGACTATAAATTTGATTTATCAAAAAGGCTGTATTCTTATCCTAGGTGAACGAATTAAGCAATAGTGCCGTAGTTTTATCGAAGGCATCTTCTTTAAATGCTGCCTTAGAAGGATAGTTGGGCTCTAAACGAAACAGCCCACGCATTGGCGAACACGAAACATAGGTGAGCTTCCCTTTCTTCCCAGGCACTAGGACCAATTCCTTTTCAGCACACAGCTTCTCGCCTCGGTTAGAAATATCCACAAGATTGATTTGCTTCGAAGACCATGTAGCCTCCCCTTTATTTTTAATCGTCAGGACCAATACCGTATTGCTAGAACTCAACATACCCGAAAAAGAGGCCGTCTCAAACTTCAAAGTAGAAGAGGACTTCGTTGAGGCATAGTCGGTCTTAAAACGAACGGACTGTGCAGCAAGAGCATTGCAACATCCGGCAAGGACAAGGACAAAAAGAAGACGCTTCATGAATACATTCGGTTTCATTCAGCTTAAATTTTTCGGTTTGGGCTTTTAATACTACCAAAGATGGTGCCGAAACCGATTGTATTGAAACACTTTGTGTTAAATCGACATTAAATGACACAAAAAACCCCGCTCGATGGCGGGGTTTTCTTAAAGATATTTTTCATTGCTATTTATGGCAATTGCGTCGCCAAAACTACCACCGTTAATAACGATGTGATTTGTGCCATGAGGTTACCAGAGA
>DAIPYN010000041.1:0-10383 GCA_036782715.1 Flavobacteriaceae bacterium
GATCTTGTCAGACCATGTTTCAAGAATAGTAAAGTTACATGATATCATCAAGCCTTTAGGGGGACATCAAGAGCGCATTGAAAATTTCTCATTTTTCTACAATCAACGGGGTCATGCTCTCATCGAAAAGCTGATTCAGGAATCGGGTTCGATTCAAGGCAAGTTTATGGTTGTAGAATGGGATACTTAAGGAGTTACCCAGAAGAGACTACTGATCGCGCCTTTGAGATCTAAAGAGCCTTTCACTCTACGATGCCCTTCTGAATGTAATTGTACAAGATCGAATCGTTGCGTATGGAATCTTAGAATTTGAAAATGCCCGCCTTCACTTTCATGTGTTGTATGAAATGAATCTGCCTGGCTTCCTGGTGCCATCTTGGTTCGATAGTCTCTTTTTTGAGGTTCACTTAGGCTTTCAAAATAATTCTGAGAATCTTCGACCTTTTCTAATATGCCCTCAAGACGAATTTGGATCATTTTCTTAGGATCATAAAAAAGTGCAGAGGCTTCTTTGTAGGATTGAAGAGAAGTTACTTTTTCGGTTCGCGAGTCGGTGTATATTTGAAAGTTAAAGTGTTCGAATACTTCGCGCAAAACGACCATCCTACTTTGCGGGTAAAGTACGCCATCTATCAATGACAAGGTATTAAGACTAAAATATTTAAAAGCAGACCTACGACGTTTAGGAGCTTCTTTAAGTGATTTAGAACAGTAAATTGCAAATTCCTCAGCAGAAGTAAAAGGTGTTAATTTCATTAGTTAAAAATACTTCAAATCGCCTTGCGGCCGTTTTTCATTTGACTATTTTTGCCCATGCATCAAAAAGTACTCATTCTCGACTTTGGTTCGCAATACACACAGCTCATCGCTAGACGAGTTCGCGAACTCAACATTTTCTCTGAAATTATACCCTTTAATAAGGCTCCTGAAGACCTAAGTTCTTACAAGGCTGTGATTCTTTCGGGATCTCCACATTCCGTTCGTTCTGATGATGCTCCTAGGCCTGATCTTTCAAAAATTAAGGGTAAAATGCCTCTTTTAGGAGTTTGTTTTGGCGCTCAATTTATGGCAGTAAATTATGGTGGTAAAGTTGAGGCCTCGAGTATTCGTGAATATGGTAGAGCAAATCTTAAAACGATTCATACCGATGACGCCTTTTTAAAAGGTATTGAAATTAATTCTCAGGTGTGGATGTCCCATTCTGATACCATCACAGAACTGCCAGAAGGCGCAGTCTGTTTGGCGAGTACCGCAGATGTGAAAAATGCGGCCTATCGTTTTCAGAATGAAGAGACCTACGCTATTCAGTTTCACCCTGAGGTATACCATTCTACGCAGGGAACTCAATTAATTTCAAATTTCCTAATGGATATTGCTGGCTTTACTGGTGATTGGACACCAGATGCGTTTGTTGAAGAAACCGTAGCTGAGCTGAAAGAAACATTGGGTGATGATCGAGTTATCCTTGGTCTCTCGGGTGGTGTTGACTCTTCGGTGGCGGCCTTACTTCTTCATCAAGCAATCGGTTCAAACCTGTATTGTATTTTCGTTAATAACGGTCTTCTGCGTAAAAACGAGTTTGATGAGGTTCTTGAACAATACAAAGGATTTGGCCTCAATGTAAAAGGGGTAGATGCTTCTGACCGATTCTTAGATGCGTTAGCAGGAATTAGCGATCCAGAGAAAAAGCGCAAAGCCATTGGCAAGATTTTCGTTGATGTCTTCGACGATGAGTCTAAAGAAGTTGAGGGAGCTAAGTGGTTAGCTCAAGGAACAATCTATCCAGATGTGATAGAGTCGGTCTCTGCAACTGGTGGCCCGTCGGCTACTATTAAAAGTCATCATAATGTTGGTGGATTGCCCGATTATATGAAACTTAAGGTAGTAGAACCCTTAAAGAAATTATTTAAAGACGAGGTACGTCGTGTAGGTAGAAGCTTGAACATGCCTGAAGATTTAATTGGTCGTCATCCATTCCCTGGTCCCGGATTAGCCATTCGAATTCTAGGAGATATTACTGCCGAAAAGGTAAGTCTATTGCAAGAGGCTGATGCAATTTTTATTGGTGCGCTTAAGCGACATGGGCTATATGATCGGGTTTGGCAAGCAGGTGTAATCTTGTTGCCCGTTCAAAGTGTTGGTGTAATGGGGGATGAAAGAACCTACGAACGATGTGTTGCTCTTCGCGCCGTAGAAAGTACGGATGGAATGACTGCGGATTGGGTAGATCTACCTTATCCATTTTTACAAGAAGTTTCTAACGAGATTATAAATAGAGTAAAAGGAGTGAATCGCGTGGTATATGACATCAGTTCTAAGCCACCTGCAACTATTGAATGGGAGTAAGAAGTAAGAATATTCTTGTTTTAATTGGATTCATACTATTTGTTTTTAGTACTGAAGCAGATGCTCAGTGGTTGAAACGATCAAGGAAAAAGAATCCAACCCCTACTGTCGAGAAGGTGGTGCCTGAAACTATAGTGAATAAGGAGGTTAAGATAACTCTCGATACGATCATTCAGAAAGATACCATAGCTGATTTAAAAACGCTGCAATTCGCAAAGACTTCCTTAAATCTTGCAGTTTTATTACCATTCAGAAAGGATCTTGTTCCATTCGAGGACCGTATCCTTATAGATTCGATTTCTGGAGATAGTATTGTGATTCCTGATAATCAGATTGATACCTTGAGTTTGAATCGATTAATGGAAGTTCGTAGAGACATGAGAGTGGCTCTAGAATTTTATGAAGGTCTTACCTACGCCATCGATTCCCTATCAAAAATGGGTGTGAGTGTTTCTCTAAAAACCTATGATACCGAGCTCAGCACTGCTGTTGTTGACACCCTATTTTCTAAAGACTCGGTTCTTCCTGAAGCGATAATAGGACCTTTAAGTCCTAGAATTTTTAGATCCTTCGTCAATGCAAGTAAAGTAGATTCTATTCCTATTCTTGCACCGCTCATGTCACCTGAAGAAGGACTGAAAGGTCAAGTGTATTTCGGTGTTCCAGATGAGAGCGAGATGCGTGAGGAGATGATTAATTACGCTTTGTCGCAGTATCGTGGAGAACGTGTTTTCGTAGTGGCAGACAATGGGTATCAAGCTATTGTAGAGAAGATAAAATCAACTTTTGTTGAGGCTGAACAAATCCCACTTTATAAGAATGTTTCACTTGAAAGTGTGCAAACCTTTAGAGATACTATCGTTGATTCTATTATCCCTAATTGGACTTTTTTAGAGACTAAAAATACTGCTTTGGGAGCTTCAGTTAGTTCGATTTTAAGTGGTATCGAATCTGAACCGGTGAAAAGTATGAGGATGTTTTCTACGACACCTTCATCCATTTATACCGAACAAGAAATGGATCCGATCCATCTCTCGAACTTGGAATTTTCTTACCCAGAAGTATATAGTCTTCCTTCAGAAGCGTTTGTTGATCGATTCTTTTACGATCGAGGGTACGTACCCGAGGTTATAACCGCTAGAGCTTTTGATCTTAGCTTTGACTTTTTGCTTCGATTAGTAGTTGAAAAAACAGATCAGGTGGTTCGACCGCAGGCTTACAGTGCTTCTTCGTTAGATTATCGTCCTTTTGGAAACGACGATCTTCAGAACGTTTGGTATCGTTTAGCTAGGTTCTCAAATCTTGAAATAACTTCGATTAACCCCGAGGTTCCTGCCGAGCAAATTAAGCCTTGGAGAAGGATTTCAGAACACTGGTTTTGCGACTATTTATTAGAAACTGAAAAGCAATTACGGCCTGAGGCTTATAAACTTTTAGAGGCAGAGCTTATAGAAAAGGCAGAGCTAGATGGTATCGAGGAATACACGATTGAGAACGAGGATTCTTGTGAATTGTATTTACTTCTCAGAGACTATCCACTAGAGGAGGAGCTGCTCACAGATAGTGATCGCTTTTTCAAGTGACACAAACGGATTCTCACGCAAAGGAATAAATTCTTGAGCAATGTGACCATTGAATTTGGTTTGATGAATGGCTTTCATGATCGCTGCATAATTTAATTCTTGACTTTCTTCAATTTCATTTCTTCCTGGTACTCCTGCGGTATGATAATGTCCGAAATAGGAATGGTATTGGTTAATCGAATCGATAATGTTACCTTCTTGAATTTGCATATGATAGATGTCGTATAGTAGCTTAAAATTCTCTGTACCTAATCGTCTACAAAGACTAATTCCCCATAGGCTCGAGTCAGCCATATAATCGGGATGATTGATTTGGTTGAAAAGCTCCATTTGTATGACTACTCCGTATTTTTCAGCCATAGGGAGTATTTGTTCTAATCCTTGAGCGCAATTTTCAAGGCCTACATAATCATCCATTCCGTTTCTATTTCCGCTAAAGCAAATCAGATTGGTGAATCCAGCATCTGCTACTTTTGGAATCACTTCTTTATAGCGTTTAATCAGTTCTTCATGCAGATCTAGACGGTTCCATCCCTCGGTTAAGCTAATTGCAGCGCCTTCACACATGCTACAGTGGAAATCATGTTTTTTTAACACCTCAAATTCGTTAGGACCGATAAGATCAATCGAAAAAATTCCTAGGTCTTTCAGCCTAGGTAGAATTTCTTCGAGTGAGTATTGAGATAAACACCAACGGGCAACCGAATGCTTTAGCTTGTAATCCTTTGGTTGCTTAGGTCGATCCTCTTGTGCAAGCGTATTGGAGAATGTGGCTCCTGCGGCAACAGCTAAAGGAGCTTTAGCTAGAAACGAACGTCTTTTCATGATCCTAGATTTATTCCAAAAGATACGCAACTTATTGCTACCGCTCGAGTCAAAGTTTGTATCTTTATGCCCCGTAAAAGAAAGTTTACCATGTCTACAAAATATATTTTCGTTACGGGAGGAGTTACTTCATCTTTAGGTAAAGGTATTATTGCCGCTTCACTTGCGAAACTTCTTCAGTCTAGAGGTTATCGTACCACTATTCAGAAGCTAGACCCTTACATTAATGTTGACCCTGGAACACTTAATCCCTACGAACATGGTGAATGCTATGTAACTAATGATGGAGCTGAAACTGATCTTGATTTAGGTCACTACGAACGATTTCTGAACGTACCTACCTCTCAGGCAAATAATGTAACTACAGGTCGCATTTATCAAAGCGTCATTGAGAAGGAGCGCAGAGGAGACTTTCTAGGGAAGACCGTTCAGGTCGTACCTCATATCACCAATGAAATCAAAGATCGTATTCAAATTCTTGGTAATTCTGGAGATTATGACATTGTAATCACAGAAATTGGGGGTACTGTAGGTGATATTGAATCGCTACCTTACATTGAATCAGTTCGACAATTACTTTACGAACTAGGTGAACAAAACGCGATGGTGGTGCACCTTACTCTTGTTCCTTATTTAGCAGCAGCCGGTGAATTAAAAACAAAACCTACTCAGCATTCTGTTAAAACGTTAATGGAAAGTGGGGTTAAAGCAGATGTTCTTGTTTGTAGAACCGAGCATGAATTAGATCAGGATTTAAAATCAAAATTGGCCCGTTTTTGTAACGTTCCGGAGCGTGCGGTCATCCAATCTATTGATGCGAGTACGATTTATCAGGTTCCACTATTAATGCGAGAGGAAGGTTTAGATAAAGTGGTTCTAGAAAAATTAGGTTTACCGTCAAGCTATGAAGCTGATCTGGGTAAATGGGAACATTTTGTTGAAACTTTGGCTCATCCGAAGGAGACTATTAAAATTGGACTCATTGGAAAGTATGTGGAGCTTCAAGATTCGTACAAGTCCATTTTGGAAGCTTTTATTCATGCGGGAGCAATGAATGAAGTTAAGGTCGAAGTAGTATCTATTCATTCTGAGGACTTAGAGAGTGAACCTATTGAGCATTTGTTTTCTTCATTAAATGGTGTTCTTGTAGCACCCGGATTTGGTAGTCGAGGCATCGAAGGAAAAATCGATGCAGTTCGTATCACTCGAGAATCTAAGATCCCTTTCTTAGGAATTTGCTTAGGGATGCAGATGGCAGTGATTGAATTTACGAGAAATGTGCTAGGGTTGAAAGCGGCTAATAGTGTTGAGGTCGATGAAAACACCGAACATCCTGTGATTCATTTAATGGAAGAGCAAAAAGAGGTCTCTGAAAAAGGTGGGACAATGCGCCTTGGTTCGTGGAAGTGTTCTATCTTAGAAGGTTCGAAATTGGCGGAGGCCTATGAAAATCTTCATATTGATGAAAGGCATCGACATCGGTTTGAATTAAATAATGAATATATAAGCGCTTTAGAAGAGGGTGGTTTAAAAGTTGTTGGTGTTAATCCAGATACAGGACTTGCCGAGGCTGTTGAGCTTACTGATCATCCATGGTTTGTCGGTGTTCAGTACCATCCAGAATATAAGAGTACGGTTGAAAATCCACATCCGTTATTTGTAAGCTTCGTTAAAGCGGCACTAGAGTATAAGAAAACAAGAAACTAGAAATGGAAGAAAAGGGGATAGATAAAAATGCAATCATTGGCTTCGTACTGATTTTTGCAATAATGATCGGGTGGTTTTACGTTAGTCAGCCAACACCTGAAGAGATTGAGGCACAAAGAGCACTAGCTACTCAATCAGATACTGAAGAAGTAATTGCTGAAACCGAACCAGCCCTTACTCCAATTGAAGAATCTACATCTGCTGAATTACCAGTAAGCGATGAACGCTCGTATGAGTCAGTGAATATAGAAACTGAGCATTTTACTTTAGAATTTTCAAGAGTTGGTGGTCAATTAAAGCGTATCACACTAAACGATTTTACCAATCATCAAGATCAGCCTATTGAAATTCTTCAACCTGAATTTTCTGATTTAAATCTAAAGTTAGTCACCGCTCAGGGTTTGAATTTGAATACGAATGAATTGTATTTTGAGCCTGAGGTAACTCAGGAAGAAGATCGTACACGAGTTACTTTGCGCTCTGAAGTTGCGGATGGAGCCTTTTTAGAGTTTAAATATCAGGTTTTAAACGATAGCTATTTAATTGATTTTGATATTAACACCACTCAATTATCGGCTTATTTATCGTCTCAGCCAGCCATCCTATCCTGGAATTATACTGCTCCACGAAACGATCAGAGTATTCAGTATGAAAATCGTTACACCAGATTGACTTATCGTTTAGGAGATGGTTCAATTAAAAAATTAAGTGCAACCTCTGACCTAGATGAGGAAGAAGAAAGTGATTTAAGTTGGATTTCGTTTAGACACCATTTTTTTAGTGCCATACTCGGGAGTAAATCGAAGTTTTCGAAAGCTGAGTTAATTTCTGAAAACTTAGTGGAAGAGGAGTCTAAAACGGCTTCACATACTAAGAGATATCAAACTTCGGTTGAACTAGAAAGTCTTTCTCGTGGGGCGACTGAATCGATGTATTTTTATTTTGGTCCAACCGATTCAAAGACCTTTGCTAACTACAGCGAGTACGAATTGATTGAGTCGATTCCTTTTGGTTGGGGAATTTTTGGAACCATTAATCGGTACATTTTTAATCCATTCTTTAACTTCTTAGCCGGATTTATGCCCTTTGGTATTGCGATTATCGTGATGACTTTTGTTGTTCGAATCGCGTTATCTCCAGTAACCTATAAGAGTTACGTTTCACAGGCTAAAATGAAGGTGATACAGCCTGAGGTGAAGGAGATTAATGAGAAGTTTGCCAACAATGCGATGAAGAAGCAGCAGGAGACGATGAAGCTTTACAATTTGGCCGGAGTGAATCCAATGAGTGGATGTGTACCTGCTTTATTGCAACTTCCAATTTTCTATGCGTTGTTTAGTTTCTTTCCGACCTCGTTTATACTTAGACAAAAATCTTTCTTGTGGGTAGATGACCTATCTTCTTACGACACGATAGTAGATCTTCCATTTACGATTCCATTTTATGGCGATCACATCAGCTTATTTCCAATATTAGCTTCTGTTGCGATTTTCTTTTACATGCAAATGACTACCGGTCAAACTATGCAAATGCAGCAGCAACCGGGCATGCCAAACATGAAATTCATCATGTATTTATCACCGGTAATGATGTTGTTTTTCTTTAACAACTATGCTTCGGGTCTAAGTTTGTATTACTTCATTTCGAACTTGTTAACGATTGTTATCATGCTCGTAATTAAGAATTACATTATCGATGAAAATCGAATTCATCTCCAGGTTCAAGCCAATAAGCAGAAACCAAAAAAGGAGAGTAAGTTTCAGCGCCGAATGCGTGAGATGATGGAACAGGCAGAGCAACAAAAGAAATTAAAATAGGTTCCTTTTGAATGGCAACTAAGCCAATTAATCAGACCAAGGTAGTTGTTGGCCTTTCTGGAGGGGTAGATTCAAGCGTAACTGCCTATTTACTCAAACAACAGGGCTATCAAGTAATTGGCCTATTCATGAAGAATTGGCATGACGATTCTGTCACGATTTCTGATGAGTGCCCTTGGTTAGAAGACAGTAATGATGCTTTGATTGTCGCCGATAAGTTAGGCATACCTTTTCAAACGGTGGATCTAAGCGATACCTACCGCAAGCGTATTGTTGATTATATGTTCTCTGAGTATAAGGCGGGTAGAACTCCGAATCCCGATGTGCTTTGTAATAGAGAAATAAAATTCGATGTATTCCTGACGATTGCGATATCTCTTGGGGCTGATTACGTGGCAACCGGTCATTATTGCCAAAAGGGAGTGGTTAAAAAGGACGGTAAAGAGTTGTATCAACTCCTAAAAGGGGCAGACCCCTCGAAAGATCAGTCGTATTTTCTGTGCCAGTTAAATCAGGATCAATTGGCGAAAGCAATGTTTCCGATTGGTCATCTTCAAAAATCAGAAGTACGAGAAATTGCTAAAAAAGCCAACTTAATTACAGCAGAGAAGCGTGATTCCCAAGGGCTCTGTTTTATAGGAAAAGTTCGTCTACCAGATTTTTTACAACAACAATTAAAGCCTAAAGAGGGTCAAATCATTGAAATTTCTCCAGATCATTCAGTGTATCGATCGAACCGGGGTGAGGACTTAGAGGACCTTTCGACTCCGTTTACCTATCAACCAGACATGGGGACGGTGCTTGCCAAACACAATGGAGCACATTATTTCACCGTGGGACAACGAAAGGGTCTCGCTGTAGGTGGAACTGCACTACCGTTATTTGTTATTGGCGTGGAAACCGATCGCAACGTATTATATGTGGGGCAAGGAAGCGATCACCCAGGTCTCTATCGATCTGCTCTAAAAATCCTAAAGGATGAAGTGCATTGGATACGACCTGATTTAGCAGGAGATTTAAGAGTTCAAGCTAGAATTCGTTATCGCCAACCTTTACAGCAGGCTTCGATCCTTGTAAAGGAGGATGCTACCTATGTAAAGTTCGATCAGCCTCAATCTGCAATTACTCCTGGACAGTTTGTGGCATGGTATATAGAAAATGAATTGGTGGGGTCTGGTGTGATTTCTGAGTAGGAAATAAAATCACCTAATTTCATCTCTAAAACTGAATTATGTCTTTTAAGATTGCGGATACATCAACCCACAGAATACTCTTTTTCTCTTCTTGGTTGTTGTTGGCTGTAATACAGTCTGCACTCATGCCTCTTTCAGGAGAAGAAGCTTATTATTGGCTGTTTTCTAGGGCGTTAGATTGGGGTTATTTAGACCACCCACCAGCAGTAGCATTCTTTGGACGCTTGGGATATGAGTTACTAGAAAATGAATTAGGGGTTCGTTTATTTTCGTCACTTCTCAGTGTGTCAACGCTTTGGTTGATCTATGATTTAATCGGCCGAAAGGGTCTTAGAAACTTCGCTTTTTTGGCGGGTGGATTACTTGCGGTACATGCAGGCAGCTTTCTGGTAAAAACAGATGTCCCGTTAATGTTTTTTGAGGTTCTGTTTTTCTGGTTCTACAAACGATTTCTCGATCGAAACACGATATGGAACTCTCTGGGTATTGCATTGGCGATCGCGGGGATGTTTCTTAGTAAATATCATGGAATTTTGGTCGTACTATTTACGTTGCTATCGAATTGGCGGTTAATAAAAAATCAATATTTCTGGGTTGTAGTTTTATTTACTGTGATTCTAATGCTACCCCATTTGTTCTGGTTGATCGAAAACGATTTCTCAAGCCTTAGATTTCATTTAAACGGAAGGTCAGACATTTCATTTAAGTGGTCCAACGTTTTAGGTTATGTAGGGAGTCAACCTCTGGTATTAGGACCATTAGTAAGCTTGCCGATGCTCTATGCTTTATTTTGCAGAAAGTATACGGATTTCTTTTCAAGAGCACTTTTATTTGTTTTGTCAGGTGTTCTTATCTTTTTCTTCTTGCAATCATTTAGAGTCTTTATACATAAACACTGGACAAGTATCGTTT
>DAIPYN010000042.1:0-9917 GCA_036782715.1 Flavobacteriaceae bacterium
AGATATAGGATAGGGGCGAAAGTTTCGTTTTGAACGATGTCTGCCGAGTGATCGATTTCGATGATTGCGGGTTTCACGTAGCATCCGCTTTCAAAGCCTTTGCCTTCAAGTTTACCTCCTTCGATGAGCGATTTACCACCTTGTTCTTTAGCGGCAGAGAGTGCATTTAGGTATTGATCAACAGCATCGGTATCAATCAGAGGCCCCATATGGTTGTTGGCATCTAAAGGGTCTCCGATTCTAACCTGGCTATACGCTTTGACTAGGCGCTCTTTAACGGTGTCGTATAGGTCTTTGTGAACGATGAGCCTACGAGTTGAGGTACACCGTTGTCCGCAGGTTCCGATAGCTCCAAATACTGCTGCTCTTAAGGCAATATCTAGATTTGCATCTGGGGTAATGATTACTGCGTTGTTACCTCCTAATTCTAATAATGATTTCCCTAATCTTGCAGCGACTTTGGCAGCTACATCTTTACCCATTCGGGTTGATCCTGTAGCAGAAACTAGAGCGATTCTGTGGTCTTCAGACATCCACCTTCCGACCGAAGCATCGCCGTTAACAAGACACGAGATGCCCTCGGGTAAGTCATTTTCTTTGAGTACACTCGTAATTAATTTTTGGCAGGCTACACCACATAATGGGGTCTTTTCGCTAGGTTTCCAGATACAAACATCACCACAGATCCAGGCTAGGGCGGTATTCCAGCTCCAAACGGCAACGGGGAAGTTAAAGGCAGAGATGATGCCTACTAATCCCAGCGGATGGTACTGCTCATACATTCGATGCCCAGGGCGTTCTGAGTGCATTGTTAAGCCATGGAGCTGTCGTGAAAGTCCTACAGCGAATTCGCAGATGTCGATCATCTCCTGAACTTCGCCAAGCCCTTCTTGAAGCGATTTCCCCATCTCTAGTGAAACCAGTTGTCCTAAAGCTTCCTTGTTTTCTCTTAGTTTATCTCCAAACTGCCTTACGATTTCTCCTCTTTTGGGAGCAGGAACTTTACGCCATACTTGAAATGCTGATTCTGCCGTTTCAATAACCTTTTCGAAATCAGTAACTGTTGTGGTTGTCACCTCAGCAAGAAAAGAACCATCAATAGGGGTGTGTGAAGCAATGGTACTACCACTACCGAACCAATTTTGGCCCGTGCTTGCCCCGTTTTCTTTTGGGTTAATATTCAGAGATTGAAGAAGGTTATTATGTGACATTTGGTAAGGTTTATGTTCTTGATGTTTGTGTAGTGAAGGTGCTTTCAAAGATTTTATCTGCGTTGCCTGATTCGAATCCGTCTCGACGCATATGTCGTTTGATTTCTTTAAAAGGTAAATGAGTGAATTCTGGGAGTGGAAGTCGTTCTGCAAATTCGACGTAACTACCAGAAATAATGGCTTTATTACCCCCTGAAAATTCAGCTTCTACCTTTTCAGCTACAGAGCTACTTTGTCGTAGAAGGCCGTCTGGGCTTACCTTGATTTCTCCACCGGCATTATTTAATGTAATACCGATAGATTTTAAAAAGTCATTGAATTGTTCAAGCGTGCGATGTTCGCCATCTAACTGATGCACACTAATGGTGTAGTGGTTTAAGTAGTAGCGGTTGTAAATGACCCAAGCAGCATATTCGCTCTCTTCCAGCAGCGCTTGATAGTCTTCGAGGTTTGGTAACTGCCAGAGCGGACGGTGAAAAAATTCTATTACTGCCTCAACATCTTTTAGATCAAGTGCATCGACCGGGTCTGAGGTGAGATCTCCTGTATATTTTGAAATGATCTGTTGGGCTTTTTCAGAGAGGTCTTTCACTCGTAATTCACTGATGAAAATTCTTGGCAATTCATCGTCAGGCGGAGCATACCAATAGGCATTCAATTTTTTACCTTCAAAGAAAAAGTAGTCTCGTTTCTCATAACCATGAGCCAAGAAGATCTTTTCAAAGGATGCAATACCAAGGTGGTCAACCCCCATTGTTCGAAATGCGATATGGTCGTTAAGGATTTCTGATTGTCCAGCAACGATGCCTTGCGATACCATGGCGTCAGTAATCTTCTGTACGTCAGGAACTCGGTCTCGATATACAGCAAAGACTCCTTGAAGAATCTTTGAAATGGCAGAATTATTAGATAGATGCATACCTTAAAATTACGAATTGTAAAGCTTGCCTGAAGGAGTTTCTAAGAAGGTTTTATAGTCAATATCTTCTTGCTTAATGAATCCTTTTTGTGGGAGTTTACCATCTGCAACCATTTCAACGGTAGCGGCGATGGCTGCTGCTGTTGTCCAAGAAATAGCTCTCCACTTGTGGCCTCCAATTTCTATGGGGTAAAAGGCTTTCCAGTATTCAGCCCTTGCTATTTTGTCGCCCTTCCAGCCCTCGACCACGGCATATACATAAACCACATCTTCTTCGACGGGTGGTTTTGCATTAGTGAGTACCTTTTCTAGGGTCTCAAAATCGTCTTTCATGATCAGCTCGTACATTAAAAAGCGCATGAGTTTACCATGTCCCGGATAACGCATTGTTTTATAGTTGAGCGTATCTACTTTGCCTTCGAGCGTTTCGCAAAGAGTTCCTAGACCTCCTGAAGTGGAGAAGGCTTCAAATTCTTGACCTTCGATTGAAATGTACTCAGTTCCTTCTAGGGAGGGTACCATTTTGCGTATTCCATTATGAATCACCTCTGCATCGTTCAAATACTCGTTGAGAACCCCATAAGAAGACCACGTAAATGAATAGGCTAGTAGGCCATTGGGATATCTTGGTAATGCACCTACCCGAAGCTCAACGTCACGAACCTTTGTAAAGGCCTTGGTAAGATCAAATCCCATAATACCTATAAACCCCGGGGCTAAACCACATTGAGGTACCATTGCGGTTGTTGCAGTTTCAGAAAGTGAGCGGATGTAGTTAGTCGTTGGCACATCTTCTGTTAGGTCGAAATAATGAAGACTCTTATCGTGAGCGAATTTGGCAATCGGTTTGTTTAAGAAGTAGGGTAGCGCTGAAACCACTGCATCGAAAGTCGTTAGTGCAGTTTCAATTTTGGTGGTGTCTGAAAGATCGAGCGTTGCTGTTTCAAAGGGATGTTTATAGTCGTAATGCGGCGGTTGTTTGTCAAAACCAGTTACTTCAAATCGTTCTGACAAAAGAGTGGCTACCAAGGTGCCAACCTTTCCTAAGCCTAAAACTGCAATTTTTTTCATAATTCATCAAATATGTTATAAATGTAACTATATCTGAATTTATTGTGATATTTTTATATGTAATTTTATGAACAATCAACAATCTAACATGTTAGCATCCTTCACTGACGGATTCTTCTCTGTCGATCCTACTCATGGCTTCTTGCCAATTGCTGAGCCCTTAGCTCAACTGCCAGAATCTTTTTCAGGTTTACAGAGCCTCATTGACCAAATGCCTATTGTGAAAGACGATGGTTCACCAGGTCTATTGGCTGTAGAGGGGGCTTTTGAGAATGCCGTTTCAGGGCTTCCAAATTATTTGAGTGAAGTTCAGTCTGAAAAAGATCCGTTTGTATTGGCTGCCCTTTTTAGATCTTATGGTTTTATAACTTCAGCTTACACCTTAGCGCCTTCGCATCATAGTTTTGTAAAGACCGGGAAGTATGGAAAAGCCCATGGTATTCTTCCGTCGAATGTGGCACAGCCATTTGCCGCTGTTGCAGAAAAGCTAGAGGTTTATCCTTGGATTGATTACCATTATGCTTATTCGTTAGGTAACTATCAAAAAATCGATAAGTCGAAGGGTTTTGAATGGACGAACCTTGCGATGGCCGCGAAATTTTCTGGTATGGATGATGAGCGTGGATTCATCATGCTACACGTAGATATCAATCAATATTCTCCCGATCTAGTTAAAGCTGTTTATGGAATCGTTGAGGATCAAAATACTGATGAACTCAATCGTGACATCCATCTGTTAGCAGACACTCTTAATAAAATGAATGGTCGTCGACGACTCATGTGGGAGGCCTCAAGGTGGAAGCATTACAATGATTTTCGAGTCTTCATAATGGGGGTAAAGGGTAATGATGATATATTTCCGAACGGGTTACTTTACGAAGGTGTTTGGGAGGAGCCAAAGGCTTTTAGAGGACAGACCGGTGCGCAAGATAATATTATCCCAACGGCTGATATTGTGAGTGGAGTGATTCATTATTACCCGCAGAATCAATTGACCTCTTATTTAATGGATCTGCGTCAGTACCGTCCGATGTGTATTCAAAACTTCTTTAAAGAGCTCGCCGAACAGATGTCTAATAAGCCATTAGCGCAGAGACTAATAGACGATGATAATCAGATTGGAATGCAGGGTCTTATGAAGGCCTACGAGGAAATCTATCTTTTCAGAAATGGTCACTGGCAGTTTGTTCAAAAATATATAATGCAAAACACGGCTTATCCAAAGGCTACCGGGGGCACGCCGATTACTTCATGGATTCCTAATCAAATCAAGGCAGTGTTGAGCGCCATGATAGATTTGTCAAAGGCAATGCGTTCTACCCCAGAATTCTCAATGGAACAGTGGCAAGAAGACTACGACAAGAAGGTGAAACTACTCAACAAACAACTTGAGATTGTTGCTGTGGATGCTTTTGACCCTGAAGCTGTTTTTAAACTTAATCTCGAATTAGGATACCAAGACTTTTAAAGATCGTCCGGTAATAGATCCCAAGGCTCCGAAAATACCACCCACAAGGCCGGTAACTAGGATTAATGCGCCTATGCTCCCGTTTAAGGGTAGAAGCACCGCTATCTTCTCTGCTAGAATAAAATCATTGGCATTGGAGATACTGTATGCTTGAATACTCCATAATAGACCGATACTAAGTAGAGGTGCAAAGAAAACTGAAACCCCCTTTAGACGGATGACAAAACTGATCATAGCAGTAGCGATAACTACTCCCCACCATGGAGTGAAAAGTTGAAATAGGAGCGCTAGGCCAATGCTTAAAAGGCTATGTATTAAAATGCGTTTCATGGTTTAAGTTGTGTTGTTGAAGTGATACCGTTAACGGCTTGAGAATTGGGTAAGTATAGGAGCTCATAGTAATCTCCAGCTGCCCAGGTGTCGATCATGGAATCGTAGTATCTGCTACCGGGATTGCCTGACTGCCCGCCAGGGTATACTCCGAGGGCTTTGGTCTCTGAATCTAATTCGACAATCATCCGCCAAGAAGGGCCGTGTGTCTTGCTTGTAGCGTTGACAATGCTCTTATTACCTCCGATAGGGATATCAAATCTTGAGAAGGCTGGTAAGGCTTGTAATAGGTGTCCGACCTGTGTGCCTTTATACGAAGCCCAATCTAGCGATTTTCCTGATTTTTTGAATGCATCTAATTTCTTTGTTGCTTCATTGAAAGCTAAGCGCGCAAGCGCAGCTGCATCTTCGGTTTCTGGACTAGACTGAAGATCAAAAAAATCATGATTAGAATGGTACTTAGTAAGCCAAATCGTTTGGTAGCTGTCTGGTAGCTGTAAGGCTAATTCGCTTTCGATAAGCTCATCCCAAACCATTTTATAATACTCATTCCAGAGTGCTTCAAAAATAGAGGCTCCAATAGCGTCGGTATGGTTGTAATAGTCCCAAGAGGATAAAGTAGTAAAGTAGCCTTCACTATTCGAATTTACCTCTGATTCTATCATTGATAAGAAGGTAGGCAACACTTCTGCCGCCTTTAAATTGTAGTTGTTGTTATGTAAATCTTTGAAGTCTTGAACAGAGAAGGTTTCTTTTGACCTGAAAAAATCGTTGATGACCCTATTGCGATAGGTCTCATAGGTGGGGTCATAAACATAGTAAGGGTAGTTCTCATCGGTCGGATGCTGATTGGCCGAGCTCACAAATCCTCTCTCTGGATTACGCACATGCGGATTATGTTCCTGTGGAATGAATGATTGCCACTCGTTGTAGGGATTTGAACCGTCCATTATAAACTTACCTTGCTCGTTGAATTTATTCGCGATTTTTCCCTGAATCCAAAGCGCAATATCATTGTCTTTAGAGGCGAAAATAAAATTCTGAGCTGGCGCTGTGTAGTTAGAAACAGCGCTTACATACTCATCATAGTTCTTTGCTCTATTTAGTGACAGAAAGGTGTTTTGGTTAGAGTTAGGAAGGTGTCCGATCCATTTCATTGCGAGATTTTCTCGACCATTTCCTTTGAAGGTCTCGTCATAGGTAATCGGTCCGTAGTGTGTGTAACGTACAGTATCTAAAACTACTTGACCACCCTTTACCTGGATGGATTCTATCACTTCTCTTATATCACGCCAATCTTCTCCATATCGGTATCGTTTCTTGGTCTCATCTTCGAATTCAATACGATACCAATCTTTTACATCTCGGGTTGCGTTGGTTACTCCCCAAGCAATGCGATCGTTAAACCCAATGATGACTCCTAAGGCTCCAGGTAGGGTGGCTCCCATAACATTATGATCGGGTGCTGATAGTTGCATCACATACCAGATTGAAGGCAGATTTAGTCCAAGGTGAGGGTCGTTTGCAAGTAACGGATTTCCATTTTCTGAATGTTCAGCGTTCACAGCCCAGTTATTACTTCCATTATCCGGATCGGGTTTGTCAAGTACTTCTGTGGTTTGCACAATGGCTTTAGAGACACCTTCTGGGCTTTCAGGACGCTCAACGTCTCCGAAATCTGTCCAGTCTCGTTCTCTAGGAATCACAGGATCTTGATCGGCAATGAAATCAGGAAAAAGTAAATCGAAGGTTTCACGTCCGAATAGGCTTAAGAAATTAGTGTTTTCGAGATCTTCGTCACGTCCTGCAAGCATATCAGTCATGTACATAAGTAAAAGAGCTGATTTCTCAGGCTTCCACTTTTCAGGGGCGTAACCTAAAAGCTTGTATTCTACCGGATACTCTTCACTGTTTAAAGACTCGATATATGCGTTAACCCCATCACTGTAGGCATTTAAACGTCTGGTTAAAACCGGGTCTTGAAGCATTTCGTTGATGGCATTTTTCGCACCGAATACCATTCCCTTTCTGCGTTGTCCTCGGTCATATTCGATCGCCTTTTCTCCAATGATTTCAGAGAGACGTCCGGCCGCAGCGTAGGTCTGAAATTCCATTTGCCATAAGCGATGCATCGCGGTAATATACCCTTGAGTATAGTAGAGATCTTCGTCGTTCTGAGCGAAAATGTGCGGAATTAATTCTGAGTCGTAATGAACGGTCACCTCTGATCGAAGACCATCTAGTTGCATGGTTGCCTCAGGAGATTCGCTTTGGTCGTTTTGCCAAAAACCCGTTTGTGGGCTCATGAAATTACCTAGGGCAGGTAATGTTCCCCAGCCACGATTTGCAGCATAAACCAATAAAAGAGTGAGCGCTGCACTGAATATGAATTTGATCAATTTCATTGAAAGAGCGATTAATAAGGTACTACAATATAGTGTTTACGAATTATAGATTGAAGAAGGCAAATACTAATAACAGCGCGAACACTACCATAAACACGATGGATTGTAAGAAGCTAGTCAAAAAGAAAAATAACAAGGTCTTTGGCCAACCTTTCTCAAAAAATCGCTTGAAACTAATGAGATAATAGATGAACCAACTCAACCCTAGAAGGCCTGAAATTAGACTAAATAATGACCAATCGGTGCTTGAGGCTAGCAGTTCAAGACCTTTTTGAATAAACAACAGAATGAAAAAGCTAGTTGCAATGTGCAGTACAAAAATCAAGTGATCGATATACCAGTAGTGTTTTCTTCTAATAAAAACGAGTTTTAGAATCAGTGCTAGAAGGGGAAGCGTGATGAAAAGTACTTGCGGCAATCGATTTAGAACCTCTTCGCCAAAGGCTTGAATGAATCCTTTCTGTCCTTCATATTTCTCTTTGATTTGATAAAATTTCTCTACAAACTTTAATTCGAAAGAACTGCTTCGATCCTCGGGCTTTAAGGTTTGTTGATTACTCAGGTATTCTTCATAAGATTCGAAATCACTTTCTAAACTGACAATCGAATCACTTTCTTTTTTTCGCTTACCAGCTTCAAGCTCTTCAGAAAAAACTTTCGCCAAGTCTACTGTTTCAGATGCTGAAGTTTCAGGAGGGGATCCAATGGATACGACATTTCCTTTTTCATTATCCCTGGCGATATCAATAAGATCTGGAGTAGAAAAGGTGCTGCTAAATAAAAAGAATATTGCAGAGGTAAAGAGATAAAACTGAACAGGGTTCACATAGCTACCCCGTTTACCCATCATGTAGGCGAGTGTTAAAGAGGCCGGTTTGCTGAAAAGAAGTCGAATCGATAGAATGAGTCTACCGTCGTAATTGAAAAGGCCACTAAAAAACTGACCTAATAACTGCCAGACACTCAGTTTTTGTGGTCGATCTTCTTGACCGCAGCTGCTACAGAATTTACCGGTTAGTGGTGTATCGCAGTTTAGGCAGGTTGTTCGGTTTTCCATTGCGTTAATCGGCCGTTTCGTAAACAGATCGTATGAAGGCCTCAGGTCCTATGAAACCAGTTCCGTAGGTGCCATTCCATTCTGCTAGAGGGGCTAAATCAATGACTTCTTCAACACTCTTACCTTCATTTCGTAACTCAACGATAAGTTCTCTAAATAGATCGAGTAGATTGGCGTAGTCGACGAGTTCTTTTTTATTAGCCACCTGGCCATGACCTGGGATGATTACGGTTTGATCATCAATCATACTTGCTGCCATATAGAGGTTGGTGATCATGCCGTCGATATCTCCACCTGAGCTTATATCTACATACGGATACCGACCGTTGAAGAAATTGTCTCCGAGATGAATCACATTTTCAGTGATGAAGTAATAGAAACTATCTCCGTCAGTATGTGCGTCGTTCACATGAAAAGCATGGATCTCAGCATCCTCTCGATACCTCAGTTTCATTTGATCAGAAAAGCTGATGGTCGGTAGCGCTTCTATTTCTGCAGGCGGCGTATTTCTTCTAGCTGATTGTTGTCCCGATTTTAATCGATCATAAACGCGATCGTGTGCAATGATGGTAGCTCCTTTTCTCGCAAAATTGACATTTCCCCCCGTATGATCTCCGTGCCAGTGGGTGTTTAACACGTAAGCGATAGGCTTAGGGTTAATGCTTTTAATGGCAAATTCGATTTTATCGCTCAAAGGCGCGAACTGATCATCGATAATATAATTTTGATTTTCGCCGGTGACTAGGGCGATGTTGCCTCCACTGCCGAAAAGGACATAAACATGGTCAGACACCTTTACGGGTTCGATTTGAACTCCATCAAAATTTCTTTGGGCCACTAAACCAAGGCTTACGGCCGAAAAAATAAACGTGAAAATCGATTTCATATTCGGTATTTTTGGAAAAGTTAGCCATTAATTTTCAGCAAATAAGTGCTCATTATGAAAAACACCTTCTTACTACTTGGTCTCGTTTTTGCCATTGTTTCTTGTCAAAAAGTCGAAAAGACCCCAGAAGATCATTCGATTACTACCATTTATTTAATAAGACACGCTGAAAAAGATCGTTCTGATAAAGAGAATAAAGATCCTGAACTCACCGAAGAAGGAAGACAGCGCGCCGAAAGATGGGCTGAGGTGTTGGGGCTCTCTAAAATGGATGCGATTTATAGTACCAATTATCAAAGAACCCTTCAAACAGCAGCTCCTACGGCCATGCGCAATGGTTTAGAAATTCAGACCTATGAGCCGAACAACTTGAATATGGATTCAATCGCTGCTATACATAAAGGAGAGCGTATTTTGATTGTGGGTCATTCAAACACCACTCCAATGCTGGTGAATCGAGCACTAGGAGAAGAGCGTTTTGAATGGATTGAAGATACCGTTAATGGAAATCTATTTGTGCTCACCATCACCTCATCGGTCAAGGGGGTACAGGTGTTGTCGATTGAATGA
>DAIPYN010000043.1:0-9868 GCA_036782715.1 Flavobacteriaceae bacterium
AACTACCAAGGTATTGGACGTTACGAAACCATTCGCTCTCCTGAAGAATATATCGGGATTGCATGGGAAGGTACTTACCAAAGAGGTTTAATCGAAAACGAAGGTGACCAAGCAGCAGCTATCGCTTATGCCAACGCCAACCTTTTCGAGTTCCCAGGTAATTCAGGTGTTTCAGACATCTCTCCTATCTACAACATGTGGAGTGTAGGAACTACTGAAGATGGAAATGTAAACGTAGCTAACCTTATCGATCCTGCTACTGGACAAGTTCGTTCAGGAGTTGCAAGAAGATACACCCCAGAAAGCTGGGAGGAATTTGCATTTCAAGATGCCAATCGTAACGAGGTAAACGTAACCGTTTCAAATGTGAATGAAAACTCTTCTGTTTACACTTCTATAGGATTCATTGATGATAAAGGTTATGCAGCAAATACCGACTACCAAAGACTGAATGCTCGTCTAGCTGCAACTCACAAAATTGGTGACTTTATAGACGTAAACACTTCACTGAACTACGCACAAAGCGAGAGCAACCAAAACGGTCAGAGCTCTTCATCTTCAAGCCAGTTCTGGTGGATTGACAACTTACCACCAATCTACCCACTTTATCGTCGTGATACAGATGGAAATAAAATTCCAGATCCTGTATATGGTGGATTCCTTTTCGACTATGGTCTAGAAGACGGTCGTGGTTTTGGATTCGCAACAAACGGTGTTGCTGATTCTCAGATTAACATTAATAGAAGCCGTAACAATTCGGTTAACTTCAACAACGATACTCGCATTCAATTAGCTAAAGGTCTTACACTAGAGAATAACTTCGCTTATCAGTATTTTATGAGTGACGATATCGATCTAAACGAACCATTCTATAGCCCTGCTAAAGGTCAAGGGGGTGTTATCACTCGTGCGCGTTCTGAAACTAAGAACTACACTATCAGAACAGGTCTTCGTTACAACAAAACTTTCGGAGATTTAGATCTTTCAGCATTCGTTTCTCACGTTGCTACGCAGTATGACTTCAATTACTTATCTGCACAGCGTTCTAAGCTTGTATTACCTTTCGGTACAGACATCGCTAATGGTGTTGTTAATGCTCCCGGAAACGGATACACTGACGAAGAAGCAACAGAAAGCTATATCGCTAATGTAACTGCTGATCTTTCTCGCAAGTATTTCTTAACCCTTTCATTCAACCGTGATGGTTCTTCGAGATTCATCAACAACCGTTGGGGTAACTTCTACTCAGTTGGTGGTGCTTGGGTACTTAGCGAAGAAAACTTTATGTCAGATTCAAATGTATTTGACTTCTTAAAGTTCAAAGCTAGTTACGGGATTATAGGTAACTCAGGAGGTGTAGGTCTATACCCAGGTTACAATATTTTCTCGATCAACAACCTTGCTGATAACATCTCTCTTGCATTCAGCACAAAAGGTAACAAAGACCTAACTTGGGAAAGTTCAAATCAGTTCAATGCTGGTTTCGAATTTGAAGTTGGTGGATTTGTATCAGGATCTATCGAAGCATATCAGAAGACGACTACAGACATGTTCTTTGATCGTAGAGTAGGGCCTTCAGTAGGTTATGCATTAATCACTGTAAATGATGGTGAATTAGTTAATAAAGGTCTTGAATTTGATCTTGACTTCGATTTAGTGAACAAGCAAGACTTCAGCTTAAGTTTAGGACTAAATGGTGAAACGTTTACAAACGAATTAACCGCAATGCCTATTGACCCAGCAACGGGAGAGCAACAAAAACTAGATATATCTGGTAGTTATGCTCGTACGGTTGGTCGTTCATTATATGACTACTACATCCCCGTTTATGCTGGTGTAAACAGCGATACAGGTGCTGCTCAGTGGGAACGTAACTTCGATGATAAAGATGGTAGTGGTGACTTCACTGATGGTGATGAGATTATCAACTCACTGACTCAATATTTAAATGATAACCCTGACGCAGTAGTGGCTCAAGACTTAACAGAAGTTTATGCTGAAGCTACAGATAAGTTTATTGATAAAACTATCATTCCTGACGTTAGAGGTGCCTTTAGAGTTAATGCTCGATACAAGCAATTCTCACTAAGCGCTTTATTCAACTACCAATTAGGAGGATATGCTTACGACAGTGCTTATGCTAGTCTTATGGCTAACAACTATGCGGGGGTTAATAACTTCCACGTCGATATGCGTAATCGTTGGAAGAAGCCGGGTGACGTAACCGATATCCCAAGACAAGATGCTCGTTACCAAATCCAGCAAAATGCAACCTCAACACGTTTCTTAACTAAATCTGATTTCATTGCTCTGAACAATGTTCGTCTTGGTTACACCGTACCTAAAACATTCGTGAGTAAGTTAGGTGTTCAACAAGCTGATATATATGTTACTGGTGACAACCTTTGGTTAGCTAGTAAGAGACAAGGATTTAATCCGGCAACATCGATTTCAGGTGGATCAAGTATCTATAGATACAACCCACTTTCAACACTCGTTTTTGGACTAAACGTTAAAATCTAATAGCCATGAAAAATTTTAAAATACTAAGCCTTATCGGGATTGCCATTCTGGCTGTTTCATGTGAAGAAGACTTCCTAGAAACCTACCCTACTGCGTCTTTATCGCAAGAGCAGGTTTCAGAAGCTGTTGCAGTTAACCCTGATGCTGCTGCAGGTACCTTACTTGGTATCTACGAAAACCTTTATCGAATTGGTTCAGGTGGTGTAGGTGGTCAAGAAGACTACGGTATCAAAACTCAGGATATCCAATTAGACATTCTCTCAGGAGATATGGCACACTTGGGAAAAAGTTATAACCGTCAGACTCAAATTTCAGAGCTAACAGCAACTGTTGACCCTGACAGCAACTATAATTACATTCCTTGGAGATTCCTTTATCGTGTAATCAACTTATCTAACCTCGTGATTGATGGTTTAGGTGGTGATGCAGCCGATCTTACTACCGATGTGCAGAAGCACACCATGGGTCAAGCTCGTGCATTAAGAGGTTTCGCATATTATTGGATTGTTAACTTATTCTCTGATGACATCTCAAATCTTTCTGCTCCAGCAGCACCAATTTACACTAGTGCAGATCAGTTAGAGCAACCTAAGAGCTCTGTTCAGGAAGTATTCAATCAAGCGCTTTCAGATTTTTTAGCTGCTGAAACACTTCTTGAAGGATTCGTTAGATCTAATAAAATCGAAATGAACCAAGACATCGTTCGTGGTTTATTAGCCTATACTTACGGAGCACTTAATGACTGGGCTAAAACTGAAGAGTATGCTCAAAAAGTGGTTAATGCAGGTTATCCAATCATGACAGCAAATGAAGTTGCAGTTATGGGAGAAGGTGATAACGTAGGTGGATTTAACGATGTGAATAGTCACCCAGGTATTATTTGGGGTATTGACATTACCGCTCAGAATGAATTATACTCATTAGGTACTTGGTGGGGATGGATGGATTACTATAGCTACAGCTACGCTGCGGTTGGTAATTACAAAGGAATGGACGCAGGTCTTTTCAGCCAAATGAGAGCTGACGATATTCGCCAAAATCAATTTCCATTCGGTCTATTAATCCCAGCAGGTAAATTCTACTGGAAAGGTGCTCAAGAGGCTGGATTCAGAGGTTTCTCTGGCCCACAGCTTAATGTAGATTCTGATGCTCACTTCATGAGAGTTTCTGAAATGTATCTACTTCATGCCGAAGCTGCTGCTGAAAACGGAAATGAAGCAGCTGCTAAAGCAAGTCTTAAGGCACTTCTAGACGAACGCGTTTCTGATTCTTCTTATGTAGATGCACTAACAGGTCAAGACCTTATCGACGAAATCGTTCTACAAACTCGTTTAGAGTTATTCGCTGAGGGAAAAGCATATTTCTTAATGAAGCGTCGTAGAATGACTAAAACTCGTGGCGCAAACTGGTTAGATTATGCTGGTGAATCATTCAACCATAATGATGATCGTTTGACTTATGAGATCCCACAATCTGAGATTCTCTTCAACCCAAACATTTCAGATCAGAACTAAGATTAGTTACTTAATCTACTTTAAAAGCCGCAACTCACGTTGCGGCTTTTTTTATAAATTCGAATTCTATGAAACAATTCATCCTTACTCCTATCCTTCTCCTTATAGTTGGCTGTAGCAATAACCCAACTAAAATCATTTGGTCTGACGAATTCAATTATACAGGAAGACCTGACGCTAGTAAATGGCATCATCAAATAATACCTCCAAATAGCTATGGGTGGCACAACAATGAACTTCAGCACTATATTGATAGCCCATCCACTTCATATGTTTCCGATGGAACATTAAAAATCAAAGCATTAAGACAAGATTATACTTATGAAGGAGATACCAAGGAATTCGTCTCGGCAAGATTAAACTCAAAATTCGATTTTAAGTACGGAAGGGTTGATGTAAGAGCAAAACTACCTCAAGAAGAGGGTACTTGGCCTGCAATCTGGACTCTGGGCAGTAATGTCAATGAAAAAGGGAGTTTTTTCGGCGACTCAAAAGGCAATGCGGGTTGGCCCATGTGTGGCGAAATAGATATCATGGAACAAACAGGATGGGAAAAGAATGTACTAAAAGGACACCTTCACTGGGGGCATACAGAAACCAAAGAATACTTTGATGAAGGTCACTCCAAAGAAATTCCTAATTCCTCTGACGACTTTCATATCTATTCGCTTGAATGGACCCCTAATGAAATCATCCTTTTATTCGATAATGAACCCTTCTATGTCGTACCTAACGACGAGAAACGACCCTACGACAATCCTCACTACTTACTGCTAAATTTAGCCATGGGGGGAACGTTAGGTGGTCCTGTATCTGACGAGTTCAAAGAAGCTATTATGGAAGTTGATTACGTCAGAATCAGCAAGTTATAAACAATACACTTCTAATTTGTTGAAACTTTTTTGTTGAATTTCAAACAAAATACAAGTTCCTTACAAACTTTACGAAGACTATAGTTTACGGGACCTGCAGTGAATTTCTTAAATTAAAAACAGAAATTCTTACAAATGTTAGAGAAATCTTAAAGTTTAATTTACACAATCATGTGAGAATACTTAGTATTTTCGCGGCATGAACTTAAATCTAAACTTTTCTAACATGAAAAAATTCTTTTCGTTGCTAGCGATCTTCACTGCATCATTTGCTGTAGCGCAACAAGCACAACAAGAAACTGACTCATTGTTAATGACTGAGCTTGAAGAGGTTGTTGTTTCTTCAAGAGTTATTGACGTGGCTAAGGAGCGTGTTACTCCAGTTGCTGTAACCACAGTATCTGCAAAGGACATCTCTTTAAAAGTAGGTAACCTCGAGTTCCCTGAAATCATGAACACAACACCTGGTGTTTATGCAACTAAACAAGGTGGAGGATACGGAGATAGCCGTATCAGTCTCCGTGGTTTCGATCAGAGAAACACTTCTTTCCTTATCAACGGTCAGCCGGTAAATGATATGGAGAATGGATGGGTTTACTGGTCAAACTGGCAAGGTCTTACTGACGTTGCTTCAGGTATTCAGATTCAAAGAGGTTTAGGAGCTTCTCGTCTAGCAGTTCCTTCTGTAGGTGGTACCGTATCAATCTTAACTAAAACTGCTGATAAAATGCAGGGTGGTTCATTCACTCAAGTTTTAGGAAACGACGGATACACCAAAACTACTGCTGCTTACAACACTGGAAAAAATGAAAACGGATGGGCTTCATCTGTATTACTTTCATACTGGGAAGGTGACGGATACGTAAACAGCACAAAAGGTGAAGGATGGACTTACTTCGCAGCTGTAGGATACGCACCAGAAGGTTCAGATCACGCACTTAACCTATCTATCTTAGGTGCAGGACAATGGCACCACCAACGTAGTGCTTGGGTTTCTATTCGTGACTACCAAAACTTCGGTACAGATCACAAAGAAACGATCGATCGTCGTTGGAACACCAACGGGGGTATTTTAAACGGAGAAGAATATAACATTCGTCGTAACTTCTACAATAAGCCTCTTGCTACCCTAAACTGGGACTGGGATATTGCTGATAACATTCAATTAAACACTTCACTTTACGCATCTGCAGGTCGTGGAGGAGGAACAGGTCCTCGTGGTAGTAATTACTTCAACAGAGATATTGACATGTATCCATTCCGTCAAGACCTTACAGAGCAAATCGAAGAAGGTAAAGGTGTAGCTTCGCGTCTTCCTGACGGTACGATTAATTTCGATGCAATCGTCGCTACTAACAGAGCAACTACCGATCTATTCAATACTTCTGCAAGAAACTTAAGCAGATTTAACGGTCGTAGAATTGGAGCGAACAGTAGTAATGATTTCGGTGCTAACCGCGCAATCATGGTACGTAGAGCTTCAATGAACTCTCATGACTGGGTGGGTGCAATTTCATCATTAGATATTCAATCAGGTAAATTCAATTACTCGCTTGGTGTAGACTTAAGAAGCTACACAGGTTACCACTACAGAGTAATCAACGATTTAATGGGATTAGACGGTTACCTTTCTATGGGTAACAAAAACTCAGCGGGTCAAATCATCGAAACCGTAGTAGAAGCTAGTCCTTTCAAAGACACAGGTATTCGTGGTCCAAAAATCGACTATTACAACATTGGTAAAGTAAAGTGGGCTGGTGTGAACGGTCTTATCGAGTATAACGATAATGATGAGTTCACTGCTGTACTTCAAGGGGGTCTTTCAAACCAACAATACCAACGTATCGATTACTTCGATCAAGTAGGTAACCCTGAGTCTTCTAAAAACAACTCACCTGGTGGGTATGTAAAAGGAGGAGCGAACTTTAACTTCGACTCACAAAACAATGCATTCTTTAATGCAGGATATATCAGCCGTCAACCATTATTTGACGCGGTATTCCCAGGTTATGCAAATGATATTAATCCTGACCTACAAAACGAAGAGATTACTTCATTTGAATTAGGATACGGATACACTTCATCAAACTTCAAAGCGAATGTAAACGTATACTCTACTACTTGGGGTAATCGTTTTGTATCTCAAGGATTCACCTTAGATGGCGGTGTTGATGGTACGGCACAATTCAAAGATATCGACGTTTTACATGAAGGTCTAGAAGTTGAGGCAACTTACTACGCTTCATCTGCACTTCGCTTCAAAGGAATGCTTTCTGCAGGTAACTGGAGATATACTAAAGACTTCACATCAGAGGTATTTGATGATAACAACAACCTAGTCGGGGAAGGAACAATCTACATCAAAGATGCCAAGGTAGGTGATGCTGCTCAGTTCACTACGTACACTGAAGCTCAGTACACAGCGGGAGACTTCTCATTCGATTTAGGTTACCGTTTTGTTGATGGTCTTTATGCTGACTACAGCATCGTTGATTCTGCTTTCACTTCAGCAAACAACAAAGGTGCTGTTCAATTACCATCTTACGGTTTAGTTGATTTCGGAGCAACTGCTCGTTTCGATTTATTCGGTAACAACGCAAGCTTCAGACTAAACATCAACAACCTTTTTGATACGGTTTACATTGCAGAGTCTAACACAAACATCCATGCTGATGGTGGTGCTACCACTTGGAATGGAGTTGACGTTCGTAACTCTGTATGGTTCGGATTCGGAAGAACTTGGAATGCTTCATTACGAGTGAATCTATAATCGAATCATTTGATCATAGTAAAGGGCCCCATTTAGGGGCCCTTTTTTTTGCTCTATAGTTTTCTAAGAGCACTAACCTTCATTTAAGACCTTAATCAACCCAGTAGAGGATCATGCTCAATTGCAAATAAAATAACCTACTGAAAATCAGAAATATATAATTCTGATATTAAAATCTTGTAGAGTTATTGTATAGTTCGATTTCTTCGAATTACTCAGATTTAATACTAAATTCATAACCTTGACTTAAAAGGTCATTAAGGATAGAATGAAGTTTAAATAACGAAAGTTGCAATGAAAAATAACTCAGAGGAGAAGAACATCTATTTAGGCAGCCAGCCTCTAAATACCAGTAAACATTCAATCACAGGAGAAGAAGTTGAAATAAACGGAGAGCGCTATTTTAAGATCTCGAATACCGATCAAATGCGTCCGTTTTTTATGAGTATAGTGAGTCACTCCGATCACTGGATGTTTATTTCAAGTACCGGAGGATTATCTGCAGGAAGAATCAATAGCGACCACGCGCTTTTCCCCTACTACACCGACGATAAAATCACCGAGGCCCACGAACACACAGGTAGTAAAACCATCATTCTCATAGAACAAGAAGAAAAAACATTCTTATGGGAACCCTTTTCATCGAATTATCAAGGAGTTTATAACGTAGAGCGAAACATTTACAAGAATACCTATGGTAATAAAGTGCTCTTTGAGGAAGTTAATCTTGACCTTGGAATCACTTTTAGTTATCAGTGGTCGTCCAGTGAACAATTCGGCTTTGTTCGCAATTCGAAAATTAAAAACTCTAATTCATTAAACAAGAACATCCAACTACTTGACGGGATACAAAACCTTCTGCCTTATGGTATTCCTGAAAGCCTACAAGGTAGCAGCAGCAACCTTGTTGACGCTTACAAAAAGTGCGAACTTGAGGCCGACACTATTGGTATATACGCTTTGAGCGCTATAATTTCTGATAAGGCAGAACCTAGCGAAGCCCTTAAGGCGAACCTAGTTTTCTCCCTAGGATTAGAAAATAAAACTGTACTCCTGTCATCAAAGCAATTAGACCATTTCAGAAAAGGTCAGGGCATCAAGCAAGAGACAGATGTAAAAGCAGAGCGAGGAGCCTATTTTATCAATACATCCTTTGAACTAGATTCTGGAGTTGAAAAAGAATGGATGATCGTTGCTGATATTAGTAAAACAGTAAGCGACATCATTGAACTAAGGAAAAAACTCAATTCCCCTGAGACCCTTAGCAAGACAGTAATTGAAGATATCGAACTTGGTTCAGACCGACTCGTTTCTTTGGTAGGAGCCAGTGACGGCTTACAATTAACTGCAGATCAAAGGAGAAATACAAGACACTTTGCCAACACCATGTTTAACGTGATGCGTGGAGGTATTTTCGATAAGAACTACGCGATAGAAAAGGGTGATTTTATTCGTTATATCAAACAGGCCAACAGTGAGGTTTATAATGAAAAAACAACCTTAATAAACAACTTGCCAGAACAGTTCGATGTGTTTGCCATTAAGTCGTTATCTAAGCAAGATAACCACAAGGATTTTCAGCGCTTATGCAACGAATACCTTCCCCTAAAATTTAGTAGAAGACACGGGGATCCGAGTAGACCTTGGAACAAGTTTTCCATCAACCTTAGAAACGAGGATGATGGATCTAAAATTTTAGACTACCAAGGTAATTGGAGAGACATCTTTCAAAACTGGGAAGCTCTCGCTCATTCATACCCAGCCTTTATCGAGGGTATGATGTTCAAGTTTTTGAACGCCTCATCATTTGATGGGTACAACCCTTATCGCGTATTCAAAGACGGGTTCGAATGGGAGACCATCGAGCCAGACAACCCATGGTCATATATTGGCTATTGGGGGGATCACCAGATTATCTATCTTCTAAAATTCTTAGAATTCATTCAGCAATACTACCCTGAGAAGTTCGATGAATACTTCAAAGAAGATTCTTTTGTCTATGCCAATATCCCTTATCGTATAAAACCTTTTGAAGCTCTTGTAGAAGACCCGAAAAATACCATCGATTATGACTACAAAAGAGAATCTGCCATTGAAAAGAGAAAGGAGCAAATCGGAGCCGACGGAGCCTTGCTTACCAATCCAGAAGGGTCGGTTTACCAAGTACACTTTATTGAAAAGATCTTAGC
>DAIPYN010000044.1:0-8614 GCA_036782715.1 Flavobacteriaceae bacterium
TTAGCTCACTTCTTTTATAAAAAATAGCCCTGAATTCTCCCTTAGTGGCCCCATTATCTCTACCGCCCCCGACATAATCATAATGTGGTAAACCGACTTCAAGATCTTTCATCTGGGTAAGGGTAGCCTCTTGAACTCCGAAGCTCATCGGGTCTAATTCTTTGATCTGATTGATTAGTTCAGCTTTTCGGAGATCCCATAAATCGAGCCCATCATCAGAAGAATTGTACCTAATGTTATAGGATAAAACAGCGATCTCCTGCCCGAAGACAGGAGAAAGCAAGAATAAACTAAGTATAAATAGAAATTGTTTTATGGCTTTAAAATGTTTTTGATGTAATCAAAAGAACGCTTCACCTCCTGAACAGCGTCTGAGCCTTCAGGGATTTCATACTCTAATTCAACGGTGATTGGGAAGGTGTATCCGTTATCGCGAATAAGGGTAACCACTTCTGCAATTGGGGTGTCTCCGGTTCCCCACATAAGGTTACCACCTCCATTCGATTGCTTTTGACGATCTTTAAGGTGCATGCTTGCGATGGATGCGTGCTTGTCTTTAATGATCTGTAGTGGGTTTTCGTTTTCGGCGGCAATGTAGTGTCCGAAATCTAGGTTCATACTATTACCACTTGATTGGGCAAGGGCAGTATTCCAAAGGGTTGGGGTTTGTTGCATATGCCCGTGATAGGCCATAAGAATCCCCTCTTCTTCGGCGATTTTACCCAAACGAGCGGTATGCTCATCGTCTTCAGGGTGTTCTACCGTCACATGATTCGCACCTAAGGCTTTAGCGGCACGCATTCCGTATCTGATATCGTCATCGGTGTTGTTTTTTCCGAAAACTGATGGTTTGAAGGCGTAAATCGAAATTCCGTTGGCTGCATAGAGATCGCGTAGTTCTTCAAATTTTGAATAGTCTACCTCAGAGCGCCATTTTGCTAGGTCTGCGTTAAACTGTACCATTTCTTCGCGCAGTATAACGGCGAGTTCAGCTTCTTCTTCGGTAAGTTTTTGTTGGCGCCATTGCTTAATCATAATTGCGCGTTTGGCAGGGTCATCCATAGGGCTGGCTGGGGCACCGGCAAAAGGTTCTGCGTGGTTACCCATAAGCTCTACATGCTTGATGCCGGTCTCTTTAATGTATTCTAATATGGCCAGCGGGCTTTCATCTTCTTGAGTTCTGAAAGAATAGGTTTGAACTCCGATGGTAACTCCTAAATCATCGCTTGGGGTACTGGTGCAAGAGGCAAGCACCATTAAAAGTGCGGTCGCAATCGCGTATAACTGCTTCATCATTATTGGTTTATAAGGTTCAATCTTTTAAATGTAATAGAAATCTCTTTGCCTTCGATATTCAATACCTATATTTAACATTCACGACTTGGCCTTATGCGACATCCCTATTCTTTTGGTATCCTCTTGGCGACTATTTTCCTCACTGCTTGTTCGAAAGAAGTGTTGCCTGAAGAAAATGGTGGAGAGGTGGTTTATGAATATCCCGAGAACTCGTTACCACTAGTTGCGATCTACACCCAAAATGTGGAGGTTCCTGATGAGCCAAAGATTCGTGCAACATTAAAAATTAGCGACCGGGGTGAGCCACTGTTTGAGGGGCCTGTAGGGATAGAAACGCGTGGTCAATCTTCACAATATTTTTATCCAAAAAAACAATACGGATTTGAGACGCGTTCTACCGAAGATTTTGAATTAGATGTGGATGTTTCGCTGCTTGGTTTACCCGAAGAAGAGGATTGGATACTTCAAGCTCCCTACGGTGATAAATCTCTCATGCGCAATGTGCTTACCTATTCGCTTTCTGAAGATATGGGTAGATATGCTTCACGAACACGGTATGTGAATTTGAATTTAAATGATCAGAACGATGGGGTTTATGTGCTCATGGAGCGATTAAAGCGCGATGTTAATCGTATCGATATTAATGAATTACGAGAGGTTGAAAATGAAGGCTCGGCCCTGACTGGCGGTTACATCCTTAAAATCGATAAAGGAACCGACATCAATGCTTCCACAGCTTTTGCATCAAAATATACAAGTTCAGAGCAGTCGGTGATTCATTTTCTCTATGAGACACCCGATGCTGAAGTCATAACTGCTGCTCAGAAAGAATACATCCAAAGCTATATCAGTGACTTCGAAGATGCCCTTCAATCAGAGAATTTTACCGATGCCAACGAGGGCTACAAGGCATATATCGATGTAGATAGTTTTGTCGATTTTTTTATTCTGACAGAATTAGGTAATAATGTGGATGGATACAGACTCAGCACCTGGCTCACGAAAGATCGAGACGAGAAATTAAAAATGGGCCCAATTTGGGACTTTAACTTGGCCTACGGTAATGCCAACTATTGTGCGGCAGAGCGCTATGATGTGTGGGCGTATCGTTTGAGTGAGCGATGTCCGGGTGATTTTTATCCGGTTCCATTCTGGTGGATGCGTCTCATGCAAGACCCTGCTTTCAAAGAGGCGGTTAAAGCCAGATTTACTTCGCTACGCGAAGGGGTACTATCTGATGCCTCGATTGCAGCGAAGATTGAAGCTTATCGCGACTTGTTAGACAGCTCGAATAATGCCGGATACAACTTTACCCGCTGGCCTATTTTGGGTGAATGGGTCTGGCCTAATTTCTTTGTCGGGCAAACGTACAATGAAGAGGTAGACTATCTGAAAGAATGGACCTTAAACCGAACCGCCTGGTTAGACGAGCAGATTTCACAGTTTTAAATCCCTTCCTCCTCTCTTAGTTTTTGAATCACCGCCTTACCGCAACTCAGCTTTTTGGCTAGATCACTTTTAGGGTCAACAAGCCTCCAAAAAGGGCTCATCGTCTCATAGTTATCCCCGTGAAGTTCGAGGTTTTTCTCGGCCATGATTCTAGTAAAAATTCCGGTAGTCATGGGGCAAGTAAAATCTGCTCCCAGTTCTGCGGCTAAGTCGAAACGCATTTGAACGGGGTCAATGTTCGTGCCCTTTTCACTTTGATTGATATAATCTTCAATGAGTTTAGGGGTAGGAATTAACATGCGGTCACCTGCTTTTTGACTCCAGAAGCTTTTCTCGATGACTTTGATATCGTGAGTAGACTTTGATTCGAATTTTTCGTTCCAGCTTTTAGGCATAGGTTTAATTATTTTCCCGCTGGCCCCTGATAGGTTGCGTCTCCTAGCCCCAGTATCGGATAGAAGATCATCGGTAAAAAGATGAGTCCGAGGGTATAGGCAAGGTCTTTCCCGAAACTTTTTGCCAGAAGATTAATGGTCCAGATAGCGAAAACGGCGTTTACCCCAGGTATGAAATAGAGTAGTAACCACCATCCGGGTTTGCCGACAATCTTCAGTAAGATCCATACATTATAAATAGGTATGATACATGCCCAGCCGGGTTGTCCTGCTTTTTTATAGAGATTCCAGACACCTACCAGATAGATGAGAATGATCCCGACATAAAAGAGAGCGAAGAGGAGGCCGGCGCCGAAGAGTAGTTCTTCCATAGTGTTAAAATTGGTTGGTTTTCTAAATTAATCAATAGCTTAATACCTACCTAACATCTTAACCATGAATAAATTTTGGCTTCTTTTAACGGTACTTTTTGTCACTTCATTACAGGCTCAAACGGCAAGTGATACCCTAGATATTTTAAATCTATTAGAAAAAGAATCGCGAACCTGGCGTTCAGGTGATGTGGCCGGTCATGCCGAATGTTGGCAAGAGCGCCCCTACAACAAAATATGGGTGAATCGCGGTAGAGGAGAGCTATTAGATATTCCAGCGAGTATGATTATACATCCGTCTGATGAAATGATTGGCCAAGGGGGTCAGGCCTATCTTTCGAAGATACAGATGAATATTTTTGGCGATAGAGCTTGGGTGAATCACGATGAGGTATCGGTAAACGTCGAGGGTAAGGAAGCGTATACTCACGAACTTCGATTTTTAGAGAGAGTTGACGGTGCATGGAAGCTAATAGGTCAATCACTCTATCCGTATGAGTTAACCGAGAAGAAAACAGATACCACTAGTTATGTCAATCTAGTAGATATCAGCACCAAGCGAATCGAAACCGTACATATTGCTAATCGGCACATGGAGGCTCCCAATTGGCATAAAGACAATTACCTGTTACTAAACTCCGATGGTCTTTTAGAAAAAATTGATCTCGAAACCCGTGAACTTTCGATCGTTCCTACGGGTTCTTTGACTGCCTTAAATAATGATCATGGTTTATCACCGAATCAAGATCAATTGGTATTGAGCAATTTTGAGAAATTGGGGAGTACGATGGAAGAGCTGGAGTCTTCGCTTTACATTGTTGATGTGGCAGGTGGAGAACCCAAAAAGGTATCGACGGATAAAATTTGTTTTTGGCATGGCTGGAGCCCTGATGGTAATACTCTTGCTTATACCGGATACAAAAAAGGTAATCTCGACGTTTACACTATTCCCGTAAGTGGAGGTAAGGCAAAACGTTTGACGAAAACCGAAGGTTTAGATGATGGCCCTGAATACTCGCCAGATGGAAAATATATCTACTTTAATTCGTACCGAAGTGGCCACATGCAAATTTGGAGAATGGCACCCGACGGATCAAAACCTGAGCAACTCACCTTTGATAAATACTCGAATTGGTTTCCGCACATTTCTCCCGACAACAAGTGGATGGTATACATCTCCTACATCGAAGATCAAAAACAGCAGCACCTATTTGGTAAGAAGGTGAAGCTTCGACTCATGAATCTAGAGACCAAAGAAATCACTGATCTTACCTCGGTATTCTATGGCGGACAAGGCACTATTAATGTTCCTTCTTGGAGCCCTGACAGTAAACGCGTCGCCTTTGTGAGTTATTCGATTGGGAATTAGACAGGATTCATCTTTCAATAACGAAAAAAACCCCTTGATGAATCAAGAGGTTTTCAAGTTTGGTTCAGTAAGTTCTATTTAATTATTATTTGCTTGTCTCATAATTTGACTTTCTAAACTAGACACATCCATCCAATCGGTTCCTCTATAAACCTTTCCATCCTCATTAAACCACATCACTGCATGCCACTTCAATGTTGTCGGAACCCCGGTAGCGGTGTGCGTATTAGTCCATGTGCCAACCACTCTTATATAATTAGGATCATCGAATGGTTCCATTGGATTTGAATATACAGATCCTCCGAAATACAATTCGTTATTCAACTTGATGTTATCGAAGTTTTCAATGTAGTTAGAGAGTACATCTGAAAGATCAGACTTATTAAATGTTACCCCACCCTCATTCGGCCCGTCCCAAGAAAGGGAGTCGGCATACATGGAGAGCATTAATTCTAGGTTTTCCTCTTCAAAACCTTTTAAAAAGTGATTTTTAAAAGTCTCTACGTGCGTGTTAAAAATTTCATTGTTTTTAGCAAAGTCTGCTTGTTGATGAGTTGGTTCATTGCACGACAGTAGAACGGCTGCAACGAGTGTTAAGGTAATTTTTTTCATAATTAGGTCAAGTTAAATTGTAAAATACAAGTTAAAATACATCAATTTTTTGTATTTTTGCATGTTTTAAAAAATTCATTTTTTATGGAATTTAGATCAACTTGCCCGGTGTCAAATGTCTTAGATATTGTAGGAGATAAATGGTCGCTTTTAATTATTCGTGATCTATTTATTGGTCGAAATACTTACTCTGATTTTCTCGAAGCCCCTGAGCGAATTTCAACAAACATTTTGGTAGATCGTTTAAAGAAGCTCAATCAGTATGGGCTTATTGAGTTCACTAGGAGTTCAAAAGACAAAAAGATTAAAACCTACAAGCTTACTTCAAAGGGTATCGATTTTTACCCAGTAATGGCAGAAATGGCGGTATGGTCAAGAAAAAATCTTGATGTGGAGTTTCATCCGCTTTCTGTCGAAATGTTTAAAGACATGGATAGTATAGGTCTCGCAAAGCATATTTCAAATACAGTGGAAGGATACAAAAAGCAATTGGTAAGCAATAACTAACATTATCAGTTCCCAATTAATATAAATAATAAGCCCTCAAACTCATGAAGGCTTATTTATCTGAGACTTTACCATTTACCTATCATAATTCGGGTGTTGGAACGAAGAATGGTTACTATATCGGATACTTCTTCAATAAACTCAACCCAGGCCTTTTCTGCGGCCTTATTACCTTTTCTGTAGGCATTAGGTTCAAAGGCGGTCTTAAAATCACTGAACCCCATTAAAGCGTAGTGGGTTTCTCCCATCGCGCTTCGACCTAACCTAAACTGACCCAGAGTCATTCTTCGATCTTTAGGATTGAATTTGCTGTGATATTTATTCCAAGCATTGGCGAATTTTGGGGCATCCTCGACATCAAACCAAAGGATATTTTGAATTGGATGAGTGCCTGGTTCTCCGATGGTAATTAAACTCTTTCCTGCGGCTGCAGAGTGACTCTTAGTGTATTGTCCAAGTTTAGTTAAAAATAATTCCCAGCTTTCATTTACTCCTCTAGAGTACTGATTTCCCATGGCATCTAGTGTACCGGTAAAAGCAAGTTGGTGACTCCAATCATTATCCTTATCTCGAAAATGGTTTTCGAATAGATAAACAGTCACACCGTCGGCCTTACTTCCTTCTTTACTAAAGTATTGGTTTGCCAAATTTCCAACTGTTTCTACATCCGATGCTTCTACATTAAAGCTATAGGTTGTCCAATAATATTCTTGTGCGTTGAGAATTAAACCGGAAAACAGCAGTAAGTAGGTTAAAAGTAATTTTTTCATAAGTTTTGTTTAAAGATTAAATTGTAAAATACAAGTTAATATACAAAAATTATTGATTTTCAATAAGTTATTTTCTCCGTATGACTCTTTAATTAGATCTTTTGAAGTTGTATTTTCGAAAGAGAATGGATTACTTTAACATTATGGATTTTGACGTATTCATTTCAACCTTAAGTTATCTAGGCACCCTTTCATTTGCCATCAGTGGGTTTATCACGGCCTCGAAAAAACAACTAGACCTCTTTGGTGCCTTTGTGATTGCTTTTGTCACCGGATTGGGTGGTGGCACCTTGCGAGACCTGCTATTAAACACCAAGGTAGGATGGTTATCTGAACCCACCAACGTTTACATCGTTATTGCTGCCGTTATCTTAGCCTACCTCTTTAAAAAACAGTTCGTGCGACTCCGTAAAACAATGTTTCTATTCGATACTATAGGCATTTCCCTTTTTACGATTAGCGGATTGCAAGTCGCCCAACAATACGAACTAAATAACCTATACCTCGTTCTTTTCGGAGTCATCACCGCCACCTTCGGAGGGGCCATTAGAGATATTCTTTGCGATGAAATCCCTTTAATCTTTAGAAGAGAAATTTATGCTACTGCCTGTATATTAGGCGCTGTGTCTTATCTCGGATTTGAGGCTCTTGGTTTCGGACTTGTTCTAAAAACTACCTTAGCCTGTTCAATCATTATTCTAATCAGAACCCTCGCGGTACTCAAGAATTGGAGTATTCCTGTAGTCGCTGACGATTCAGAGTAGGAGGTGTATGGGAGACAGGATTGCGTTAGAGTAATCTTTATTTAAAGTCAATTCAGGATTCATTTTCTTCGCAAAGCTCGAAAATAGGCCTAATAGGAGAGCTTTACAACGAAAGCCTAATCGCCTTGCGATTAAGGACTTTTTATTTGCTAGAATCTTCAAGCGAGCTTGAATTCTCTCCAATAAAAAAACCCCTTGATGAATCAAGAGGCTTTCGTTGTAGCGGGAACAGGACTCGAACCTGTGACCTTCGGGTTATGAGCCCGACGAGCTACCTACTGCTCTATCCCGCGATGTGGACGACAAATATACGACAAGTATTGAGATTACACCAAACGCGGAGTGATTTTTATTATACTTTAACTGTGTTTAATCCACCCTAAAACTAAACACATCGGAGTTCACTGAGATACTTCCATCTGAGGTGATGATCGACCAGTAGTAGATCGTGCCTGCCTCTGCAGATACTTCCTTGGTATTGGTGGTAAGACCTATGTTCTCTTCGGTGGCCTCTTGTCTACCGTCAACGGTGTCGATAAGTAGGGTGTAAGTAAGGGTATCACTATCAGGATCTGCTGCTTCCCATTCAAGAGTTACTGTGCCTGCCTCTGATGCAGTTACTGAGGACCCCGGTTGAGGTGCTATGGCTTCTGCTGAGAACGGAGCAGCATTTTCTTCTCCATCTCCGGCTAAGTAGAACTTATAGGTATCTGAAGCGGTGGTCTGTGTTCCCTTATTCTTTGAAGTTACCTTCCATGCGTAGCGATGTCCTCTAGTTAGAGGTACCGTAGCTGTGGTAGCCGTAAGGTTCGTTCTGTTAGTGATCTGATTGGTATCAGAGTTCGTGATCGCTAGATCAAAGCTCTCGGTATCGTCTCCCGATGACCAGGTGAAGATCACTGAGGCAGTGGCTCCACTTACCTCTCCGGTCTCACAAGGCTTATTGTTCTCAGGTAGGGTTAGACTCGCCTTCCCTGGAGCAGCTATGGGTGTTGGGGTTGGTGTAGGAGTGGGTGTTTCCCCACCGCCTGAGTCAGAGCCACAGGCGGTAAGTAGGGTTACTCCAAGAATCATTAGGGCT
>DAIPYN010000045.1:0-8351 GCA_036782715.1 Flavobacteriaceae bacterium
ATTTTCACTCGATCGAGTTTTGAACTTAGCTATCGTTTTCCGAGGATTCGAATGAGTCAACTTCGTAATTTATATCCGCCTGAATTAGCGAATCGATTCTTCGATACCCTAACCCTTCAAAAAGGATTGTCTAAGATTCTTATCGACGTGCCTACCGCACTGATTCAGATTCTTTTTGCACTCGTTCTATTATCTTTCTATCATCCATTTTTCATCTTTTTCGGGATTTTCTTACTAAGTCTCATGTTCTTCGTATTTCGTTATACCGTGAAGCGAGGCCTTGAAACTTCGATTGTCGAGTCAAAATATAAGTATCGAGTCGCTCACTGGATTCAGGAAATCGCCCGTTCGATTATCAGCTTTAAGTTGGCGGGTAATACTGATTTAGCCCTGACCAAAAACGATGAATTGGTCGAAGGTTATCTGGGAGCACGCGAAGCCCACTTCAAAGTGATTAAGTTTCAATACATCAAGATGATTGCTTTTAAGGTGGCGGTAACTGCAGGCCTATTAGTAATCGGTGGCCTTCTAGTACTCAATCAGCAAATGAACATTGGACAATTCGTCGCTGCAGAAATTGTTATTCTCCTGGTGATTGCCTCTGTTGAAAAACTCATAGTCAGCCTAGAAACGCTCTACGATATGCTGACTTCTATTGAGAAACTAGGAGAGGTTCTTGACTTTGATCTTGAATCCCAGGAGGGGAAACGTCCGAATTATCCGACCGGATTCAAATTAGAACTCAAAGGAGTCGGTTACCTAGTGAAAGACAGGGAACGTCCAATATTAGACCAGATTGACTTGACTTTCGAGTCAGGAAAAACCTATCTACTTAGGGGAGCCTCAGGGTCTGGTAAGTCGAGTTTACTACGGGTAATCGCAGGAGTAAGCACTCCAACCTCAGGGGCTGTTTTTGTAGATGATCAAAATTTAAAATCGATACAACCCAACCACTACCGAACTCAGTTAGGACTGTCACTTTCTGAGCAAACTCCATTTGAAGGGAGTCTTCGTGAAAATCTCATCTTCGATCGAACTGATGTTTCTGAAAAGGAACTTATTGATGTAGCGAAAACCGTTGGTCTTGACGGGTTTATAAAAGAATTGCCTCAAGGGCTAGATTCTCAGGTTCAAGCAGAGGGAAGACATATTTCTTACACTATATCCAAAAAGATTCTTTTAGCAAGAGCCATCTTAAAGCACCCAAAAGTTTTAGTGCTGGAAGATCCTCTAGATCAATTTACCAAGGATGAGACTACTTCAATTATTGACTATCTAACTAATCCGAACCAACCTTGGACACTAGTGGTAGTCAGCGCCAATGACTATTGGGCGAACCGATGTCACGAACTCATTGAACTAGAAGAAGGAAAAGTTAAACATACTCAATCGAATCTATCATGCTAAATATTTCAAATAAGCCGAGCCCAAAATTCGATTTTGATAAGTACCGATCAGGGAATCGCATTTTTAGTATCGATTACTACAAACAATTCAATCGATTCTTACTGGTATTCTTCGCAATTTTATTTGTCTTCATGTTCCTGCCCTGGACACAGAATTTTACCGGTCAAGGTTATGTAACAACATTAGAACCAGACAAGCGTCCGCAAACCGTTCAATCTCCCATTCCTGGGCGAATTGAAGAGTGGTTTGTACGCGAAGGGGATTTTGTAACCAAAGGGGACACCATCCTACGTATTTCAGAGGTTAAAAGCGAATATTTTGACCCCCAATTATTGCAACGCACCAGTGAGCAACTCGAAGCCAAAAAAGGTGCAGTTCTTGCCTATTTAGATAAATTTGAGGCCCTAGAAGCACAATTAGCCGCATTAGAGTCAGAGCGAAAACTCAAATTAAATCAAGCCGAAAATAAACTGTCACAAATCGTATTATATGTACAGAACGATAGCATTAAATTCGAAGCTGCCAAGACTGACCGATCAATTGCTCAAACTCGCCTAGATCGAGAATTGAGTCTGTACGACAAAGGGCTAAAATCAACTCGTGAGGTTGAAGAGAAACGACTGAAACTCAGAGAAACTGAAGCCAAGTATATCGGGGCAGAGAATAATTTTCAAAATGCCAAGAACGAGGTAGCTATTGCACGCCTAGAAATCGACCGAATTCAAGCAGAGTTTACTGATAAACTATCGAAGACTCGATCTGATCTAGCCACGGCCAAATCGAATCGTTTTGAGGCAGAGGGTGAAGTAGCCAAACTATCAAATACGCTTGCCAATTATACCTCAAGGGCGAATCTTGGATATGTAGTTGCTCCACAATCAGGCTTTATCAATAAAGCAATTAAGGGAGGTATTGGCGAGACCTTTAAAGAGGGTGATCGTTTGGTGTCTATAATGCCAGATAATTACCAAATGGCTGTTGAGACCTATGTAAGACCCATTGACATGCCGCTGATCAAAGTCGGAGAGAAGGCGAGAATTGAATTTGACGGATGGCCCGCAATCGTCTTTAGTGGTTGGCCAAATGTATCTTACGGAACCTATGGTGCGCGCGTTGTAGCTATCGAAAATTACATCAGCGAAAACAATCTCTATCGTGTACTGTTAGCACCAGATCCCGAAGATCATCCTTGGCCCGAAGAAGTTCGCATTGGTTCAGGTGCACGAACCATTGCCTTACTAAACAATGTGCCTGTCGGTTACGAAATTTGGCGTCAACTCAACGGCTTCCCCCCAGAATATTATAAGCCAGAAGCAACTAAAACTCCTAAACTCCCCATCAAGATTAAGTAATGAATAGATTTCTTTTATCATTATTACTGACGGTCTTTCTATGCACTGCATCAACAGTAAGGGGGCAAGAGTCTCTGAGCTTAGAAGAATTCTTGGGTTATGTAAAGGCTTTTCATCCGCTAGTAAAACAAGCAGACATCAAACTGAGTGAAAGCGAAGCCAAACTGCTTAAAGCTAGAGGTGCTTTCGATCCCAAGCTATCAGCAGACTTCAACAATAAAAACTTCAAAGGAAGTAATTATTACGAGCGTCTAAGCGCGACCTTTTCAGTACCCACTTATTACGGCCTCACGCTCAAAGGACAATTTAGCGAAGCTGAAGGAGCCTTACTCAACCCTGAGAATGTCGTGAGTGGAGATCAGCTTTACGGTGTCGGCGCCTCTCTCGACTTAGGAAAAGGACTACTCGCTAACGAGCGTATGACTGCTCTTAAGCAAGCCAAGCGGTTTGTAGATCAAGCAAAAGAAGAGAATGCACTTCGAGTCAACGAAATTCTCCTTGAAGCTACAGATGCCTACCTCGACTGGTATCGAGCCTATAAATCCTATGAGATTTTTGATGAATTCATCGCTAATGCCAAGTTCAGATATGATGGGGTAAGAGATCGTTTCACTTCAGGTGATTTGGCTGCAATCGACACTACAGAAGCACGAATTGCCTATCAAAATAGACTCCTCAGTCAGGAGAAAGCGAGTCTAAAATTGAGAGAAAAAGCACTGAAAGCTTCGAATTACCTGTGGATTGAAGACACGCCCGTTGAGATTAATCCGGCAGTAACCCCTATACTATCTGAGGAGAATTTTAAAACTCGTTTCTCGATCGATCTCATCGATTTAGAGTCGCATCCAAAACTGAGAGCCCTTGGATACAAAACAGACATCCAACGTTTTGAAAGAAGACTTCAACGAAGCAATCTATTGCCCGAAGTCACTCTGGATTATCAATGGCTATCAGAAACTGACCCAAGTCAAAACTTCAATCTTGCTTTAGATCCAGATAATAGCACCACAAAACTGAAGATAGCGCTTCCGCTCTTTTTGAGAAAAGAACGTTCGGCACTGAAGCTTGCCAGTTTAAAACTGCAGGATGCAACCTTAGAACAGGAGCGTGTTTACATCGAACTAAAAAATAAATTAGCCGCGCTGAATACAGCCTCAGAATCGCTCTCTCGCCAACGTCTACTAGCCGACTCCATGGTTATAGACTACACTACCCTCTTTAAAGGAGAACAACAAAAGTTCGAGGCTGGAGAAAGCTCACTCTTTCTTGTAAACTCGAGAGAATCAAAGCTTATCGAAGCCACACTAAAAGCGATTGATACCGAAGTTGAGGAAAAAATGGCTGTAGCTGAATTCTACTTCAATTCAACCTTTCCAAGTATTAGGGAATAAGGTAAGCAGAGGCAACCTCTTCGAATGTATTAATCTGTTCAGATATCCATTGCTTGTCCTTGTCTAGGGATTTTGCCATGAGCTCGGCAACGGCAGGCGCAATTCTTAAGGTTTCCTTCGCGTTTAAGAACAAACCTCGGTGTCTTCGAGCTAAAACGTCCTCAAGGGTGACGGCCATCTCTTCAGTACAGGCCCAATAAACCATATTTGGGCTAATATAAAACGCTTCAGAAAGGGAATCGTTTCCGAAAGATAGTTCTCGAATCTTTTCAGCATCGGTACCGTAGGCGTGCATAGGATCTGACCAGTCGGCATGATAATCATACCCGTGAATCGGCAGTAATTCGGTAGAACATTTTCGCTCAGGTAGTCCTCCAACCGTAATAGCTGTATTAATGGTGTCCTCAGCTATTTTTCTGTAGGTAGTCCATTTACCTCCCAGGATACTGAGCAGTCCACTAGTACTCACAATCACCTTGTGGTGTCGTGAAACCTCCTTAGTAGATTCTGAGTCATTGTTTGACGCTGCCAGCGGACGTAATCCCGAAAACACACTAAGAACATCTTCTCGCTTAGGCATACGACTCATGTAAGCGCTTGCATTTTCTAAAACAAAGTCAATTTCTTCTTCAAGGGGTTTCGGCTCGAAATCAATAGAATCAATCGCCGTATCTGTGGTACCCACAACTACGTAATCATTCCAAGGAACCGCAAATAACACTCTACCATCGGTGGTTTGAGGAACCATAATGGCATGTTTACCATCTAAGAAGGAGCCGTCTAAAACCAGGTGTATTCCTTGACTTGGTCGGATACGAGGAGGCGTCCCTGGCTGGTCCATTTGAATTACGCTATCTGAGAAAACCCCAGTAGCGTTAATGACCACCTTTGCCTCAACGGTGTAGATTTTTCCATTTAATTCATCCTTCGCAGTGACTCCCGTAATCATTTCGCTCTCATCCTTAATCAAACCCTCAACAGAGAGATAGTTCAAAAGCGTAGCTCCATGATTTTCGGCTGTTTGTGCCATTGAAACAGCCATTCGAGCATCGTCAAATTGACCATCGTGATAAATTACTCCACCACGAAGCCCATCCTTCTTAACGTTAGGGATCAGACCTAAGGTTTCTTCTCGGTCGAGCAAGGTACTAGGCCCCAGCCCCAATTTACCTGCCATCATATCATAAACCTTAAGGCCTAGCCCATAAAAAGGGCTATTCCACCAATCGTAAGATGGGATGACAAAACTCAGGTCTTGCACCAAATGAGGTGCATTTTTACGCATGATTCCACGCTCGCGAAGTGCTTCAATAACGAGTGATATATCGCCATTCTGCAGATAGCGAACCCCGCCATGTACGAGCTTCGTACTGCGCGAAGAAGTTCCTTTTGCAAAATCGTATTTTTCTAATAGTAAGGTTTTATAACCTCTAGAAGCCGCATCAATTGCAGAACCTATTCCTGAGGCACCTCCGCCGATAATAACAATATCCCAAGGCTTCTTACGTGATTTAAGTCGTTTGAGGTTTTGGGCGCGATTCATATTCTAAGATTTAAAAGAATGTTTGGGTATGGGGGTACCGTGCGGATCATGACTGAAATTAGCCATCATCTCTTGCATCCGTTTAAAAAACTCCGGATGTTTCACGTGCTCTAATTCCTCTGCAATTTCATGCACTTCATCTGGATTAAATCCCATATTCTCTACCAAGAAGGTTTCGATAAGTCGATGTTTAGCTACAATCATTTTCGCGTGCTCCTGTCCCTTTTCAGTAAGGTAAATAGGCTTGTAAGCCTCCGTCTTAACTAGACCCAATTGAACTAAATCCTTAAGCATATTAGACACTGTAGACTTACTCACCGCAAAGCGCTTGCTAAGTGCAGTTACAGTAACACCTTCTTTCTTCTCATTGAAGTGATAGAGTGCCTTTAGATAATTTTCCTTTTCAATGGTGGGCATTGATAGCAGCTTTAAATCTCAAAATTAAGGATTTAAAACGGCCTTGAAGATGAAGCTATAGTTAACTAAGCCTACTATTAAGTCCTAAAAGGGTCCTAAGTGCTTTTAACTTCCCTTTATACGGAGCATATCGGAGTGGTAAGTCGAGCCAAGTAGCCCTATATAAAACCGGCTTTTCACGACTAAAAGTATCAAAGCCGTACTTGCCGTGGTAACTTCCATATCCACTATTACCAACCCCTCCGAAAGGAAGGCTATTTTCAGCAATCATCATAATAGTGTCATTTACTGCAGCTTGACCAAAAGAATAATTGGTTAAAAGCTCTTCAGCGAACGACTTGTTTTTGGAGAAAACATAAAATGCTAAAGGGTTAGGATGACTTCTCAGCCACTGATCCATTTCCTTAGAGTCACTATAACTAATAACTGGTAATACAGGTCCAAAGATTTCCTCTTGCATCACCGAAGAATCCTTAGTAATATCGACTAAGATGGTAGGAGAAACGTAACACTTAGATTCATCAGTCTCCCCTCCGTAATAGACAGAAGCCTCGCCAATGAACCTCTGCATTCGAGCAACATGTTTTGGGTGGATAAGCCGTCCGTAATCTTCGCTAACTATTGCAGATTTACCGTAAGCCTTTTCAATTTGAACCACTAAAGCCTTGAGTAGAGGTTCCTTTATAGACTCATGAACCAATAAATAGTCAGGAGCGATACACGTTTGACCGACATTGAGCAACTTTCCCCATACGATGCGGCGAGCAGTTAACTCAATAGGTGCAGTTTCATCAATGATACAAGGTGACTTACCTCCCAGCTCCAAGGTACAGGGTGTAAGATGCTCAGCAGCAGCCTTAGCTACAATTTTACCTACTCCAACACTACCCGTAAAGAAAATGTAATCCCAAGAATGACCTAATAATTCTGTACTCGTTTGGGCGTCTCCGAGTACTACAGCTACCTGCGCAGGATCAAAAACTTCTTCTATGATTTTTTTTAAGAGATCACTCGTCTTCTCAGAGTATTCACTAGGTTTTAACACCACTGTATTGCCTGCTGCAATTGCAGAAACTAGTGGAGTTAAGCTCAGCTGAAAAGGATAATTCCACGGAGCAATATGTAGCGTCACTCCGTATGGGTCCTTAATGACTTTTGCCTTCGCAGGAAATGATGCTAAGCCTACAGACCGAGATTCAGAGGCACTCCAACGGCCAAGATGTTTTAGGGTGTGAATAATTTCAGATTGAACATAACTGATTTCAGTGGCTACCGATTCAAAGGCAGACTTTCCTAAATCGTCGGCCAAAGCCCGTAAAATCTCAGATTCATAGCTACTGATAGCTGCATAAAGTTTTTTAAGCGCAGCTTTTCTAAAAGGGATAGAACGCGAAGCGCCGGCTTCAAAAAACCGGCGCTGCTTATCGATTATTTCAGCAATTGAACTCATTGCTCTAAGTTAATGAAAACTTAGAAAGCAAGAGTTGCCTCAAGCTTGATATCATCTAGGATTAACTTATCTCCAAGATTCTCGAAGAAAGTCCCTGATCTAAAGCGAACATCAAATTTGGCGCGGTTAAAGGTCATGGCTGCATTGTAGCCGTTCGTGCCGTTTGAAGTGAAATGCACCTCAGTTGGCTGGGTAATTCCTTTGATGGTTAAATCACCTTTCGCGTGGAAGGATCCGTCACGAAGTTTAGCTACATCGGTAAGGATAAGAAATGCTTTCTCGAATTTGTCAATTGAAAAGAAATCATCTGAGCTCAGATGTCCCGCTAACTTATCTGCCCATTCACCAGTTAAGTCTTCAACCTTTAAAGTAGTCATATCAATTTCAAAAGCTCCGCCGGTGATATCACCATTAGAGACCTGAAGGTCTGCTTTAGAAAAAGAAAGAGATCCGAAATGGGTCTTGCCTGTTACTTCAGTTCCTGTCCACTTTAGATTGCTAGAGGCTAAATTCACATTTTGTGCAGATAGACTGATCGTAAAAACTGCTGTCAGTAATAATAGAATACGTTTCATAAGTTGAATTTTTGTTTAAAGGTACAAGCAATATTCAACCAATAAAGATAAAATGTGGAGAAATCTTAATCTAGATTAAGAAGGGCTAAGCTACCTCACGCTCGAAGGCGATATAATGGGTAAGTTGGTTAGCCTTATTGTAAAGCGGTACAATTTTCACCTTACATAGGTATGCCTCGCCGTTTTTTCGATAGTTGGTAATTGAAGCAGAGAAAG
>DAIPYN010000046.1:0-8168 GCA_036782715.1 Flavobacteriaceae bacterium
ATATAGAGGTAACCTCCCTATACTAAAGTTGTTCCAGATTGGTGGGTCGCTTTAGGCGACCCAAATGGAACAAGACCGTAGGATCTTACTTTTAAACCACTATTGTAAACCAACCGAGTACGATATTTATCCAGCCCTTTAAGGGGCTGGTAATACCTCAAGTTGGTGTACGAGTATCTAACACAGTAGCATCATCTTTGCCTCGGTTGAAGCTAGCTATTGGCGCCCTTAAAGGGGCGCCTCTTATACACTCTCAAGTCAACCTTGCAAACCTGATAGTTTATGGCACCCCCTAACAGCTTTACAAAGATTAGATGCTGGATAGGTTGAATCTTATGGGGTGCCGCACAAAAGCTGTAAAAGAGTCATAAGGCAATTTCTACACAGACTTAGGGTACCTGAACCAACTACCTAACGCTTGTGACAGAAGTATAGAGACTTGAAAAGATTCTCGGATTTATAAGGATAACCGAGAAGAGGTTCTTCTGTTTTGGTTTTAGGGGCCATATCAGGAAGAAGTTTTCAACAGAAAGTGATGAAATCTGTTATCCAGTAAATGCATTAATGTGTATTCTTAATAGTTAGATAACGCAGTTTGTGTGTTTGTTGTATTTTTAGGGTGCAAATCGCATAAAACTTAATCAATTATAACATTGTTACACTACCTATTAGTTAAACTCTGTGACCTAGTATGATTAGAAATATTTTACTCTTACTAATGCTTCTTGTCATACTTACATCTTGCACAGAAGGTGAGTGTGAAGACCCTGTTACAGGTGAAGTATATGCTTGCTGATTGAACTAATCTCAAATAAACCACTTATGAGATGGTGGAAGTGGGTTCTAATCATAATCTTATCACCTGTGTTGGCTATCCTTCTTGGGTGGCTACTTGTTCTGATAGTAGGGTGGATAATGGGAGTATTCAACTGATAGACCTACTATAACGAGTAAGCGAATGATATACGCTCAGAACTGGTTGATTTTAGCTGACTGGATAACTTTTCAGTCGGACAATTCATATCACGTAAAATGTGTCAATAGTGTGTCAAAAATCGTTAGAAAGGACGGTTTAGGACTCTAGTATATTTTATTTCTATTTACTTTTAGAGAGTCAAGGTGAACCGGAATTTAGGTTGCGCAGCTGATTACAGAATTGGGGTAATCCCAATTATGGAAAGGGCTCAAACAAAAAAGGGCCCAACTAAGTTAGTTGAGCCCAATAGCAAATCTGATGATTCTTAAGTGACCTCGGCAGGATTCAAACCTGCAACCTTCTGAGCCGTAATCAGATGCGCTATTCAGTTGCGCCACGAGGCCGATTATGGGGTGCAAATATAGCCGATATTATCAAATTGCCAAAGGCTTTATCCATTTTCGATAGATTGTTTTGATTGATATAGTTACCGCTTAATCAATAGCTCTTGTAGTTACATAGTATCTGTAGGCGATGAGTAACTTCTGCGTATTTGTGGCTTTGGCTAAATCTACTTTTCTCCTGCTGAGAGCGGGTAGAAGCGATCGGTTTAGCTTAGCGAGTGTTCGAAAAAAAATCTTTTTCATGTCCGTGGTTCTATGCCGTTTAAGATAAGGCGAAGAAAACTATCTTTGAGGCATGACGCAAATTCTTTTGTTGCTAGGAGGGTTGGCCCTTCTAATTTTTGGAGGCAACGCCCTACTTAAATCTTCGGTTTCAATATCCCTTAAGTTATCTATTCCTAAAATTATTGTTGGGATGACGGTAGTTTCTTTTGCTACCTCTTTACCTGAATTAGTAGTTAGTTTAAATGCAGCGCTTGCGGGTAATCCTGATTTAGCATTAGGTAATGTGGTTGGCTCTAATGCGGCTAATATTGGTTTAGTACTCGGGGTTACACTTTTATTTGGTTCGATAGAGGTTACCTCCTCGTTCTACAAAATTGATTGGCCGGCATTGATGATTGCTTCATTACTACTTTTGGGCTTTCTGTATTTTGATGGAGTACTCTCTCGTTTAGAAGGTGGAGTTTTGGTTTTTGTAATGATTGCCTTTTTGTGGTGGCTTCTCAAAATGCAATCAGGCCCTGCTGTTGTTGATGAGCTGCCAAGTGATGACGAGTTATTGTCAATACCTATGACATTTGGCTATCTCGTTGCTGGAGGAGTGGGTCTTTGGTTGGGGTCAGAATGGCTCGTAGAGGGTGCTGTAAGTATTGCAGAAGATATAGGGGTAAGTGACCGTGTAATTGGAATTACGGTAGTTTCGATCGGTACTAGTATTCCAGAGCTAGCGGCCTCCATCATTGCAGTAATTAAAAAGGAGAAAGCCATTTCACTAGGCAACTTAATTGGATCGAACATCTTCAATATTATGTCGGTATTGGGAATTACTGCGATAGTAAGCCCAATTACCTTAAAAGATCAAGGGTTTATTACCAACGATTTATTTTTCATGACCTTCATCGCCTTTGCGCTTTTTCCTCTAGTATTTGCACCGAGTAGAATGAAATTGAGTTGGAAAGAAGGATTGGTACTTCTTTCAATCTATGGAGCTTTCGTGTACAAGGTGATTCTTTAAATGAAAAATCAAGAGATAAAAAAAGGCCACCCATTGGGTGGCCTTTGTATTTGTTTTAAACTGAGGCTTAGACACCTGCAGACTTAACGGTTTTAATGATGATTCCTGCTACTTCATATGGGTTAGCATTCGACGCTGGGCGACGATCTTCTAACCATCCTTTCCAACCGTTTTCAACAGTTGCAATTGGAATACGGATCGAAGCTCCACGGTCAGAAACTCCATAAGAGAACTCATCGATAGATTGAGTTTCGTGAAGTCCTGTAAGACGTTGGTTGTTGTATGCACCGTATACATTAATGTGATCCTTAGCTACTGGACGGAAAGCCTCACAAATTTTCTCGTAAGTTTCGCGGTTACCAGCGGTTCTAAGTGCTGTATTTGAGAAGTTAGCGTGCATACCAGAACCGTTCCAGTCACCTTTAACCGGTTTAGGGTGAAGTTCAATGTAGTATCCGTACTTCTCTGTAATTCTATTTAATAAGTAACGAGCTACCCAAATTTGATCACCAGCTTCTTTAGCTCCTTTAGCGAAAATTTGGAATTCCCATTGACCTGGTGCTACCTCTTGGTTAATACCTTCTACGTTAAGACCCGCTTCTAAACAAATATCAAGATGCTCTTCAACGAAGTCACGACCCCAAGTGTAACGACCACCTACTGAACAGTAGTATTGACCTTGAGGACCAGGGAAACCTCCTCTTGGGAAACCAAGTGGTAAGTCTGTTTCTGTATCCATTAAGAAATATTCTTGTTCGAAACCGAACCAGAAGTCGTTATCATCGTCATCAATTGTTGCTCTGTGGTTTGACTCGTGAGCCGTACCGTCTGAGTTAAGAACCTCGCACATTACTAAGAATCCGTTCAAACGATCCGGATCTGGGTAAATATTAACTGGCTTAAGAAGACAATCAGAAGATCCACCTTCTGCTTGTAGGGTTGAGCTACCGTCAAAAGACCAGACTGGACAGCTTTCTAATTTACCATCGAAGTTTGAAACCACTTTTGTTTTACTTCTCAGTTCTTGTGTTGGAGTATAACCGTCAAGCCAGATATACTCAAGTTTAGCTTTGTTCATGATGTAATTGAATCGGATTTAGTTCGTAAAGGTTCAAATGTAATTGAATTCTTGTGGGATTCTGTTTCTTAACCTTATAGATATCAAATAATTATAAACTTGTTAAAAAACTGCAGCCATTTTGTGTAAATGTGCATTTAAGCGGGGCTCTATTTGTTAAACATTAGTTCTATTTTTGCTTCAAATACCTATTCATGAGTTCGAATTCTTCAAAACGATACGATCAGCGAGGAGTTTCTGCTACCAAAGACGAAGTTCATAAAGCGATTCAAAACATAGATAAAGGATTGTTTCCCAAGGCCTTTTGTAAAATTGTCCCTGATTATCTAACAGGGAGTGAGGATCATTGCATTGTGATGCATGCGGATGGCGCTGGAACAAAATCTTCACTCGCTTATGCTTATTGGAAAGAAACCGGGGATTTGTCGGTTTGGAAAGGGATCGCTCAGGATGCTCTAGTAATGAATTTGGATGATTTGATTTGTGTAGGTGCTACAGAATCGATTTTGCTGTCTTCTACGATCGGTCGAAACAAAAATTTAATCCCAGGTGAAGTGATCGGCGCGATTATCAATGGAACTGAAGAGTTGGTGCGTCAATTAAGCGATTTCGGAGTTCAGATTCATACCACTGGAGGTGAAACGGCTGATGTAGGTGATTTAGTTAGAACGCTAATTGTTGATTCTACCGTAACTGCTCGAATGCGAAAAGATGAGGTCATCGATAACGCAAATATTAAACCTGGTAATGTAATTGTAGGTTTTGAATCGTATGGGCAGGCTACCTATGAAGATACATACAACGGAGGTATGGGAAGTAATGGATTGACTTCTGCTAGGCACGATGTGTTCTCTAAGTCAATTGCTGAAAAATACCCTGAAACTTATGACCCATCTGTACCGAGCGACTTGGTTTATAGCGGAAGTGTTGGTCTTACTGATGCGGTAACGGATAGCCCTCTAGACGCAGGTAAATTAGTACTGTCTCCTACAAGAACCTATGCGCCACTAATGAGGAAAATTTTCGAAACCATTGATCGTAATAAAATTGATGGGCTTGTTCATTGTAGTGGTGGAGCGCAAACTAAAGTGTTGCATTTTGTCGATGAAGTTCATGTGGTCAAGGATAATCTTTTTGAAATTCCGCCGCTATTCGAATTGATTCAGAAAGAATCAAATACGGATTGGAAAGAGATGTATCAAGTATTTAATTCGGGTCATCGTCTTGAAGCCTACACGGACGAGAAAACCGCCGAGGAAATAATTCGTATATCGGAGAGCTTTAACATCCGAGCTAAAGTAATCGGAAGGGTAGAGGCTTCTGCCCAAAAGAAGTTAACTATAAGAAGTGAGTTTGGGCAGTTTGAATACGCCTAAACCTTAAATTCTATCTACTCAAATGGCCTATATTTGAGTCTTGCAAAGCGCACCTATGATTGATAAATTAAATATCATTAAACAACGTTATGATGAGGTCTCTGACCTGATCATTCAACCTGACGTTATTGCTGATCAGAAGCGATATGTCAATTTAAATAAGGAATACACCAATTTGCGTCCGATCGTTGAAAAACGACAGCAATACTTGACCTTACTCGCTAACCTTAAAGAAGCTGAGGAAATTATCTCAGCCGCCGAGGATGCAGAAATGGTTGAAATGGCCAAAATGCAATATGATGAGGCTAAATCGGCCTTACCTCCGCTAGAAGAGGAAATCAAATTTCTACTTATCCCAAAAGATCCAGAGGATGCGAAAGATGTGGTCATGGAAATTCGCGCGGGTACTGGAGGAGATGAGGCTAGTATTTTCGCTGGTGATCTTTATAGAATGTATGCGAAGTACTGTGAGAGCAAAGGCTGGAAGACCAACGTGATTGACCTAAATGAAGGTACCGCTGGTGGCTTTAAAGAGATCCATTTTGAGGTAACGGGAAACAACGTTTATGGTACTTTGAAATTTGAGGCTGGTGTGCATCGTGTTCAACGCGTGCCGCAAACGGAGACTCAAGGAAGGGTGCACACTAGTGCTGCTACCGTTATGATTATTCCTGAAGCTGAGGATTTTGATGTTCAAATCGATCCGAAAGATGTAAGAATCGACTTCTTTTGTTCTTCAGGGCCTGGCGGTCAATCAGTAAATACCACTTATTCTGCAGTTCGATTAACTCATATACCTACCGGGCTTGTTGCTCAGTGTCAGGATCAAAAATCTCAGCACAAGAACAAGGAAAAAGCTTTTAAGGTATTGAGATCTCGTCTATACGATCTAGAACTTGCGAAGCGTCAAGAAGAAGATGCGGCTAAGCGTAATTCACAGGTGAGTTCAGGGGATCGTTCGGCAAAAATTAGAACTTATAACTACCCGCAGGGTCGTGTAACGGATCACCGAATTGGACTCACACTCTATGATCTTCAAAACATCATAAATGGCGATATTCAACGTATTATCGATGAGCTTCAATTAGTAGAGAACACTGAGAAATTAAAAGAGGCCTCTGAGTCTTTCTAATATGAAAATTGACAGCCTAGTAGCGCAAATACGAGAAAAGCAAAGTTTTCTATGTGTCGGATTAGATACCGATCTTGAAAAGATCCCCGCACATTTGAAAGATGCCAACGACCCTTTATTTGAATTTAATAAAGCAATCATTGATGCGACGGCAGATTACTGCGTGGCTTATAAACCTAATTTGGCATTTTACGAGGCGTATGGGGTTAAGGGTTGGAGATCGCTTGAACGAACGATTGCTTATCTGAATGAAAGTTATCCGAATCATTTTACCATCGCTGATGCCAAGCGTGGTGATATCGGAAATACAGCCGAGCGTTATGCTGAAGCTTTTTACAATGGGCTCGGATTTGATTCAGTTACGCTTTCTCCTTATATGGGGAGTGATGCGATTGAGCCGTTTTTGAAACAAGAAGAAAAGTATCCTATTGTTCTTGCGTTAACTTCAAATAAAGGCGCTGAAGACTTTCAATATCACGGAGAAAATACGGCAACCCTGTTTGAGCAAGTCATTAAAACTACTCAAGATTACAGCAACTCAGAGCGAGTGATGTATGTGGTAGGCGCGACTAAGGCAGACCGACTAAAGGAGATCAGGGATTTAGCACCTCATGCCTTCTTTCTAGTTCCTGGTGTAGGTGCCCAAGGAGGTGACCTTAAGGCGGTATACGACAATGGCAAGAATGATTCGGTTGGATTGCTGGTCAATTCTTCTCGAGGTATCATTTATGCAAGTTCTGGAAGAGATTTTGCAGAGGCTGCTGCAAATTCTGCCAAAGAATTACAAGAGCAAATGAAAAGCTTGCTAGATTCATAGTCATGTTACATTACACTACCTACACCGAGGCTGATAGCGATCAGTGGGTAACCTTCGTTCATGGGGCTGGAGGTAGTTCTACGATATGGTTTCGCCAGATTAGAGATTTTAAAAAGCACTTTAATGTTCTTCTACTAGATCTCAGGGGGCACGGAAATTCTAAATCGAATCTGGTTAAAGCCTTACAGCGCTATACCTTTGATTCAGTTACCGATGATATTATTGAAGTTTTAGATCATTTAGGTATTAAAAAATCTCACTTTATAGGGATTTCATTAGGTACCATTCTTATACGAAATATTGAGGATCGGTACCCCAATCGCATCCACGCAATGGTTCTTGGAGGTGCCATTGTAAAACTAGATTTTAGGTCCCAATTATTGATAAAGTTGGGGAATTGGTTTAAATCGATGATACCCTATCTGTGGTTGTATCGATTCTTTGCCTTTATCATTATGCCTAACAAAAATCATAAAGAGTCTAGAAATCTCTTTGTTCGAGAGGCGACAAAATTATATCAGAAGGAATTCTTGCGATGGTTTAAATTAACGGCGGATCTCAACCCACTTCTACGTTTTTATCGAGAAACTCGATCTATCGTACCCACCCTCTATTTAATGGGTGAAGAGGATTATTTATTTCTCCCTCCAATAAGAGAATTAGTAGGTGCCAATCCATTAGCCGATCTTTTTGTAGTCGAAAAATGCGGTCACGTGGTAAACGTTGAACGTCCACAAACTTTTAACGAAAAGGCACTCGAATTTTTAAAAGGGCTTTCTAGTTAATAAGGCTACTCCACCTTTTGTGATTCATTGAAAGATACCGCTGGTACTTTCGAAGTTCTTCTAGAATTGCTTTGGTGTAATCACTAGGTAAGCTAGCGTCATATTCTAAACCTTTTAAGTAGTACTGTAGATTTCTAACCAAAATCAAGGCGAACTGAACGATTTTGCCTTGCCCATGAAAACCAAGGTCATTTGAAAGTGCCTTGTGAATACTAGACTTCAACAGAATACTATCACTAATTAAATGATTAGATAGCTCTAAGCTAAATGACTTTAGTCGAGGCTGGCACGCAGAAGCCTGACTCACTTTTTCGGTGAGGTCGCAAATGTTGAGAGTTCGCTGATATAGGGTTCTTGACGCTAACATACCCTACGAAATTACTTTACTCTATGGGGTTATTAATATATATTATAAGGTAATAT
>DAIPYN010000047.1:0-5821 GCA_036782715.1 Flavobacteriaceae bacterium
TTTGGAGACCCTTGGGATAAAAATGCCTTTTTGACTCCACTCCCAGAACCTGGAAAGGTAGCCTACATTCAAGAATTGATCGATGACGCACTTGCGAAGGGCGCGAAGATTATGAATAAAAAAGGCGGACAAGTAAGCGATAATTTTATTTGGCCAGCAGTACTTTACCCAGTGACCAAAGACATGAGAGTTTATAAGGAAGAACAATTTGGCCCGATTGTACCTATCGTCTCCTTTGATTCAATTGAACATCCCCTGAACGATATGGCTGAGTCTGATTATGGTCAGCAGGTAAGTATTTTCGGACGACATCACACCAAACTCGCTCGACTCATCGACATATTGGCGAATCTTGTTTGCAGGGTAAACCTGAATTCAGCTTGCCAGCGAGGGCCAGATATTTATCCGTTCACCGGTCGTAAAGATTCAGGTCAGGCGACTCTCAGCGTTAAAGACGCACTCAGAGCCTTCTCGATTCGAACTTTCTTGGCTTTCAAAGAAAATGATATTAATAAACAAACCGTTCGTGATATCTTAGACAGCAATGAAAGCAATTTCTTAAACACTGATTTCATCCTATAAGCATGAAAAAACTCTTACTACTTGCGCTGTTCAGCTGTGCAATTTCGTTCGCACAAGAGAACTCATTGGCCGAGGGCCCATTCAATCAATTAATCATCAGAGGGGTAACCCTGATCAATGGAAATGGCGCGCCTCCGATTGGCCCTGTTGACGTAGTGGTCGAAGATGATAAGATTACTGAGGTGAGTGTGGTTGGGTATCCGAACGTAGCGATCAACCCGAAAAGACGACCTCAGTTAAAGCCCGGTGGGCGTGAGCTCGATGCGACCGGTATGTATCTACTGCCAGGGTTTGTCGATATGCACGGGCACATTGGCGGTACCGCACAAGGAGCCGACTGGGACTATGTATTCAGCCTTTGGCTTGCCCACGGAGTAACCACCGTTAGAGAACCTAGCGGGCGCGGTCTTGAATATACGCTTGACCTTAAACGTCGTGCAGCGAAAAATGAAATCATCGCTCCTCGAATCTTTGCCTATACTGGTTTTGGACAAGGTGGAGATGAGATTACTACCCCTGATGAGGCTCGTGAATGGGTACGTCAAAATGCTAAGAATGGGGCTGATGGAATCAAGTTCTTCGGAGCGGATCCAGCAATCATGGATGCTGCACTAAGAGAAAATAAGCGACTAGGCTTAGGCTCTGCATGCCACCATGCTCAGATGAGTGTAGCACGATGGAATGTACTTCACTCGGCACGTGCTGGCCTCACCTCGATGGAGCACTGGTATGGATTGCCAGAGGCACTTTTTGAAGATCGTACGGTACAAGATTATCCGTTAGATTACAACTATCAAAATGAGCAGCACCGCTTTGAAGAGGCCGGTAAGTTGTGGGAACAAGCCGCTGCGCCTTACTCAGATCACTGGAATGCAGTGATGGACGAGCTTCTAGATCTCGATTTTACCTTAGACCCTACCTTCAATATTTACGAGGCCAATCGTGATCTTCAACGCGCACGAAGAGCTGAATGGCATGAGGAATACACCTTGCCTTCGCTTTGGAGATTCTATCAACCTTCAATGATTTCTCACGGTTCATACTGGCATGACTGGGGCACTGAACAAGAAATTACATGGAAGCGTAACTACAAACTCTGGATGACCTTCGTCAATGAATACAAGAATCGAGGCGGACGCGTTACCACCGGTTCAGATTCAGGATTCATTTTTCAATTGTACGGGTTCGCTTATATCAGAGAGTTAGAATTGTTGCGTGAGGCAGGATTCCATCCGCTCGAAGTGATTCGTTCAGCCACCCTTAACGGTGCAGAAGCCTTAGGTATTGCCGATCAAATCGGTAGCGTAGAAGTTGGAAAACAAGCCGACTTTGTGATCGTCGAGGAGAATCCGCTGAAAAACTTCAAAGTACTCTACGGTACTGGAGCCGTTCGACTAACCAAAGACAACGAAGTAGTTCGTGCTGGCGGGATAAAATACACCATTAGTAATGGAGTGATCTACGATGCTAAAGGCCTACTAGCCAAAGTCAGAAATATGGTTCAAGAAGCCAAAGAAAAGGAGGGCTTTGAAATCAAACAACCGGGAGTTAATTAAGAATGCAAATACTTGTCGTTCCCGATTCCTTCAAAGAAAGTCTTAGCGCCAAAGAAGTAGCCGACGCGATTGCAAGGGGAATTCATTCAGTTGACCCCGAGATTACGATAAAACAACTACCCTTTTCAGACGGAGGTGAAGGCGCCTTAGATCTTCTCCAAAACCTCTTTGAAGGAGAACTCGTAAGCACAAGTACCATAGATGCTATAGGACGCTCCATAAAGGCTCCCTATTTTCGATTTGCGAATCGCAAAGCCGCATGGATTGAGCTCTCTCAAGCCTCAGGTCTCGCTCAAATTGAAGTCGACCAAAGAAATCCTATGCTAGCCTCGACCTATGGAACCGGCTTGCAAATTAGGCACGCTCTGGATCACGGAGCAGAAGAGATCTATTTAGGTATCGGTGGCAGTGCGACCAATGATGGTGGAACTGGGATATTATCGGCGCTAGGAGGTTTATTCTCTGACGCTGAGGGCGAAATGCTTTTACCCGGTGGCGGATTTTTAACCGAGCTCAATCACATCGACGTGGAGGCTATTCCTCAGTTTCAATTAAAAGTAGCCTGTGATGTGAGTAATCCATTACTGGGTAAGCAAGGAGCTACTGCCGTTTATGGACCACAAAAAGGGGTTACTCCTGAAATGGAGCCCCAGTTAGAAGATGGCCTAGCGAATTTCAGCAAGCACATTGAATTACTTACCCAAAAATCGGTTGCAGAGGTGCCCGGTGCAGGTGCTGCTGGAGGATGCGCAGCAGGACTTCACGGGTTGCTCGGTGCCGAATTAGTTTCAGGATTCGAACTTCTCGCTGAGCTGTCTCAATTAGAAGAACAAATCGCAGCATCTGATCTTATTATTACGGCAGAGGGTCGTATCGATGGGCAAAGTCTTGAGGGCAAACTACCTGTCGGAGTGGCAAAACTTGCCAAAAAACACCACAAACCGGTAATAGTTCTTGCCGGTAGCATTGGTGAACATTTAGACCCGCTATACGCTCTAGGAATAGACGCTGTTTTTAGTATTCAGAATCAACCTTGCACCCTTGAAGAGAGTATGAACAGCGCTGCTAAACTTTTAGAATCGACCGCAGAACGGGTGTTTCGACTCTATCAAACCGCTAGAAAATCATGATTACTGCCCTTTTATCACTGCTAGCCGCATTAGCTTTTATTATCTACGGAACATCAAAGTTGAAGTGGCCTGCCTTTTTGGTATTGCTGCTTGCGAGTTTGTTTCTGGCGCTAGCTACAGGAGTCAATCCTCAAGAAATTGGACCCCTCTTAAGCGAAGGATTCGGGAAGACGGTAAGGAGTATTGGCCTGCTTATTGTATTTGGTTCAATCATCGGTGTAGCCCTAGAGCAATCAGGAGCAACGAAGAGAATTGCGATCTCGATGCTTTCTAGACTTTCGTTTTTACCGCTACCCTATACCGTAGCAATCATTGGCTATCTGGTTTCAATTCCGGTTTTCTGCGACTCAGCTTTTGTGATTTTATCCTCTCTAAATAAGCGCTTATCTCAGAAGTCAGGGGTTCCACTGTTAGCTCTGACCATTGCGCTTTCAACGGGACTATTTGCTACTCATGTGCTTATACCACCCACTCCTGGGCCTCTTGCAGCCGCAGCGAATTTAGAACTCAACGACTTAGGGCTACTGATTATCATGGGAGGTTCTGTGGCGTTTCTATTAATGCTCGTAGGAGCCGCCTTTGCCCATCGGGTTTCAAAACGAGTTTCGCTTGAGATACAACTACCCGAAACCGAAGAAGAGAACCTAGAGGAATTACCCTCGTTAAAGTTGGCGGTTGCACCAATTTTCATTCCGCTATTACTCATAGGGCTTAGTAGTTTTTCAAATCACTTCAAGATCGATCCTACCCTGGCCCTTGGAGTAGGTATGGTACTTTCGTTTCGACTAGGTCGATTTACAAAGACCGAATCTTTCTTAAGTGAAGTAGTCAACAAAGGGATACAAACGGCCGCTCCCATTTTATTGATCACCGCTATGGGAGGCACTCTGGGGCTCGTGATTAGTAAACTTCCTGTGGCTGAATTTGTAGCCGAGCATCTATTGTATCCTGAGTTAGGACTTCTTATTCCATTCTTAATCGCAGCATTGTTGAAAAGCGCTCAAGGCTCCTCGACGGTTGCTATTATTACTGCTTCAGCGATGGTATTTCCTATGCTAGCGACCTTAGGGCTAGATTCTGATTTAGGGAAGACTTGGGTGGTTATTGCCGTTGGAATTGGCTCAATGACCGTATCCCATGCGAACGATTCTTATTTTTGGATTGTCTCTCAGTTCGGAAACCTAAGCGTCAAAAAAGCCTATCGTTACCACACCTTTGCTACCCTTCTGCAAGGAATTGCAGGTCTCATTATTGTAATTGCCGGATATTTTATCTCCTCAATCCTTAATCTATTATAGCTAGAGGCTGAGTCGTTTTCCAATCCCCTCGAGTGAAGTCTGCGAAATCTTGAGGCATTCCGTCACTAGCTACAGATCGTTGGCTAAGCTCAGTAACGCTGCTCCACAATGCACCTTCATAAACGTTTTGATCAAGCGGTAATCCCCTACGAAGACATTCTACGATTCGATACATCATGATACCGTCCATTCCTCCATGTCCGCTGCCTGCTGCTGCTGAATTTAGACGCTTGTATAAAGGATGATCATATTTTTCATAGAGCTTCTCCAAATTTTCCCCTTGAATCCATCGATGGTGGTCTTCACTTAACCCTTCGAATCCTCCATCAAAAGCAGCTCTTGTCGGGAATCCCGCCAAAATACCTTGGGTACCTTGAATCAAGTTGTGTCGGGTATACGGCCTTGGTGAGGTTTCATCCCATTGAACCATGATGGTACGACCCAAATGAGTTTTAATCAGCGAGGTATTTAAATCTCCCCCTTTAAAATCAAGGGCATTCCATTTGTGATCTGCAGGATAGTTTTTCTCAGCATACAATTCTCGACCTCTAGCCGGTGTTGAAAATGAGGTCAATCGCTTGAATTGATCCTCTCCTCTCCCCAAATTCATGTATTGCGCAACTGGCCCTAAGCCGTGGGTCGGATACAAATTCCCATTTCGATGCGCATAGTGATAAGTTCGCCAAGAGCCCGTTCCTCTTTCAACCTCGTCCATCTGCCAACGAAGCTCATGAATGTAGGCCGCTTCTGCATGAAGCAATTCCCCTATTGCCCCTTGACGGCACATATTTAGAAACATTAATTCGTCGCGAGAGTAATTCACATTCTCCATCATCATGCAGTGCTTACCTGTCTTTTCAGAGGTATTCACCACGTCCCATAACTCTTCGATCGTAAGCGCCATGGGTACTTCCACAAAGGCATGTGCACCCATTTTCATGCCCTCAATACACATGGGAGCATGATTCGTCCAATTCGTTGAAATAAAGACCACATCAGGTCGCACCTCTTCAAGCATTTGCAACCAAGCCTTTTCACTACCCGAGTAGCTCTTTACCGAAGTCGTATCTCGATCGCTTTTACTTAAGATCTCTAAACTCTTCTCGATATTATCCTCATATAAATCAGATAATGCCACCACCTCGGTTCCTTCAAGAGTGGCAAAGAAATCAAGATGGCCTTTTCCGCGATAGCCTAAACCAATAAAAGCAGCGCGAACCTTTTCAAGGGGCTCGGCTGCAAAATCACCCATATA
>DAIPYN010000047.1:5921-7925 GCA_036782715.1 Flavobacteriaceae bacterium
AAGCAACAGAAACTAAGGCAAGTGATTTACAGATTGCGAATTGGGCGCATCAGGCCGAAGTTGAATTTTTTAACGAACCGGGCGGAATCATGGATCACTATAGTAGCGCTCTCGGTGGTTTGCGACTCATCGAACCTGAAACCAGATACACTGAAGCTTTTGTAAATCCTCATAACGACTTATTATTGGCTCATTCAGGACTGCCTAAATCAACGCTCGGAGTATTGGGAAAAGCCAAAGAGTATGCCCTCGAAGCTGTCGCATCGGTAAAACAATACGAGCCTCAATTTTCATTAAAACTAGCCGAGGCAGAAGACATACAACGGCTAGGCAGTAAACTGTCTGCACAACTATTTCCCTATTTCGAGGCAGCAATAGAAAATCATCTCCTTACCAAAGAAGCGATCCGCATTTATCAACAAGCGACAAGCAACGAATTAACCCTAACCCATCTTGAACAGTTAATAGAAAGACATCAATACTACTTAGACACCTCGATTAAAAACACCCCAGAGCTAATGCGCATTCAAATGAATGAAGCGAAAAATGCAGGGGCAAAGGCGGTAAAAGTAATGGGGTCTGGCGGAGGCGGATGCTTTATCATCCTTGCCCCAAAAGAAAGTCATCCTAAGATCATAAGGTCAGTACTACATCAGAAGGCAAAATTCGTAGAACCCATTCAAATCACGAATCATTGAGACCTTTAGTTATCCTTGCAGGTGGACGTTCTTCGAGAATGAAGAAAAGTGTAGACAACATCAATCTTTCAGAAACGAGCAGAAAACAAGCGCTAGAAAGACACAAATCACTCATCGAATTAGGAAGTTCAAAAACGCCACTTCTAAGTCTTCTATGTGCCGAAGCTACTGATGCTGGTGTTGAGAAAATTATCGTAGTTACCGGTTCTGATAATCAAGATTTCATACTCTGGCGAGAAAGCTTTGGCAAGACTCATCCAGAGGTAACGATCGAATTTGCTGTTCAACCAGAGCCCTTAGGCACGGCAGATGCGGTTCAGCAGGCGATGGAGCAATTTACTATTCTGCAGGAGAGCTCATTTATCATCGCTAATGGTGATAACCTTTATAGTCAAAATGCCTTTAAAAAAGCAATGGCACATCAAGATACCCCTCATGCAATCATAGCCTATGAAGCGAAGCACCTGGGTTTTGATGAGTCACGAATAGCCGCCTTCGCCCTAATTCAAGTAGATGAAAACAACTTTGTTGAAGGCATCATCGAAAAACCTCCTGTACATACTCACCGAGATTTTTATGACAAGGAAGGTCACTTACGTGTAAGTATGAATCTAAACTTGGTTGAGGGAGGCTCCTTTTATAAGGCACTACAGGCTTGCCCTGTGCATCCAACACGCGGAGAAAAAGAACTACCAGAGGCAATTAGAATTACCATCAATGAGAAACCAAAAAGCGTCTATTGTCACCTTGTCTTTGAGAAACTTCCTGATTTAACCTCTGCGCAAGACCTTGAACAATTCTCTTAAAGAGGGGTTAAAATTGGTGTTTTAGTTCATATTAATAGTATTACTATTATATTTGCAAAGTAAAATATCATTTATGGATCGTTTACTTGCAAATCTTAGAATTAATATTCCGGCCTCTGTTTATATCAAAGACCCTGAATCTTCTGGCCTAGGCAAACGAATCATTGAGCACAGCATTTGCCTCATTGACGAAATTGGCATCGAGGCGTTCACTTTCAAAAAATTAGGAGAAGCTATTGGTTCTAACGAAAGTTCGATTTATCGGTACTTTGAGAACAAGCACAAACTACTCATGTATCTGTGCTCTTGGTACTGGGGATGGCTAGAATACCAAGTGGTGATCGGGAGTTTTAGTCTAAAAAACCCATTAGCAAAATTAGAGTGTGCTATTGAAATAATCAGTCGAGAGGTCGTAGAAGATTCGAATTTCACCTTCGTTGATGAACGTGCTCTTAACCGGATCATGATTAATGAAAACTCGAAATCATTTCTAACTAAGC
>DAIPYN010000048.1:0-7826 GCA_036782715.1 Flavobacteriaceae bacterium
TGGCTATCCAAACTTCACCCCAATGCGTAGTCTATGACCTTAAAGGGGTTCTCCCACGCCAGAACGTAGATAAGAGGCTATAGTTTATCGCTGAATGATTTAAACAAATCTTTAAAACGATAATATTAGCTCTTTAAAACATCTCATTAATTCTCAATATGACTTGTTTTTCATCATCTCTTTTGTCTATGATAAGTTTGAAAGCACTACGATAAGTTTATGCTTGGAATTTCTTGTTCAAGAATTAAATTCCTCAAATAAATCTAAGAGGTATGTTTTCAAACACCGTTCAAGAGCACATTAGGTACTATGTGTACCGACTGATAGATCCTCGTGATTCCTCTACGTTTTATGTGGGAAAGGGTCATGGAAATCGTGTTTTTGATCATATTAAAGCCATTATGAATGGTCAGAATCTGCATTCTTCAAAGAATAATAAACTAAAAGACATTATTTCATCCGGATTAACTCCGGAATACATTATTCACAGACACGGCATGGATGAATTAACCGCTCTCGAAGTAGAAGGTGCTTTGATAGATGCTTATCCAAACCTCTTAAATGAAAACGAGGGACATCATAACTCCGAAAGAGGATCAATGTCATGGGAAGAAATAATCTTCAACTACGATCTACCCGAAATTCCTAAGCCTGACTTTCCTGTTTTAGTAGTCAACATTAATAATATTACTGATCAATTTGATCGTAAATCAGTGTACCAACAGGTTCAAGGTAACTGGGTCGTTAGCCCTGTGAATGCTGAAAAAATGAAATACGTCATTGCGGCTTATAAAGGTGTTGCAGTTGGCATTTTCAAGCCAGAAAAATGGTTGCCTTCAAAACAGGCGCGGAGATATCTTTTCAAAGGATCAGAGGCAAGCCCAATAGTCTGGGACAAGTATGTTGGTAAAGCAGGCAAAAGGATTACGGATCCAAGAATGAGAAATACGCAAAACCCTATCAGATATTACTACCCATGAAGATAATAAAGCAAGTTTTCTCGATTTTCCTTGGCCACGGTATCTCTAGTATTCTGGGTTGGTGTGCTGGACTCATTGTAGTACAGTTAATCAACTCATTCCTTGAGGAAGAGGGAATCGTCAACCTCTGGGGATTGTGGTCTGATAAGATGGTTGTCGACCATAGTGCGTTCATAATTATTTCTTGGGTAGCTACGGCAATCGTTGGCTGGGCTGTGAGTCATAAGTGGGAAAGATTATCAGAAAAGCTATTAAAAACCATTCAATTATGTTACAAGCCAACACAACATCAATCACTGACAAGCCTATTTCGTCTTTAGAGCAGGACAGATTAAAGTCGAAAAGATATGCAGAGACATTAGCCGAATTTATTCAGCGCTCCGATACACCGTTAACCGTAGGGCTTCAAGGGGAATGGGGGACTGGTAAAACTTCAATGATGTATATGCTTAGAGAAATCCTCGAAAAAGAGAACGTTGCAACATCATGGGTTAATACATGGGAATACTCAATGTTTCGGGGAGCAAATCAAACTACTCCTGCTGTCTTAAGGGGAATGTTGGAAAAGCTAAAAGAGTCCTGCGAACAAAAAGGTACATGGTCAAAAAAAGACGAGACTAATCAAAAGGTTAAAAAGATTGGTCGATTCATCGGAAACTTAGCAAACCAAGTCGTCCAAAACCAAGTAGGCTTAGACGTTAAAGGTGCCGCTGAAGCTGACGCCCAAGGTGAAACAGCTACTGAAATCTCATTTATTAAATCACAAATCAACGAGGTCATCCAGGACTTAATCAAGGACAGCGACAATGAATACAATAGAGTAGTCTTTTTTGTCGATGACCTTGATAGAATACCACCTACAGATGCTGTAGAAGTCCTTGAGGCTCTAAAAAACATGTTCGATGTTCCGAATTGCATCTATGTTCTGGCCATTGATTATGACGTGGTTGTTAAAGGTCTCGAAGGAAAATTTGGAAAGAAAACTGAAGAGAACGAACGTGAATTCAGATCATTCTTTGATAAAATTATTCAGGTGCCATTCAGCATGCCTACCGGAACATATGACATTTCTGAATTGCTCCAAGATAAGTTAAGCGCAATGGGTATCACTATTCCTGAAAATCAAAAAGAGGCATATACCCAAGTAGTGAAAAACACTGTTGGATTTAACCCGAGAAGCCTCAAGCGATTTATGAATAGCTTTAGCCTTCTGAGATCTCTGCGCCACCTTTCTGAAGACGATAATGGAACCACTGAGTTTGATGATCTTATCTTGTTTGGTCTTCTCGGAGTTCAAATCAGCTACAACAAGATTTTTCGTTTAGTGACAATGGAAAGCAGCTTCTGGAATTGGCATTCAGGAACTGCGAGCAAATTCAAAGTCAATTTAGAGAAAGTAGAAGAACAAGTTGAAACTTTCGGCGAAGAGTATACTGAGAAAGTAGATGAATTATGGGAAAGAATAATTTTTGGCTACTGTAATCTACCTAAGTCTAATGGCAGGCCAGATCCTTATTTAAGCGCTCGCTGGGAAAATATCGTTGACTTATTCAACTTACTCGGTGATGTTGTTTTTGGAAAAGATTTTAGTAAAGCGAACAATAAAGAAATAGATCAGTTCGAAATAGCATGGAATAACGGTTTAAGCTTTGCCGCAATAACAAATGTTGATGATGATCCTGCGGCGAAGTCAGGTACGGAGAAAAAACGTGTGAGAATCAATTATGATTCCGTGGAAGGGAAAATCCCTGATTTACTATCGAAAGGCGCGAGAGAAGACAACCTTGAGGTCTGGAAGACCCTTGCTCTTTTTATTACTGAAGAGACGAATCCTACATGGAGTTACAATATTGCCGGATCATACATCACTGCAAAAAATAAAGAAGGAACGGTATTCTTCAAACTCTATAATCCTACCGGAAAGGGAATAGGTGTATCAGCCAATGTCCTTCACAAAAAAAATCATGGAACTAAACGCTTGCGCCCTGAGACAGACATGATGTCCAAAGACATTAGCAAAACCGAGTTCAAAATAAAAATAGATAGCCTGGACAGGATCCCTGAAGTGAAAAGCCTGTTCAACTGGGCTTGCCAGAATTCATAAGATTTAAAACCATCTAAACTATGGACGACATTAAAAATGGGCTCATTTTCGCCATCCTTGGAATTTCACTCTTTTTAACAGTGTGGTTTTGGTCAACGATTCAATTAATTTTTCTTCTATCAATCGGGCTTATTTTCACCCTTTGGGGGCTTAACCTGCGTCAAGAAAGGAAGAGCAACGCTTTCGTAGCTTCAGTTATAGGGGTTGTTCTGTCTTTAGTAATATTATTGAATTATACCCCAATTCTTTTATCTCAGATGGGACATGAGTATGCACCAGCGGCAGAAGTCATTGAAGAAAGAGAGGAAGAACAAGGAATTCTTGATAAGATTTTTAAAGGTAAGAGTGAACCAGACGGACCAGACGAACCAAGTCTGTTGGATCAATATTTATTGTTAGTCATCATATGTAATGCTGGAAGCATTTTCCTTGGGATTAGAACGTTCGTGACTCAGGAAAAAGCCAATCGACGAATTGCTGGAGATGTCGGAGATGATAATAGTAATGCAAATACCTCTTTTGGTACAACTCAAACTCCTGGACAACAAAATGATAAAAGTAACTTCAACAACTTTTTAACCACTATAAACCGTTGGTTAAGTGATAAAGACTCATAACTCAATCGAAAAGCGAAGAAGAAATCACCTTAGGAGTAAATCAGCATTTTTTTGTAAATTACTCCAAACAATAATGTCCAACTTCTTTGAAGACATACAAGCGAAATAATGGAGATATTATTTTAAGAAAATCAAAATTCGTAATCAATTAAATTAAATAAAAATGGCAGATTTCAAAATCACCGGAAACATGAAAGTAAAGTCCCTTAAAGATGACTTTAAAGCAGAATTTGGGGGTACACTCCGCGTTTACGACGGACGCAGTCATGCAGATGACGCAGCAACAGTAGGTAGTGTTGCAAAAAAGACTATCACAAAAGGAAGTGAGGTCAGTGCGAACGGTAACCTTTTGGTTAAATCATTTGAAGATAGAATCAAAGAAGCCTATGGTATCCGCGTAGAAGTAGCAACAGCGGATGATAGTAAGCTTGTAGATGACGGGTGTCGTTTAGGGAGTATTAAGTAATTATGAATTTCGGCCAAGTTCCGTTGGAACTTGGCCATATTTTAAAAGAAGATGGGATTATTTAACAATATCAAAGACCGCTTTAATAATGCTGAGTTCTCAGTGGCGCCGAACAAAAAACTAAAGACTATTTCAAAAGATTTTGAGGCAGCCTTTGATTTGGAACTAGTTTTTTTCAAGGGAAAACGAATTGCTGAAGGGGATCTAACAATGAAACAACTGAATGACAAAACTTCTGCTGAAATAAACAAGAATTCGGATCAGGAACTAAATCTAAAAGCATCAATGAAAGTAGGCGATGCTGAAAAAGCATTTCTCGACAGCTACGGCACAACTGTTCAACTAAAGAAGAATGGAAAACTCGTGCCGAACGAAATAACATTGGGGCAGGCAGCAAGAGGAGAATACTAATATGACTTTGATCCGCATTTAATTCTTTCGGTTCATTGCGACGCCAATTACTATCGTAATGGATATTAACAATTTTCGAGCAAAATTAAAAGGAGCATTATTTGACCAGTTAACTATTCCAATGGTTTATTAAAATAATTTTTACCCAAAACATGATAATTAAAGCAACTGGAAGCCTATTGTCTAATATTATTTTTGGAGATGTTAAATACTTAGACTGGTTAGTTCCTTGGTCCATTTTAATCGATACAGAGATGGAACATATTATTGTTTCGAAGAGGAATTATTACTTCATAGGTGTCGATAAGGAAGTAGTACCATTTAGAAATCTGAGAAGGATCTCCTATGACTCACATCTTTTTGGTGCTGACTTAAATCTTAAAGTTTATGGAACAGGAGTGTTGAGCGCACGATGTCTCAAAAAAAATGAGGCTAAAAAACTCTATCAGTTTTGTCTGGAAGAGATTACATCAAATAAAAAATCAACAAGAATTGGATAAACTATGTCAATCAACAGCTATCTAAGTTATATCGACAGGGAGAATCGTGAAATTGCGAATCACAGGAGATACATAACAAACTATCAAAAAGATATTCAGGGTTATCGGGATGACATCAAACGTGAACGAGAAAGTGCCTCGAGAAGATTGAAATATGCAAAGGATCGAGACGACAAATCTAGGGTTCGCGACCAACGCGATAGATCAATTAATAATCTAAAGTCAAAAATTGATCGCAGAAAGGAAGAAATTGCCTCAAAACGAGATCGTATTAAAAGATGCCGAGAGGATATAAAAGGGTATCGCGAAAAGATTCGCGAGATCAAACGAAGAAAATGAAAGCTAACCTTCTCATATTAATCTTAATTTCATCCGTTCTAAATGGTCAAAGCATTATAAATACTTCTGCTATTTCGCACGACTTAGATTCATCATTAAGTCTAGTGTTGGACGTGGGTGCAGATTTTTCAAGAGGTAATTCCTCAATGAATGATATTAGTAGTTCTTTCGGTCTAGGAAAAAGTGTGACCAAGGATGCATCGATATGGCTTTTAGGTGGATATAATGAACTGTCCGTAAACGGAGAAACCCAACAACAGGCTTCCTATGGACATCATAGATGGAACCATGAAGTGAATGAGCGCGTGACAGTAAATGCTTATGGTCAAATTCAATCAAACCGGGTTTTAGAAATAAATAGCCGGATTATAACCGGTTTGAATTTAGACTTGGATTTTGGTAAAGCAGAGGGTTTCATGGTTGCCGTAGGCGCGTTTCAAGAAATGGAAAAATACCAAGACGGTATATCTTCTAGTTGATACGAGGGAATATAGTTGCTGTGTCAGAATATAAAACAGCACGCGGCGAAACGGTAGGTTTTGCCTACTTCCAACCTAGCTTCACTAATCCTCGAGATTATCGATGCATCGGTGAACTTAGCTTACGGTTCCCTGTAACAAACAATCTACAACTGTCACTGAACACAGCTGCTCGATTCGACAGCTCCCCGCACTCAGGACTAAACTAAATATACATAGGAATAAAAACGTCCTTACGATACAAATTACACTCATTATAAAAAGAAGAAATCATGCACCCAGAATTTGAAAAACTGCTCGCGCTTGCCTACTCAGATGGAGTTGTTTCTGATGAAGAAAAAAAGATTTTGTTGTCAAAGGCTGATGAACTTGGAATTAGTCAAACTCTGGCGGAATTACAAATAATAAATTATAACAGCTCTGGTAAAGAGATAAAACAAATTAAAACGGAAATTAACTCAATTGAAGAGTTAGAACACTTTCTTGAAAACCTACAATCCTCGTCCTCTCCCTCATGGCAATCAGCTTTAGAAGCGCAATTACAAGTTTTATCTTACGCTAACTCTTCAGAATTAGTAGGTACAACACTTGACTCTTTATTCAAGAGTATCAAAAATGCAAAGAAGTATGCGAAAGATGAATTTGAAAGGAACCAGATCATGGAAAGAGGTTCGATCTTCATTCAGAATTTTGTATTCTTCATGCATGCTAAACTTATTTATGCCGTAGATCAGAATCGGAAAGAAGGTAAAGAGTTGCAGAAGAAAGCAGCCAAAGTATTACTGAAGTCTGTCGCGAGTGCAGCTACTGCTGCCAGTGGTGGGCCTCAAGCAGTAGCGATTCAATTCGGAAGTAGTTTAGTAGACGAAATTGTAGAGTCCGATATGTTCAACCGTTTCATCGATTATTTCAATAAGAAATCTGAAAACGCTCGAAAAGAATCAGAATTTCTAAAATCAATGACCTCCTTGTTTGATAAACTCGATAGACACTTTGATACGATTGGAAATTGTGATGTTATTGCTGGGTTATTAAGGAATTACGCCATTAAGGTTGCAAGTAATCAAATAAAAGAATTAGAGGAGGCCCTTGAGATAAAGTCAATTCAGGTTTCTAAGTCAAAATCAAAAATTAAGAATAAGCCATTGCTAATTCTAGTTATTAGCTTAGGCATATACTTAGTTAGATGGCTCTGGCATGGATTTGTCAACGCAGAAAAGTTTATAGAACACATGGTTATTGAAGACACAGAGACCGTCGTTCAAACATCTCTTCTTAATTGGACAGAATGGCATTTCCTAATAACACTTATTATTCTCACGTCCGCAGGACTTTATTACTTCTTTGCCTATCGCAAGGAATTAAACATTTTCAATAATCTTAACAATTCTAAAAGTGAATCTTATCAAGCGGCGTTGAATAATATTGAAAAAATCGCTCTTAAATATGACGAGTAATCCGCGATGTCTAAAACGAAAAAGCTGTACTATCGAAGAAGCTAATCTATAAAACCCTACTGTAGTCGTCCTGAACACGAACGATATCGTCCTCATCTGAGGGATGATCTGGATCCGTGTGTTGCCAGAATTCTGCAACAACCCCCCATCCATCAAGCCCGATCAAACGGTGGCGCTCGCCTTTTTCCAAAACAATAGTTTCACCCGTATCAAAACGAACCAATTCCCCTTCCTCATCCGTCGCACTGCGCACAATACCCACAGGACCTTCCACTACGCGCCAGGTCTCCGCACGACGGTGGTGGTATTGCCAGCTCAAACGGGCCTCTGGCTTTACTAATAGAATCTTAGGGCTTAATTTTCCTGCGATGCGTAAGGGACCTACATCTAGACCTTCGAAATAAATATCTGCAAATTGTTGGGCCTGGTTTTCGTCTAAAACGAAGAACCCACCCCACGGGCGGTTCAGGTCG
>DAIPYN010000049.1:0-7269 GCA_036782715.1 Flavobacteriaceae bacterium
CATGTACCAAGATTACATCATCATCGGCTTTACTAGCGATACATTAATTACAACTTCCTCTGCAGTAGCGAGTTTATTAAGGTCTTCCGTTTGAGAAGGGTCTGTCGGAATTAGTGGTTTTTGAAAAACAAAACCTTAGTGCTTAGGGTTAGGCATGATAAAATCAGATTCCTAACGGAGTAAGCCTCGAGCGGTGGTCTACTTTTTAGCCGGTCGGCTCATTCAACCGTAATAGTCACATCCATACTTTCAATTTTTGGGTCTTTTTGAACCTGAGCTTTAAAAGCACTAGGGTTTGAAAAAAGACAATTTGATATATACATGTATCAAGGTTATTTGTATTTTTCACAAGCAACGCTAATAAACCATGTACGAATATCTCTATGCCTTGATTAAGCTTACCTCGATAGGCGTGCTCACTTTTATGATTTTCGCTAGTACCAGCGAAAAATCCCGCAGTTCAGCTGGACGTAATTTTTCATGGCTCGGATTAGGACTGTCTTTGTGTATTCTTGTCATACTGTCAAATGCCATTGCAATTCAAAACAGTCGCGTAGTCGCATTTCTTTTTCCAGAAATCAGTTGCTTTATTTTCTTTATTGGTCCATTATTTTATTTCAGCACAACCAATAGAAAGGCAAAATCCCACCAAACAGCAATTTTTCATTCACTTTTTGGCCTGTTTTTCTTATTCGGCTCGATATACCAAGGTACTCACCAGGATTTTCTAACTGCAGACTTTGAAATGCTTTGGGAAAATAAAGAGCCATTGCTTTCCATGGAATACAATAGTTTTTTAAGTAAGCCGATGCATATACTTTTGTTTCCAATTCACTTTGGTATTTATTTAGCGGCAGCCACAAAAAAACGTATTCCTCATGATGCTGCGCTCTTTGGATTAGGCATAGCTCTTTCAGGTGTTCTTTTAAATGTCGAGTTTTCGGGGCTTTGGTCTGGCGAAGGCTATATGATGTTACTTTTTATGAATAACGCTTTTTTATTGACATTCGGCTTTAGTTATGTGCTTGCCTATCCTCTCGCACGCATTCAAGTCAATGAATTAAAGGATAGAAATGATTATGGCCCCTTCATTCGAATACCCGAATTCATGACGACCGAAACGTTTCTTGAAACAATGCTCACAAAGGGAGTAAGCCTCTTACAACTTGTTGAAGCTTCTGATATTCCCATAGAACGTTGGTCCATGTTTCTTTCATCAAAAAATTGCTCGTTCATAGAGTTCAAAAGACAAATAAGAATAAGTTATGCTAAAGATCTTATTGCTCAAGGTGCACTGAACGACTATAGTGTAGATGGCCTAAGCCAATTAATTGGTTACCAAAGTCGGACGAGTTTCTATTCGGCTTTTAAAGAGGTCGAAGGAATGTCCTTTTCTGAGTATAGAGATACTTTATCCAGCTCTCATTGACGTGTTCAGTTAGTGATTGAACATGCAGCTGAACACATTTATCTGCGGTAATATCAGTATTTACGCGGCCTCCGCACATTTGTTCAACACTTGATTGAACACCAATCCCAGATGGTTTTGCTCTATACTTATTGTGCCGTGAAGTCGGCCAATTTTTGACGAACAATTCAAAACCATGAAAAAACCATGAAAAAACAAATCAAAAACCTCAAATGGATCAGCGTATTTTCATTGATCGCAACGCTTTCCTACGGTCAGGCTTATGATCAACAGACTGTAGATTTTGGAATTAGCTCACACTCACTTGTGGGGGTGGATGCAAATTCATTGACTTTTAACTTTGGTACACCGACATCCGCTGGTGATGGATATTCTCTCACTTCTGCCGCAGCATCAACAAACCTGTATTACTCATACATGCCAACCGGCAACGGTAACAACAATACTGCGGTTGTTAAGGTACAATTCACTAACATACCTCAAGGTTTAGATGTGGTATTGACGGTAGATAATTCTGGAGTCTCTTCACTATCCTCAACTACTTACGGTTCTATAGGGACAGTAGTTTCTGGATTTGAAACCACTGGTTCCGGTACTGCGGTGGGATCCTCACCTTCATCTATAATAGAAAATATTGGAGCTTCTTACACTGGGACTGCTTACTACACGCTTTCCTACACTGCAAGTGTAAATGATTACTCGAGTTTAGAGCAAACATCTTCTAACGGTGCAAACGCGCCGACTATTACGTATACGATTACCAATTAAATCTAAGTTTCAATTTCTTAACCCCGAGACAGTGCGCTGTCTCGGGGTTATTGGTTTTATGAAAAAGTTACTCTCTATACTATTTATGCCCTCACTACTCTTTAGTCAAGTGGTAGTAAATAGTGGTTTGACACAGATCATCGATGCGCCTCTTGGCACAGCACAGACACTGAATATTGCGCTTCAAAACAACAGTGATGATGCGAAGCGTGTCACCTTTGCCCTGATGGACTACTATAATGATTGTAACGAAGGATATGTATATGTGGATGGCGAAGAGCCTATTGAAAGTAGTTGTCGTCCCTGGTTGACTTTAGAAAATACTGAACTGGTTCTTTTGCCAAGAGAAAAGAGAGATTTCAGTGTACTTGTGAATATTCCTTCGAACTACAACTTGCCAAATGCTAATACTTGCCTGTTCATCAACAACACCGCACTAGTGGATAGCGTGCAAAAGGCTGGAGTGATTCAATTTGGAGTACAGATAAGATATGGCGTAAACATTATCTACAATAACCCTAGCGTTCAATCTAGTGTGGATTTATTCACACAAAGTCTTGTCATAGATACCGCTGGTGTAAATTACGCTTTTGAACTTTCATTGGTCAACCGAGGCAATGCCTCCACCACGTTCCATACGAAAGCCTCTATCTTGGACATGGAAGGAAATATGGTGTACGAGAACACCTCTATCCGTCAAAGTATTCAACCTCAACAATGCCGAAAGGTGTTGCTTGAAAATATAGATGTGGCACCAGGCACGTATGAATTAGTCTTGCTACATGAGGCCGACAGCGGAGATGTTTTTGGAGTATCAGAATCCATCACATTTTAACGCATGCGGAGGTGGTTTTACGCATCACATACCGCTCGATATTCCTTCTAGGATTCTTTCTTCTCAGCACTTTGGGAAAAGCACAACTGGTGCCCAATTTTTTAGGTCAGTTAGTATTCCAGTTCAGCCAAAAAACGAACCCTGTTGAAGTTAACATTATAAAGCAGGACACGCTCATCGCACCAGGGGCAAATGCTCAATTCACCTTACAAATCACTAACTACTCTATAGACACACTTTGGTTCAAACCGGCAGCGATTACTCCGGATAATTGGACCCTAATTCAAAGTCAAAACGATCTTTTTATTCTCCCGCAGAGCAAACGAAACTTTACCGTCATTGCTTCTTCCAGTAGCTATACTCCTGCTGGATTATATCACTTTGATCTGGGTATCGAACTATTAAAAAACAATTTACGATTTTCAATTCAAGATTCAGTCACCGTCGCCTCGCGAACCCAAATCATCGCCTATCCGCTCAACTATCCACGCAAAATTTCAAACAACAGCGGTGCAACCTCAGTACAATTCGCAGTGGAGAATAAAGGCAATACCACCGAGGCTATAGAGGTATACCTCTTAGGGAATGGTGGACAAGAAAATATTGAACTCTCCCCTGGGGGAAAACACGAGTTTGTCTTCACTATTGAGCCCCCAAAAGGCATGAGTTCTGGAGATGTTCAAATTGGCTGTGTCGTAAACTTAGTGTCGAACAAACAGCAGGTTACGGCCATCCGAAATGTGGAAGTGTTCCCTTCTGTAATTAAAGCAGATTACAGCACCAATCTATCCAAGATTGCCGTTAAGCAAGGGGCAACCTATATGGAGCAAGGCTTTGGACCGGTAATTAGAACAAATACTGTTTTACGTAGCCAATTCGGCCAACGCGCGAGAAACCAAGTACATTCAAATATTTCTAATATGATGGTGTTTTCTAACGGAAACTTCAATCAAAACACCCAGTTTGATGTCGGTAAATCTTGGAACAGGGGATTTCACACTGCAAAAGTGGGACTCGGAATGTACAACCCACGTACCTCCTTCTTTTTTCGTCTGCCACGAAACTTTATAGGAGGTAAACTCGAGTACGACAACAAAACTTTTGATACTGAAATCTTGGCCTTGCAAAAAATTCAGCGCACACCAATGGATACCGTGGACCAATTATTAAACCACTACGTTGCTCAATCCATCGGTTTACTGAAAATTCAAAACTCACTCACCTACTTCTCAAGCAAGGGTAACTCACACTTCTTAAATGGGGCAAAAGCAAACCTGAAGTACAAAAACAACTTCAAAGCTAGTGCCGGCATGAACCATTACGATGCATTCGATTTGAGCCATGTCGCCTTTGAGGGAAGCTTTTTTGGGGCCGTAAAAGGATTTTCAATTGGCGGTGATCTATTCCAGTCGCCCGAGAACTTCACCCCTAGAAATTCCAATATCAACATGTACAACGGGTACTTGAATCAGAGAATTGGCCAACACTCCTTTGGAATGAACGCCTCCTACTTTGATCAAGACAATTCAGTCAACCAAAACAGTTCACGCTACACTATCGGTGGTAACGCATTTGTACAATTCTTGCCAAAAATATCTCTGAGCACCAACGCAAGTGTATACAGCAGCGAAAATATCTACGCAGGCGAGATATTCACTGCCGACATCACCAGCTACCAAGCCATCTTCACTCGGAAATTCTCCAAAGGAAACAACCTAGTCGTCAGTGGGCGTAACCAAATCACCGACATGAAGGCCAATGGGTTTTTGAATAGGCGCGAGGCCGGTATATCCTACCAGACCTCGTTTAGGTCCATTAACCTCAATTCCTCATATCGATTCGAACAAACACTAGGGCTTTTACGCAACAGTATTGACCTTACCGCTAGATATCAAATTAATTCTCGGTTTTCTTTGCGCTCACAATGGGGATACAGTGTACAGCCGAGTATGCGTATCCCACAATTTTTTACCGCTAGGAATATGCTGAGTTACCGCTATGGTAAAAGCAGGTTTTCACTAATGATCAACAACGGTTTTAACCAAAATGCGCCCAACGTACTTACGGTTCAAACCTCTGGCTCTTTCGACTTATATATCCCCCGAAAAACAGATTTAGCGCTTAAAAACTTAGCTGGAGAGGTCATCGATATAAACGGTAAACCTGTACCGAACGTCGTACTAAGTATCGCCGGGCAAAGCGTGATAACCGATAAAGACGGAAGGTTCGTAGTGCACACCATAAATACAGATTCTGTGGTGGTGTTCATCGATCGAAAATCACTTCCTTTCGGCGCTCAACCAGCCAATGGATTCAACCAAACCGTATACACCTTTGACAAGCACTCTCACATCACCATCAACCTCTTTAAAACCTCTAGTATCCTAGGGAAAGTGCGTGTACAACGGATTTCCACCCTACAAACGCTGCGACCCGATTTCTCAAAATTTGTTGTCATCATCTCTAATGGTGACGAACGGATTGTACGCAACCTGAAAGCCGATGGAAGCCTGTCTATTTCTGGCCTGCGCCCTGGCGAATGGCAAGCCCGTTTGAAACTCAAAGACCCAACATATAAAGTTTTTAAAATCAAAAAATCCGAAGATCGTAGACAACTAGAAAACGGCGAAGAATGGAATCTATGGCTCGAAATTGAGGAGAACTCACAAGGGGTCAAAGTGCAAAGAGGAATTGGCCGATGAGAAGCGTTTTTGTTTTGTGTGTCCTCTTTTTAACCTCGCTCATTAAAGCGCAGCCGGTTAATCTTCAAACCTCCACCCAGATTAACGTAACCTATAGCAGCCTCAGCCTTGCTGGAGTTGCGGACCCTAACCCCGTATCCATTTCATTAAACAGTGCGGCCTCTATAACCGACGGTGTAGGCCTTCAAGGACCTGTTTTTGGTACGAGCACCATGCAATACTTCCACTATACCATGTTCGGAAGAACGGGCGTTTCTAGATCAATCAATGTTTCCTTGCAAACAAACCTCGCTTCTGATTATTACGTCCTCGTTCTTCAAAAAGGCACTTTGAGCAATCCAATCTTTGGCAACTTGCCCCAGACCAATACTGGGATTGAATTATCTACCCTGCCTAAAACTTGGCTTACCCAACTGGATTTTGGAGCCTCGGGAACACTGTCTACTGATGGCATCCCATTCTATTACGAATTGCAAGAAAACCCAACAGGCAATTATGGAACATTAACCGGGGGGAGCATTCAAACCAATATAATTTTCACTATTGTAGAATGAAAAATTGGCTTCTCATATTACTTCTGCTCAATGCTTACGGTATTACCGCACAAAACCTCAATTCTACTGCCTCTGTTTTGAATGCTTCGGGCATAGGAGCACTAGAACTAAATTCCGCTTATACACCCGGTTCTGACCTCACTGATTTGATAGATCTAAATCTTGAAGAAGACATTTCAGTAAAAAATGTATCCAAGCAAACCAAATGGTGTGTATACGCCCGATTGTCAGGTTCCTCTAATGGACATGCGTCTATTCAAGCGCAGCTCGACCCTTTCGCTTCTCCAAATAATACCATTGACCCCAATAGAACTCATTATACGTTGAACTTAACCTATTCTGATCAACCTTTTGTTTCGGGGAAAGGCAGTTTAAATACAGCCACAATCTCTTATTTCTTATACGAGGGAAGTGTTCCGGAAATTCAAACGGAATCGTATCAAATCATTTATACGGTGCAGACCTCGGTTTGTCCACAACTCTAGATTAACATTCGCCCTCTATTGCCCCTGTTTTAGTGTAAAGAATATTTAAGGCTATGTACTAAGACTACATCATCAAGACAATTTCCTTGCTGGTCGTCGCATTGATCCTCGAAGGCTTTCGTGTGCCCCCAAGCCTCGACTGTTTCGTTTAGCGCCTAGCTATCCTTCTAAGGCCGCATTTAAAGAAGATGCCTTCTTCCTTCGCGGGAAGGAATGGACTCTGACCGTGGGTGGGGAAGCCATTACTTTCTATACAGATATCTAAAAACAGCATTTGCGGGGACAGCGACCAGCAGTAGCAGGTATAGTACTGTGCCTATGGTGTCAAAGGTGGCGCCAGGATTTCTTTGTTCTGAAAATTCCCAGAGGAAGGCGAGTAGAATTGACACCCAAGTATAGGTCCAATTGTTCCAGATTACGCGAAAGGCTAAGATGCCGTATTTTGGCTTGGGAATAGATCGTGTCATAGGGGTGTTTAGTAGGCTTCTAGGGTGAT
>DAIPYN010000050.1:0-7140 GCA_036782715.1 Flavobacteriaceae bacterium
TAAAGATGAATTTTTCGCTGCGTGAATTCACATTATCTGCATACCATTCAGATAATCCTGAAGGAGTTGCTATATAATTAAATAATAAAGATGGTGAGGCATGAACCACAAACTCAATTTCAAACTTCGTCATGTTATCCTATTTAAAAGGCTATCGTGTCCAATTTAAATAAATTGTTGAGATTAAAAAAAATAATAAACTATATTTGCACCCTCTTAAAAACCACAATTGGCGAGGTAGCTCAGGTGGTTAGAGCGCAGGATTCATAACCCTGAGGTCGGGGGTTCAATTCCCCCCCTCGCTACAATCTCAAAAACCGAATAGCTCAGTCAGCGATTCGGTTTTTTTATTCTCTAAGTAAATCAAAAAAAAAAGCAGCCAAAAGGCTGCTTTTGTTAACGCAATATATTGGTTGTATTAAATCAATTCAATATTGGCGGCTTGAGTACCTTTTTTTCCGGCCTCTTCTTCGAAAGAAACAGCGTCACCTTCGTTAATACGAAGTCCGCGTAAAGCAGTTACGTGAACAAACACGTCTTCTCCTGTTTCATCATTGGTAATAAAACCAAAACCTTTGGTTTCATTGAAAAATTTTACTGTTCCAGTCATAATAAATTTAATTCTGCTGCAAAGGAACGCTATTTACCTGACAATAAATGATTTTTGACCAATTATCTCTAAAAAACTTTATAAATTTTTTAAATAGGCGTTTACGTTATTTTCAATACGCTCTTGTAAATCCTCGGTATCCGCTTTGATAAATTTTTCAGCAGTGATTGCTTCGTACAACTCAATATAACGCTCAGCTACTCCTTCAATATACTCATCACTCATAGGTGGTAGCGCTTGTCCCTCAAGTCCTTGAAAATTGTTCTCAATCAACCAACGTCGAACAAATTCCTTTGACAGTTGCTTTTGCGGTGACCCATTTCTTTGAAGCTCCTCATAGGTATCTGCATAAAAGTATCTAGATGAATCAGGAGTATGTACCTCATCTATTAAGACGATCTCTCCTTCATCGGTTTTTCCAAATTCGTACTTTGTATCTACTAAGAGGAGTCCTCTCTCCTTTGCAATACGAGTGCCTTCTTCAAATAAAGTACGGGTATATTTTTCAAGTACTAAATAGTCAGCTTCACTCACAATTCCTTTTGATAAAATCTCCTCTCGTGAGATATCTTCATCGTGATCTCCTTGTTCCGCTTTTGTCGCAGGAGTAATTATAGGTTCTGGAAAAGCATCATTTTCTTTTAGACCTTCGGGTAAGGCTACTCCACATAGCGTACGCTTGCCTTTGGCATATTCACGTGCAGAATGACCGGCTAGATACCCACGAATGACCATTTCTACTTTAAAGGGTTCACAAGCCTTTCCAATAGCAACATTAGGATCGGGAGTAGCAAGTAACCAATTCGGAACCTTAGAAGAAGTGTCCTGGAGCATACGTGTTGCAATCTGATTCAAAATTTGTCCCTTAAAAGGAATTCCTTTGGGCATTACAACGTCAAAAGCAGAAAGCCTATCGGTGGCAACCATCACTAACAATCCGTTATCTAGAGTATACACCTCCCTTACTTTTCCTCGGTAAACCGACTTTTGACCTTTAAAATTAAAGTCGGTATGCATCAATGTGTTCGTCATCTTAATTCTGATGTTCTATGTTTTTATAGGCATCTATAACCTTCTTAACTAAGCGGTGGCGAATTACGTCTTTATCATCTAAATAAACAATCCCAATTCCCTCGACTTTATTCAAAACAAGGAGCGCCTCTTTTAATCCAGATATTACTCTTCTTGGTAAATCAATTTGTCCAGGGTCCCCTGTGAGAAGAAACTTGGCATTCTTTCCCATTCGGGTAAGGAACATTTTCATTTGGGCATGGGTCGTATTCTGAGCCTCGTCAAGAATGACAAAGGCACCGTCGAGGGTTCTTCCACGCATGAATGCCATAGGAGCAATTTGAATCACACCAGTCTCTAGATAATTCTCTAATTTCTCGGGAGGAATCATATCTCGCAGTGCATCATACAAAGGTTGCATATACGGATCAAGTTTTTCTTTCAAATCCCCGGGTAAAAACCCCAAACTTTCTCCTGCTTCAACGGCAGGTCTAGTTAAAATGATTCTACGCACTTGCTTTTCCTTAAGTGCCTTAACGGCAAGCGCAACCCCCGTATAGGTCTTGCCTGTCCCCGCAGGACCAATAGCAAATACCATATCATTTTGTTGAACCGCCTCAACCAATCTTCTTTGATTTAGAGTTTGAGCTTTTATCTTTCGACCATTAACTCCGTGAACAAGGGTAGCATCTGATGATTCTGGTATATCTTTGAGTGCAGTCACTTCAGAATCGTCTGAAGTAAGAATACGCTCGAGACTATTTTCATCTAGTCGGTTGTAGCGTGCAAAATGAGAGGTTAGCAAATCAAAACGCTTTTCGAATTCATCTAATACAGCTTCGTCACCGAAGGCCTTAACCTTGTTCCCACGGGCAACTATCTTCAGTTTTGGAAAATAATTCTTGAGAGAGGTTATCGTCTCATTATTCATCCCAAAGAAGTCTTGGGCACTGATATCTGTAAGTTCAATGATGAGTTCGTTCAAAATATCTTTTCACTAATTTTACCTCAAACAAACTTAGCCAAAATACCTACAGAGGAATCTATAATTCTATTAACAATTCATGGCAGTAATCACCTTGACCACCGATTTTGGTCTAAAAGATCACTTTATAGCTCAAGTAAAAGGAAGGATACTGACCTTAAACGCTTCGACAAGTATTGTTGATATCTCACATGAAATCAGTCCTTTTAATTTGAAAGAGGCTGCCTATGTAGTGAGAAACGCATACTCAGAATTTCCAGATAAGAGCATACATATCATCGGGTTAAACAGCTCGATCACCCCTGGTGGGCGTCATGTTATTGTAAAAGCCAAAAATCACTTTTTCATAGCTGCAGATAACGGTATTATCCCTGCTATCGTCGGTTTGTCTAATATTGAGGAAGTAATCGAAATTACAGCATACACCGATTTTTCAGATTTTGTAGAATTAGAGACCTTTAGTAAAGTGGCCACCCACCTACTAAAAGGCGGGTCATTGGCACTACTCGGGAAAACGGTGGAAGACTTATACAATTACCCCGAGCAATACGGAATCCTTAGCGAGGATGCTAGTCAAATCTTTGGTGAAGTAATCTATATTGATCGATTCGGAAATCTGGTAACGAATATCCGTAAGGTAGATGTTGAGGCGAGAAGATCAGGACGAAAAATACAAATTCATCTTAGAAACCATCAAATTGAGCACATCTACGAAAACCTCAATGATTTCTCCACAAGAGTAATCAAAGACGAATCGGCTAATAGGGCTGCATTAGGTAAAAAAATTGCTCATTACAACACTGCTGGCCACCTACAGATTAGTATTTATAAAGGTGTACCCGGGCTGTCTGGGTCTGCCGAAACACTTTTAGGAATGCAAATAGGTTCAAGTGTTAACCTATTGTTTATAAGTGAAACTTAAATCAGTCGGCAAAACCTAGTTTTCAAATATATTTGTGTTATGAAATTTATAGTCTCAAGTTCTTATTTAAAGGACCACTTGCAAATATTAGGAGGAGTTATTGCAACAAATAACACCCTCCCTATTTTAGATCATATTCTATTCGATTTAAAAGAATCAAGTTTAAAGCTGATCGCCTCAGATTTAGAAACAACCATTAGTGCAGAATTAGAGGTTGATTCTAGTGACTCAGGCGTAATTGCATTACCAGCAAAACTTCTTTTAGACACTCTAAAGACCTTTGCTGAACAGCCGCTCACCTTTATCGTTTCAGACAATGGTACGGTAGAAATCAGTGCTGCAAATGGTAAGTACGCCTTGGCTTCTGCAGATGGTAATGATTTCCCAAAACCGGTAAGTCTTAACGAAGCCGAAGGTTTTGAGATTCAAGGAGATATTTTAGCTACGGCTATTTCAAAAACTTTATTCGCTGCTGGCAACGATGATCTGAGACCTGTGATGAGTGGTGTGTTGTTCCAGTGTGACCTTTCTAACATCACTTTTGTTGCCACAGACGCACACAAGCTAGTGAAATATCGAAGAGACGATTGTCGCGCCAACTCGGCTACCGAATTTATTATGCCTAAGAAGCCATTGAATGTGCTGAAAAGTATACTGATTGGTCATGATCAAAACGTTTCGGTTACCTATACAGACGTTAATGCTAAGTTCAGTTTCGACAATATCGAAATTGTCAGTCGCTTGATCGATGGCAAGTATCCTAATTACGAAGCAGTAATACCTAAAGAAAACCCGAACCTTTTAACGGTTTCGAGAGCACAATTTTTAGCTTCAGTTAGAAGAGTTTCGATTTTCTCCAATAAGACCACACACCAAATTCGTCTTAAAATGGCAGGTGCAGAAATCAACATTTCTGCAGAAGATGTTGATTATAGCAATAAGGCTGACGAGCGTTTGAGTTGTTCTTATCAAGGTGATGATCTTCAAATCGGATTTAATTCTCGCTTCTTAACAGAAATGCTTAACGCCCTTGATTGTGAGGATGTTCAATTAGCAATGAGCCTACCCAATAGAGCAGGATTACTGACACCAGTTGATGGTCTTGATGCCGGAGAAAGTATTACCATGCTTGTTATGCCGGTGATGCTAAACAGTTAATATGCTTTTCAACGATACCATTGCGGCAATAGCCACTGCGCCAGGTGCAGGAGCTATTGCCGTAATTCGTTTATCAGGGCCCGATGCAATCGATCTCATAAGCGAACATTTTAAGCCGGTAGGAAACAAAGAATTTAGTAACCAAGATTCTCATACCATACATCTAGGAGATATTGTTTTCAATAATCAAATTATTGACCAAGCTTTAGTAAGCCTATTTAAAGCACCAAAATCTTATACTGGTGAAAACGTAGTTGAAATCTCATGTCATGGAAGCACCTATATTCAGCAAACACTTTTAAATCAGCTCGTTGCGACCAAACGTTGTAGAATCGCAGAACCTGGAGAATTTACTAAGCGTGCTTTTCTGAATGGAAAAATGTCACTGACCACTGCTGAGGCGGTAGCAGATCTCATTTCCTCAGAAAGTGAAGCTGCACATAGGTTGGCCATCAACCAAATGAGAGGCGGATTTACAGAAGCACTTAAGGATCTTCGGGGTCAACTCATCCACATGGCTTCTATGATTGAACTCGAACTAGATTTTTCTGGTGAGGATGTGACCTTTGCTAGTAGAGATGAATTGAAAAGTTTATTAGAAAAACTCAAACAGTCAATCAAGGACCTTCTAGATTCGTTTGCTTATGGCAACGCAATCAAACAAGGTGTTTCGGTAGCCTTATTAGGCGCACCCAATGCAGGTAAATCTACCTTATTAAACGCACTTTTAAATGAGGAGCGAGCGATTGTCAGTGATATTGCAGGTACTACAAGGGACACCATTGAGGATCGCTTAATTATCGACGGTATACTGTTTCGATTTATTGATACCGCTGGCATTAGAGAAACTAGTGACCAAATTGAAAAGTTGGGAATTGTTCGATCGATTGAAAGTGCTCAAAAGGCAGATATCGTAATCCTACTCATAGACGCTGTATCTACAGCACAGAGTGACCTTAACACAACCATCACCCTACTTGACGATCATAACATTGATCGTTCAAGAACGTTGATACTATTTAACAAGATCGACCTAAATCAAGATTTAAATATTGAGGTTCCTAAAAATATTGAGTACTTGTCTCTATCGGCTAAAAATAAAATTGCCATTGATGACTTAAAGTGCCAACTCGTGCAACGAGTATTACAAGGGAAAAATGGGGCAAACGAAACGGTCGTGAGCAATACCAGACACTACGGAGCTTTGCACAATGCACTGCAAGAAATCTTTGAGTTAGAATCAGGCATCGCCCAAAATATCCCCAGTGATCTTTTTGCCATTTCACTTCGTAAAGTGATTCACCATTTAGGAGAGATTACGGGTGAGGTTAGCACCGATGATCTATTAGGATCTATTTTCTCTAATTTCTGTATCGGAAAATAATTGGTGTTTGGTTACCCTGTAACCTAAGTACCCTATGAATCTTAAGTATTAACTACCTTTGAACCGCTATTTATTTTAAACATGAAAGCAATTAAAAACATATGCTGTATCGGTGCCGGTTACGTTGGAGGACCAACGATGACGGTCATCGCCTCACAGTGTCCTGAGATAACGGTCAATGTAGCAGATATTAACCCTGAGCGTATTGCGCTTTGGAATCATAATGATTTAGATCAGCTTCCGGTGTACGAGCCAGGCCTTGCTGAGCTGGTGGGTAAGCAGCGTGGTAAGAACCTATTCTTCACCACTGAGGTGGAACGTGCCATCAAAGAAGCAGATATCATTTTTATTTCGGTTAACACCCCTACCAAGACTTATGGTAAGGGAAAAGGACAAGCAGCAGATCTTAAATACATTGAGCTATCGGCTCGCACCATTGCTAAGGTGGCTACTACCGACAAGATTGTCGTTGAGAAGTCTACCCTACCGGTTCGTACCGCCCAGGCGCTTAAAAATATTTTAGAGAATACTGGTAACGGGGTAAAGTTTGAGATTTTATCGAATCCTGAGTTTTTAGCTGAGGGTACAGCCATTGATGATTTACTCAATGCCGATCGTGTTCTTATTGGTGGAGATAACACTCCTTCAGGGAAAGCAGCGAAAGATGCTCTTTCTTCGATCTATGAGCACTGGCTGCCCAAAGAGCGCATCTTACAGACCAATGTTTGGTCTTCTGAGCTTTCAAAGCTTGTTGCCAATGCCTTTTTAGCACAGCGTGTATCATCGATCAATGCCATCTCTGCCCTTTGTGAAAAAACCGATGCCAATGTAGACGAGGTCGCTAAGGCTATTGGGCTTGATTCTCGTATTGGTCCAAAGTTTTTAAAGTCTTCGGTAGGTTTTGGTGGATCTTGTTTTCAAAAGGACATTCTTAACCTTGTGTACATCGCTCGTAGTTACGGGCTTACTGAGGTTGCTGATTACTGGGAACAGGTAATTATCATGAATGATCATCAAAAGCGTCGCTTTGCCGATCATATCATCTCAAGTCTATACAATACCGTCTCAGG
>DAIPYN010000051.1:0-6787 GCA_036782715.1 Flavobacteriaceae bacterium
GAGTCTAGCCGCCCAAGCTCAAGAAGAAATCATTCGATTCGAGAGTGCCAACCCTTATACGTTTAATGATATAATGACTGATCTAGAAGATCAAGAAATTCAAGAAGTGTTTGGAGTTTTGAGATTTCCAGAAGTAGCTAGCGAAGAGAAATTGCCGGTGGTATTAGGTGTTGCTGGAAGCCTCGGATGGCGAGAACATCACTTAGATTACCTGGAGCAATATCGCAAACAAGGTATGGCAACCTTCGAGTTAAAAAGCTTTCAAAGCAGAGGGATAACCTCAACCGTTGGTAGTCAAAGCGAGGTTACTATGGCGGCCATGGTACTCGACGCCTACAGAGCCCTAGAAGCACTTTCGAAACATCCGAGAGTAGATGCGAATCGAATTGCGATCACCGGTTGGAGCTTAGGGGGTGGAGTAACACTGTTCTCGGCATGGCTACCTCTCAAAGAAGCTATCAATAAAGAGCTTTCATTTGCAGCTCATTTGGCTTTGTATCCGCCTTGTTTTGTGACACCAACCAATCTTTCGTTTAGCAAAGCTCCTATGCATATATTGATCGGAGCAGCTGATAATTGGACACCTGCCGCCCCCTGTGAGGAGCTGGTCAAATTGTTAGAAAGCACCAATGATATCGGAGTCACCGTTTATGAAAATGCGCACCACGGATATGACAGCGAAATTCCCGTTCAAGAAAATGAAAAGGGATATAGCTTCACCGATTGTCGATTCGAATTGAATGACGAAGGGGATGTGCTCATGAATACGCTAGGTATTGCGATGAATAACTCTTTTCTCCAAAAATTAGGTTTTGCCTTTTGCGCTAAAAAAGGGGTTTCGATTGGTGGAAACAAAGAGGCTAGAGTAGCCTCAATGTCCTTTGCCAATACTTTTATGACACGACACCTTACAGGTGATTCCAGTGAATAATTACATTCCAGAAAAGGCCAGCATCATGATGATTCAAGAAACGGTCTAATGGGTTAAAAGCGAATGAAACAATACGGCCTTTGCCATGAGGTACATTGTATATAGCTCCTGTACCAATGATATCTTTCTCGTTTCGTACCATTCCTGACATCACGTATTTTCTTGGTTTACCAGATTCCTTGACTTCTTCTGGAGTCTCTGAAATTGGTAATAATCCCATGATTTCTCCGGTGTAGGGTTTTTCATCAGCTAAAGGTTCATCACCGAATTGAGCAACCATAAACTTACGATCAATAAGATCAGATCGTAACATCGGGGTGTTTCCTTTATACAAGTGAAACTCTTCAGGATAACCAAAAAGTATAGGGCTTTCTAAATTTCTTGCTTTTGCAGTTACGATTGATCCTGGATGAAATAAGCGTGATGAGCGATAACTTCTCAGCACTCCCCCAATGCCTAAATCAGCAATGATTGCTGCAGCATTATTCAAGGGAACTAACACTCCCCCATCTTTTACAAATTCATTGAGGTTGTTGATACCATCGAAGCCTGGTCCGCCAGTCATATCAGCCGTTTGATCGGGATATCCATGTGAAGGATATTCTTTTGTCTTAGTAAAAGGCATCGGCCCAAACTTCTCGTCTACCCCATGTACAAACTGAGTCATTCCCCTTCTAAAATGTGGAATCACAATCACGTCAAAGTCTCTTGATAATCGACCCGCTTTTAAATCATCTTTATCAATGCTTGTGTAAGGCACTCCTAACTGCTCAAAAGTATAACGCGCCCAGCCCTCTGCTTGGGTATCTGTCCAGCTGTGATAAACAGCAATTTTAGGAAGATTCACAAGGCGTTTATCACTTATGATTTCGTTAACCGAAATCAAATCAAGGCCGAATTTCGAAGCCAACTCATTCGCTTTTTTAGCACCAAGATTCTCGATAATAATCGAACCTGGGGCTAGCGTTTGTTCTCCGAGTTGCTTCGAATTATCAATTACATAGGCCTTAGCCGTTCCTTTTAAATCAAACAAGGCGGGCACCACATTTGATTGAGCCTTGTAGTTAATGGCGTAAGTGATAGAAGCTCCCTCAACCTTTCCGCTATACACTACGTTTTCGGTGAGAAGTTGAAGTGCTGAAGGATTCTCATGCCACTGTTCTTCTCTTTCAACGTCAACACCGTAAAGTAAGTCAAGGGTCCAGGCGATAGCGTCGTAAGGCGGAAACTTAGCGTCTTTCGGATAGTTCTGCTCTGTGAGTAAATCATAGGCGAGCTTGCTATAAGGTTGATTCAGTTGAATCAGGTAATCTCCCTGGTCCTCCCCTTCAATTACCTCATGTACCTCAATCCCTTGAGCCATCAATTGATTAATTAAATAAGCCGCTTTTACTGGGTCTTTTTGGTTTTCAAGCACTCTAAATTGCTTGATCTTATTCTTTGATCCAAAGGCGACATTGTTCTGTCCCTTTTTATAGAAGTTCTTCAAAAGACCCGAACGATTATCGGCGGCATAGGTTAGTGAAGCAAGCACCCCCGCCTGCATGTAATTCGTATTATTACGCGCCGACCAATTGACCATTCCCGAAGCAGGATCAGGACGATACCACTCCTTTGAAGTAACAGGATCCCCAGCATATTTACTCTTGGTAAGATCTCTTAAATAAGTGTTAGCACCAGCATTCCCGAAAGTTTCATAAAAGCGACCAATAGAATTATGCGTATTAGCTACCCAAACTCCGTACCCTGGCCACCATCCGTCATAAAAGGCCCAATGAAATACTCCTGGAAGACCCTGAGCAGAGAGGCTTGTCATTTCATAATTCGCAATCGTCTGCCATTCTCCAACCGTAATTGGATCAACATTATCGTTATAGGGGCCCGTACCGGTAGATATATAAAGCAATGGTACTGACTCATGCAAATCAAGCATTACGTTCGGATGCCAATCATAGAAAATCTTGAAAATATTCTTAGTGATCTCCTGGCTAATCTGAAGCCCGTCACGGTTGTTGTCATGAAACACGTATTTACCCCAATAAGGCGTCGATCTAGGAAAGCCATCATTCCACTCTTCACGATGTTTTGAATATCGGTGATACCAGTCTACTTGCTTATCTCTACCATCAGGCTCTGAAACGGGGTTAATCAGCACAATGACATTTTCACGGATGTGTTTAATCTCCTCTGATTCATCAGTGATAAGTCGATAGGCTAGCTCCATCAGCATTTCAGGGGAACCCATCTCGGTAGAGTGCATTCCTCCATTTAAATAATAAACACTCTTTCCTTGAATAGCTATTTCTTTAGCTCGCTGCTCATCAGTGGATCTTGGATCGGCTAATTCTCTCAGCATCGATTTATAGTCTTCAGCATTTACCAAGTTTTCAGCATCTGAGATAGCTACTAGTTGAATGGCTCGGCCTTCCTCGCTTGTTCCCACCTGTTCAATCATTAAACGATCAGATTGTTCACTGAGAAGCTTATAATATCCATAAATCTCTGTGGTATTGTGCATAACCATGGGCGCTCCGATAATCGTTCCAAAATGATCTAATGGAGATGAAATCGAAGCATGGTCAACAATTTTTGCTACCGAGGAGGGATAGAAACGATCATCAGTAGTATACTGTTTGATTAGTTGCTCATATTCAGAATCATTCTGTTGAGCTATTAGTTGTGTCCCTTGAAAGACAAAAACACAAGAGAGTAGAATCGAACGTAGCATTAGGTTGTTCATAGACGTGAATTTGCTTCAATGTAATGAAATATTCTTAGGATTTATCATACCTTAAAAGCACTTAATACATACAGCATGAGAAGCTTACTTATACTTTTTGCTCTTTCTATATCGTTACCAAGTATCGCTCAGCAAATCGTATTTCTCGGCAACCTTCAAGACGCGGGTGCTCCACAATTCAACTGTGACAAGAGCTGTTGTCTTGTTGAAAGACCTAACGAGTTTGTAGCCAGCATTGGGGTCTATTCAGAAGAAGAAGCTTTTCTTTTTGACGCAACTCCAGACTTTACGCATCAGGCTAGTTTTCTGCAGAAACAATCTAAAACTGAACTCTCAGGAGTGTTCCTAACACATGCTCACATGGGGCACTATACCGGGTTAATGCATATCGGCAGAGAAGCTTCTAATGAAAGGTCACTACCTGTTTATGCCATGCCTCGTATGGCACATTTTCTTGAAACGAATGGCCCTTGGGATCAACTCATTCAACTTAAGAATATTGAAGTCAAAATATTAAGTGGGCCTGAAAACCTAAAAACAATTTCAGTGACTCCAATACAAGTGCCACATCGCGATGAATATTCTGAAACGGTCGGATACCTTATCAAAGGCGCGAACAAAACCGCCTTTTACTTGCCAGATATCGATAAATGGAACGTGTGGGAACAATCCATTATCGAGTTCATTCAGTCGGTTGATTACGCGATCATAGATGGTACCTTCTTAGCTGAAGGAGAATTAGAACGACCCATGTCTGAAATTCCACATCCGTTTATCAGTGAAACGATAACCCTCTTAGAATCATTACCAAAAGCTGAAAAAAACAAAGTCTGGTTCACCCATTTCAATCATACCAATCCTGTGCGTGATAAGAATCACCCCACCCGACTAAAACTTGAGAAAGAAGGATACCACTTCGCCGAATTTACTCAAGAAATAAGCCTAAATTAGAAGCTTATTACAACCAACGACACATGAAACGATTAAGTGCTATTCTCCTAGCTAGTCTTTTTCTAATGGCCTGCAGCAGCGATTCTACAGAAACTCCAGACACCAATAATGGAGGAGGTAATGAACCTCCGATTGATCAAGGAACCAGTTCTTACGCAGATAATAATCCACTCAATGATGTGCTTTTACAAGGGTTTTGGTGGGATAGCTTTAACGACTCAAAAATTGGATCGCAATCGTTCTATCAATTTCTAGAAAGTAAAGTAGTTACACTTTCAAATGCCCATATTGATGGCATTTGGTTACCACCGGTGAGCGAAGGTGAGGGTATGGGTTATCACCCTAGAAGACTCTTTGATTTTAATTCGCTTCATGGGAGTAAGACTCAATTAGAATCGCTTTTAAGCACCATGAAATCAAGAGAAATGCATGGGATTGCTGATCTCGTTTTTAATCATAGAGTAGGAACTTCGACTTGGACCGACTTCACTGAACCCGCCTGGTCTTGTGAATCGATCTGTGTCGACGATGAAGGATTTACTAACCCCGATGCTTTTGGAACAAAACCTTGCGGCCCTGAAGATGAGGGTCTTGGATGGGGAGGAGCTAGAGACCTCAACCATCAAAGTGAGGAAGTTCAAGACGGGCTAAAAGACTATCTACAACGCCTCAAAGGTCTTGGGTTCGACTCATGGCGCTATGACTTTGTCAAAGGCTTCCCAGCGAAGTATGTAGGTGAATACAATGCCTCAACCTCCTATTACATTACTATTGGAGAGTTTTGGGATGGTAATCTTCAAGAAATAAAAAAATGGATTGATGCAACCGCTGCGACCGCCACCTCAGCGACTACAAGTGCGTCTAAAGCCTTCGATTTCGCCCTCAAATACAAACTGAAAGAAGCGCTCATCGACCAAAATTTTGATCGTCTTAAGGAGGGTCATTCCCTAGCTTCGATCGGATACGGATCTAAGTCAATCACCTTTCTCGACAACCACGACACGGGTTGTGTCAACCGAGGTGATTGTGACAATCTATATAGCAGTTCTTTGAATCATATCAAGAACGGATATGCCTACCTACTAACCCACCCAGGCATTCCGATGGTATGGGGGTATCACTATTTTTTTACCGACACTTCAGGAGGGCTTCAATCTGAAATTAATGACCTCATCGCTATTCGAAAAGCAGCAGGGATCACCGCTGAAAGTACCGTCGAAGTGATCACCACCGTAAACGGCTCAGGCGGCTATTATGTTGCCTCTATCGACAATAAACTACTCGTCAAAATAGGTCCTGGAAGTTATTCAGCACCCAACGGATGGAACGCAATTAAATCACAACCAGGTTACACGATCTGGGAAAAATAGAACGATGCAAAATATCTTAGGTCAAATCACTCTTTTAGTAGACGATTACGATAAGGCGCTATCGTACTATACAGAGCTCCTTGATTTTGAGCTATTAGAAGATACTACAATGTCACCCGAGAAGCGTTGGGTAGTAATTGCAGCCAAAGCATCTAAAGAACAAGGTTGTAAATTACTCCTAGCCAAAGCCAATACCCCTGATCAAAAGAAGGCGATCGGGAATCAAACAGGAGGGCGTGTTTTTCTTTTTCTTTACACGAACCAAATTGAGACTCTTCATCAAAAATTAGTCGATCATAAAGTAGAAATAGCCAAGCCATTAAGATCAGAGTCTTATGGTAAGGTTTTTGTCTTTAAAGACTTATATGGTAACCTCTGGGATGTAATCCAGCGCAATTAATACTATGACTCACGAACTCTACCGTCTTCTAAAAGCCTATCAGCAGTTTCGATCATTAGATGAAAGATCGGTCTTGGTCACACTTGTTGCTTTAGAGGGCTCTTCGTATCGCAAGCCGGGGGTTCGAATGCTTATATCAGAGTCTAGTCAAATGGTAGGCGCAGTAAGTGGTGGATGTGTAGAAAAAGAAATCAAACTACAAGCTCAGGAGGTGTTTCATACGGGTAAGGCCAAACTAATGAATTATGATGGTCGTTATCGCCTCGGGTGCGAAGGAATTCTCTACCTACTTATTGAACCAATAGAATTATCGATTAACGACGCCGATATCATTATTACCCATCTTGAAGCGAGATTAACAACTACAGTAAATACCTTCTACCCTCTCGAGGTAG
>DAIPYN010000052.1:0-6221 GCA_036782715.1 Flavobacteriaceae bacterium
GCGAACGTCGCTGGGTAGAAGAAGGCGATGGAAATACGGCGGCTACCATGGGTATCAAGGCAGCCCGTAAGGCCTTAGAGCACGCCGGCATGGAAGCCTCGAGCATAGATCACATTGTTTTTGCCACCATTAGCCCTGACTATTATTTCCCCGGTTGTGGTGTACAAGTGCAAGAGGCGCTCGATATACACACAGCCGGAGCTACCGATGTTAGAAATGCCTGCTCGGGCTTTATCTATGCCATGAGTGTAGCAACAGCATTCGTTCAAAGTGGCATGCACGAGAATGTCCTTGTAGTCGCCTCAGAGCTGCAAAGCCCATTCTTGGATAAAACGACACGAGGCCGAGGCGTGAGTGTCATTTTTGGTGATGGGGCAGGAGCAGCCGTGGTCTCAAGAAGTTCTGAAGGAACACGGGGCATCATGAGTTGCCATACACACAGTCAAGGGAAGTACAAAGAAGAACTTACCATGAAGGGGTTCGGAACCCAGCATTGGCTTGATGAATATGAAAGGGAAGGTTTACAACCTGAAATTCACTTTCCACAGATGAATGGAAACTTTGTCTTTAAAAACGCTGTGGTCCGTTTTGGAGAAGTGATTGGTGAGGCATTGGAAAAGAACCAAATGACTCCGGATCAGATCGATTGTCTTATTCCGCATCAGGCGAATTTGCGCATTGCACAGTTCATTCAAAAGCGCATGAAGCTGCGTGACGACCAAGTCTTTAACAATATCCAGAAGTATGGAAATACAACAGGCGCATCAATCGCTATTGCTATGAGTGAAGCGGTGCATACAGGGGTAGTGAAACGCGGCGATGTGCTCTGCCTTGCTGCTTTCGGTGCTGGCTTTACTTGGGGGTCAATTTTGCTCGAGTACTAGTGCAAAAAATTTTAGCTCATAAAAAAGGCGGCCACGGGCCGCCTTTTTTGTTTCGTACAACTAATAAACCGGATTAACGAACGATCCTATCAACCGTGCAACTCAACGCGAAAACACCATAGCCACCACTGACGTTGCTGTAAATGACAACCGGCTCAGAGAAGGGGTTTCCTTGTGCTGTTTGGTAGCTGGATAGACTGCGGTAATAGTTGAATCCTTCGTTCGATAAGGTTTTAATACTGATACGGTATTCATAGTCTTCTCCGAGCGGTGCGCCGAGAAAAGCAGTCGAAGCGAAGCTAAGCTGAAGGTCGGCGTCGATGCCGTTTTCAGAGACTAAGATGGCGCTACTACTGGCAAGCTGGATGGTACGTTGGTCATCTGAATAAAGATCAACTTTTGTCCACGATGTGTCGCCGATGAAATTGAAGTCGGTCAGACGCACTTCGCAGCTAAAAATGTAGTGCTGATCCACTCCAGGAATGTCTTGAAGGTTCAGAATAATTTCGTCTGCCTCAAACGTGAAGATTTGAGCGGCACCCTTGTTCAAGACTGCTTCTGAGATGATGGCGGCTGGAGGGAATTGGTCTGAAGCAGTAAGGTCATCAAACTCAGGATGGAGCACCTCAAACTTGTACGTGCCCGACGCTGAGCCTAGTGTGTCGTTCAAGTTTAATGCGTAATAGTCCATCGTGTCCTGCGTATTCCATGAATATTGCAGCACGTTATCCTTGTATAAGTTTACGGTTGCACCGGAAAGAAGAGCTGCGACATTCGAGTCCAAAAGACCGCGCGTCTGGCTAATGATACCGTACAAGGTAGAGTCTGTATTGTCCGCTAGGAGTGTACCTACCATTGTTGGGGTGTGTGGAGGTAAATCTATGTCGCGTACCACTCCTTCGGTGAGGTTGTCACAAGAAGAAATACTTGCGGCGAGAAGGGCAATGAATAAGAACTTCTTCATGACTTAAAATTTAATGCGGTAAGCGATCGATGGAATGATAGGGAAGAGGCCGTACTCGCGAAGTTGCGGGTTGCCATTTCTGTCCTGTGTCGTTTCCATAAAGAACGGGTTGAGGTTGTTGTAGGCGTTGTAGGCGCTGATGGTCCACCACCGTTCGTAGTTATTGTGTTCCTTTCTGAAACTCAAGCTCACGTCCAATCGGTGGTATGGGCTATAGCGGTACGAATTGCGATCTGTAGCACGCTCTACAGTAAGCTGACGGTAATTCCACCAAGAAAATTCCTCCGGTAATCCAGTGATATAGCTGAATTCAGGTAAGGTAACTGCGCGTCCTGTGCCGTAGACCCAGGCTGCGGAGAAGTTGATGTTCTCGGAGATTTCATGGTTGACTACCACGGATACATCGTGTCTGCGGTCGTAGGTGAAGAAATAGCGCTGGCCGCCGTTAATCTCGTCAAACTGGCGGTAGCTCCAGCTGAGCGTGTAGCCGATCCAACCGTTCGTCTTTCCTGCCTTCTTCTGGGCGAAGAATTCCATTCCGTAGCTCGTTCCTTGGCCTTGGGTGACTTTGTCTTCCCACGACTCGTCATCGACGCTGAACAGGAAGGAGGCGCCTTCACGGTAGGAAACCAGGTTTTGCATGTCCTTATAGTATCCTTCGATGCTGAATTCGTAGGGTCCTACGTTTTTAGCAAGACCTGCGGCGTATTGCTGCGAGGTCTGTGGTTTGAGATTGGCTGTGGATGGGACCCAGAGATCGGTAGGCAAGCCTAGTCCTTCGTTGGTTAACAAGTTGACTGTCTGCATCATGTCCGCGTAGGAAGCCTTCAGAGCAATATCTCCTGGAAGGCTGTAGTTCATGCCGATTCGTGGTTGCAAACGTGTATATGTAGTGTTTTCTACAAAAAGAGTATTCAGGTGCAGCCCGTACCCAATTTTAAAGTTTTCATTCAGGTTCCATTCGTCCTCTACGTAAGCAAAGGCCTCGTCTGAAAAAATTTCATCTCCACCTATGGTCGTGTCGAGGTTAAATCCGGACTGTTGGAATTCAAAATTGGTCGCCCCAGGGGAGAATTCATGATTCGTCCAGCCTGCGCCATAACGAATGTAGTGTTGAGGGTTGGGTACAAAGTCAAAATCAATGCGAGCGCCATAGTCTTCGATGCCAGAAAAGTAGAGGCCAGCGAAGCGTGATTCTTCTGTTCCAGCGGTGTCGGGGTAGTTTGGAAGGTAGCGTTCTTCTTGAGAAATACGAGTATTGAAATTATAGACGGAGCGTGTTGCGGTTACGTTGGAAAAGAGCTTTGGTGACCACTGGTGGTTCCAACGTGCTGCTGTGATCGAGTTTCTCCAGTCCAAACCGAAGCCGAATTCAGCCTGGTAGTCCTCAAATTCGTCACGGCCTTTGGTTCCAAAATCATCCTTGCCTTGAAAGTGTGAAAGGTAAACGCGGTCTTTATCGCTGATCTTCCAATTCACCTTCCCGTTCATGTCATAGAAATAGTAGGTAGGATTGATCGTTGTTTCAGGGTTTTGACTGTTGGCTGCATTGATAAACGGACGAGCGAGAACATCCAGATAGGTGCGCCGACCACTCACCATAAAGGACGCCTTATCTTTAACGAGCGGCCCTTCTAGTGTCATCTTCGAAGCAATGATGGATGCAGTAGCATCTCCGTGAAACTCGTTCATATTGCCTTCTTTCATCTTGATTTCCAGCACAGAGGATAATCGTCCACCGTAGCGCGCAGGGAAACCTCCCTTAGTTAAGCTGACATTTGAAATGGCATCAGCATTAAATACAGAGAAAAAACCAAATAGGTGATTCACATTGTATAGGGGCACACCATCGAGCAAGATGAGATTTTGATCTGGGGAGCCACCGCGAACGTACAGTCCTGAAGTTCCTTCGCCACCACTTTGCACTCCGGGTAGCAGTTGAAGGGTTTTCATAATGTCCACTTCGCCTAAGATGGCCGGCAAGGATTTGAGCTGCTTGATCGGCACCTCCATTTTAGACATTTGAATTTGCTCTTGGATTTGGCTAGATTCTGCAGCGGTTACAGTGACTTCATTAAGTACATTTTCCGCTGGTTTTAGCTTGAAATTTATACTGACATTTTTCGTCAAATCAATTTCGAAATTTTGGTTTTCGTAACCTAAATAGGTGAGCTGAATAATGTGCTCACCTTGCGGTAAAGTAAAGGAGTAAAACCCAAAGGAATTTGTGGAAGTACCAACTTTAAGTTCTGGTGACCAGATGTTTACACCGATCAGGTCTTCTCCGGTCTCAAAGTCGGTGATATAGCCGCTTAGAGTGCGGTTTTGCGCCCATATTGAGCTTGATATGAGCAGGAGTACCGCTGCTATTCTGATTTTCATATGTGGTTTATTGTTGGCACTCTAGTAGGGAAAATCGTGCCATATTTTTTTAAGGCAAGTATCCCCAATGCTTTGATGTCAATGGCTTTTTAGATATGCGGTCTTTCCAAAGCCCTGGTCGTGCGACCACTCTAAATTGCAGTGGAGGAATTTCTCCAGAATAGAAATCCCATGGCAGCCAACTTACACCTAGCTCTAGCTCAGTGATTTTACAGGGATTTCGGCCTCCTTTACTTAGTTCTTGGCGGTTAATGTAATGTGTTGAACCTAAATGGAACCCTAGCTTAGGTCCGTTGAACTTTCGATAATAGGGACGAGGGAACCGGTAGAACCGGCTTTTAACAGAACTCGGTTCGATATATCCATCTTGACCTAAAATCGTATAGTGTAAAGGTAAGAGGAGTCCCATTTTATAAGAAGATTCCCTCAACTTTATCACGTTTCTTCCTTGGCTAGTTTTAATAGATCGGATACTATAGTTTTGTTTTGTAAATCCTAAAAATCCACTGAGAGACTGCCCAAAGGGCCATGCTTCGACCACATCGGGGCTGAAACTAGAAGAACTTAATGTGTAAACACCCGGAACACGTATCCGATTGAATAGAAGCCCGAGTGTAAAATGAATATCTCGATTAACCATGGTCTCAAATGGGTGGTAAGAAGTCGCAGCTACCGTTTCGTCATGGAAGCCAAAGCCAAAAAGATCAGGTACCGATGTTTCAACAAGGTCGATGCTTACCTCTTCTAGTTTAGTTTTTATAATCTCCCGGTTTCTGATAGGTAGATTAACCGTCCAAAACAGTTGTCCCGCTGGTCGAATATGTGGAATCCAAGAATATCCAAAAGCGTCCCAATAAAAGTGACCTGGGGTTAAAAATCCATCGGCTTGAAGTGTTGTGCTCCAGCCGTTATTGCTCCAATATTGAGTTTTTGTAGCTAATGTGAATGGGTATTCAAGGAGCGAAGGAGAAAATGCGAAGGGTGTGATATCAAATTGCCACTTGCCATTTAAGGCTGCTCTTCCGTAAGAGGTCATAGAGGCTCCTCCAGAAAAGTCTTGACGGTGATTAATTTCTTGAGCGCTCGCTTGAATGAAGCAGAGAGTGAGTAAGAAAAGTAGCTTGGTTTTCATGTGGTTTAGATATTTAGTATCCTAAGTTGATCAAAAGGCTTGAGTTGACCAAATCCTAATTCTTCGGGGGTCATCGTGGTGAATTGGCTCTGTGGGATGCAACCTATGAGTTCTGAAGAAGGGACTTCAAATCCCAATGCTGCAGCCAGTTCTTGGACTCGAGAGAATACCTCACAAACTCCTGCCTCATGTGGCTTGGTAAGGTTGCAGCTGACTTGAACGAGATCGAAATCTGGCAAATACCAACCGATAGCTTTCACTCCTGGCATGCCGCCGTCGCGCTCTCGGATTTTTCCAGCTATTTTCTTTGCTGCCTTGAGGCGTTCCTCGATATCGCCGCCAATTAGATTAACATTATATGCAACCATCAACGGGCGCACACTCATGGCAGTAGCACCGTGAAGGGCTTCGGCCGAGGTGTAGGTCTGCGGACCAAAGTCCGGGAGGTCGCCGCTAGTAAATCTCTCTTCAAGGCCTTCATACGCTCCTTGGCGCACTGCAGCGAGGTTTTTTCTCTGTGGGCTGCTTGCTAGGTGCTCGTAGCCGTAAATAGCCACATTGTGTTTGGCACTTATTTCCTCAGCGAACGTGCGCACGCGCTCGAGTAATTCTTCTGCATGTTTTTCATCGTCAAGTAAAACGAAGGGACAAACGTCCACAGCGCCCATTCGCGGGTGCACGCCTTGGTGCTGGCGCATATCAATCTCGCTTAAAGCAATAGCAAAGAGCGCTTCGGTAGCTTTTAAGACTTGGTTTACTGGGCCGAGGTAGGTGAATACCGTACGGTTGGCACTTTTACCAGCGTCGACAAACCGCAAATCAACTTCGGGTACCGCATGTATAGCCGCACAGATTTTAT
>DAIPYN010000053.1:0-6171 GCA_036782715.1 Flavobacteriaceae bacterium
GAACTTTTCTATTACCGTTTTTCTCAAACCCTCGTTTGAGACATGTTACGAGCACAAAGGCTCGATTATAATTACACCTTAATCTCTACCTCAACTCCACTAGGTAATTCTAGCTTCATAAGCGCATCAATCGTTTTCGAAGATGAACTATAGATATCTAGAAGCCTCTTGTAAGAGCTTAACTGAAACTGCTCACGAGATTTTTTGTTCACGTGAGGAGAACGAAGTACAGTAAAGATTTTTTTATTCGTTGGCAGCGGAATAGGACCGGTAACAATAGCACCAGTAGTTTTCACTGTCTTAACAATCTTATCGGCAGATTTATCTACCAAATTATGATCGTATGATTTTAGTTTAATTCTAATTTTTTGGCTCATAGCTTTGATAGATTAATTATCTCCTTTAGTTGCCTTAATAACTTCCTCAGAAATATTCGAAGGTGTTTCGGCATAGTGCGAGAACTCCATAGTAGAAGTAGCTCTACCCGATGAAAGGGTACGTAAAGAAGTTACATATCCAAACATTTCTGAAAGTGGAACAGAAGCCTTAACTACTTTAGAACCAGCTCTATCATCCATCGAGTTCACTTGACCACGACGACGGTTAAGGTCCCCAACGATATCACCCATGTTCTCTTCAGGAGTTAAAACCTCAAGCTTCATAATTGGCTCAAGAATAACAGCCTTGGCTGAACGCGCAGATTCTTTGTAACCAAGCTTAGCAGCTAGTTCGAAAGAAAGTTGATCCGAATCCACTGGGTGGAAAGAACCATCCTTAAGCGTAATCTTCATACTATCCATCTCGAAACCAGCTAAAGGACCATTCTTCATAGCCTCTTTGAAACCTTTCTCAACAGAAGGAATAAATTCTTTAGGTACGTTACCACCTTTTACTTCATTGACAAACTCAAGGCCTGATTTACCTTCTTCAGCAGGCTCAATGGTAAATACGATATCCGCAAATTTACCACGACCACCCGTTTGCTTTTTGTAAACCTCACGGTGATTTGCTTTCTGAGTAATTGCTTCTTTGTACTCAACCTGTGGTTGACCTTGATTTACCTCAACTTTAAACTCGCGACGTAAACGGTCTACAATAATATCTAAGTGAAGCTCACCCATACCAGAAATAATCGTCTGACCTGATGCCTCATCTGTTTTCACCTGGAAGGTAGGATCTTCTTCAGCTAATTTAGCTAAAGCCATACCCAACTTATCAACGTCAGCCTTAGTCTTTGGCTCAACAGCGATACCGATTACCGGATCAGGGAAAACCATACTTTCAAGTACGATTGGGTTCTTTTCATCAGAAAGGGTATCACCCGTTTTGATATCCTTAAAACCTACAGCAGCTCCAATATCACCAGCAGAAATTGATTCGATCGCATTTTGCTTGTTCGAGTGCATTTGGTAGATACGCGAAATACGTTCTTTGTTACCCGAACGATTGTTTAAAACATAAGAACCAGCATTCAGAGTACCCGAATAAGCTCTAAAGAATGCCAAACGACCTACGAAAGGATCAGTTGCAATCTTAAAGGCTAGAGCTGAAAATGGCTCTTTAGGATCTGGCTTACGCGCAATCTCTTCATCAGTGTTCGGATTTGTTCCTATAATCGCCTCCTTATCTAGAGGTGAAGGAAGATAACGACAAACCGCATCAAGAAGGAACTGAACCCCTTTGTTTTTGAATGAAGAACCACAAACCATTGGGATGATGCTCATGTCCATTACGGCAGCACGAAGCGCGGCATGTACCTCTTCTTCTGTGATAGAATCTTCGTCTTCGAAGAATTTCTCCATTAGATTTTCATCATACTCAGCGACAGCTTCGATAAGCTCTGCACGATATTGACGAACTTCGTCTTCCATATCGGCAGGAATATCGATGACATCAAAGGTTGATCCGAAATTATCATCATGCCATACAATCGCACGATTCTTAACTAAGTCAACAATACCTCTAAAATCAGCTTCTTCACCAATCGGTAATACGATAGGAACAGCATTCGACTTTAGCATCTCTCGAACCTGAGTACAAACTGCCAAAAAATTTGAACCCTGACGGTCCATTTTGTTGACAAACCCCATACGAGGTACCTTGTAATTATCTGCAAGTCTCCAGTTAGTCTCTGATTGAGGCTCTACACCGTCAACCGCACTAAACAAGAATACAAGACCATCTAATACACGAAGCGAACGGTTCACCTCAACAGTAAAGTCAACGTGACCGGGAGTATCGATGATGTTAAAATGATATCCTTTAGAATCATCGGTAAGCTGACCATTTTCTGTTGGGAAATTCCAAGTACAAGTTGTTGCAGCAGAAGTAATAGTAATACCTCTCTCCTGCTCTTGTTCCATCCAGTCCATGGTAGCAGCACCATCGTGAACTTCACCAATCTTGTGACTTACCCCAGTATAAAATAATATACGTTCAGTGGTAGTTGTTTTACCTGCATCAATGTGAGCAGCAATACCAATATTTCTAGTGAATTTTAAATCTCTTGCCATGTCTGATTAGAATCTAAAATGTGAGAACGCTTTGTTAGCCTCAGCCATTTTGTGAGTATCCATACGCTTCTTAACTGCAGCACCTTCTTCTTTCGCCGCAGCAAGAATTTCAGAAGCTAATTTTTGAGCCATTGACTTCTCGTTACGCTTTCTTGCATAACTAATCAACCACTTCATAGCAGTAGAAATTTTACGATCAGGACGAATAGGCATAGGAATCTGAAATGTTGCTCCACCAACACGACGACTACGTACTTCTACGTGCGGCATCACATTAGATAAAGCATCTTTCCAAAGCTCTAATGCTGATTTTTCTTCATCAGTTTTTTTCTGATCTACAATGTCCATTGCATCATAAAAAATGCGGAAGGCAACAGATTTCTTACCATCCCACATCATCATATTAACGAAACGTGTAACTAATTGATCTCCGAATCTAGGATCTGGGAGGATCGGACGTTTTTTTGCTTGTCTTTTTCTCATCGTACTTGCGTCTTTTCAGAACTACTTTTTAGGACGCTTTGCGCCGTATTTTGAACGTCGTTGTGTACGACCCTGTACACCTGCGGTGTCAAGGGCTCCTCTAACAATGTGATAACGAACTCCAGGTAAGTCCTTAACACGTCCACCTCGTACCAATACTATCGAGTGCTCTTGGAGATTATGTCCCTCTCCTGGAATGTACGCGTTAACCTCTTTTCCGTTGGTTAATCTTACCCTAGCTACCTTTCTCATTGCTGAATTAGGTTTCTTTGGCGTGGTAGTGTACACACGTGTACACACACCTCTACGTTGGGGACAAGAATCCAAAGCAGCCGATTTGCTCTTCTTGGCAATCGAGTGTCTACCTTTTCTTACTAATTGTGAAATTGTTGGCATTCTTCTAGTTTACTCCTAATTTTTAGGGCTGCAAATGTATTCATTAATTATTGAAAATCAAATCGAAGCAAAAGAATTTTGAAATTAAATGATTTTAGCGCCATCCAAAACCTAAAACCTCCCGCCCTATTTATGCTAACTATGACATACCTTACTGTTAAGGATGGTTATCGATGCTTAACCTTACAATACAAAATCTATTCAGTAAAAGAACTATCTACTGAATAAGGATTTGATACCCGTCAAATTTCATCGTTTACGGAAGAGAATCCTAAAAATTATTGAAACCCAAAAAAGCTTGTTACCGAATTATAGTTTCAATAAAAAATGAAAGAAATATGTACATATTATGCAGCTTCTTTTGGAATGTTAACATAATTTTTAGATTTTAGCATTTCGCTAATTCAAATAACTTAAAAATGAAAACAAAACTTAATGGAATCTTAACGCTTCTTTTAGCGTTAGTTGTGCAAGTTTCTTTTGCACAGTCAAAGACGGTTTCAGGTACAGTTACAGATTCAGACGGGTTGCCTCTTCCTGGGGTGAACATCGTTGTGGATGGTACTGTTAACGGTACCCAAACAGACTTTGATGGAAATTATTCGATTTCCGCATCCAATGGTCAGGTGTTAGTATTCACTTACATCGGTCAAAAAGAAGCGCGTGTTACTGTTGGTGCTGCCGACACATACAACGTGCAAATGGAAGAGGACGCACAAGCATTAGAAGAAGTAGTCGTTACCGCTCAGGGTATTAAGCGTGAGAAACAAGCGCTTGGTTACGCTGTATCTTCAGTTGGTGAAGAGCAACTTGAGCAAAGAACTGAAGGTGACGTTGGACGTATCCTTAGAGGTAAAGCTTCTGGGGTAAACATTACTTCTCAAAGTGGTGTTTCAGGTTCAGGTACGAATATCGTTATTCGTGGTTACCAGTCATTCAGCCAAAACAACCAACCTTTATTTATTGTAGATGGTGTGCCTTTCGCATCAGACACAAATGCAGGTGGTAGCTTCGTAAATGGTAACAACGGATCGAGCCGTTTCTTAGATCTAGATCCTAACTCAATTGCTGATGTTCAGGTTCTTAAAGGTCTTTCAGCAGCAACACTATATGGTGAAGCTGGTAAAAACGGGGTAATCCTAATTACTACTAAAGCAGGAGCTGCCGGTGCTACTCGTAAGAAAAACGAGATCACGGTGACGCAATCTTACTTTATGAACGAAATCGCTTCTATGCCTGATTATCAAGATCAGTACGGGAATGGATTCGATCAAAAGTTTGGTTGGTTCTTCTCTAACTGGGGTCCTTCATTCAGAAAAGAAGGTTCAACGGGTTATGGAAATGCTTCTAACTTCCCTTCTGCTTACGGCTTAAATACAGATGATGGAACCATCCTTCACCCGTATTCAACAGCATCAAGTGCGACAGGTGTACCTGCAGCTTTCCCAGAATTCAATGGAGCAAGATATAAGTGGCAACCTTACAACTCGGTTGGAGAATTTTTCCAAACAGGTACAGTTGCTAATACTTCACTTCAAGCTGGAGGTTCTTCAGCGGATGGTAAAGTATCCTACAACGTTTCTTTTGGTCACCTAGAAGACGAAGGATTTACCCCTGGTAATAAACTTTTAAGAAACAACATGTCTGTGGGTGGTCGTGCTCAACTTTCTAACAATTTTACGGTTAGTGGAACGATGAACTACTCAAGAACACGATTCAAATCTCCACCAGTTGCCGCATCAACAGGTAACGGATCATTCGGTTCAGGTTCATCAGTTTTTGGTCACCTTTTCTTTACACCGCGCTCAGTCGATTTAATGGGTCTTCCTTACCAAAACCCAATTACGGGAGGTTCAGTATACTATCGTCAAAACAATAGTATTCAGCACCCATTATGGACAGTTGCTAACGCAGCGAATATCCAAGACACCAACCGTACTTTCGGTTCATTAAACATGTCATATGATCTTAATGATAACCTTAATTTCCTATACCGTGTTGGTTACGATTTCTACAATGAAAGAAACGTAAACTACCAAAACAAAGGTGGTGTAGGTGGTGGTGCTAGAACAGTTTCTGGTCTTTATGAAACTTGGGATAATAACAACACTATTTGGGATCACTCGTTAATTCTTAACGGTGATTATGATTTATCAGAAGATCTTGATATGACTTTCAACGTTGGTGCAACTTCACGTTACACTCACTACGATCGTCAAGGGGTTGCATCTTCAGGTCAAAACGTATTTGGCGTTTTACGTCACTTCAACTTCGACCTACAGGATGAGATTCAATTCACTACGTTCAAAAACGTATTAGGAGCATATGCGCAAGCAGACTTTGGATATAAAAAATTCCTTTATGTGACTCTTAATGGTCGTAACGATTGGGTTTCAAACCAGTCTGTTGAAAACCGTTCTCTTTTTTACAAAGGGGGATCTTTCTCATTTATCCCAACGAATGCTTTTGAAAATCTTAAAAGCAACTGGTTAAACAACCTTAAAGTTCGTGGAGGATATGGAGAATCAGCAGGTTTTGCTAGTGGATTCCCAACTTCTGTAAACCTATCTATCAATACTCAAGCATTCATTAATGGTGATGGTGCAACGGTAGTTACAAACTCTGTATCGAATCAGGTTGCAAACCCTGGTATCTTACCAGAATTGTATCGTGAGTTTGAAGGAGGTATTGAAGCACTTCTTTTCGACAGAAGATTATCACTTGATGTTTCTGTTTACAAGAGAATTACTGAAAACCTTATTGTAAATAAACCACTTGA
>DAIPYN010000054.1:0-6158 GCA_036782715.1 Flavobacteriaceae bacterium
GATAGCTGTTTTATCCTACAACATTAGATACAACAGCTCTGGCGATGGGCTCGACCTTTGGGAGTTTCGAAAAGGGGAACTAATTGAGCAGATCAAACAAATCGCCCCCACTAGTTTCGGGGTTCAGGAGGCTACACTTACTCAAATGCAAGACCTTGTAGCAGGCCTTACTGATTATAGCTATGTCGGAGTCGGCAGAGATGATGGGGCCACTAAGGGAGAATTCAGTGCTATTTTTTATAAAAGAAGTGAGCTAAAAGTACTTAACGAGGATACCTTTTGGCTCTCAGAAACTCCTGAAAAAGTATCCGTCGGATGGGACGCTGCCCTCCCCCGCATCTGCACTTACGCCAAATTCGAACTTACCTCTTCAAAAAGATCATTCTGGCACTTCAATACCCATTTCGATCATCTAGGTGAAACAGCTCGAGCCGAATCGGCGAAATTGATGGTCTCGAAGATAACGGCTTTAGTGAGCGAAGGTGAGGCCATTGTTATAAGCGGAGACTTTAACGCCGAGCCTCACGAAGAGCCCATTTTAGTTTTGAATCATTCTTTTGACGACCCTGTAAAAAAGGTCAATCTTCAAGGACCTATCGGCACTTTTAGTGGCTTTCAGTTAGACGCATTACTTGATCGTCGAATTGATTATATCTTCTCTCAAAACGTGCAGGTCAAGACATACCAACATTTAGACACTAAGCGAGCGAATGGCCGCTGGATCTCAGACCACCTTCCCGTTTTACTTTCTTTTGATTTGAATTAAGCGCACTGATGTAAGTCGAAAGAAATTTCGACCTTTGAGTGCTATGAAATTAAATCGGCTGTTTTTACTCGCCTGCTTGCTTTTTGCAGGGAATAAAGTAACTCTTGCTCAAGAAGAGAAAGACTCCTTACTTACTGTAAACCTAGAAGAGGTTGAGGTAAGCGCCCTTCGAGCTAAGGTCAATAAGTTCAATGCACCTTTATCCTTAACTGTACAGGCCATTTCACCCGATTGGACAGGGCCTTCACGATCGCTTCAAGAGTATTTAACGGCCATCCCTGGAGTATTTACGCTCAATAGTAGCAACTACGCACAAGACTTACGTATCTCGATTCGGGGTTTTGGGGCAAGAGCGGGCTTTGGTATACGAGGCATTAAACTAGTCGTCGACGGCATACTAGAAACTACTCCTGACGGCCAAGGGCAATTAGACAACCTCCCATTAAGTCTCATTCGTGAGATCTCGGTTATTCGCGGGCCAAGTGCGCTCAGATACGGGAACGCTTCAGGAGGAGTAATTGCCATAAACACCCTTTCGCCGGGAGGTGAGGGATTGAATTCGGTTAGTGTGTTGACGGGGGGCTTTGGCCAAAGACAGTTATCAATTACCAATGGTTTTGGAGACGATACCAATTCTTACCTACTCCATTTCACCTCACAAAAGATCAAAGGTTTTAGAGAACATTCGAGCGTAGAAAACAATATTGTCAATTTTAGATCGAGTCATCAGTTATCTGAGAAGACGAAGCTAAATATTCAACTCAATCACGTGTCTAGCCCTATTGCACAAGATCCGGGTGGGTTAAATTTAGAGGATTTTCAATCTGATCCCTTTTCTGCTCGAGGGTTGAATGTGACCTACAATGCTGGTGAGCGATTAACCCATTCAAAGGTGGGGGCATCTGTAGTGAGCGAGATCAGTGCGAAGATGGTGTTGAGCGCTTACGGATTCTATTCGGGGCGGGATTTCGACGCCTTTCTCCCGTTTGAAAACGGAGGGGTGGTTGATCTAAACCGAACCTACGGTGGGCAGGGTAGTTCTCTGACGTACGATTCGGGTGATTGGAATTTTCAGTTAGGCTATGATTGGGCGAGCCAAAAGGATCACAGGATACGCTATCAAAATTTGCAGGGGGTGATTGGGGAACAAACCCTTGATCAAAATGAAATATTCAAAGGTCTGGGCGGATACCTTATCGGTCAGTGGCAATCGAATAACTGGACCCTTAACGGAGGGCTTCGATACGACAATAACCTATTATCTGTAGAAGATCAGTTTTTAAGTAATGGAGATAACAGCGATGAAATCAACCTCAATGCTATTAGCCCTCAACTCGGTTTCTCTTACCAAATAGGTACGATAAGCCTATTCGGAGGTTACTCGAGCGGATACGAAACCCCAACCCTAAGCGAACTAAGCGCCACAATAGATAGCCAAGGCGGGTTCAACAGAGATTTAGATATTCAACAAGCACGACAATTCGAGCTAGGTATGCGATATCTATCCAAAAAACTTCGAGGTTCTTTGGTGTGGTATAACATCGCTACACAAAATGATATTCTACCTTACGAATCGGCGAGCTTTCCCAGCCAAACGCTTTATCAAAATATTGGAGAAACGCGCAGAACCGGGGTCGAATGGGAAGTGAATTATCAGCCATTGCCCCGTCTTAGGATTCAAGCGAATTACAATCGCGCGAACAACACCTTTGAAAATGAAACTTTTAAAGGGAATAAGCTTCCCGGAATCGCAAAAGATTTTGGAAGTATAAGTATTCGCAGAGAACTAAGCGAAAAACTAGCAGTAACCTTCAAAAGAACCTATCGCGGAACCCTTTTTGCCAATAATGATAACTCCGTTGAGCTTCCAAAAATTAGTATTGCTAACCTTGAAATGATGTGGATCACCAAAAGAGGGGTACTTTCAGGCGGAATTCAAAACCTTTTTAACAAAATCTACAGCGATAATATCCGAATCAACGCATTCGGCAGACGATTTTATGAAGCAGCCTTGCCAAGGCAAGTGTATACAAGTCTCAGCGTTCGTTGGTAATTATTAGGTTCATTAAAGAAATATAGGAAAATTGGTATTTTACACTAATTCTCCACTAAATCATTATATTAGAGACCGCGAAAATGTGAAATATCCGATATTTCGCATTATGTTTGCGTTGTATATCAATACCAAACCAGAACTATGAAAAAATTACTTTCTTTCGTTTTAGCAGGTACCTTGATGGTATCATGTGCAGATTATGACGATCGCTTTGACAGCCTTAATGCAGCATTAGAGCAGTTAGAAGCTGAGAATGCAGCTCTTGAAGCTCAAGTAGCAGCAATGCAAGGTGCTAGTGCTCAGGCAGCTCAAGCAACCGCAGCAAAATTGGCTGAATTTCAAACAGCCGTTGAAGGCATCGTTGCAGCACTTCAGAATTTAGGCGCAGCTAGCCAAGCAACCATTGCTCAGGTTTCAGCAGTTATTGCCCAAATTGCAGCTCTAGCTGATTTAGTTGCGGCAAATACAGCAACGCAAGCAGAATTAGACGCTGCCATTGCAGAAATTCAAGCAATGCTAGATTTAATTAATGAGAACGTTATCCATCACTCGGGAGGAGGATCTACTTCTTCTTCAGGAACTGAACATCATTCAGGTGGAGGTCATCACCATTCAGGTGGAGGGTCTACTAACGGATAATCATCAAACGACTAAACAGAAATCATGAAAAAATTTATCACACTTATTTTCACGGCTGTACTTCTAGTATCATGTACAGATTACGATAGCCAATTTGATCAAGTAGATGCCAAAATTGCAGAACTAGCTGCTGCTAATGCTTCATTAGAAGCTGAATTAGCTGCCATGGCTGCTCTAAATGCTTCAGTTTCTGCTCAAACTGCAGCTAAACTAGATGAATTTCAAGGAGCTGTAGGTTCGATTGTTGAGGCACTTCAAGCTCTTGGTACTGCAAGTGCAGCGACTATCGCTCAAATGAATGCTATTATTGAGCAAATTTCAGCGCTTGCGGCTCAAGTTGCTTCAAACAGCGCATGTGCTTCTGACATTCGCGAAGCAATTGCTGCGATCGAAGACGCTTTAAATAAACTAAATGAAAACGTACTTCACCACTCAGGTGGAGGAGCTCACCATTCAGGTGGAGGATCACTAGATCTTTTCCCAACAACTCCTACTGATAATGGAGATGACGCTCTTAATCTTACTGTAGCTGTACCATGTGGAACTACAATGGTTCGTTTATCAGGACCATGGTGGGGATGGAACCCTGCAGGAGGACCTGTAGGTGTTGACAACGGTGATGGTACATTTACTTTCACTTTCGACCCAGCACCAACTGAGAACATGGAGTACTTATACACTCTTGACGGGGTTTCTTATGAGAACCTTATCGATAATGCACAAAATGCTGAGTGTACTGATCGTGTTGATGGAGGTCGTTTCAATACTGATTATTTCGGGTACGCTAACCGTATCTGGATTAAAGATTCAGGTGATCAAGCAGAGACTTATGACTCTTGCTCTATCGATACTATCGACTAAGAAAAGAAAGTATTTATATACGACAAAAAGGCCGCTCATTCGAGCGGCTTTTTTTATATCTTCAATCTATGAACAAACCCTTAACCCTACTTGGTCTATGGATACTCTTATCCATAACACCAATTCGTGCGCAATCTACCGCCGGTACTAGAGGGCTCGTCAAAGCCCCTACAGCCCGCATGTTTGAAGATGGAACTCTAGCCCTCGGTGCTGCTTTTATCCCCCCTGGTTATCATAAAAGAACCTTCGGATCTAAAAAAGGAGATGTTGTACCTAATGCCGGTCTCAATACCTTCGTTACTGTTAATCTATTTCCTTTCATGGAGGTCATGTTTCGGTACTCTCACGAGATCAATCTACCGGTAACACCCATTACCCAGTATTTTCCAGACAGAATGTTTACCGCACGCTTTAAGCTTCTAAATGAGACTGAAAAATGGCCCGCTTTGGTATTAGGGATGCAAGATGTAGTTGCATTTTTCGACACCAATGCTGCGGGTGGAGGATCAACTCCAAACTTTGCTTCAACCTACTTAGTAGCTACTAAAAATTTTAACTACAAAGGGTTTAACATAGACACTACACTAGGCTACGGCTCAGATATCGGAGATATTCCCGCTAAAGAATTTAGAGGTCTATTCGGTGGCGTTGAAATCACCACACCCTATTTAGAAGATACTCAGTTGTTATTAGACTATGATGCTACCTATATCAATATTGGAGTTCAGAAGCAATTCTTTAAGAGACTTCATACGATGGTTAGCTATTATCCGAATTATCAAAAAGTTGGGTGGGTTCTCGCCTATCGTTATAAAATGTACTAGACATGAGAAACCTAATCGTAACCCTACTACTTATTGTGGCTAGTGCCAACCTTCAAGCGCAATGTGATTTAATTACTCCATTAGCTAAAGAAGGCTTTGAAAACCTCATTCAAACCAATGAGAATGGAGAATTACAACTCCACTACGAAAATCGTAGATACCGTTTTGAAGGTCTCGCCCTACAAAAGGTTTTAGACATCATCGCCGAAACGCCTTGTCTAACTAATTCAATTACGCTTATCATCTATAACAAAGGAATCCCCGTAACAGAAATCGGTACGACCAAAGTACTTGTAGATGGTTTGATTAATGAAACCATCTCTGCTAAGGAGTTTACAAGCAGTTCTCGTTTTGATTTTACTACTAAGAAAAAACCTAAGGAAAAGGCAATTCAAAGCTCTTATTTGAAATCAGATCTTGCAGTTGGCGCTCGAACCGATTACCTATTAGGTAATTTTGATAATCCAATTCGTTGGACACCGATGTTACTACCAAGCCTTCAATCAACGATAGCTAAAGGAACTCAAATAAACACCACGTTCGGAGTAGTTTTATACGACGATCTATACAACTGGGAAACCTCGCGTTTTAGATATGCCTTTGCCTCACATAACGGACGTTTACCTGGCGGCATATTTACAAGACTCAGCGCCGGATACTTCGAGCAAACTCAATACGGAATCGAAGGTCATGCAACCAAGTTCTTCTTTGGCGATCAGCTTCGACTAGACTTAAACCTATCTCTTACCGAAAACCGCTTTTTAGACACCCCTCCTGGGAGAAGAGCCATCGACAAAAATCATTTCAGCTATGGGGTTAAAGCGACCTACCGATATACTCCATGGACTACCGATTTAAGTATTCACTACGGTAGGTACATTTTCGACGATACCGGTTATACCGTCTTATTACAACGTCAGTTTAATGAAGTATTCATAGGATTTTTCATGCGAGAAGTAGATCAGCAGATTGTAGGATCATTCGGCAGACTTTACGAGCGAAACTACGGATT
>DAIPYN010000055.1:0-5479 GCA_036782715.1 Flavobacteriaceae bacterium
GGAAAAGCCTTGATGCACAGCATCAGGGCTTTTTTTATGCCCGGACTTGTGCTTGGTAGGTTCGGCGGAGAGTTGTGATCTCAATCAGAAAATAGTAATTCTTGCAACCTTTGCTTTTGCTTAGTTGTTTATAGACTCCCAGAATTGACGGGGGTATAATATTCTGAAAAAGAGTGTGCTAGTGTTATATAGAAAGTGAAAATTACTAACTTAAGCTGATCAAAACTATCACTCCTATGAAGCGTACTGCTTGTTCTTGGGCCACCCTATTGCTTCTGTGCTCAGCAAATTTGAGTAGTCAATCCTTGTTTGTGGGAGGAAATGGATTGTATTCTGCATTTAATTACAGCGTAAATGGAAACGGCGAGTCCATTCAGGGCCAAAGCCAAATTTGGATATCCCCTACTGTTGGCATTGAGTTTCCTGCAAGCGAAAAGTTACAGGCGGGAATGAAAGCTGACTATGTTGTTCTTAGTGAAGGGTTAGAACTTTTCGATGGGTATTACTTTGATTATACATTTGGCCGGTTGAATACATATTTACGCTATCAAATCATTGATTTGTTGGATGTTCGCCTGGGAATGCCTGTAGCCTATGCTATTGAAGCGAGGCAATACAATAACTACGGCGAACTGGACCTCATCTCAGGGGGCAATGTTCCTAGCTTACTTTTTGGAGCTAGTGTAGAATTGGGATACGCCATTCTAATAGGAGAGAAATTTGAACTTCAAATACACACGGGCTATTCCCAATTTTTAAATAGCCTTGATACTGATTTGAACCAAAGACTAACACCATATTCCTATGTATTCAATGCGCAGCTTCATTATCACTTGTAGCCTGGTTTTCAGTGGCAGTTTGTTTGGGCAGGGCATCATGCGCAGTGCCATAGGATGCATGGGCACGCCTATGGTGCAAAATCAACTGTCATTTCAATCCATTTTAGGGCAGTCCTCATTAACGACTAATAGGCATGGCTTCATTCAACCTGCAAGTACGGCTGTAGTAACACCCAAGCGATCGGCTAGCGCCACACCTAATCCTACACAAAATTTCAGCACAATTGAAGGACTAGTTCCTGGAGATGCTTTAAGGATTATTGATTACACGGGTCGGATAATTTATGTAGCGCAAATAACCGACCGAACAATGCGTCTAGATTTCAGTGCTTATGAATCTGGTGTCTACCACATCAGCATTGAAAGTGCTTTCGAATACAAACCCATTAGAATTATCAAAGTAGAATAAGATGAAAAAACTGCTTACACTCCTGTTTGGTCTTGCGTGCCTAGTTGGCTCCGCACAAAATGTGCCCTACGGAATCAGTTATCAGGCTATTGCTCTAGATCAAAATGGACAACCCATTCCTGGGATAGATATTGTGGGACGACCTATCGATGATGCGGAGATAGGGGTTCGCTTCACGATTTTGGAAGGCTCCGCGTCAGGTCCAGAAATATATCAGGAAGAACACGAAGTATTGACAGATTTGTACGGCATGTTCCAATTGGTCGTGGGACAAGGACTACAAGTTTCGGCGGATGCATTTTCCGAAATTGATTGGGAGGGAGAGAAATTTTTAAAGGTCGAAATCTCGATCGACAATAACAGCTCTTTTGAACTATCCGCAGTTCAGCAACTCATGTCGGTACCCTATTCATTCTTGGCGCAAGATGTTGTCAATAACGATGACGCGGATGCCGATCCTACAAACGAAATTCAAACCTTGAGCATTGTAGGTGATTCTGTAAAACTAACAGAGGGTGGTGCTATTCGCTTGCCCATAGATCCTGATACCGATCCAGTTAATGAGATTCAATTCATTAGTCGTTCTGGGGATACCGTGTTTCTTTCAAATGGTGGTTCCTTCGTATTACCCGTGGATCCGGATTTGGATTCTACTAATGAGATCCAGTTCCTGAGCCGTATCGGCGACACTGTGTATCTCACCGATGGCGGGTCTTTTGTGCTACCTATAGATCCGGATTTGGATTCTACTAATGAGATCCAGTTCCTGAGCCGTATCGGCGACACTGTGTATCTCACCGATGGCGGGTCTTTTGTGCTACCTATAGATCCGGATTTGGACTCAACGAATGAAATCCAATTCTTAAGTCGTGTGGGCGACACTGTGTATCTCACCGATGGCGGTTCTTTTGTGCTACCTGTAGATCCGGATTTGGATTCAACGAATGAAATCCAATTCTTAAGTCGTGTGGGCGATACCGTATACTTGACTAACGGTGGTTCTTTTGTGTTACCTGTAGATCCGGATTTGGATTCTACAAATGAACTTCAAACCATCAGCTATTCTAATGATACCTTGGTCCTTGATCGTGGCGGTACTGTTCTACTTCCATTTAGTTCTAAGGCCGAGTCAATTGATGATTTAACAGATGCTCGAAATTCCAATGGATCCGTTGGGCTAGGTATAAGCGCTCTGCAAAACGACACCACAGGAAACAACACTGCAGTTGGGAATTACACCCAGTCACTAACACAATCTGGCTCCATGAATGTGAGTATGGGGGTATATGCATTGAATCAGAATACCAGTGGGGGCGGAAATACCGCATTGGGTTTTGCAACACTTGGCAACAATACCGTTGGGAATAGCAATACCGCACTTGGGCTCTTTGCCCTTGCCGGGTGGAGCGGGTCCACTACGGGCTATGCCAATACCGGAGTTGGTTCAAGACCTTTAGCGCATCTCACCACAGGAAGCACAAACGTTGCCGTGGGTTCAGATGCTTTATTCAATTTAAAAACCGGCTCTAACAATATTGCGCTAGGAGACGGGGTTGGAAATGGCGTAATTACAGGTAACAACAACGTCTTTATCGGGTCTTTTTCTAACGCTTCAGATTCCGCCATTGAGAACGCTGTTGCAATTGGTTTTGGCGCCCAAGTTCATGAAAGTGCCACCATTCAACTCGGAAATGAATACATGACCAAAGTGAGTACCTATGCCGATTTTTATGGCAAAGGCGGGGCATTTACCGACAGCACGACTTCAAGTGATGCTATTGTGAGCATGAATAGTAATACCAAAGGGTTCTTGCCTCCAAGAATGACTGAGGCGGAACGCGATTTAATTTCGAATCCATCTGCAGGTTTGATTATCTATTGTACCGATTGTGGAACTGGGGAAATTCAGTCATTTAATGGGGTGAATTGGAGCTCAAGTTTGTTTGTTTCTCAAACTTCACTCCCTGAAGTTAGAACAAATGCACCACTCCTCGCCAGCAACTATCAGGTGTTACTTTCGGGTGTCGTATTTTCAGATGGGGGATTAAATATTTCAAGAAGAGGGTTTTTAGTCTCTTCAGATGCAGCATTTAGTAGCCCCGATACATTAATTGTTTCTGGAGGAACCGGTTCTGTATACTCGGATTCATTAACTCCCCCTTTTAATAATACATATTACTTCAAGGTATTTGCCGAAAATGCAAAGGGCATTGTATCGGGCTCAACAGCATCTTATTTTTTACCTGATACTTCAAACCTATCAAGTTCTAGTGTGATTTCATTAGATTCAATTTCTAACATCTCTAGTCAAAGTGCTTATTTACATGGAGATGTAATCTCTTCAAGTAGCAGCATAATCGAACGCGGTTTTGTTATAGATAGTCTACCTCAACCTACTTTAATTGATACCAAACTCTCTGGAGGAACTACGCTGGGCGCATTTCAAGAAGTGGTTAATAACCTTGTGCCTAATGGAAAAAATTATTTTGCCAGAGCTTACTTGATAACCAACATTGATACTGTTTTCAGTAATCAAATTAGTTTTACAACTAGTGTCTCTTCTTCTTCTTCGCTAAGCATAGGAGATAATTTTCAGGGGGGGATTATATTCTACTTGTCAAACGACGGCCAGTCAGGGCTTGTAGTAACTCCAATAAACATTGGGAATGCACAGTTTGGCTGCCCTTCTAGTGAAATTGGAGGAACAAGTAAGGGTTTGTGGAGTGGGAAGCAGAATACAGAAAAAATTGTTGCTGGTTGTAATGAATCGTCTAATGCGGCGGCCTTATGTGCCAATCTTGTTTACCAAGGCTATGATGACTGGTACCTGCCTTCTTGGGACGAAATTGTTGCAATGAGACAAAATTTACAAGCAAATGGGTTAGGCTCTTTTAATAGTCAAATTTGGTCTTCCAGTGAAAGTAGTTCAACCAATGCATTAGCATATGATTTCGTTTGCTATAAAGACTATCCAAAAAACTACACATTAGGAGTTAGAGCTGTGAGGTCTTTTGACCTGAGTAGTTCTACCGCAAGTGCTCCTTCATTAGCGTTAACAGGTACTTCTTCGAATTCCTTCAATTCTTTTTCATTATCTGGAAGTATTTCAAACACAGAAGAAAACAAGGTTTTTGAAATAGGTGTCATTTACAGTGAGACATCTGTACCAACATTTAATGATAACGTAAAAGTTATAACGAGTTATGCTGAAGGCGGTTGTCATCACGTGATTGACAATACTAATTACAATGTATCTTCTTTTTATGCTAATATTACTGGATTAAACGCCCAAACTGATTATTTCATTCGCGCATATGCAAAAACACCCAACGGCACTTACTACTCAAATGTCCAAACGGTAGAAACCGACTCTCTTTATCTAGCAGCAGGAAGTGGCATGACTGATATAGATGGGAACACCTATACTTCAATCATTGTTGGAGATATGGAATGGTCTGTCGAGAACCTCAGGGTTTCTAAGTTTAATAATGGGGATGCTATTCCCTATGTAAGCATGGGATCAAACTGGGCAAGTACTACAACCGCTGCATATGCATATTACAGTAACGACCCTACCTATAATCTTGTATATGGTAAATGGTACAACTGGTATGCTGTGGACGATTCAAGAGGGCTATGTCCAACCGGTTGGCATGTTGCCACTAATCAAGAATGGAATGACTTAGAAATAATGTTGGGAGGCTTTTCATTGGCAGGGGGTGTACTAAAATCGAATTCCGAACTTTGGTATACAACTACGAAACCTGGTAGTGATGCAATAGGCTTTAAGGCTGAGCCAAATGGGGTAGCTAGCAATAACGGGAATAGTGATCAAATAAGAAATCATGCTTGGTTTTGGACCTCAACGGGCTTTGACACGAATTCCGCATTTTATCGCCCATTGGAAAGTGCATCACATTATATACCTGATTGGCACGGAAGGAGATATGGTAAAGGTTCTGGCATGGGCTGCCGCTGTGTTAAAGATTAGTTTTAAAGTATAAATTAAGGTGCCATGCGTCTTCTCGTGAAAATATTGGGATTATAGAATAACACGTGATTACAAAAGTGTTCGTAATATTCCGAACAGCAAATTCAATCAATTGGAGGGACTTACAGGGATTTAATACACTCAATCTGATCGGGTTCATCCATTCGATTTACCTTCGACCTTTTTTCCAGAATGTCTACAAGGAAAAGCCTTGATGCACAGCATCAGGGCTTTTTTTAT
>DAIPYN010000056.1:0-5235 GCA_036782715.1 Flavobacteriaceae bacterium
CTTAATCACTAAGAAACGAATTAAAAAAAGCCCCGGCCAACGCCGGGGCTTTTTAGTTTGCAGATGGTAACCCAATCAAAGTAAGAATTAATTAATCTTTGGATTCACTTTTATCAACATGCTCAGTAAATTCGGAAGCGATAATACCTGTAGGTATCGCAAATATCCCAATTCCAAGGATAGTTATTACTCCACCTAAAGTCCGTCTTAATGTAGTGACAGGATAGATATCTCCATACCCCAGAGTGGCTAAAATAGCGACTCCTTATACCGCACCCTTGATTACAGGCAAATTCAATAAAAACCCTTCTGTCAATTCAGCCTCGTCTAGGGTCAGTCCTAACTTTTCGGCTTTACCAACAAAATCCGCGAGTACTCCGTCCATATCAATGAGAATCCTAGCCATAAGTCTTAACAGGTAACATTCTTTAATTCTACAGTAACAGAATCAGGTCTATTTACAATTATTTGGAGTCCTGAATCCATGTCGTCCAAAAAAGCCTGTCTTTCGTTTAAGCCAATCGAAAGTAAGTCAGCTCCAATCTCAGAGTTCTGAGTAATCTGAAATTCATCACATTCACCAGTGTAGCCGTAGAATAGCTGTAGTTCAAACTTTATGGTTTTGAAATCTATAGCCATTAAATAAAATTAATAAGAACATATTACTATGATATAAATAAGCAGAATAATTGACAAACTTCATTGCTATTTAAGGTAAATTCATAATCAGAATTAATCCTTAAAGATTTAACCAGTTGCGATTAGTCACATGCATGCTGAGAATTATAATTCGATGATTCTAATCCCATTCAAATTTTCATTGACATATTTTATAAAGTTTGAAATTGATGCCACGTTCCAACCTCGCCAAACGTATAAATTTTCCCCACCCGATGTTTTTATAGGTTCAGAAAAAAAGCGTTTGTTAAATTCTTGTTCACTTTCGGCCACTGAAATTGCATCTACTTTTAACATAAGATAGTCGTACTTTCCACCCCTATTAAAGTTGAATTGACTAATAGCCTGATCAACGGATAACTCGTTCTTTTCTATCCAGTGTTTAATTACTGCATGAACCAAGGGACCCTTACCGTAAACTTCGTTATTAAACATGAACTTGCTGAAATCTTTATTGGTCTTCTTTCCAACAAACACCTCTGACGAGACAAAAACTTGACCTGTTTTTTCCTCTCGGTACCTATTTAAAGTAAGAGCAGAAATCAAACATGAATCATCATTTGTGATTTTTTCCATCACATCTGGTTGAATAGATTTTCCGATCAACAAGCCGTAAGTTTCGTATTCCATACGAATTGATTTGGCATTCGTCTTATTGCTATCCTTTTCTTGAAGTGCATTAACTATGTTCTCTTGGTACGATAAGTATCCCAATAACTGATCATACGCCTTGAGATCGATATCATTTAGTTTAAGCTCACAAATGACTAAAGCATCCTTATCATCGTTATTGGTGTTGAAGATTAAATCGATTCTACCGTTTTTGCCGTTGCCTAGATCAATGTTTAACTCATGAGTGTTATAAATTAAATCAGGCAGATTCAGATCTTGTAAATCAATTAGTTCCGGATTTTCAGCTAGGTATGCTTCCATAGCTAGTTCCATAGGAAATGGAAATGGACGTAGTTTAAGGCTGTTAAATCTTAATTGACGTGAAATTTTCATGATTAGTTTGTTTATGTTGCTATCCTCTTGAGAATTCATCCTTTTCATAGAGATCCACTATCTCCATAATGTCAATCTCGTTTTCATCACGATCTTCGGCAGGTACATCATAAACCCACTGATATTTTGAATAATACGTCTCTCCATCGTCTCCAACATATTCTTCATCGTATACTCGATCGATGATGAAGCCACTATCTTTATAGGAACCTTCAATTCGTTGCATGTAATTTGTTCCATGCTCTGCTTGTGCATCTGCACCGGACAAAAAGTAGTCCTCTTCAATAATTAAATCACTCATAACATATTTGCATTTTTGAATACATCTGTAACTATTTCTTGTGCGTGACCTGGGTAAAACGCATCGGCCACCTTTCTAATCCATTGGTGTTCTCTTTCATGAATTGAATCGTCTTGAGCTGCGATTTGCATCAGAATCTGGATAAGGCGCATTCTCATGTTTTCAGGCAAGTACCTAGATAAGAATGTGATACATGCGTCTACTGTAAATTCATATAACATGGGGTCATTCTGAAAAATAACTTGAGCATGATCGTTTACATCGTCCCAAGCGTCATAAACGTTAATACCGACTTCCCCAAATTCTTTGAACGCCACCTGCATCCAATTAAGCTCACCTTCGATAACGCGACCGTCTGCAATCATTATATGTCTTATCACACATGCCAAAGCCTCTGGTAATTTCCACTTTGGGGTTCCAAGTACAGAGTCATCTTCCTTCGAGGCAATAGTCTCTGTTTCTCGGTTGTCATAAACAGAAACATTTATTTGTTCACATAGATTAAGTAATGTATCTATGTTATGGGTTCCCCATTGATTCGAGACTAAAATGGTAGCGTCGTCGCTGATGACTTCCACGGGATCAAATCGCTTTCTGTCGTAGTTACTTTCCACATCCTCTTTACTTCTCAAGAATGCACTTCCTTGTATTTCATCCTTAAAAATCTCTTGAAATTTTGCTAGCGGCATATGTCCGTTAGCAACTATGAACTTTTCCAATACTAGCCTTGCTAGTTTACCCTTTCCGACAAAAGTTTCGTTGTCTACAGAGTACTTTGTGTAATCTCTTCCCATTCTAGATTTATTTGAGTGATTTAAAATATTCTATTACCATCGCCATAGCGAGGGTGTCTAATTCACAATAGCGTAGTATCCCGGTTCGGATTTCCTCACGTGCTTTCTCATTTACATCAGCAAACTGAAGTTTACCATACATAGCCAGCGCTAGACCACCGTTATTGATTTAAGTATTAGAGTCCAGTCGAAGGTCTTCTACCTCGTAAGTTGGTAATAGCTTGTATGGATCCTGCCCGTCCTTATACCATTTCCAGTTCTTAGGAAAGTTGAATGACGACATATTAATGTCCCCAATCTGATTCTGATATTTTTCTTTAATGAACTCCGATTGGGAAACTGCAGGCAACAACCTTTTCATTTAATAGCTACCTCCAAGAATTTTAGCCTCTTCAAATTCTTCTGCACCTAGATTTAGGGCATTGGGATTTTCAATTAAGAACGCCTCCATTATGAGTTCACCCAGAAAGGGAAACTCTTTGTATGTTTCATTACCTGCAGTAAAAGTTTTAGTTAAAAACATAGATTTTTTTATTCTTTTAAATAATTATCTATATCATTCATCAACTCCTGGTGTTCGATATAGTCTGCCATTGAGTCGAATGGTATTCTTGTGATACCTAATTCTTTGACTTTATTCCAGCTAATTGATGGTTCATTACGGAATTCATCGCAAATCACTTTAAAAATCTTGTGGTACATAGTCAATAGAATTCGTAGAGTCGTACCTCCTTTTTCTTCGATAGTAAGCATCTGAGTACATGATTCATCTTGGCATAGTGCTATCATGACACCTCCCTCCGTTCTTCTAACCTTCATGTTTTGAGCCGAATCCCAATCAAACAGCATTTGATAAGAATCACTACCTAATGAACTATAAACACCGTTGAAGTCTACAATAAGGTCTCCTGGTATATTTCGGTCCGAGATCAAACAGTTTTCAAGATAGAAGTGGGCAGTTTTGAGATCACAATCCCTCCCTAGTCTCCTCAAAGTATCAGGGATGAAATGAAACATAGGGAGAATAGGCTCATCAACTTTTAGAGCATCTATTAATGCATCAACGCTATTCTCAGGGACCTTGAAATCTAATAAAGTGAATTCCTTAGGATCGTGATTTTCAGCAAAATGCTCAATTTCCCTCTCTTCTAAAGGCGTGGCAGCGATTCTCTGTCTTGATACTACTTCACCATTTTGATTTTCAACGCCGATACCTAGCCTTTGACAAAGTTCAATGAGATTTCCAATATTGGAACTTCCCCATTGATTCGAAACTAAGGCAGTACCTGGGGAACAATTGAGAGGGTATTTATGAAAACGACTGATATCTCCATTATTTACCACATCTAATAATTCACGAATGAACACTCGCCCTTGCACTGCATCAGGGAATACTTCTTGAAGTTTATCAACTGATATCTCTCCATTCATGGAAATATAACTTTCCACTACTTTCAAAGCTAGCTTTCCTTTTCCTACAAAATCAGTGGTACCGATTATTCTATATTTGGTTAGATCTCTTGCCATTACTCTGTCTGCCAAATTACTTCTATAGAAGCCTCTCCATTTTTGAAAGCCTCTTCAACAACATCAGGGAATGACTCTAAATCTTTTGCTTCGCTCCAAAGGTCATTGTCTTTACCGTCATCCAAGTCTTCATCATCGAATAAATCACCATTCTCTAACACGATTCTTTCAAGCTTCGTTCCATTCCAACTATACCGGTAGTAAGAACGAGCATCTTGAAAAGACATGAAATCAACTTCAAAGGGTTTGGCACCTTCTTGAGCTAATTGTTTATAAGGAGCTCCAGCAATGCAAGCGATAACGAACTCATCATCCTCCCAATCGATATCAAACACTGTCATTTCTTCGGCATCTCGGCCGTCAATCATTTCATCTAGAGTCATTGTAATAGGTTTTTAAAATACTCAATCACCATGGCCATGGCCAAAGTGTCTAATTCACAGTAGCGTAGTAGCCCAGTTCGGATTTCCTCACGTGCTTTCTCATTTACATCAGTAAACTGAAGTTTACCATACATAGCCAGCGCTAGACCCCCATTATTGATTTCAGTATTAGAGTCCAGTCGAAGGTCTTCTACCTCGTAAGTTGGTAATAGCTTGTATGGATCCTGCCCGTCCTTATACCATTTCCAGTTCTTAGGAAAGTTGAATGACGACACATTAATGTCGCCAATCTGATTCTGATATTTTTCTTTAATGAACTCCGATTGGAAAACCGCAGGCAACAACTTTTTCATTGAATAGCTACCTCCAAGACTCTCGGAGTAATAACAAGACTCAGCCACTTTTAATAAATCAACCATATCTCGAGTACCAGTAAGACTACTTTCGTATTCAAGCTTGTTGCCATTAACAAATGGCAGTAATCCGTTAATCAAGTCTACCTTATCCTCAATATCTGAAGCTTGTAATTGCCCTATAATATGAGTGA
>DAIPYN010000057.1:0-5032 GCA_036782715.1 Flavobacteriaceae bacterium
AAATCCTCCTAACTCAATTCAACAAATCTGTCCCAAAGGCGATGACGTTAGACAGTCATGATATGGCTGACCTTCTCTTTTTAGTTAATTCATGACTTGATGAATATTGCCTAGGGAATGGAGCCTTACTCGGCAGATTTATATCGATAGTACCCCAAGAAAAGCTCGAACATGCGAAGAACTGTCATGGGTATGCTTATGCGAGGTCGGTGGTGCGATACAGTGCAACTAAGCCTACCCACATTACTTTCAGCGCATCCTCATCCGAATATCGTTTCCGTGCCATTCTGTGTAACTCCTTTGGTCAACAAATAGTGGCACAGTTTTAGGGGGCCAAGACAACACTACAACACAAAGAGACCACACAGTGCGTTGGGCTATCGCCCGCCAGCTCCTGAAACCATCATACCACTGGATCAGAGGCCAATCATGCACTAACAATTAACATGGCCCAGTCAGATGAGGCTGCTCATTTTATACAATTTCGATATCCACTGTCCGTTTATTTTTGAACGAAATTTAAATCCACAAATCCATTCAATTTTCACATAAGTCGAAAGGACTTAACGAGGGAACGATTTAGACGTCACGTACTTGTCTGCACAAAGAAAAGTGGGTTTTTTTTTCACTCTGAACAATAAGATTATGAGCCAAAAATACTTATGTTGACAAAGAGCAATTCGATGCCGTAAAACATAAGATAATATAATAACCTGATGTCGATTAACTAAGAAGTATTAAAATTGAACAGAAACACTATCGTTACCATTACTGATAGAACATATTTGACAGTGGTATACTTATTGCTGCTTTCTCTCAAATATAATGATGTAAACGCTCGAATAAAAGTGTTGTGCGTTGGCTTAAATGATGAAGAGAAAAAACTCTTAACACAAATTCAGGGGGTAGAATGTTATGACGGCGATCCCAGCAATACGCGTAACCCAGCAACCAGAAAAGCGGAAGCGATCTTACTGGCTGAACATGATGAAACAGAATACGTTACGCTGTTAGATGGCGATGGCCTCTCTATAGGAAATGTCACACCGTTTCTATCACCAGGCGAAGGGTTTTCATCGCGTATTAAGGGCCCACAAGAGGAAACTAATAATTTTAGACAGCACTTCGACGAAGATGAACCGTTGGGGACTGTTCCTAGAAAAATTATGAGTATTTGGCAAAAAGATGTGGGGGAGAGAGAAAAATCAAGGATTAAAAATACGCAAACTAGCGGAAACCTGACAGTGCACCGTAGTTGTTTCCCGTTTGTTAAAAAATGGGATCATCAGATGAAGAAGGTGTTACCATTGCATAACCCAGGACAACCTTATCATTTTGATAACTTAGCGTATCATCAGATGGACGAGTCCGTACTCAACTCTTTATTAGCTTTTGCACACGAAGCACCGAAAATAATTCCTGGAAATTTGGACGTAAGTTCAGAAATATATATTGCGCACTTGGGGCCCGGGAAACCTAGACCGTGGACATTACTCCGGAAGGAGAAATTACAATATTTAAATTTGATACACACACTTATTGCGTGGGGAAATTCGCAAGGATTAAATAGCCCAGACATCCCGTGGACGTTCAATAAAAGATATAAGTTTATGGTAATCTGTGCGGCGTACCTGCATAGCATTTTTGTGAAATTAAAAAACACACTGAAGGCACGATGAGCGATTTAGGTAAAAAAATACTGATAATTGGACATGCAGTACAATACGGTGGAGCCGAAGTCTACCTTCTTGAAATCATAAACGAATTAATCAAGCAGCAGTTTCAGATAACTGTATTGTGGTGTAATAAAAACCCCCCCGTGGAATTCAAGCAAAAATTGGAGAGCCAAAAAGTAACTACAATATATGACAATTTCAAAGTATGGTCGCCCGATAGTTATGGCTACAACTTTAGGTTTAAGAAAATAATTACAAATGAAGTCTATGATTACATTCTATTTAATCGAACAGGTGGTTGGGCAAAGTTTAGTGATTTAATTTTAACCGCGCGACTTTGTTGTAAGGCTCCAATGATTTGTGTAGAGCATTATCATCCTCCAGAATTTAACATTAAACACCTTAACCCGCTGCGAACACTTAAAAATCTGCTATTTTGCAGACTACAAGCTAGGTGCTTTGATAAAATCATTTGTATGAACAAACTTGCAAAGAAGACCTTTTCAACTTTTTTGTACGGCTATGATTGCAATAAGCTAACCGTGATTTACAATGGCATCGATACTAACAAATTTCAACTTGATAAAAATTTAAGAACAGAGATAAGGCGAGAATTTCTTGAACGAAACGAGCTTGTAATACTGTTCCTGGGCAGAATGTCTGAAGAAAAAGGGCCAAGAGATCTTTTGGAGAGTTGGCTTAGGCTGAGTGATACCGAAAAAAACTCTACACAACTTTGGTTCGTTGGCGAAGGTAGCGAAACAGCGGTTATCGAACAACGCCTTGAAAATGAACCATATAAAAGCAAAGTCAAGATGTTTGGCTTTCGGAAAAACGTTATCGAATTCTTGTCTGCTGCTGATGTTCTTGTGATGCCGTCACATCAAGAAAGTTTTGGAATATCGCTTGCTGAGGCTATCAGCATGGATCGCTATTGTATTGCAACAAATGTGGGTGGCATACCGGAGCTCGCAGAAGGTTTTGAAAACGTAACATTGGTTCCACCAAATAGTGTAAACGACATCCATAGACAAATTTCTGATTTTTTAAAATTCGGACCTCCGCCATTCTCAAGCAAAAGCATAAGGGCACGATTGAAAGATAAATTTTCAATTGAAAAAATGTGTTCTGAAACTGTTTCAACGATTCTTGAGCACTAGAATTGAAGTATGTTTATTAAGCGGAATATCTATAATTCGTTAAGTTCGGTGATGGCGCTTGCAGTTAATGTGGGCTTGGTGATTTGGCTGCAGCAATATTTGATATCCAGAATAACAATCGAAGAATATGCCCTTTTGCCAGTCGTATATTCTTTTATGATTTTTTTACCTTTATTCTCAATTACTTTAACTGGTGGGTTAGGCCGCTTTCTAATTGGTGCTCACGCGGAAAAAAATTACGCCGAAATGGTACGAATTGTATCAAGCTCAACGATTATTTTAATTTTATTTTCAATAGCATTCTGTTTGTTATGGTTAATGCTTACAGCTCACATCGAGAAAGTTATTAACTTTGAACCTCAGTTTGAGTCTGATGTTAAGATAATGTTTGTTTTTCTTGGGGCTGGTTTTTTAATTAAATTACTTTTATCACCTTATTCAGTTGGGTTAGAAATGACTCATAGTTATGTAGTATTAAACACGATCCTTACTATTGGGCAGATTGTAAGGGCAGTTTTACTTGTTTCGGTTTTAACGCTTTTCAGCACACAAGTTTTATGGGTTGTTGTCATAACCTTTGTATCGGAAGCTTGTACACAATTATTTGTCGCATACCACTCTATGAAACGGGTTCGGTTTTTGCGGTTCTCTCTTAAATACATAAAAATAAAATCATTAAAACAGCAAATTAGCTTTGGAGGCTGGTCTACACTCTTAGCTATCTCACTGGCTATAAAAAACGGAGCTGACGCTCTAATTTTGAATAAGTTTGGAACACCTAACGGTGCTTCGTTATTTTATTTAGCATCTCTACCTTTCACGTACGTAAACAGATTAATTTCGGCGGCCCTGAATCCAATCACACCGCAAATGATAGAACACTACGTGCATGGGCGGACTGAAGATTTGAAAAGAGTGTTTTTATTTGGAGGTAAACTTTCTCTTTGGGTGTCGCTCGGCATCGTTGCACCAGTTGTTTTGTTTTCACAAGAACTCGTTTTATTATATCTTGGAAATGGTTTTGAAGAATTAAAGTTTTTGTTCATATTATTTTTAGTGATTATCCCATTTGAACAAAGTACCAGAATGTTATTTCCGCTAGTGGAAGCACATAAAAAGCAGAAACAACTTGCGATTTTTATGGTTGTTTTCAGCTTTATGAAACTAACGTTTGCGTGGTACTTCGTGTACTTTCTACAATTAGATCATATTGGTTCTGCGAGCAGCACATTATTGGCTATTGGGTGTGTCTACAGCATATTTTTAATACCTTATGCGTTGAGACTCGCTGACTTAAAGTTTTCCGAATTTTCATTGTATTGTTTTTTACCTGGTGTGAGCCCGTCTATCTTTGCGTCTTTTGCTGTTTTTTTATTTAAAGATATATTTGATTTCGATTCAGTTTGGATGTTACTTTTAATGCTCGTATTTTATAGTGTTGTTTATTGCACGGGCCTTTTTTTCTTTGGCTTAACCAAAAGCGAAAGAAAGAAAGCGATAAGCCTTATTCATAAACAATTGTTCGTTTAAAGAAAAATTATTAGGAATATTAAGAAGGTTACCAAAGGTGTTGCAAGTATAAAGACACGCACGTAAGAACTTACTCGTTTGCAATCTTTTGTTGTTCCATCATCAAACATAAACTTTAAAAGTAGTGCTTGTAGAGACGGTTTTTTTGCTTTGAATGTGACTTTTCGTTTAGCACAGTCTTTGGTGATATATGCACGTACATCTGTTTGTACTTTCGCATCATTACAATCACACTTTTCATATAGTGCATATAGAGACGAAAACATATGGGGTAATCTCCCCATTTTTGCGGGGGCTTGGCCATCTTCAGTTTCTGCGCGGGAGTCATCCCGCCGTTGCCCATGTTGGGCCGTCCGTGATTGTAAGACCAGAGCCACTCCGTGGCAATCTGCTGAACCTCCTCTAAGCTTTCGAAAATGTACAAGTCCAGCCATTCGTGCCGGACCGTCCGGTTATAGCGCTCGACATAAGCGTTCAGTTGCGGTTTCCCGGGCTGGATGTGCGCTAGGGTGATACCCTTGTTCTCAGCCCATTCCATAAGCGTGCCGCTGATGTATTCCGGGCCGTTATCGACACGAATTGTTCGAGGAGCACCACGGCAGCTGACCTGCGCCCCAAAAACTCCTCCAAAATGATGTAGAGTCTGCCCAACAAAAGGACAGACCA
>DAIPYN010000058.1:0-1873 GCA_036782715.1 Flavobacteriaceae bacterium
TTGAATATTGTAATCACATACTGCGCATTTATGTCCGTAAGCGTCTAAAACTGACCGCCTAAATTCTGGATCACGTTGGTCCTACTAACAAAGACCGTTGCAATTGTACTTAAGATTTTGTTTTGGTTACACAATCGGGTATCTCCCTTTTGCTGGTACAAATATCCGGTCAGATTGGTCGTTTTCCCGGTTTTGACAAGGTTGTTGGCTACTTGTTTTGGAGCAGACTTAGAGTCTTTTGGCACTTTGTACCGTTGAAAAAAGTACCAAGCAATTTTTCAAAACACGCTTCATTAGAAACTTCATTGAAAAGCGTCATCGAAGACTTTAACTTCATCGAATCACCCCATCCCAGCATTTCATGAGCCCTCCTGTCTGCATGCGTCAACAAAGCCTCGACACAAATCTGTAGATTAGGGCCTAAAACCTCATGTGACAAATATATTCTCGCCTCCATTTTGGAGTCAATTCCGTAATAAAGTGAATTATAAGATTTACCCAATCCTTTGATTTGAGGAAAGATATACCACATCCAATGCGTCACTTTCTTTCCATTTTCAATCTCCGACAATGCTCGCTCAAATGAATTTTCTTGGGCTTTTAAAAAACGATCTAGTTCACTCATCTGGCTATCAAAAACTTATTAAAAGAAGATCGACTACAATAGTTCATGTCAACAAAACCGTGAATTCCTTTAAATTGACCCTCTTCTGAAAACTGATGAATATCCCAATCGATATTTGAAGGACACCGACTATACGCAGCTATCCATTTGGAGTAATCATTAAAATAGCCAATGAGGTACTGTTCGAAGTAACCTAGATTCGAATATAAAGCAGGCCTAACACCATATTCATTTTCAACCAATTCAAGCCAGTTCGCCAATCCTTTTCTAAGGTTATCTGGACCGTATTTGCTGGGCTTTTCAATGTCTAACACAGGTACTAATTCATGTTGAGACATAAGCACATGGTTCTTAAAATTGCCGAACTGTGAAGTCGAATTTCTATTTGCATAGTAATACACGTAGGCTCCCGTTTTAATCCCGACACGTTTAGCGCCTTGTACATTCTTCAAGTATCTATTATCCACACGGCCAGGGCCAACGACACATCGGATGTAAGCGAACTCAATCTCAGGGTGGTTTAATTTCAAAGTTTCCCAATCAATTATTCCATTATGATGACTCACATCTATACCAAATACAGTATCAGAAACCGAACAATGAAAATTTCCATTGTAATTGGGGTTAGCGTAAGGGAGAATATTTGAATTCTTCCTTTCTAGAATTAAAAAGAGTCCTATCACAATAACCGAAACCCCGAATAGGTATTGTAAAAATCTTTTCATCAGCTGTTAATTCTAATCCTCCTTGAACGCTATGAGTCGAACATGAAAAAGTACTGAGGTAATAAAGCATACAAAGCCCATAGAAACAGCAAATGCTAATACTCGAATCAAGTCATCATCAATTGAATTATTTCTACCCTCGATTTCAGTAAAATCAACACTTAGTCCTGCAACAATGAGTATTATAGAAACTACTGAACAAACGATAGTAGCGTAAAAAGTAAGATTAGCAAAGACTCGAGTTAATCGGTGCATAAATTTTCGAATTGTCTCCTGACTGAAGGATTAATGACTTGATGGATTCCTTAAATTTAATACAATCTTTTTAGTCTCACCTTTTTATAAATCATCCTTTAGTGAAATTCATTTACGCAGCTATACTTATTCTCCTTTCTAATCAAGCCCTTGCTCTAGATTGGGAAAAAAGAGCCTCTCATAAATTCCAAGACGAGGATTACGTAGTATACGTCTCGACGAATACATCCTCACATGAAAGGGCAAAGCTTTGTATTGAAGATATTTT
>DAIPYN010000058.1:1973-4747 GCA_036782715.1 Flavobacteriaceae bacterium
TTGTTAACTGGAGTAAAGGAGTTACTTGGGATATTACGGAAAACGGCAATCTGTCCGCAACAAGAATAGGTACAACGCGATGGTATATGATTTTTGACGATCGATATGCACCTTGGCTAAGAAATTTCGACAAAGAATCAATGCTGACTGAAAAAATCGGCAATTCCACTCGGTTTTTTCAAGGTCCCTGGTCAAAGCATCCAGGACGAGCAATCCCAACAGATGAGAATAACCTATTAACCACCTTTACTCTTTTTGACGATGGCAAAGGAGATGAATGGGTAACCGTTTTTACTGCGCAGTTGAAGAAGGATGAATTTATACGGATCAGCTATCTCAAGGACGAAGAATACACCTGTCACGCTTGTACCACAAATGTAAGGGCTCAGATAATTTCGGAACCTAGCGGTATAATCATCAAAGATCTTAAATTAGATATTGGCACTGCTTGGGGAAGAGTTAACTCTTCTTTTAGACTCCATCATTGGGAAGATGAACAATTGCTTTCTTATGAACTTCAGTATGGAAATCAAGGCAATGCATCATCTCATATTTACTTCTTTGATGTTAATAGATTAAAAGAAAGACCTCTCGCATATTATACCTTTAGAGTTTCAGTTGGCCGCGGTATTGATTGGAACAACATTCCTCAAACTGTAAAGAACGAATTCATTAGCTGTACACCTTTTCAAATAGAGCCTGATGCCTATGTGTATCACGCTATCAGATTTTATCCAAGCTTCCAAATAAACGATAGGGGAAATCTAATTCTTACTTACAATAACTCAGAAATGAGTTTTGAACCACTAAGCTGGGGGCAATGTAGAGAATTCATGAAGTATTCCCTACCTAATAGAATTGTGATCCTTAAAGGTCCTTTATCAGATCGCCACGGTGAATTTATAGCTGTAAAAAATGGACCAGTTAAACAAACAGGTTTCGACCTTGAAGCTAACGAAGGCGGCGAATACTACAATGAAATCTTAGAAGGCACACAAGCAGATTAAATCAAAATATTAACAAGTAGAGTATAATGATGGAACAAGTTTGTTGGTTCTCTTATAGCGATAGCCATAATTGTTTTGGAGGCAGTAGCATGGGGCCAGACGTTATTGCATTTTTCCTAAGAAGGGTCAAACACCGCATTACGGCAGTAATGAACGAAAAGGAATCCTTACTTAGGGATAATGAAGAGCCGCATTGGGTTGATCCAATAGAGGACCCACGTGAGATAAAATGGCTTTACGAGAGTATTGTTGAAAGACACGATATCCTGCATATTGAAGCTGATATATGGCCTAATGGGAAAGCCTATATGTCGGGAGGTGAATGTTATATTATATATCCTCGGGAAATCCCTGTAAGACCATTAGTTCGTCAAGTGTTAGATTATGGTGGCTATTTGGCAGCTGATAAAATTCTGGACTTTCTAGACAAACGTTATCCCATGTCCTACCTTATAGATATCGCCAAAGGCGTACTCCCAAATGACCTTACCGATGAATTTGCCATGATGGTAGAATGGAACCACAAACTTGAAAAGGAAGAGGAAGAATTAGCGAACGTTGAACTCCCCGAAGACGTATTACTAGACTTAGAAAAAAATAAGCCCCCTACACCTCCTAAGGACTTCGAGGAAGGTCAGCCATTTCCTTTTTAATTCTTCCTTAAAATCTCGAACTGATTGAAAGAAAATTCGGGAATAGTGTCTGAATACATCACTTGCCCTGACATTCTATTACTGTATGTGAAAACTGAGGTATTTACTCTATGACCTATTTCTATTTCAGAAAAATCTGAAGAAATGTCATAAGTTAAATCAACTTCAGACTCCACGTGCAGCTCGTTTCCATCCCATTGAGATGGATCGACATCTAAAAGCCTAAATGCCCATATTGAACGGGCAGTATCTTGCGGCAACCAGCGTATGTCTGAATAAAAGGTGAGATAAATATTATTGAATAGAATTTCCCCAAAAGGATCCATTTTATACAAGACTATACCTTCGCGCCCCTGTCCAATTCCTCCTGCATCGGTTCTAACTTCCAAATACGGCGTAGAGTTCTTGTTGCGTACCTCAATAGAAGTTGGTGACTTGCCGTATTTAAAACTGTATTTAAACTGCCCCGTGCTCCCTGCATAAGAATACCCATTCTCGATATGATCCATTTTTATGATCCATCCTAGTCCAGGGCATATACCACCAATCCATGGCTCACCATTCTTAGGATTCATTTTTAGTAAGAGTAACGTGTAATTATCTTCGGTGATAATACGTTCAATTTTTGAAGTAAAAATCCCCTCATTAAAAAACTCAGCTTCAAAAGGCAGCGCGTCTATTTCACTTAATCGCTCGATAAAACCCCATTTTTCATGCGCAAACCCATCAAAATACAACTCAAGGCTATCCTTTGTATTCGGCGTGAGATAATCTTTGAGCGCACTATTTGCCAACGGAGTCGATATTTCCAAATAAATAGCGGAATCAATGTGTTTGTATGGACTGACTAAAAGTTCCACTCCCCTAGTTCCTTGATCAATCCCTGCACTAGATAAAACTGGAACAGCTACTGTATCTTCCTTTATAGATATTGATTCTACAGGATTATCTACATTCTGGCAACCTAGTAAGATGAGCAATAAAGGAATTTTTACGACGCTTTTCATTTACTAAAAGTTGAGATGATTATTAATAAGGACTTCGTGACTAAGTTACTTCTCCCCTGATAATTATTCAACGCCGTCGCTCCCTGAATTACTGCGGTAAACAACCC
>DAIPYN010000059.1:0-4729 GCA_036782715.1 Flavobacteriaceae bacterium
AATTCAAAGTATCCATTAGAGCTCAAATTTGCCGTTTGTTGCGGTGAGGAGCTAACACACTTTTCAAAAAGTGACATTCGCAAAATTCCAAGAGCAACGCTTTCAGAATGGCGAAAAACGCCCATTTCAAAATTTGTTAATCAATTCGAAAATGGGGCAGAGCATCCAACGGTGATTAAATACCTATCACGACGCGATGAAGAATTGGAACGCAGTAAGCAGGCCATAGATTCCTATATGACATTCGTTAGTTTCATAAAGGATGCTATGGGAGTCAACCGCTTTACTCGGATGTTAAGCGAGAATAAAGAAAAGTTCGTGGAAGTGGTTGAGGGACTTGGTGGGTTAGTCACCCAACAATATTTCCTTGAGCATGCTGGCATTAGTAAAAATAGATATTGGGGATGGAAAAATATCCTAGAGATGAATTGCTCCTTAACCACAGATAAAATCTGTGCGCGACGTACACCAAATAAGATAAGGCGTGCGGAACGCCAGTTGTGTCGTCAGTTGGTGAAGGAAGGTGGCGAGAATAAGAGTGTTATTTATGCGCATGCCATTCGAAAGGGCCAAATAGCTATGGGGCGAGGTTCATTCTATGGCATAGTAAAGGATCTAACTACTACTAAGCAAATGAAAACCTACAAGCCACAAGCCATAAAAATCAGAGCTAAAAATGTTCATGATATCTGGCATGCTGATGTTTCGATTATTAAAACCATCTATGGTGAAAAGTGGTATTTGTATTGTATCGTGGATAATAAGTCTAGAGGTATTGTGAATTGGCGATTATCTGATAAGCTGAGGAAGTCTATATCTGCAGATGTGTTGAGAGAAGCATTCTTGAAGCATAACCCTGACAAGATCATTTATATGACAGATGGCGGCAGTGAGAACAAGAAAATTATTGACACCGAACTGCTCTATATGTACTTTAGAGTGACGCATTGGGTTGCAGGTAAAAGTGTCATGGCCTCAAATTCTATGATTGAGCGTGTGTTTCACACGTTGAAAAATGAATTTGGTTCTGTTCACATTGCTCGAGACGGGCTGCAGCTAAAGCAAATCCTCAGTTCGACAATCGATGCCTATATGAATAGGCCACATTCCGCTCATGGAATTTATACGCCTTTAGAAGTTCTAGAAGGCAGGGACAATTGGTTAGATGTGAAGAAAGTGATTTCTGACGCCAAGAAGGAAAGGGTAGAAGCGAATAAAGTTGCTCGCTGTGAAAACTGCTCATGTTCTTCTAAGAATAGTTGCTCAATTTCATCTTTTTAGCACCGCCTTAAACGAAATGGCTAAAACTCCCGCAAGTCCTAACCCAGCTAAAACATATTCATCCGATTCAAGCTTTTTTTTCTTAACAACTTCCTGATTCTTGTCAGGAATCTTATTTCCAATTGATAGCTGTGACTGGTGAATTTCTTTCATTTTGTTGCTCGTAACATGTAAACCCTGAATCTCAGCATCTTTTTGTTTAACCTCTAATTCCAACTTTGAAATGGTTTGGATCTTTTGTGTGAGTGCCGATTGTTCTATTTCAATACGTAGGTCAGCATTTTCAAGATCGGTTTCAAGCTTAGTGACACGCCGCTGAAGCTTCCGCACTTCCTCTCTTAGTTGCTGCTCTTTTATTGTCTCCCCTGACATTTTATCTATGACGTGTGGATGCAAATTGGTCAAGTGTAAAAGGTATTCAGATGTCGGCATGGAAGAAGCCTCGGCCAGCTTATTTAACTGGATTTTATGAGCCGATGTCGTTCTAAAACTTACCGTGCAATTTCTATATTGTTCGTTTTGTATCATCATATTCTTTGTGTTTACATGCTGTAAACCAGAGCGTTTACGCAATGTCTACATCACGTAGACGCTCAAGGCTTTATTTATTGCTCCTAAACAGGAGCATTTTTCTTTATTTCTAAAGCAACCTGCTTCTTTTCATAAAGAATTTGAGTTTGCTCAACTCATATTTTCATTATAAATTTACATTAATGTAAGTTTATATGTTAAATTATTTTCAGTTATGAGATTATCGAACCTTGACATCATGACTAAGGCAACAAGCGCTTTTTCGACATGGACCATTACGCCAAAAGATTTCGGGGTCCCCTCTCGTAAAGTTAATTATTGGAAGACTAAGGGTCTGCTGCCATATGTTGTGGATGAGAAACATCTTAAGATGAATATCTACCAAGGGCTATGGTTTCATATTATCCATCAACTATCTAATCTAGGAATCTCTAGTGATGCGCTGTTCAAGCTCGGTAAAAACATATGGTATGATAATAAGGCCTACGATGAATTACTAAACAGCGAACTCGACAACCCGCACTCCCGATTATCAGAAGACGAAAAAGGAATGCTCAGAGGGATAAATAACGACCCTGTATTGATGCAAACTATGCGTCAAGAAATGACTGAATTCACGCTTACTCTTACGGAACTTTTTGTGAACCATAAAAAGCAAATTGATTTCAACTACTATCCTGAAACCAACGACTGGGCACTTACTGGGGAAATAAAGGACCTCGATTCAAAGCGGGTTAATGAAGTCAGAATTGCCATTCCGCTCACTAACATGTTCAACAAACTCATTGCTACAGAACTGTATGTAACAGGAAATTGCTCCGACCTTTTCGAGGATACTTATCATGATATGCTCGAAATAGTTCAAAGGAAGAAACCCAAGTATATAGAGTTCATCATTAACGAAGAACAAGGTAAATTTTCTTGTGTGCATGAGTCTTCTAAGACCATGGAAGAAATCATACATTATTTAAGGAACAACGACCTCCCTCAGGGCGCTACCATTGCTATAAAGAAGCGTAATGCATCTCATTATGTATTTCACATTATAACACCTCATTCATGATCGTTCAACCCACCCAGCCTCCAATGCGACTTTCTGGGCTAATCCACGACAGGGATGGACCATCAAATAGGAAGTGCACATTTGATGCCTAAGCACCGCTTAGAATCACATTTACAAATTGAATTAACCAATGACGACTACCAAGAATTGGCCATGGCAGCCTATGAGCTTGCCATGCTATTAATCGAAACAAATTAAAATTTAGAATCATGAATTCATATAACATGAAGGATTTTCAAAATGCTATTGTTTGGTCTTACTCTCGCGTGAGTTCAAAAGAGCAGTTTGAAAGAAACTCAAGTATAGAAACCCAAGTAATGGCAATCAAAGGTTTTGCCAGTGAGCACCATCTATTAATCACCAAGGAGTTTGATGCTGCTTACGAAAGCTCCAAGAATCTCAAGAGTCAAAAGACCTTGATCAACCTGATAGAAACCCTCAAAAAAACACCTGTTTCAAAAAGGCCAAAGTTAATTCTTCTTTGGTCACCCAGCAGGTTCGGTCGCTCGGGAGTAGAGCACATTAGTCTACTCTCCTCTTTACGTACAAAGTTTAACGTACGCATCTATGCAGTCAGTAGCGGGAAACACACCTTTGATGAAAGAAGTGAACACGACTTCGCAAAAGAGCTCTTAGTAGCACAACAGGAAAATTTCAACCGTCAAGATGTCATTATTCCAGGGATGAAAAATTTTGTCCGAAAGGGATTCCATCTGGGAACTGCTCCAAGAGGTTATGACAAATACGGCCCACGGGTCACAGATCCAAATAAAGTTCAGGGTATACAGGAAATAAAAATTAACGAAGAAGGCAAATGGCTCAAGAAAGCGTTTAAAATGAAAATCTACCAAGATGCTTCGGATAAGGAGATCATCGACTTCATGGCAAACAAAGGTTTTAAAATCCCTAAGCAGACCCTCTGTAACATGTGGCGTAATCCATTTTATGCTGGAATCAGCAGAAATAAATTACTGGGAGGACAAGAAATCAAAGGAAATTGGGAAGCTATTGTTTCTCTTGCAGATTGGAAACTGCTACAAAAGAAGCTCACCGGATCATTCATGGCCGGTATTTCAAAGCTACCTGGGAAACTGGATACCCCTTTAATACCAAAGTTTCTATATTGCTCAAATTGTGAGAAGAACATGACTTCCTACCAACATAAGAAAACGGGCAACTATTACTACAAGTGTAATAAGTGCAACCATACAGTAAATGCAAACTCCACGAGCAGAACCAAGCGTATGGGCATGCATGAGAAGTTTGGAGAACTGCTTGATGGTTTCCAGATGAATCCCAAACTCATCCCTATTCTCAAAGAACAAGTGAGAATCGTTTTAGAAGACTCGCTAAAAAGTTTTGACGGTAAACGGAAGAACCTCCTTTCCCAGATTACCCAAAAAGAAAATGAATTAGAAAACTTGGAAAGACGATTTGCCGTGGGTCACATCAACGAAAAGATGTGGAATAAATTCACGCGCATTACACAAGAGGAAATCAAAGAAATTGAGCTAAAACTCGAAAACCTCCCTTCAAAAAAATCGAACCTTGCAATTTTGGACGAAAAAATTCTTTCACTACTCGAAAACCCCCGTCAATTCTGGGAATCCATAAATACTAAGCAAAAGCGAAGGCTGCAAGATGTACTATTTCCCGATGGGTTACACTACTCTCCGAAAACTAAAGAATATCGAACCTCGAACATCCACCTGCTTTTAGAGATAACTGGCTGTTTCATAGAAACTTGGAGTTCTGAGAAAAACAAAACCCGAAGACAAAATGTCTTCGGGTCTCGGGTAGTAGCGGAGGCAGGACTCGAACCTACGACCTTCGGGTTATGAGCCCGACGAGCTA
>DAIPYN010000060.1:0-4596 GCA_036782715.1 Flavobacteriaceae bacterium
TAATTTCACGATTAATATATTGATACTTCGAAGAAGACATAATTCGAGGATTAAAGGGGTAATATACGCTTTACGGAGCTAATCGTACTGCAGACCAAGACTTATTATCATAATCATAACGAATACGATCGTGAAGTCGGTTTTCTCTCCCTTGCCAGAATTCAAAATGATCTGGAATAAGGAGGTATCCGCCCCAATGGTCGGGACGTTTTGGCAATTCAGATTTAAATTGCTCTTGAACCTTTTTTAATTCATCCTCTAAAAAAGCTCTATCCGAAATCACCTGACTTTGAGGTGAAGCCAGAGCCCCAAGACGACTACCTAAGGGTCTAGAGTTAAAGTAAGTGTCAGAGTCTTTAGCCGAAATCTTTTCAACCCTTCCTTCGATAATTACCTGACGCTCCTGAGAAGCCCAAAAGAAAGAAATACAAGCGAATGAGTTTTCTGCTAGAGCCTGACCTTTTTTGCTCTTGTAGTTAGTAAAAAACACAAAACCTTGAGTATTGAATTCTTTGAGAAGTACCACCCGGGTACGAGGTTTCATATCCTTGCCTACCGTAGAAAGGGACATCGCATTGGCTTCCTCTATTTTAGAGTCATTATCAGCCTCTTCAAACCAGATTTTAAAAAGCTCAAAAGGTGACGCTTCTAGATGTGATTCATCGAGTGATGATTTACTATAGTTTTTGCGGTAGTTCGCTAAATCTTTTTCGGCCATGGAAATTCAAATAACTCGTGATCATCAGAAAGAAGTATTTCACCATTATTAAAATGATTCGAAGCTTCTTGTCTAAAGAGATCAAGATTTTTATATCGGGTTGAATAGTGACCTAAAATTAAGAATTTTGACTGAGCTAGTTGCGCAATTTTACCAGCCTCAGAAGCCGTCGAATGCCTTGTTTTTTCGCAAAGATGATCCTCAGGCTCTAAAAAGGTCGATTCATGGTATAAAACATGAACATCTTCGATAATAGAAGTGATCTGAGGTAAAAAAGCGGTATCACTGCAATAGGCATAAAGTTTGTTCCAAGCCCCATTATCAAAAACCTCAAACAAGAAACCATTGGTGTAAATACGGTGTTTCAAAGGGATAGTGGCTATCCGCACTTTGTCAGATTCAAAAATAACTTCAGAATCGGTCAATTCTAGTTCAATAAAACGAAGTGGATATCGAGTCCAAGAATCAGAGGCCTTCAACAAGGTGATCAGAAGTTCCTTGATTCCTTTAGGACCATAAATCTCTAATTCATCGGTACGTTTCAGCGCATTCATGGTTGCTATTAAACCAGGGAGACCGTAAAAGTGATCTCCGTGTAAATGCGAAATAAAAACCTTCTGAATACCGAGAAGATTAACGCCACAAGCTCTTAAGGAACGTTGCGTTCCCTCACCACAATCAATAAGAAAATGATTTCGATTAAAACTAATATACTGAGCACTAGGGTTAGCTAGTTTTCTAGGGGTAGCGGCGTAAGCACCAAGAGTACGCACACTAAACATCATAATCCTAAATCTCTTTGTATTTCTTCAAATTCGATGAGATCAATAGCTTCTTCTAAGGTGGGGCAAAGGTTGATCGTTTCAGGTAATACCTCGTAGGTTAATTTTTCGGATAAAACCACAAAGGATAATGACCGGTTACTCAGATCTGAAGCAACCTTTTCAATCCACTGAAAATCGCTATCACCAAGTTCAGAATCGTTTAAAGCTACAATTAAATGCTCCTGCAGTTGATCGAATTCAAACCTGCGAAGCTGATCCATACTGTAATTCTCTAATAAATTATAAGCCATACCGATTTAATCCTTTATTGCTTACCTGCCAATAAATACATGACCGCCATACGAATTGCAACCCCATTAGAAACCTGATCTAAAATAATCGCATGCTCTGAATCGGCAATCGAGGAAGTAATCTCTACTCCCCGGTTAATAGGGCCTGGATGCATAATCAGAGGAACACCATCAAGTCGGGATAGACGTTCATCGGTTAAACCATACTGCATCACATATTCTCGAGTCGATGGAAAATAAGATTGATCTAGTCGCTCATTTTGAATTCGAAGCATATTTGCCACATCAGCATTGACCAGCGCACGATCTAAATCATGCTCCACTTCAACACCCAAAGACGATATATACTTGGGTATGAGGGTCTGAGGACCACACACCGTAACCTTTGCACCTAACTTCTGGAGTAAGAAGATGTTCGAAAGCGCTACTCGCGAGTGTAGAATATCCCCTACAATAAGCACCTTCTTGCCGCCTAAATCCCCTAATCGTTCGCGCATTGAGAAGGCATCTAATAGAGCTTGGGTTGGGTGTTCGTGCGCACCATCCCCGGCATTTACGATACTGGCATCAATATGTTTCGAAAGAAACACTCCAGCTCCAGGATTTGGATGGCGCATGACCACCATATCCACCTTCATGGCTAGAATATTGTTTACGGTATCCACAAGGGTTTCTCCTTTCTTCACCGAAGATTGACCAGCAGAAAAATTCACTACATCTGCAGATAATCGCTTTTGAGCAAGTTCAAAAGAAAGTTTGGTGCGTGTGCTATTTTCAAAAAAGATATTGGCTATAGTAACGTCTCTAAGACTAGGTACTTTTTTAATAGGCCTAGAAAGAACTTCTTTGAAATGGTCAGCGGTTTCAAAAATAAGTTGAATATCATCCTCGGTGAGGTATTTGATTCCCAACAAGTGTTTTACGCTTAGTTCACTCATTTCAAATTCTTGTTTTCGATATATACAGCATCTTCTCCATCCTTTTCTTTCCAAAGAACGCGAACTCGCTCTTCGTTAATCGCATCTACCTGTCGACCTCTATAATTGGGCTGTATCGGTAAATGACGAGAAAATCTTCGATCAATAAGCACCATAAGTTCTACCGATGAAGGTCTACCAAATGATTGGATGGCCGATAATGCTGATTGAATACTTCTTCCTGTGTAAAGCACATCATCAATAAAAACTACTTTTTGATTTTCAACGAGAAAGTCAATCTTAGTCTTACTCGCACTCAGTGGTTTTTCAGATCTCCTGAAATCATCTCTAAAGAAAGTGATATCAAGATAACCTAGTCGCAGGTCGCTTACCGCATAATCCTCTTTTAGAAGTTTAGCGAGTCGTTCAGCCAAATAAACCCCTCGAGGCTGTAAACCGATAAGAACGGTGTTTTTAAAATCAAGATGAGTTTCTAAAAGCTGATTAGCTAGTCGATGAAGAATTACTCCAATAGATTTTGAATCGAGAAGCAGGTTAGAAGACATATATAAAGTCAGCTTTAGCGCAAAAGTAACAAAAAAAGCCCGGGTAATACCCCGGGCTTTATTATTCTATAGAGAAAAATAATTACTCTCCTTTAGACTGCATTTTATCTTTAAGAGCCTGTAGTTGTGAGTTAGCATCTCCTAGAGTAGTCTTAGACTCCTCTGCTTGAGCTTCCATTTTCTTCTTAGTAGCGGTTAAGTTTTTAGCTTCCTGCTCTCTGAAGATGGCAGTGTGGCTTGCAACTACACGCTTGAAGTCTTTGTTAAATTCAATCACCTTGAATTCAGCCTCATCACCTTTTCCTAGTTTGCTTCCGTCTTCTTTTTCAAGGTGACGAGCAGGGATAAAGGCAACGATATCTTCATTAAAGGTGATCGTAGCACCCTTATCTACTAGATCAGTAATTTTAGCTGTATGAACGGTACCTTCACCAAAATCAGCCTCATACTTATCCCATGGATTTTCCATAGTTTGTTTGTGACCTAGGCTTAGTTTACGACCATCAACATCTAATTCAAGAACCTCAACTTCAAGAGTATCACCAACTGCAACAAATTCAGATGGGTGCTTGATTTTCTTAGTCCAAGAAAGATCTGAAATATAGATAAGACCGTCAATACCTTCTTCTAATTCAAGGAAAACACCAAAGTTGGTAAAGTTTCTAACGATTCCTTTGTGGCGTGAACCAACAGGATACTTAGAAGTGATATCAGTCCATGGATCTGGAGTAAGTTGTTTTACACCAAGAGACATTTTACGTTCTTCGCGATCAAGGGTAAGAACTACTGCTTCAACCTCATCACCAACATTCACGAAATCTTGTGCAGATCTTAGGTGAGTTGACCATGACATTTCCGAAACGTGTACAAGACCTTCAACTCCTTCAGCAACCTCAACAAACGCACCGTAATCAGCAATAACTACGACTTTACCTTTGATTTTAGAACCAATTTGGATGTCATCACTAAGTGCTTCCCATGGGTGCTTTTCAAGTTGCTTAAGACCTAATTGAATACGTGACTTATTTTCATCAAAGTCAAGGATTACAACATTTAATTTCTGGTCAAGCTCAACGATTTCTGATGGGTGGTTGATACGGCTCCAAGAAAGATCGGTAATGTGGATAAGACCATCAACGCCTCCAAGATCAATAAATACACCATAAGAAGTAACGTTTTTAACCACTCCTTCAAGTACTTGACCCTTTTCGAGCTGCGCGATGATTTCTTTTTTCTGCTCCTCAATATCTGCTTCGATAAGCGCTTTGTGAGAAACAACAACGTTTTTGAATTCATGGTTGATTTTAACCACTTTGAATT
>DAIPYN010000061.1:0-4501 GCA_036782715.1 Flavobacteriaceae bacterium
TTGGGTACAAGGGCACCAGTGAAGGGTTCTTTCGCCGCTAGGCGAAAAATCCCCATGTAACTTAGTATTTCTGCTTTTCTGGAATCACACCGCGAACGCCGCCACGCGGATCAGACGTATCATTTTCTCGTCTTGGAATTAAATGCATATGACAATGCATTACTGTCTGTCCTGCGTCTAATCCATCATTGGTACCAATATTGAAACCTGTTATATTGCTATCACCTACCATTAACTGTTCTCTAACCTGTTTCATTAACCTGTTGATGGCATTAAGTTCTGGCTGAAATAATTCAAAATAACTTTTCACATGTCTTTTAGGAACAATGAGAACGTGTCCTTCTGTAACTGGAAACTTATCATAAAATGCTTTAGCTAATTCATTTTCCCCTAGAACTTCACTTTGATCACAAAATATACATTGACCATATTCAACATAGTCTTCAGCAAGTCCTCTCAAATCTATATCCGAACGATTTCCCTTATTCGTATTGCACTTATAACAAAGCGCTTGATAATTATCTAAACTATCAGGGCCGCCTAGACTTTTTGGGACAATATGATCAACCTCTAAAGCCCTAACTGAAGCATCAATACCACAGAGTTCACATTTATGGTGAGCATTTACTAAGACCTTATAACGAACGCTACCTGGAACAGGTCTCCTTGTGTTACGACGATGGTCCCAGATATCGATGTTTCTTCTTTCAATAAATTCGGATATTTTTTTCTCACAGAGTTCCTTTAACTCCTCAATTTCATCTTTATTATATAATGCCGACAATTCAAAGCTTTGTCTATCAGATAGGGGTCTTGATGTAATTTTATTTTTTGTTAAGACCTTCCCTACCATATTTTTCACACGCTCTTCATAGTATTCGAGCATTGCTTCATCATAACCAGCAATTTCTCGCGCAATTTCATGGATTGAAGCTTTACCGCCCTTATCTAATAAGGTCCAAATCATGACAGGTTGATAAATATGTGACATTCTCATCTGTCCTTTAAGGTAGTCGCTTAATCTCATGGCTTTAGTCCTGGAAATACTTATAAAGAGCTGATTCAATAGGATTAGAAAGTTCAAACTCAAACTTGACTACGGGCAATTTCTTTCCATTATCATCGGGCATGTATTGTTGTTCAATCGAATTCTCTACAGGAAGAACATCGCCCAAATAGTAAAAATCAATCCCTTCGTTGTCATCCTTTTTCAAGAACAATGGCAATCTCAACCCATTACTTCGAGCATTTATAATCGGCTCTAATTCAGCACTATTTATACGTCTATTAGATCGAGACATCCATTTAAAAACTGATGTACTAATGAATTCATCTTCATAAGCAATGCTGCCTTCGACATCATCCGCTTTATGATAGGTTACAAAAATTGGACAATTGGTCTTATCTGGACTCATCCGATATCCACCGATGGTTGTAGCATTCCGATTCTTATCCCAACCCAATATCCTCAACACATCTCTTCTGGTATATTTTTCATAGAGAATGAAGTCTTGTCCGTAATATTGAATTCCTTGAATACGCTCTTTGAACTTAAGTATACTGTATTCTGAAGAATCCACTAAATAGCGACTAAATACTTGATCACCTAGCAATAGATGAAACTCTTCGGTACGAATAATATTTTCACCATCGAATTCAAGCAATGCAAATCCGAGTTTATCGGAAATGCGAGCATCTTGCTTTTTGTAACGAATAATATCAAAGTTTAGGTTGATACAATGCAGGGCAGTTATTATATCAGAATCGTCTACTACTTGAGACAAGTGAACAAAGGCTCGATCTTTAATCACGGATATCGATAATGTGTGATTTTCACATAAAAGTTTTAAAATTATTGAGTCTAGTATTCGCTTACCATCATTGACAAATTTGGAGCAATAATTGAGCACTTCTTGGTGTAATGAACTAATCAGATCTAATTCATCACCAATTAACTTTGCAAAATGATACAACGATCCTGAATAATCAATAAAATGAAACGGATCTCGAGCGCCATGTTCAAGGAAATCTACCATCATAGGGCTTCTTCCTAGAATCTTCTGGACTACTTTATAATCAGCTTCAAGATCTTTTTTCCTAGTAAGGTTTGCCGATGCCAATGCATTAAAAACTTGGTTTTGAGCTATTTCATCAAAGTCTATCGTACAACTTCCGGGAAGCCCCTGGCTACCGCCAACTAATAGCTTTCGTATACTATCCTTATTAAAGGAAGTATCGCCATACAACGCAATCGGAATTAAGTATGAATTGGAGTAGTTCCCTATGAAGTCAATAACCGTCAGATATTCTTTTCCTGCAGCTTTACGAAGACCTCTACCCAATTGTTGAACGAAAATAATCGCAGACTGAGTTGGCCTCAACATAATCACCTGATTGACTAAAGGAATGTCGATACCTTCATTAAAAATATCAACCGTAATGATATAGTCAATTATGCCTTCTTCGAGTTGATCGATACTCTTTTTCCTTTCAACTTCTGTGGATTCACCAGTAAGTGCGACGGCTTTTAACCCATAGTCCAGAAGGCGAGCGGATAGCTCATTAGCCTCGGCCTTTCTAGAACAAAATATCAATCCTCGTACTTTACCGGAATCACAACGGTAGAAGTTGGCTTTTTCAACTATGTGTTTAACCCGCTCATCTGAGACTAACTTACTGAAATCAGAATGATCATCAATTGTTTCACCATTAACTGTTAGATCTGTAACTCCGTAGTAATGAAACGGCGCCAACATTTCTTCTTCAAGAGCTTGATGCAACCTTATTTCATAGGCTATGTTGTGATCGAACAATTTGAAAATATCTCCTCCGTCAGTCCTCTCAGGAGTAGCAGTCATTCCCAATAAGAAATTGGGTTTAAAAAACTCCAAAAGAGATCTATAAGAATTAGCCTCTGCTCTATGAGTTTCATCGATAATGATATAATCAAAGTCATTAGAATTAAAAACTCCTTCCGATATATCTCTTGCAACTGTTTGTATTGTGGCAAAGAGAAAATCTCCCCTTCCTCTCTCAGTCCCCGAATACAATGACATTGTTCGATGAGGCATCAATTGCTTAAAAGTATCCAATGATTTTTGAGCAATGGTTCTCCTGTGGACAACAAAGAGAATACGCTTTGGATTAACCCGTTCTACATCAAACGCACTTAAAAAGGTTTTGCCAGTTCCAGTCGCAGAAATCAGCAGGGCTTTATTGGCTCCCGAAGTTCTAAGATGTTCTAAATTCTTCAGAGCTGTCCGCTGCATTTTATTCGGCCTCATCCTTTGATAGAAGGGAGATTCAGTATCGGAAACCTCAGTAATCTTTAATTTTTGCTTGAATCTATACTCCTTTGAAGAATTATATAATTCGCTATACCGGTTTATGAAATCTTGATCTACAAACACAGCACCCTCCCAATATTCATTGAAATCAGACCGGTATTGCTTTAAAAAAGCATTTTCTTCCGATAAATACTGTAGACCTACGTTCAACTCAACATTAGTAGTAAGAGCAGTACTTGTTAGATTACTCGATCCGATATAAAGAGAGTAGTTCGAATCCGATTTCGCGAACAAAAAGCCTTTGGAATGAAAGTCATTTGCTACATCCATTTTTATTTCCAAATTCGAAAATTGGAGTAATGACTCTAGCGCGTTAGGTTGAGTAAAATGTAAATATGTCGAAGATAAAATACGCCCTTTAATTCCTTTTTTTTCGAGCTTTTTTAGGACTTCAATAATAGACGCAACACCACTTTGAGTAATGAACGCAACGGAAATCTCAAAACTTGAGCAACTAGTCAATTCTGCCAAAATCGTTGTCAAGACTTTTTCTCGTCTTCCTTTATGATTGACAATTAATTTTGGGATAATCTTCATTATGGCGGGCCTAATTCTATTTTAAAAACTTTACGATTGGGATGTCTGCGGCTGCCCAGTCCAAGTTATCTAGCTCAGAAACAGTCAACCATTTTGATTGTAAGTGTTCTGTTAATACAGGTTCGTTATCATTCAATATGTTGCATTTGAATGCATGCATAATTATCCTGAAGTCCGGATAAGTATGATCAATCGTAATAACGAATTCAAAAGGATTAACATCTATCTTCAATTCCTCTTTAAGCTCGCGAATCAATGCTTCTTCTCTCGTTTCCCCTTCCTCAAGCTTACCGCCAGGAAATTCCCACTTTTTTGAAATGTAGGGCTTACTGCTTTCGCCGCGTTGTACGCAAAAGATCCTATCGCTGTGATTTAAAATAATTCCTGCTACTACTTCAACTGTCTTCACTTGTATTACTTGAAATATTATTTATCCTCAATCTAATGAATAATTCTTGGCGGGCTTTACGATATGAATGAGTACTTATAATTGGATTAATAACAAAATCTTCACTTATGAAAATCATCTTATATTGAACACAAACTAAATAGTTACACTACTATGGCGCATATTTTTCGCCAAATAGACTCTACCAAATCACTCCGAGCAGAATTAG
>DAIPYN010000062.1:0-4346 GCA_036782715.1 Flavobacteriaceae bacterium
TCGATCACTCGGCAGACATCGTTCAAAACGAAACTTTCGCCCCTATCCTATATCTGATTAGCTATAGCGGAGGAGTAGAAAACGCTATAGAAATTCAGAACGAAGTTCGACAAGGGTTATCTTCTTCAATCATCTCGAATAACTTGCAAGAGGCTGAAACCTTCTTGTCTCACTGGGGAAGCGACTGCGGTATAGCCAACGTTAATATTGGCACTTCGGGAGCCGAGATCGGAGGTGCTTTCGGAGGAGAAAAAGAAACCGGAGGCGGTCGTGAAAGTGGCTCAGACGCTTGGAAAATCTACATGAGACGCCAAACGAACACGATCAACTTCTCTTCAGATTTACCCTTGGCACAGGGTATTCAATTTGATTTTTAGATTTATTAATTATTTTTGTAACTGAAATTTAGTTACAGTGAGAGAAAGTAATCTTGAACTGTGACTAAAAGACAAAAATTATTATCTCGATTTCTGACGGTTCCGTCCGACCTTACCTGGCATGAGTTAACGAGGGTTCTTTCAGGATTAGGTTTTATCGAGATAAAAAACAAAGGTGCTACAGGGGGTTCGAGAGTGAAATTTGTGAATCAAAATGGCGAAATAATAAATCTCCACAAACCACACCCATCAAACATCGTCAAGCGATATGTAATTGTTCAGATTATTGATAAACTCCAATTATGAAAGATTTCCTCTCATACAAACAATACTTAGGAAGTGTTTATTTCAGTAATGCTGACAAAATCTTCTATGGTAAAATTGAAGGCATTAACGATTTGGTCAATTTTGAGGCAGATAATGTCAGCGATTTAGAAAAGAACTTTCAAATAGCTGTCATCGATTACATAGACACCTGTAAATCTCTAAACAAGACTCCCGAGAAGTCATACAAAGGCGTATTTAACGTTAGAGTGTCGAGTGAGACTCACAAATCTGTTTCTAGACTAGCTGTTCGGTACGGTATGAATCTTAACGAGCTGGTAAAAAAATCTCTGAATTACACTCTAAAAAATGAAGATTTAGTCCTCGGCGATTCGGTTTAAATTTTTCTGTACCTTCAAGCTGAAACCAACCTAACGATGAAAACCAATCACAAAGCGGTTTGGCTTGTAGTGCTAATTGCGCAAATCATCCCAGCCATTTGGTATGGTCTATTTGTAGATGCCTACCTCTCATTAAACAATCTAACAATGGAAGATACTGCTCACCCTATAGCCTATTTGGTGAGTATCCTAAGTTCAACTGCACTGACGTATATGCTTAGTTATATCTATCGTCGAATGAAAATTGTATCGGCTATAGACGGAGCAAAAACAGCCTTGATTATTGGTTTTCCCATTTATATCTTAGGGCTTATAACTTGGAATCTATTTTCATTACGTCCCTATGCATTGGCATGGTTAGACGGAGGAGTGAATTTGATCATTCTAATCATCGCCGGAGCTATCATTGGCGGATGGCAAAAGAAATAACACCATGAAAGGTACTTCGAAATACACCGAATTTTTAATCCTTGCGATTATCGTAATTCCGGTAATTTATCTTCTTGCAATCTGGGCAGAGCTACCCGAAGAGGTTCCTATGCATTGGAATGCTAAGGGTCAGATCGATCGCTATGGGAGCAAAAATGAGTTGGTAGGGCTGTTATTCATACTAAATCTCCCACTTTATTTCATCTTAAAATACGCTCCGAAGATTGATCCTAAGAAGAAAATTAGCGACGCTCAACTGGCGGGCCTACGACTAGTGATGCATTTATTCATGTCGGCGCTCGCCTTATTTATTCTCTATTCCACAAAACAGGCTGAAATGTCTAGCCCTTTTGGCATTATCAGCTTGGTTGGCTTACTCTTTGCGGTATTAGGTTGGTATTTCTCAAGGTTAAAACCAAACTATTTCATTGGTATTCGAACGCCTTGGACTCTCGAAAACGAAGAGGTCTGGACAAGAACGCACAAGGCAAGTGGCCCCGTATGGATGATTGGCGGGATACTTATGGCTATTGCTCCTTTAATTGTAGAGTCGGCATCAGCCTATATAGTTATCGGTATTACCCTATTACTCACGATATACTCGGTTGGGTATTCGTGGTGGGCGTTTAAGAATCCGATCCGGAAGACTGAAGACTAGGTTCTTCGTCTACTACACGTAAGCCTGCATCTGAACCTTCAGACTGTGCTTTGCTTGTAAAATACAGTGAAATCTCATTAAGCAGATTCGTACCGGTCATAGGCACCTCTAAGTCAATAGATTCTAGGCGCTCTAATGCTCTATGAACGGCTTTTGGGCTGGGTATGCGAATAGTACAGCTCAAATGTTCATTCGATCTGTTCTCAAAAAGTTTGGCATAGATGTTACCTGTAACCTTAGCTCCTTCATTCAACATAACTTTACCGGTACAATAAACATCGCCTTTGATTTCACCATCAACGGTAAGGCCATTACATACAAGGTCTCCCACCACTTTAGCCTCGGTTGAAACATAAATCTTATCTGATGAAACCACGGCTCCAAAATACTGACATTCAATTCGTAAACCACGATTGGTTTTAAACTGCCCATCAATAACTGATGGTGCCGATAAAATAATCGGAGAAGATTCGTTAGTTACTTTCTTAGATTTGAGCATACCTAAAATTTTAAGGGAAAGCAATATAGGCATTGATCACCCAAAGAAAAAATAATACTTTTACTATCAGACGCTTAGGTAGCCGCTACACCACTATTTAAAATCAAAACCGCCCTACAAGAGGGCGGTCTTTTTTAATAGCTATACTCCAACTATTTTCCTGATTTGTTCCACTACATCAGGATTTAACAATGTCGATACATCACCCAGGTTAGACACCTCATTCGAAGCAATCTTCCTGAGGATTCTTCGCATAATTTTACCTGACCGCGTCTTGGGTAGACCAGGCACGAAAACAATCTTATCTAGTTTAGCGATAGGACCTATTTTCTCTGAGATCAGTCGATTGATTTCAACGCGAAGCTCGTCCTGGTCTCTACTGTTCGCCTCATCTTTTAAAATTACATAACCGAAAAGAGCATTTCCTTTGATGTCATGAGGGAATCCGACGATAGCAGACTCGGCAACTCCTTGATGCTCATTAATCGCATCTTCAATCGGAGCAGTTCCCAAATTATGGCCCGAAACAATGATGACATCATCGACTCGGCCGGTGATTCGATAGTATCCGACCGCATCTCGAGAGGCTCCATCTCCAGTAAAGTACATGTTCTTATAGGCAGAAAAATAGGTTTCTCGATAACGCTCGTGATTACCCCAAATGGTGCGAGCGATAGAGGGCCAAGGAAACTTAATGCACAAACGACCCTCTACCTGATTCCCCTTGATTTCTTTGCCATTTTCGTCTATCAGTGCAGGTTGTACTCCGATGAAAGGAAGGGTTGCAAAGGTCGGTTTGGTAGGGGTTGAATAAGGGATCGGTGAAATCATGATTCCTCCTGTTTCGGTTTGCCACCAAGTATCAGCAATAGGGCTTTCTTTCTTACCCACATTATTATTATACCAGTGCCACGCCTCTTCATTGATGGGTTCCCCAACAGATCCTAAGACCTTAAGTGATGAGAGATCGTATTTCTCAACGAGCTCTAATGGCTCTTTGGCAAGGGCCCGGATAGCCGTCGGAGCAGTATAAAACTGTGTGATTTTATGCTTCTCGACAACCTCCCAGAAACGGCCGTAATCGGGGTATGATGGTACTCCTTCGAACATCACGGTTGTAGCACCATTAGCGAGTGGGCCGTATAGGATGTAGGAGTGTCCCGTGATCCATCCAATATCAGCAGTACACCAATACACGTCGTTTTCGCGATACTGAAAGATGTTTTTAAAGGTGTAGGCGGTATAAACCATGTATCCGGCACAAGTGTGTACCATCCCTTTAGGTTTGCCTGTAGAGCCTGAAGTATAAAGAATAAAAAGAGGGTCTTCGGCATCCATTACCTCAACTGCACACTCTTCACTAGCTCCCTTCATTAGTGGAGCAAGTAAGTGATCACGTCCCTCAACTAAATTCATTTTGCCTCCAGTGCGTTCAGCTACCAAGACCGAATTTACCCCAGGACAATCACTCAACGCTTCATCAACAATCGATTTTAAATCGAGCGACTTGGCACCTCGATAAGAACCGTCAGAGGTGACAACTAAAGAAGCGTCACAATCATTAATACGAGTGGCTAAAGCCGTTGATGAAAAACCTGCAAAAACCACCGAATGAATCGCTCCAATTCTAGCACAAGCAAGTACGGTATATGCAAGTTCTGGTATCATCGGTAAATAGATACAAACTCGATCGCCCTTTTTAACCCCTTGTGATTTGA
>DAIPYN010000063.1:0-4187 GCA_036782715.1 Flavobacteriaceae bacterium
AATGGTGCTTGAATGTCAGAATTTCTCAACATCATTTTATTTTAATCGTCCTTCTTCCAAGACTTAATTTTCATCCTCTTTTGATGTCCGTTTAAACCTAACCTTAGGTAAAACCAACTCGTATTCCTTACCTTCTTTTATATCGAACCAATTCACACGATATTCCACCTTACCCATCTGAAGTTGATAACCCAGCTTCTCAAATCGAGCGACCTTCTTCTCCAAAAAAGACTTAGAAAAAGTGAATACGCTTTGAGATGTATTTAAGCCCAACCCCACCAATTCTGATTGCTCTCGCTCCATGCGGACAACGTGTAACGAAGTGCCAGTCTCAAGTTGTTCAAGAGCTTTTTTCGACTTCCAACCTTTAATACTTGACAAATTAATATCTCTGTGACTAAGAACTACATCATATACTTGCGGCGGTTCGTAAATAGTCGCGTCCGAACTCACTCTAGTCCTCTCCAGGTACCCGTCAAAGAAATTCATATTTGTATGAATGAATAGGCTACGCTTAGCGCGACTGCAAGCAACATAAACCACCCTTTTATCCTCGGCATCTTTCATCGCATATTCATCCAACATTACCCACACGTGGTCGAACTCTTTACCTTTTGACTTATGCATGGTTGAGACAATCACGCTATCCTCTTCCGGATGTACAACATCTTCCATTTTTATCTCTCTGATGTATTCTAACCAATGCTGAAATAACTTTTCGCCAGGATAGGAATATGAAAAATTAGTGATCACCTTGAGACATGACTCGAAATGCACATTAAGTTTCATACGCTCTTTAAACTGATCTACAGCATCGTACCAATCTCCCTCAAGTATTAGACCTGATTTTTGTTTTAAAAGACTCGACGTGAATAATCGTATCTCGTATAGCTGGGCCGTTTTAAAACCTTCAAAGCCTGCTATTAGCTTAGTCTTTATCCCTTTTGACTTAAGAAGTGTGCTCACTAAAAGTGCTTCTTCATTACTCTTTACTAAAACGGCTCGGGTACCTTTTACACTTGCTTGTTCCACATCGTTAACCACAGGTACTGATAAATAATTAGAAACGTACTTAGTCAAAAAAACTCCGGAATCATTCGACTGAATCACAGCCTCCAGCGAACGCTTTTTAAGCCTATGAGGTATACGCTGCAAGAACTTATTATTGAACGTAACAATATCAGGTATACTTCGATAATTTTTGACTAGCGAATACTCTACCGAATCATATTTTTCTCTAAAAGACTGCAAGTACCTGTTCGAAGACCCTCTAAATTCATAGATATTCTGATCATCATCGCCAACCGCTATTACCCGAATATTCCCAGCGGTTTCAATGATAAACTGAATCAGCTCCCATTCATCGCCGCTGATATCTTGGAATTCATCCAACATCAACACGCTCTTGTTCGTGATCTGAGATAGGTCATAATCGCCAGACTTCAGCATTACAAGACTTTCACGAATAATGTTTTGGGACTTCTGTAAATCACCCATCTGCCCAATAGTCTCAAAACAAAAGCCATGGAAAGTGGATATCCGTATTAAACCAGAGAATTCAGGTACAAGTCTTCGAATCCTATTTTTGAATTCCATAGACGCAGCCTTAGAGAAAGTTAACATCATGAACTGTTCTGGTTTTACATCCTCAATGAGAAGCAACTGTGCAATCTTATGCACTAATACCTTCGTTTTACCTGCTCCGGGACCCGCTAGAACTAAGATGCTCTTTGAGGAATTATCTCGCAGCACACTAGTTTGATCAACATCTAAATTTTGAATGATCTCTTTAAAACGCTCTGGAGTGAGTGCCCTTCGAATCTCAGAGATTCTTTTGTTGAAATACTTCGCCAAGAAATCCTCATAATCTAAAGTGAAATAATCATTGACATAAATCAAAGCAGCCTCATAGTTTTCTACGCTCTTTTTAGCGTATTCGCCCACGATGTGAATTTGCTCTGTACGTTGCTGGTAAAATGTCCCAAGCTTATCGTAATCTGATACTAAGAAATGACGCTTCTCTTGGCTCTTGACATTTTCGATATTTATTCTATTGTAAGTGATCATGAATCCACCTTCCAGCTTAATGGATTTGATTCTATTTAAGAATAATAAAACCCGCTGATAACGTTTCAAGTTGCTCTCTTGCTCGAGGCCTAAGATGGTGTTGCTCTGCTTAAGCTCCATCAATGAAAATTGAGCTAATGCTTCATCTTTCACTTCATTTTTCGAATCGTTTTGAGCCTTTTTAACGAGGTGATCTACGACCCATCTAGTAAGCTCATGGCGCCAGGTCAATTCTTCAACTAGTTCTTTTCCATTAACGAAAGTGATGCTATAAATACCTTTATCGCGATCCAATCGACTTTTTTTAATGAATTTTGATACTTCCCAATACTCTAGAATTCGTAAAATATCCTCCATATTCGAAGACACGGCACCACCATCAAGCAATGCTTGATTCAATTCTCTTAGACTGATTTTAACCTGTGAATTTGAGTACTCATCTAAGAGGCCGTGAATAGCATTTTCTAACTCAATGAAGTATTGCGCCACCTTTCGAGAACTATTTTTAGAACTCTTTATATTCACAAAAGCCGTTAAATCTTTGGCATCACCAAGAATATGTAATTCCCGAAGGATTTGAATCACGTTTTGCACACGAGATACACTCAACTGTGTGCGGTCAGCAATATAATCCACACGAACATCATCATCTGTAACAATGCGTTTCAAAACCAATCCACAATCTTTTTTATCCTCTTCGCTTAGCGTTTTCCCATCGGTAATTTTTTCAATGCCTTTACTATAGCTTGAGACTAATAAACTATCGGCATAGACCGATGGAGAGTTTTGAGTTCTACGCAAAAAACCTGTGTCCTCTAAGGCTGCGATCGCAGTCTTTACTCTAGTTTCAAGATCATTCATTTCAGAATCCCACCCTGCCATTTTTGCTATTTCGAGAGCAGATTGACTCACCTTGCTTCTATACTTTGTGAGGCGCTTCAAGGCTCCCCAAATACCTTCAATTTCTTTTCTATTCAGCTTAGATTGCTGTAATAAACTGAAGTGTTTTGATAGATCGCTGGTATTAAAGAGTACGTAGCAATTTGCATTAATAGAGGCATCTCTTCCTGCTCTTCCTGCTTCTTGAGTATAATTCTCTAAAGAATCTGAAATATTATAGTGAATGACAGTATGAACGTTATCCTTATCGACTCCCATACCAAAGGCGGATGTCGCAACAATAACTTCAATATCGCCTTTCATGAAGGCATTCATATTTTGTTTCTTCTGCTCATTATCGAGCTTCCCATGGAAATAAGTACATTCTACCAAACCACTTGCACTTATCGCACTTGCAACCTCCTCTACCTTTTTTGTTCTTGACGCATAGATAATGGCGGGCTTTTGACAGGTTCGCAGGAGATTCAAAAGCTCCTTCATTTTTTCCTTTTCACCCTTAACTCCAATCACCTGATAGTTAAGGTTCTCACGAGTGGAGTTCGTTAAATATTCTTCTAGGTAGAGCCCCAGCTTACTTTGGAAATAATTCTTTATATCCTCAATAACCTTTGGCTTTGCAGTGGCCGTGAAACAGGAAACCGGCATAGGCCGTTCAGCCAAACCTTGCAATAGTTTAATAAACGTTCCGATGTATAAATAATCTACCCTAAAATCTTGACCCCAGCTAGAGAAACAATGCGCCTCATCAATAACGAAACGGGCAATTTCTCTACAACGTAATAATCGTAAAATTGAAGGTGAACGCAGAGACTCTGGAGATAAATATAATAAATGGGCAAAACCATTCTCTACTCGTTCAAAAGCCTCTTCACGTTCAAGAGGAGATAAGAGCCCATTAATTGAGACTGCGTTATGTATACTAAACCTTTCTGCAAGATTCTCGACTTGATCTTTCATCAAAGAAACAAGCGGGGAAATAACTACGGTCAATTGACCAGTAGCAGCCCCTTTCATTAAAGCCGGAAGTTGAAAAGTCAATGACTTTCCGCCTCCCGTAGGAAAAACAGCTAGAAAAGATTCACCGCTCACACCAGCTTTAACAGTTTCCTCTTGTAAACTTATTCTTCGCGTGGCATCAAATTTTCTAAAATCCGAATAGTTGAAATAATGCTTAAGCGCTGATTTCGGGTTAAGATAGCTCTCACAATATTGACAGTTAG
>DAIPYN010000064.1:0-4059 GCA_036782715.1 Flavobacteriaceae bacterium
TCTATGTTATAACCGTTATAAACTTTCTTATCCGTTAATGTTCGAATAAATGTTATTCAGGACATCTGAAACAGCAGTTGCCGTTTCCCAATCCATACTTCTTCCTACTATATACAAGGTAAATATTGCATAGATCGAAAGAAGCAAGAATGCTTTAAGCCTTCCCATTGTTTTTCCAAACAGGTAAATCAATACAGCAATTGATGTAAGAATGAACAGAAGAATTCGTAATTCGGAAGAATAAACTACAATCTCTTCAGTCATGGTAATGTCTCCATAAACCAATGTATAAAGGAACAATGGTAAACCAAGTGCGAAACAAACATCAAAAATATTACTTCCAATAGCGTTAGATACTGCGTCGTCGTAATTACCAGCTTTAGCATCCCGAATGGATAATATTGTATCTGGAACACTCGTAGCTGCAGAAGCAATGACAACAGAGACGAAAATGACAGGAATGCCAAATCCACTAAATTCTCCTAATAAGGGTAAAGTGAATGTATCAGCTCCCATCCATTGACAAGCAACAACGAGCAATAAACACGCTGCTCCAATAACAATCATTGAGACAATTAACTGAACCCAAGCTCTACCTTTAGTCAATTCTTCGTCTTTATAAAGTGCATATTGAATATCTAAAGTAAGCAATGCCATTAGTCTGGAAGATGGATTGTCTCCATCCTCATCCTGTTCCTCTTCATCTTCTTCTTCCTCTTCAGATGGAGCGCTCATGGTAGAGAACATTATCACAATATAGGCGACATACATCAGCATCAATATTAGACCGTGATACCATCTTAGGGTAGCTCCACCAATCAAAAAGATCAGCATTGCCTCTGCAACAAGTAAGGAAACACCATCCCTGATAAGTACCTTTTTACTTACTTCAATAGACTTCACTACACCAGCACCAATGACTGCTAAAATCACAACCGCTGGAATAATCATACCGTTAAAAATGGCACTTCCAGCCGTTGTTCCTAACCCCCCTGAAAAGTTTTCCGTATCCTGAAGAACAAGTAGGAAAAAGATGGTGGTAAAGAGTTCAGGCATTGAGCTCCCGATAGCGTTTATAGTGGCTCCACGAACCCCATCACTTAAATTTTCCCCTATAAGCTCGGAGGACTCTTCAAAAGCATCACTAGCTCTCCATATAATTAAACAACAGAGTAGTACTACTAATAGACTAATTAAAATACCCATGCTTATTTGAGTTTTACTTCAACTCTTCTGTTTTTCTTTCTTCCCGAAACCGTTTGATTACTTGCAACCGGAGTATCAGAACCTTTTGCTTGAACTTCAATCTTTGTTGCATCAATACCAGCTTTCACAAGTTGAGATTTGACAGATTCGGCACGTCTTCTAGATAGCCCGATGTTATAGAAATTATCACCTTCCGAACTTGAATGACCTTCGATTAAAACACCATTAGCACTTCCTTCAGATAAATATGATTTTATCTGAGTAATTAATCCTGCTGGGATCTGAGCTTGTGTCGAATTTTGCGAGAACGTAATTACTCCCGCAGCCTCAGAAGAAGTCATTGTTGACGGTGATGAGCTGCTTGACGAGGTTGTTGAACCTGTAGACGAAGACTCTTCAGTTACAGCGTCATCCGAACCGGCTATTTCAGACGATTCCACAGATTCTGACATGCTAGATGCTGCACCCCCAGATGACGCTTCTCCTGTTACGGATGAATTCTGCGCCTCAGAAGAAGTTGATTCTTCTACAGCTAAATCAGTATCAGCATTTGCTGGAGTTGAATTATCCGATTGGGATGATGAACCTGACATTACTTTTTCAACATCTGTATTCTCAGTTCCTGCCTCACTTTGGTCCATTGAAGAACCCTCAGAGGCAACTGTGCCCTCAGGATCTTCTAAATCCTCTGTGGTACCCACATTTGGTAAATCACCAGCTTGAGTATCGTCTGTTGCATTCGACTGTGATTCAAGTGTCGGCGCTAATTCAGAATCCGATTCGCCACCAAAAGGCATGAACATAAATAAACCCACAGCTATCAATACAATAATTGCCACTAACACTGGCGTGTTTGAGCGCTTTTTACTGGCCTTTGTAGAAGCAGAAGAAGTTGACGCAGTTGCAGCACTTGATTTAGCAGAACTAGCTTTTGAATCTTTTGCCTTTGGTTGGCTCTTAGCTGTCGCAGGAGCTTTTGATTTCGAAGCTTCAGCTTGTTTCGACTTTTCCTTAGCCTGAGCAGACCCTTTTGCTTTTGCTTTTGTTTCTGCTTTCTTGGGAGCCGCGGCAGCGGCCTCCTGACCTTTTCCTAAATCAAACTTCGATGGAGCCGGCTCCTCACCTTTACCTAAATCAAATCCCTTTGATTGTTCTGCCGGAGCTGCACTTTCTTTGTTTAGGTCAAAACCTGGGGCTGAATCGTCTGATTTGCCAAGGTCAAAACCTTTTTTCTTATCATCTGCCATAAGCCTACATATTGCTGGCGAATGCGCCAATGAAATACATTAAACTGCCATTGTGGCCTTCCCCAGTTGCATGGAAATTCCACTCACCACTAGCGTTTCTTTTGAAGCGGCCAAACTCAACGGCGTCTTTATCTGCGAAGTCATTACTCAATACATAACGACAAAGTTCTTCGTCTGTATCTTCGTTCCATACACGGATATAACAACCGTCAACCTGTCCAAAGAATAGATCGAGAGTTCTGCGGTCTTTTTCCTCATCGTGAGGGTATTTGGTAATAGTTACTACAACGACAATATCCTGAACATCTTCAGAAACTCTATCAAAGAATATTCTCATATCCTCTTCGTCCCCGTCGTCATCTTCACCACCTCCAATTTCATCAATGGCGCCAAGAACAGAGCCATCTGCTGAATATGGACGAGCTTCTTCTTCATCACCATATACAGTGGTCGACGAACTCCCGTAGTAAACAAAATTTCTAGGATCGTGAATTTGACCATCGCTACCAATCAAGAATGCCGAAACATCGAGATCAAAGACTGGTCCATCAGGACTTTCATTAGCATCCCAGCCAAGACCTACCCCAGCTACAGTCATTGTCGGAGCAGCTTTAGCCAAGTTAAAACTACTTCCTTTTGATAAGTTGAAACTCATACGTTCAATGATTTTATAAATTATACGGTGTAATTTACTCTTTTTTTATTTATCCGTGGTACAACTCTACTAAAGCCCCTAGACCTCCCGCAAACGGGCTGCCCATAGCCTCAAAAGCCCATGATGAGCCTTCACGGTAGATACGTCCGATTTGAACTGAATCGTATCCGTCAAAGTCATCCTCTAAGCTATAAATACACACCTCTTCATTGTTGTCTTGATTGTACACTCTAATAAATGCATTCTCAAGCAACCCGAAGTGCTGCCCTTTTTGTTCTGCCTCATGAATAGTCACAACAAAAATTATTTGTTCAACTCTAGAATCTACCTCAGACAGCTTAATGAAAATACTTTCATCGTCACCATCTCCTTCTCCCGTCAAATTGTCTCCTTGGTGCTGAACTGAGCCACAAGCGCTTGTAAGGTTATTAAAGAATACAAAGTGACCTTCCGTAGGAATTTTGTGACTGTCATTAAGCATGAAAACAGATACATCACAGTCAATAGGCTGACCGCTACTCTCGTCCCAACCTAAGCCAACAAAAATGTGGTTTAAGCCTGGAACTTCTTTTGTAAGGTTTATCGATTGACTTTTTTGAAGATTAATTGCCATAATAATAGGTTTTTATTTATTTACTTTTTGCGTGGTGGTGGCGGTGGTGGCGGCGCCATTTTCTTTCCTGGTTTAGATACTGAACTCCTCTTTTTAGGAGGAGGTGGAGGCGTACCTGCTCTCGGTGGCGGCGGCGGAGGGGGTGCCATCTTTTTACCCTTGGCAGGCTTCTCTTTAGGTGGTGCTGATTTTACAGTTCTCAGTGGCGGAGTTACTGCCTTAGCTGAGGATTCAGCTGTCCCAGTAGCAGCAGGCTTGATCTTATTCTTATCAGCACTATTAGCTGGCTTCGGTACAACCGGTTTTACTTTAGTTTTTGGCGGAGGTGGCGGAGGTGG
>DAIPYN010000065.1:0-3864 GCA_036782715.1 Flavobacteriaceae bacterium
AAAAGTGGTTCGCTAATAAAAGGTTGAAGACAAATCCTAGTTCTCTGTTAGTGATGTTACTTTTAACCTGCGCTTTACTCTTAGGTCCATCGCTTGATCGCTGCTGCCAGTTTGCTGTAGCTAAAAGTGACCAAAATTTTAATAGTCAGACTGATTGGAAATCAGGTAAAAAACTGAATTTAGTTTTTGTTTCTATTGAGAATCTCACGTATCTTATCGTACTGAGTTCTGTGGTTCTTTTGAGTTTCGGTTAATTCTTTCGGCGCATGTTCAGCCTTAGCGGTTGCGATGGCTTCGTCACAATCAAAATCAGCATTATTTTTTTTATTAAATTTTTCAAAGCCTGTACCTTCAATAAGGTCTCTATGTGGTTCTTCAATCAAATTTTTGGCATTCTTTAAAACAGTTTCAAAGTTTGATTTGCCTCGACTGGGACCTGAAACTTTGTCGAAATTCTTAGCCAATATGTTTTTGCTTTCCACTAAAAATTCAGGTGATAGAACTAAAGGCTCTGTTATAGCATTTTTAACTTTTAAGTCATCTTTTTGATCAGCTTTTGGAGGAACATTATACCTATCTAGTAAACCAGCCCTAGTAATGATCGACCAGGACTCCATAGTTTGTTTGCGAGCTTCATGAACTTCGTCCTTAAGCTCCTGAACTTCTTTTCTTAATCTGGCGACTTCTTTATCACTATTCTCAAGTTTCTCTTGGGTATGCCGCAATTCTTGTTGGGTAAACTTTAATTCAAAATCTACGTTTAGGGTGGGACTTGGGGGTGATATGTTCGTACAAGTTCGTCTTTTGGTGTGGGTGAATGATTGCTGACCTGTCTTAACACGTTCTCGCATCCAATCTTCCAAGTCCGCTTGATGTATAACCCAATAGTTTTTATTGTTTCTATGGGCTTTTAAACGCATAGATTTGATGGCGTTCATGATTGTCTTGCGGGAAACATTGGCCCTACTGGCTGCAGATTTAGGTGAGAACATTGGTGGGACTTCCCAGTGGTCTTTATGTTTTGAGATTTTATCTAATTGAAATGATGCGTCAACTCACTGCAACCAGTTTATACGGACAAGTCTTAGGATAGTTTTGATAAATACAGAAAATTTTTAAAATTATGCGCCTTAAAGTCGTTCTTTATTTGTTGGGAGGAATTAAATGGCACAGCCAGATCTCAATTTGCAGTTAGAACATCTACGAGAGCGTTTGATAGCCTTAAAAAGGGAGGCTGTTGTGTATTCTGAGCCTGCAATCCTGAATCGTCGACCTAATACAGTATTATGTCTTTTGGTTTCTGTTTTATTTTTCCTGTATCCATCTTCGAGTAAAATAGACGACCTTGGTCCTTTTGTGAGAAACATTTCACAGGAAATTGCTGCAATAAAAACTCAAACCGATTTTTTGAACAGATTAATGATCTTGGAGAATTTAAGGACCAACCTATCCCAAAATTTCACATTTCTAAAATGAGAAGTGTAAGCATCTCAGTTACACCTGAAATGCGCTATGCTTCATCGCAAATTATCTTTGTTAATTCTCCAAACAAAATCAACTTTGCACCGCATATGGAGTATCCTCCTGTAATTGATAAGGCACTGTTTCAAATTTCTGGAATAAATAGTCCGAAAATTATTCAACCTAAATCGATTGTCGACGGTGTGATCAAACAAATTGACGATTTTAAAGAAACTATTATTGCAGTCGTTGATAAGTCAGATCAAAAACTTCATCTCTATGAAAACGGTCTTAAAAAGTACTCATGGGAAGTGAGTACAGCACGAAAAGGCAAAGTCACTCCCACCGGAACATGGAATGCACAATGGTTGTCTAAGTATCATAAATCATCGATCTATAATAACGCTCCAATGCCATACGCGATCTTCTATGATGGTAACTTCGCCATCCATGGAACCGATCAGATTGGTAGACTAGGAACGCCAGCTTCGTCAGGGTGTGTCAGGTTGCATCCAGAAAATGCAGCGGTCTTGTATGCGATGGTTGAGCAAGCTGGAAAATCAAATTTCGCAGTGCGAGTTATAGATTAAGCATTGGAATGGGCGTTAACCTTAGGAAACCACCCAGAATGTCGACTTTCTTCAAAAGGCGTTCGAAATTTGCTCGCCAGTTTGACCAATGGATTGAATTAGTTAAGCCATAATAGACGCCTTACCATGTTAAGGCCAATGTACAGACGCAGCACTCACTCTGAATAAGAGGCTAGTTTACTCTGATAATACTTATTCTCTGGAAATAAGTTCATTAAGAACTGGTACCCAGCCCGATTGCTTGATTTATCTGACGCAGGAATGGGCCTGACACTTTCTATGGCCATAATTTCCAGTCTCTTGCGCTCTTTTGCAGTGATCGTAAACTTTGAGTTGATCTCTTTATAGATTTGGTTGGCTTCGTCAAAGTCCGCGGTTTTAATCAAATCAATGATTTTATTAAGTTTACGAGGCTTTTCATAAAGAGCAAGTTCGGCAGATAAGCTTGCACGAATGTCTTCTAAGCTCTGAATTTCTTGTCTCAATTTTGCAATTTCAATTGATTTTTGGCTGAGCTCTTCATCCTTTTGAGTAACTTGGGCTTCTAGGTTTTCGATGCGCCTCTTAAAATCAGTTTCACGTGCCAGGGCTTTGTCGGCGACACTGATACATTCTTCAGTATCTATTGGGTTAGTATTATCATTTCTGAGCAGTTCTTCGTATGTTTCTAGACGAGCAAGAGGCTCTTTATGCTCATAGTATTTCTTAATGAAGAATTCTCGACTGACTTTTGAAAAGTTTTCATCAAACTGATTTTTGATTTCCTCAACATCAGCATCCAAAGATTGCAACTTGGGTAAATAGATGTTCGCAAATGTTTCCTTGGTACCATAAAAGCGGTCTTTGCATTCAGCGAACATCTTGGAATTTTCGCTCTGCATATATTTAAATAACGCTTCTGCTTCTGCACTTGAAAACCCGTTTTGCAGGATCTTCTTGCCTTTGATCGTTAAGTTTATGATTTGATCATCAATGGTATCGCACTCAATTTCCTCAGAAGACCAATGATGCCGCAGTAAACCATTTGGGAGCACACTGACTTCTGTAGATCGCATCCGCACTTTGGAACCCGCCTCTATGATTTTATCCGCACAGATCAATGTAGCATCAGAAAATGAAACGGTCGGTTGGAGCAAAAGCCCAGCAAAAAATATAAATCTCCCCCAAGAGCTTGTAAGTTTTGATCCTAAATTCATCGCTTCAACCAAATAGAGATAAAAACGCTGTCCTTATTTTCAGAAGATAGATGCTTGGGGATTGCGTCAACTACTCTTACTCGAGCCTTTGATGCATCCTGCACTTGTTTAGCCAGATACAGGGCATCATTTTTAGACAGATCCCCCAATCTTTGGTCTCTGCGATTAATAAAAATTTTCCCAAGCCACGTTTGCTTTGGAGTGAAATAGGCCTGACAACTTCCAAGCTCATCTAATTGTAAATTGAGTTCATCGCCAATACTCAATCCTATTTTTCTTAAATCCGCTTCGAGGTTAACGACTTCCACTTTCTCAAATACTAACTGCATCTGCCACTCGCTTAAATGTAACCATTCCGCTCACGGCGGTTAATGGGGCAGCTCACTAATGGTGACTGTCTAAAGCGATTCTCGCAAGTGTATCTTTTGTGATGATAGATTAGATATGAACGTTGGTAGCACCCGCTTGGTTCGTATCGCCGCTTTGATGGCATCACCAATCACTTGTCCAGAAACATCAGGTGTCTCGACTGTGAAAACTTTATGCTTTGCACCCGCACAATCATACACCACTTGCACCTTGCCAAATGAAGTGATGCGATACCCTAAAAAGTGTTG
>DAIPYN010000066.1:0-3722 GCA_036782715.1 Flavobacteriaceae bacterium
CAACGATATTGTCAATTCCGATAAAACCTAAATCAATCAGTAAATCTTCGGTTTCTTCTTTGGTGAATCCACCGCACAAGATGTGAGGAATTGCGTCAACCCCGTATTTGTGCTGAATGGCCGCAGAGATTCCTAGCGTACCTGGGCGTTTTCGGGTTACCTTTTTTTCAAGTAGGCCATCAGGGCGTTCAACGTAGGTATAGTCTTCACGGTGATAGGTTACCTCGATAAAGGGAGGATTAAACTCCATCAGCGGATCGATAGCATTGTAAATCGATTCTATGGTTTCTCCTTTATTTGGAGGCAATAGTTCAAATGAGAAAAGCGTTTTCCCATTCGCTTTTTTGATGTGTTCGGTAACCTTCATTTCTAGTCCTCTAAATTAGGCATTAACCATTTTTCTGCTTCTTGTATGCTGATCGATCTTCTTTTGGCGTAATCTTCGAGTTGATCTCTTTTTATTTTACCTAGACCAAAATACTTAGCTTTTGGGTGTGCGAAATAATAACCCGATACCGATGCGGCTGGCCACATAGCAAGACTCTCGGTTAACGTTACACCGATACGCTCTTCTACCTGCATCAGTCTCCAAAGCGTTGGTTTTTCAAGGTGATCAGGACAAGCAGGATAACCCGGTGCAGGCCTTATTCCTGTATAGGCTTCTTTGATGAGTTCATCGCCGCTAAGTTGTTCATCCTTGGCATATCCCCAAGTCTCTTTTCGAACTTTTTCGTGTAAGAATTCTGCGAATGCTTCTGCTAAACGGTCAGCTAAAGCTTTCACCATGATACTGTTGTAATCATCGTGATTTTTCTCAAATTCAGCTGCAAGTTCATCACAACCAAATCCTGCAGTTACACAGAAAGTTCCTACGTAATCTTTGTGAGCTGAGTCTGCAGGAGCTATGTAATCGGCGAGGGCTAAGCTTTCTTTTCCGCCTCTCGCTCCTTGTTGTCTAAGGGTAAGCAAACGAGCACTTTCTTCTACTCTTGATTCATCCTCGTAAATCACGATGTCATCTCCCTTGCTAGCTGCTGGGTAAATTCCGTAAACCGCCTTAGCCACGAGTTTATCATTTTCGATAAGATCTGCAAGCATGGTATGCGCGTCATCTAGAAGTTGCTTGGCGTGATCTTTTAGTTCTGGATCTTCTAGAATATCTGGGTATTTACCGTGTAGATCCCAAGTCCAGATGAAAGGGCTCCAATCGATATAAGGGATGAGCTCACGAAGATCTTGTTTTTCGATCGTCCATACCCCGGTTTGCTTTGCGGCCACTGGAGGTTCAGCATCGAAGTCGATTTTGAAGGCAGCTTCTCGTGCAGCTTCAAGGGTGCGATATTCTTTATTCTTCTTACGAAGCGGGTATTCAATTCTAAAAGTTTCGTATTCTGAACGAATTTGCTTTTTATAATCTTCACCGGTTTCCTTACCAAGTAATTGGCCGGCAACGGTTACGGCTCGAGAAGCGTCCATTACATGAACAACCCCTCCGTCGTATTCGGGATCAATTTTGATAGCGGTATGCGCTCTAGATGTTGTTGCTCCGCCAATTAAAAGTGGAATATTGGCCCCAACGCGCTGCAATTCCTTCGCTACAAATACCATTTCGTCCAAAGAAGGGGTGATAAGACCTGAAAGCCCCACCATATCTACATTCTCTTTGAGCGCTGTTTCAATGATTTTCTCGGGCGGTACCATGACCCCTAGATCTACGATTTCGTAGTTGTTACATCCGAGAACGACTCCTACGATATTCTTTCCGATATCGTGTACGTCGCCTTTAACCGTAGCGAGTAGAATCTTCCCTGCCTTTTCTTGTTTGCCTTGAGATTCAGCCTCGATAAACGGGAGAAGGTAGGCTACCGCTTTCTTCATTACACGGGCCGACTTTACTACCTGAGGCAAGAACATTTTACCTTCGCCGAATAGATCACCTACGATATTCATCCCGGTCATTAAGTGACCTTCGATGACTTCTAGTGGTCTATTCACCGAAACCCTTGCTTCTTCCATGTCCTGATCGACGAACTCATCAATTCCTTTGATAAGACTGTGTGAGATACGTTCTTGAAGGGGTAATTCTCTCCATTTCAGTCGGTCTGTATTCGCTTCTTTCGCAGATCCTTTAACATTCTCAGCAAAATCGAGTAGGCGCTCAGTGGCGTCATCTCGTCGATTCAGAAGTACATCTTCTACATATTCGAGCAGATCTTTGTCGATATCATCGTAAACTTCTAGCAGTGTTGGGTTTACAATACCCATCGTCATACCGTGTTTAATCGCATGATATAAAAATGCGGAGTGCATGGCCTCACGAACGGTATTGTTTCCTCTAAAAGAAAACGAAACGTTTGAGACTCCACCACTTACGTGGGCGTAGGGTAGGTTTTTGCGAATCCATGAAGTGGCTTTGAAGAAATCTACCGCATTGTTTTTGTGTTCTTCCATTCCTGTTGCTACAGGGAAGATATTCGGGTCGAAGATGATGTCTTCTGGGTTGAAGTTTACCTGGTCTACGAGTACTCGATACGAACGCTCGCAGATTTCGATACGTCGCTCGTAAGTGTCTGCTTGACCTTTTTCATCAAAGGCCATTATGATTACTGCTGCACCGTAGCGTTTTATTTTTTTTGCTTGAGCAATGAAGTTTTCTTCCCCTTCTTTAAGGCTGATCGAGTTGACTACGGCTTTACCTTGAACCACTTTTAATCCGGCCTCAAGAATTTCCCATTTCGAAGAATCAATCATTACTGGAATTCGGGCGATATCTGGTTCTGCAGCGATGAGATTCAGAAAACGAGTCATAGCCGCAACTCCATCGAGCATCCCCTCATCCATATTCACGTCTATGATTTGGGCACCTCCTTCCACTTGCTCACGAGCTACTTCGATAGCAGCCTCGTAATTCTCTTCTTGAATCAATCGTAAGAACTTTCGAGATCCAGTCACGTTCGTTCGTTCACCAACGTTTACGAAGTTGGTCTCTGGAGTAATAATTAGGGGCTCTAGACCTGAAAGTTTCGTGTATCTCTCGCTCATGACTTTCTCGGTTTTGATTGGGCCGCTAAATCAGCGATTACTTTGATGTGATCCGGAGTGGTGCCGCAACATCCGCCAATGATGTTCACTAGGCCTTCTTCTAAAAAGGGTTTTATCAGTTCTCCCATCTCTTCGGGTGATTGATCGTATTGACCGAATTCGTTGGGAAGACCTGCATTGGGGTGAGCTGATACAAAGTGATTGGTTGCAATAGACCCGATACGCTGAACGTAGGGTCTTAATTGGTCGGCACCAAGTGCGCAGTTAAAACCAACGCTTAATACCGGGATATGAGATATTGAAATAAAGAAGGCCTCTGCGGTTTGACCAGAAAGTGTGCGTCCACTCGCATCGGTAATGGTGCCACTCACCATGATGGGAATGTCAATGTTGTTCGCCTCCTTGTATTCTTCGATGGCAAAAAGAGCTGCCTTGGCATTTAAGGTATCGAATACGGTCTCTACTAGCAGTAGGTCGGCGCCACCCTCCATCAACCCTCGAATTTGTTCTAAGTAGGCCTCTTTCAATTCGTCGAAATGAACGGCACGGTAACCCGGGTCGTTGACATCGGGAGACATGCTCGCGGTTCGGTTCGTTGGCCCCATAGATCCCGCTACAAATCGCGGTTTGTCAGGATTCTTAGCGGTAAATTCATCGGCCGCTTGTCGCGCTAATTTTGC
>DAIPYN010000067.1:0-3684 GCA_036782715.1 Flavobacteriaceae bacterium
TGGGGGTTTGTAAAGTATAGGAAGTAGCACCTGTTGTGGTGAGCATTGCCACATCTGTGTTCCCTTCCAAAACATCAAATGAAAGCGAACCTGTATAACTCAATCCGCTAGAAGATACGATTGTACCCGGGTCAACTATTACCCCGTCCGCACTTCCATCGGCATCACCACCTGTTGGATCTCCCTCGGTTATAGTTAGGATAATTCGATCATAGTCACCATCACTATCAAGGTCAATAAATTGAGCCCCTTCGTCATAGGTTGACAAATCGTTATCGGACCTAAACTCATACCAAGTTTCTGACGACGGGTCCCATTTTACGTACGTGTCAAAATTTTGACCTCCATCCGGAAGATCAATATATACCCTAATTTGAGTACCATTTGATGCATCGCCATCTAAATCCAAGGAAGACAAACTCTTACCGTTTCCCTCTATTTTAAAGAATACAGGGTCGTAAATTTTACTAATACTTTGACCGGCTAGAGTAGTTGGAAATGATTTACCTTGGAAATATGAATCTGTTGTCTCTAAAACCGAAAGGGTAGTGATTTTGAGATTTTTCTCGAGATTTTTTGCGCTAGTTGACGATGGATCTCCTACTGAAAAAGTTACAAAATCTCCTGTAGGCGCAGAAGCACCCAAGTCGAATTTTGATTTTGTTCTCCATGGAAAAGTACTTACGTTATTCTGATTTCTATCATTAATACCATCTTGGTTTCTATCCCCATTTGCAACAACATCTTCAATGTTAGTTAAGACACCATCTTCACCTATCCTGAAGGAATAATCGTTGGTTACAGTCGGTGTTGTTGAACTTAGGGTCAGTGAGCCTGAAGTAGACGTAATGGTATTAGAGTTCGCAACCGTCAAGAATAAGTCGCCTTCATCGGCATCATTAATATCTACCGTAACATAGTAATCTTTTTGACTACCTGATATTGAAGTCACAGATGTTATCGTTCGCGAAAAAGATCCTTCAAGTTTTGCCTCAAAATCTGATGTTGAGGGCGTAGATACATTTTGGTTGAAGGATACTTCATACCTAACCGAAAGATCTCCTGATGTATTCGTAATGAGTTCAGGAGATTGAATAACGGTCAAATCCAGATTCGAACAATCCGAGGGACTTAATGTGCCTGTGTTCGTCTCAAACGTCCAATCAACATTTCCTTGTTTTTGTTCAACCTCACAGTAATATGTTCCTATATCACTTGATGAAAAGCTTGTGATTGTAAGCGTATTACTAGTCTTTCCAGAAATTGCGCTTCCATCTTTGAACCACTGGTAATTCAATGATGCCCCGTTAGAAGTGGAAGTCGCTGAGACAGACCAGCTAATTGACTGTCCTAAACAAACCGCGTCATTACGAATGTTTGTACTTAAATCGATAGGGTCGTTTCCACTTGTTCCTAGTGAACTGTAAACACATCTCTTCCACGTAGTACTATCACTTGGATTCAAGAATAATATTTCAATCGCTGTTTTCCCGTTGATAGGTGGAAGATTAGACCCATAAAAACAATAGTGCACCTCTCCCTGATTATCGTCATTGGGATCACTCGGAGGACCGAAATCAACATTTAATCTGGAACCATTTTGATATACACCTTCAACAACAGGTATCTGACTTGATGGAATACTACCAAAATCAACAGTCAATTCTCCTGATTTATTTCCGGAGGGAATTTGCTCGAACTGAGTGTTTTTCACACTCAATGCATACGCAGTATGACAAGCATTGTTTCCATTATTTCGTTTAATGGAGGGACAACTTTGAGCAGAACTGTGAAAGGATAGACCAATGAAATAAAAGAAGAAAAAAACTAATGGTTTAATCTTTTTTACCAAACTGCGGAAAAGGCGAGACATAGGTAACTAAGTTAAATAGACATTAAATCGCTAATACTTGCCTAAAGTGATAAAATCTTTAAAAAAACAAATCTATCAATTCGTAAACAGCCAGTGCCTCACGTGTCTGCGATAAAAATATTTATAACTTACGTTAATTCATTTGTAATAATATTTATATCTTCCTTACATATTAATGAGTATATTTGAGTATTATTCAGTAGCAATAATGAATATCAATAAATTATTTTTTCTTTTGACACTCTATTGTGCAGCCTTGTATGCTAGAGCAGAATTCGTCACGCCACAGAACTTATACAGTGACGGCCTTACAGCGAATCAAATAATAGAATATTTCAAACCAGATAATCATATTGTTTTGGATTTCGCTTTCGTTGACGATAACCTGCTTATTCAGACGACTCAAGGTCAATATCAAAGAATAGGAGCTAATCAATATGTCAGAACTGACCGAATACTCGCTTTTCCATCAAAACTGTCTTTAGAATCGGTTTCGGTTGAGGACGGAGCACTACGAATCACAAAACTTCCAAAAATAAAGATGACCTACAATGGTTCATCGGTACGTTATAACGACACAGCGTATGTAGCTACCTATTCAGGAGTAATGCATAATAAGAAACCCCTCCCAAACATAAACCACTGTTCAGGTGCTATTCGCACCTTCAAGGACACCACTTATATTTGCTGGGATGGACTTTCTGTATACTACAGAGACTCTCTAATCGAAAGCTTTAGCGGAAAACTTATCGGAAACTTTGAGCTTAACCGACGGGACTACGGAAGACTTGGAGATATTCTTATTGAGAATCAAAACTGGATCTGCTTTACAACCAAAGGTGTTTTTAAATACAATAAACGAACCCAACTTGTTGATACCCTTTACGATTTAGGAATAGAGGAAGAAGTTCCCTATAGCCCATTCCTTAATAACTCAAAAGATGTTGGCTATAACAAATCTTGGCTCAACTATCATGCAGACGGATCAATAGAAATCATTCATTCATTTGATTCAAATATTCTAAATATCAGCCGCCATGTTAAAACTATAATTACAACTCTTGATGGCTTATATCTTTATGACTTCAATACTCGAAGCTCAGAAATGTTTCTACAGGGCTCATTTCATAATAGCACGTGGGTGAATAACAATGTGCTTCTTGCAACATCTAATCATGGTCTTTTTCGTATCGCTGCGGACACCAAATCTATAGATACATTAATTTACAATGAATTTAATCAAAACTCATTGGCAATAATTGAGGACTCGATATGCGCAGGATCTGTTAACGGACTACTTAAAATGGAGCTGGAATCCTTTTTGAAACAGGAAAAAATGTCCACTATCAATATCTCTACGAAACCACAAAACAAATTCAATTTAATCCTTGTCATAGCTTCATTAGTATCAGGCGCCCTCATCACTCAAGGGTTGAAAACCCTCATAAGTAGAAAGCGTACAATAACTAGTACTTCTAAGAATGAAGACGTGACTAAAGTATTAGTGGAGGACTTCATCTACAGAAATATTAGAACCGTTACTATTGATGGCCTTAAAAGTCATTTTAAACTTTCACAAAATGCACTGTACGAGGTTTGTGCGCCTACCTCACCAGGAACAATAATAAGGGATGAACGTATGAGAATTGTAGAAGACCTATTGAAGACCAATGCTCCTTTATCGCTTCTAGTTGAACGCAGTGGATTTTCGAAAACTTACCTAAAGCGCACGGTAATACCCGAATTAAAAAAACGAAATCTTAACGCACCAACGTCACCCTAACCTTCTTCTTTTTCAATCGTTGGTTATT
>DAIPYN010000068.1:0-3667 GCA_036782715.1 Flavobacteriaceae bacterium
GTTTGTCAGGATTCTTAGCGGTAAATTCATCGGCCGCTTGTCGCGCTAATTTTGCTGATGCGAAGTTGAGTTCATAGATCAAGTCTTCCATCGCGTAGTCGGCCATCGCGATTGAAGTCGACGAAAACGTATTGGTTTCTGCAATATCAGCCCCAGCTTCGAAATACTTTCGATGGATATCTAAAATAGCCTCGGGTTGGGTAATCGATAATAAATCGTTGTTTCCTTGTAAGGGTTGCGGATAGTCTTTGAATCGCTCACCACGGTAATCTTCTTCACTGAATTTGTGGCGTTGAATCATCGTACCCATCGCACCGTCTAAAACAAGTATGCGCGACTTTAGGAGTTCTGATATAGAGACTTTTGCCATGTTTATAAAAAAAGAAGATTTATCTGGCGAAAGTACTACCAATGCCTCTTTATTAAAAGAATCAATACGTGTTTCAACCATTAATTGCGGATATACCACAAAATTGCTCCAATTCACTACATTTAATCAAAGAAACCTCCGGCCAATGCATCACTACATCAGTTTATTCGAACGAGTTTTAAAAAAGCGATTTCCATTAGCGATTTCGAGGGGAGTGAGATATGACTCTACTAACGTATTTATACAAATTACCGAAGGGTCGGTCTCTGGTATAGGTGAAGCTGCGCCTGGTGCTTCGGAAGGTGCGGGTACGCCCGAGCTAGTCAAAGATGAACTCCAGCGATTTTTAGATACCAATCCTGAGAGATTATCTATTTATGAGGCCTTTGATCGAGCCAAGGAGCTAATAATTGCTCCGTGTGCTTATGCGGCTTATGATATGGCACGATGGGATTTGCTGGCCAAGAAGGCTCAGATGCCGCTGTATCGAATGCTGGGGCTTTCGCTTCCGACCGCGGCGACTTCGATGACGATAGGGATTAATCCGCCTGAAGTGGTGAAAGAGCGCATCCCGATTCTAATGAATGATATGCCCAGTCTCAAGGGGCTTAAGATTAAATTGGGATCTCCCGAAGGTATTGATGTGGATAAGGTTATGTTCGAACAGGTCGTTGAGTCTGCGAGTGTGTATGATTTGAAATTGCGGGTTGACGCTAACGGCGGATGGTCACTGAGCGATGCCAAGCACATGCTCGACTGGCTTTCAAAACGCGGAGTTGAATACATCGAACAACCACTGGTTGAGGGGGCTGAAGATCAGTTGCCAGAGCTGTTTAAGAATCGTCCGATGCCCATCTTTGTTGATGAGTCGTGTCGCTCAGCCAGTCAGATCCACAAATACGCCCACTGTGTAGATGGGGTGAATATGAAGCTTATGAAATGCGGAGGGATCACTGGGGCTCTTGAAATCATTCAAGTGGCTCGTTCGTACGGATTAAAAACCATGATTGGTTGTATGTCTGAATCTTCGGTGTCGATTGCCGCTGCCGCTTCACTTACGGGAATCATCGATCATGTCGATTTAGATTCTCATTACAATTTAGCTCCAGACGTAGCCGTTGGCGCTCCTCTCGTCGATGGTATCACTATGCCTACCGATGAATTGGGACACGGAGCACGATTACAACCTGAAGAATAATGTTACAACCAAAAGACAAAGTAGCGATCTATATGGAGGGCCATCTCGAAAGTGATTTCGGAAAGATGGGCTTTGGTTCAGTAAGATATTTAGCCAATGACATCGTCGCTGTTATCGATAGTGCTCAAAAAGGGCGTGAGATGAGTGATTTTATGAATACTTCAAGATCGATTCCGGTGGTAGCCAGTTTAGAAGAATCGATTGCCCTTGGTGCTGAGGTACTTCTTTTGGGTATTGCTCCTGTGGGTGGAAAAATTCCTGAATTCTGGTACCAAACCCTAGATAAAGCTATTGATTCGGGAGTTTCACTCATCAATGGATTACACGATTTGTTGGCACCTAGATATGAAGGTCGATTGAATCATAATTGGGTTTGGGATGTTCGGGTTCCGCAATTTATTCCGGCCATTGGTTCGGCTCGAGCTTTAGAGCATAGTGGCAAGCGAATTCTTTGTGTAGGTACCGATAATGCGGTGGGCAAGATGACCGCTGGTTTAGAGTTGTATCGTGGACTTTTAAAACAGAATCGTTCAGCTGGCTTTGTGGCTACCGGGCAGATTGGGATTACGGTAACAGGCGGAGGAATTCCGCTCGATGCCTTCAAAGTAGACTACGCTACGGGCGCCGTTGAAACCGCAGTTTTAGAGCATGCCAACAAAGATTATATCGTTATTGAAGGGCAGGGATCCCTTCTTAACCCGAGTAGTACGGCGACTTTGCCACTGATGCGAGGGAGTTGTCCGACCCATTTAATTCTTTGTATGCGAGGTGATAAAACCACGCTTCGATCAAATACTCATATTAAAATACCTAATCTGCGTGAATTTATTGCCCTCAACGAATCACTAGCATCGGTATGCGGAACCTACCCGGATGCAAAGGTGGTAGCTATTGCGGTGAATACCTCGATGCTATCTGAAGAGGAGGCTATAGCGGTTAAAGAACGAATTGCAGCCGAAAGTGGGGTACCTGCCTTTGACCCTGTACGAGATGGGGTAGAAAAATTGATTGAATGCTTATGAGGTATCTATTTTTAATTCTACTATTTGCTGGTTGTCAAACAACAACTACCTGGGAGTTTGGGCCTTTTGAAAAGGTTACCGAGGCAAACCCCATCCTTAGACCTTCAAGTGACAATAGTTTTCTAGATCCTATTAGCTCAGAAGTAAGATTTTTTGAAGAAAAGAACGTATTGAACCCCTCTGCGGTGGTGAAAGACGGTATGGTTAATCTCATCTATCGAGCACAAGACTCTTTGATGACCTCGAGGCTAGCTCTAGCAACCAGCTCTGACGGAATCCATTTTGAAAAATCTACTGAGCCTATTCTCTTTCCAGAAGGGGATGAGCAATTCGCCTTCGAATGGCCGGGGGGTATTGAAGACCCTCGTATCGTAAGCTTAGACCAAGGCGGATATTACCTTACCTACACCGCTTACGATGGTAAAACAGCTCGATTATTTGCGGCCACTTCACCAGACCTGATTCATTGGGAAAAGCTAGGCTCAGTCTTTGAAAAGCCTGTGTATACCGACATGTGGTCTAAATCAGGAGCCCTAGTTACTACACAGGTTGAAGATCAGTTTGTTGCTACTAAAATCGATGGCTACTATTATATGTATTTCGGAGACACCTCTCTCTTTATCGCTCGCTCAAAAGATCTGAAGTCTTGGGAGGTTCTAGAAGATGGTGAGAAGGGAACTCCGCTTAGGGTGCTAAATCCACGTCCTGGGTATTTTGATTCAAGATTAGTCGAGCCTGGCCCTTTTGCCGTTCTGAAACCTGAAGGGATCGTACTTATCTACAATGCCTCAAACGCCAGAGGTTTCAATTATTCAGTATTACCAGAATTTACTTATGCAGCTGGACAAGCCTTGTTTGACACCCAACAGCCTTGGAAGTTGATTGATCGTACCTCCCAACACTTTATTGCCCCCGAATCAGAATTTGAAAAAATAGGGGAGGTCAATCAAGTGGTATTCGTTGAAGGTTTGGTGTATTTCAAGGGGAAGTATTTCTTGTATTACGGTACGGCTGATTCCAAAATCGGTGTTTCAAAGAGTAAGTAGGTCGATTACTTATTCTGAATAAGCTTATATT
>DAIPYN010000069.1:0-3394 GCA_036782715.1 Flavobacteriaceae bacterium
CCGTAAGTCAAGAGGTAGCAAACGAAATCGATATTTCATCCTACATCTCTACCGTCAGAGCCTCTGTAATAGCTTGCGGAATCATGTTCGAGTTACCCATTCTAATCTACTTTTTAACACGTGTAGGATTAGTAACTCCTGAGATTTTAAAAACGTACCGCAAATTTGCTATTGTTATCATCTTTGTTATTTCAGCAGTGATTACTCCACCCGATGTAGCAAGTCAGGTAATCGTATCGATACCGGTTCTGATCTTATACGAGTTTAGTATCTTCATTTCAAGAATTGTAATTCGCAAACAAAAATCTAATGGCTAATTCACTAGTTGAGGAATTCAATACCTATCGTTCGAAAATGAACGAGCGTATTCTAAGCGATGATCAAAAATTGATCAAACGCATATTTAATTTAGACACCAACGCATTTACCGAAGGTGCTTTAGATGTCAAAACAAAAGAGTTATTAGGGTTAGTCGCCTCTGCGGTGCTTCGTTGTGATGACTGTGTTCGCTATCACATTGAGGGAGCAAGTAAAGCCGGCGCAAATTCAGAAGAAATCAAAGAAAGTCTAGGTATCGCTACACTCATTGGTGGAACTATTGTAATTCCGCACCTCAGAAGAGCTTATGAATATTTAGATGCCATAAACGAAAATCGTGAAGCTTAGCGCTACCAACCTTAAGAAAGTATACAATCAGCGTACGGTTGTCAAAAGTGTTTCCCTCGAAGTAAACCAGGGAGAAATCATCGGTTTATTAGGACCTAACGGTGCTGGTAAAACCACCTCTTTTTACATGATTGTAGGTTTAGTTAGACCCAATGGAGGTGCCATTTATCTAGACGATAAAGAGATTACCGATTACCCAATGTATAAGAGGGCACAAAACGGTATTGGTTACTTGGCACAAGAAGCCTCCGTATTTCGCAAACTAAGCGTCGAAGAAAATATTCTAAGTGTACTGCAAACCACCTCCCTTTCTAAGACAGCACAAAAGGAGAAGATGGAAGAGCTACTTGAAGAGTTTTCACTAACCCATATTCGAAAGAACCGAGGAGATCTTTTATCTGGAGGAGAACGTCGAAGAACAGAAATAGCGCGGGCCTTAGCAACAGACCCTAAGTTCATTTTACTTGACGAGCCCTTTGCGGGAGTTGATCCCGTGGCCGTAGAAGACATCCAACGTATTGTTGCCCAGTTGAAGCATAAAAACATCGGGATATTAATAACCGACCACAACGTTCAAGAAACGCTGGCTATTACAGAACGTTCCTATTTAATGTTTGAAGGAAACATATTAAAAGCAGGGGCACCCGAAGAGCTAGCTGCGGATGAAATGGTTCGAAAAGTCTACTTAGGTCAGAATTTTGAGCTTCGCAAAAAGCGATTAGCTTTTGAGGAAAAGGGAAAATAGCAGGTAGGCTCCTAGCGCGACAGGAACGCCTGAAATACCCAGAAACACCAACCCGACAACAGTTACTGTTACGAAGGAGTAACGCTGCCAATTAGCGGAGAAAGACCATTCTGTTATCTTAAAACTCAATGTGGGTATTTTACTGATCATCCAAAGACCTAAAATCACAGATAACACTACAATCACTATAGCCTCTTGACTATGATCTAAAGAAGTCAAAGAAGTTAGAAAGTAGGACGTACCAACGATACTTAAAGTCATCGCTGGAGTTGGCATGCCCTCAAAATACGGCTTAGTCTCTGCAGCATGAAGGGTATATCTAACGAGTCGCCAAAGTGCACAAGAAAATAAAAAACCTGAACTAATCACCAAGGGGATAAAGTACTCCGAAGACTCAAATCGGAATAAAATAAAAAGTGCCGGTGTCGCACCAAAACTGATTAAATCAGCCATGGAGTCAAGTAAAGCTCCCTCTTTTGAAAAGGCGTTCAAACGTTTGGCTAGAAAACCATCAAGAAAATCAAATACGGCTGCGATTACTAATAATCCGGTAGCATAATCAAAAGCGCCTTTACTCGAATAGTAAATGGCTAACCATCCGCACAAAGCGTTCAAAAGGGTGATTAGATTAGGGATTGATTTGCGCATCAAATTTTGAATTCGTCTGTAAATGTACATTTTTATGGGCACTGCATTTTCTATATTTGAATTATGATGCGATTCCTGAGAACTCTCCTCCTTTTAATCACCTACGGATCATTTCAAACGATCATAGGTCAAATTCAGTTATCTGAAGGGGCAAGTGTAAGTATACTTACTTGCAGTCCTGGGCCAGAGCTTCATGCCGCATTCGGCCATTCGGCCATAAGAGTTAACGATCATTATCAAGGATTAGATATCGTTTTTAATTACGGAACGTTTGATTTCGAAGCTCCTAACTTTTACCTAAAGTTTCTTAAAGGAGAGCTCGATTACTTTCTATCTACCTCAAGTTTTATTCAATTCGCGAACTATTACCAACATTATGGTAGAGGAGTAATCGAACAACAGCTGAATCTGAATTCAACTCAAAAACAGAAACTTTTAGATGCACTCAATGAGGAATTACTTCCTGAAAACCGTTTCTATCGTTATGAATTTCTAGAAAATAATTGTGCCACCAAAATTCCCGAAATCATTAGCTCCGCAACAGGATTAGAGATTACTTATGCAGATGAAATCAATACGGAAACCACTTACCGAAAATTAATCAATGAATATTTAGATCCCTACTCTTGGAATCGGTGGGGTATTACCCTGATACTAGGAAGTGCGGTAGATCGCCAAATTACGAATACGCAAACACTGTTTTTACCTGATTACTTGTATAAAAAAATGAGTAGTGCCCGACTCGGCGATGAATTTCTAATAGAAAATGAAAAAAATCTGGTCGTGCGTTATTTCAGATCCAAAAACAACCGCTTCTTCACTTCTCCCCTTTTTGTAGCCATCCTGTTTTTGATCTTTTCGTTCTATCGAATTTGGCCCAAAGCATCATCTCCAATTCTCGATAAGTTAGAACACTTATTATTCGGAGTCATTAGTATCACTGGTATATTTTTAGTTTTTATGATGTTAGGAACAGAACATCTTGCTACTAAAAACAATTTCAACATCCTCTGGATTAACCCTTTAGCTATCCTAGGGGTCGTTTACAACAAAAGACTGATTTGGTTAGGACTAGCAATTAGCGCGATCTTTACTGTGATTATTCAACACATGCACCGTAGACGTAGGCAAATAGTATTGATCTATTTCTCGTTTAAGTGCTTCAACACTAGATCCATTATCCTTACCCTGCACAACGACCCATTGTGTAGGTTCATAGTGATACTGTTGTAAAGCCATCATCGCCACCGTAATACTTGAGCCAAATTGTGACCATTCCTCCGAAAATCGTTGGCCCATTTTATCTAAATACTCAATCCATTTGGTTTGACCAGA
>DAIPYN010000070.1:0-206 GCA_036782715.1 Flavobacteriaceae bacterium
ATTATATGAGGCCCATTTGCACTAATGAATAGAAGAGAGTTCATACACGATTTGTCGCATTTAGCTGCCTTAGGAGGGGTTCTGCCAACGCTTGGTTTCGGAATGTTTGATTCTTCGTATGAATTGCTGTCAGAAACAGTGACTCCAGGCAATGTTTTGATTCTGATTCGCTTAGATGGAGGTAATGATGGTTTGAATACGGTTAT
>DAIPYN010000070.1:216-3250 GCA_036782715.1 Flavobacteriaceae bacterium
GATCAATACTCTGTACTTAATAGTGTACGACCTGATGTAATCATGCCTGAAAATAAGTTGGTTCAACTAGGTAAAAATGATTTAGCACTGCACCCAAGTCTGAGTGATTTCAAGGCTTTCTCTGATGAAAAGAGAATGAAGATTATTCAAAATGTGGGGTATGAGCAGCCCGATTTCTCTCATTTTAGGTCGATGGATATTTGGCAGTCTGCATCTAATTATGATGAATTCATAACCTCAGGGTGGTTAGGCAGGTATCTAGAGGATAGGCACCCGAATTTTCCTAATAACTATCCGAACGAAACTTATCCGCACCCATTAGCTATTGAGTTGGGACATCAAACCTCTTTAATGTTGACGGGTCAATATACCTTCCCGAGTTTCACTGCGAATAACCCTTCTCATTTTAGTGAAATCATCAATGAGTTTGATCATAACTACCCAAATACGCGGTCGGGGGATAAATTGAAATATATTCAGATGATAGCCAAGCAATCCAACCTTTATAGTCAGGTGGTTAAGGATGCTTATGAATCTGCGGGTAATCACATCGCATTCCCCAATACGCATCTAGGTTGGCAATTTGAAATAATCAGTAGGCTAATTAAAGGCGGATTAAACACAAGAGTTTATGTGGCTCAAATTGGAGGCTTCGATACTCATGACCGACAAGTAGACCTCAGCGATGCTACCCAAGGAGAACATGCTTATATTTTGAAAGAGCTTAACGATTCAGTTACTGCATTAATTAAAAGTTTAGATGCTTCAGGTGACTCTGATCGCGTACTCACAATGACTTTTTCTGAATTTGGTAGAACCATTGTGTCCAACGGCTCATATGGCACTGACCATGGTACCGCGGCGCCTATGTTTATATTCGGAAATCAACTCGATCCAAGTGTTCTTGGAAAGAACCCAGATATTCCTGCAAACGCCCAATGGCAAGACAATTTAGAAGTCGAGTTTGACTTTAGACAGATTTACTCTTCGATTCTAAGCCAGTGGCTAGGAGGAGAATCTCAGACTGAACTTAATGTTCTTTTTAAAGAGTTTCAGAAGGTGCCTATTACAGGTGAGTACGTTGACTTAGACGAAGACGGGGTTCGCGACCCCATTGACGAATGTTTAGACACCCCAGCAGGAGCAATGGTAGACGTTCGTGGCTGCGAAGTATTTAGTTTACCGCATGACACCTTTGAAGTTAAGGTAATCTCAGCGACATGTCCCGGTTCAAATAATGGAGTCATCGAAATCAGTTGCTCCAACTCTTCGTATTCGTATTCGTACTCTCTAAATGGCGCGGCTTCAGTAGCTTTGAGTACAGAGAATAATTTCTACGATCGGATAGAAAATTTGAGTAAAGGAACGTACCAAATTGCCATTGCAGTCAATGGACAGAATTACGAACGGATCTATTCGGTAACCGTGGGTGAGCCAGACCCATTAATTGCGTCTACCCGATTACAATTAGATACCCGGTCGTTAGATTTAAGCCTAGCAGGGGCCTCTTCTTACACCATTCAACTCAATAATAGAAGATTTGACACTTCACAGGCAAACCTAACCTTGAATCTCAGCCCTGGAATGAATCGTTTATCAGTAACTACCGATCTAAATTGCCAAGGCGTTTATGAAGAAGAATTCTTTGTTTCAGAAGAGGTACAGGTTTATCCTAATCCAACCAAGGGACCCTTAAGTATTTATGTGGGGGGTTCTGATTCAGAAGTTAGTATTCAATTGCGCACCCTGACAGGCGCAGAGGTTTACCTCAATAAACATGCGGTTGATTACAGGAGAATGGTAGCGTTAAGTCTCTCTGATTTATCTGACGGATTATATTTAATAACAGTATCTGGTACCACGGTGAATACCACTCATAAAATTGTAAAAAATTAAATTTCATTTCTTGAAAAAGTTACTACTCTTCGTCTGTATTTCGGTGTTCGGAGCCTCAACTGCCCATGCACAACTTCTTGACGGCCTAGAAACCGTTCTACTTGCTAAGGAGGATGCTCAAAAGCTAATACAAGGGTACACCAACCCTTTAGCCAAGTCATTTATTTATGGCCTAAATACCGGCTGGGCACATTCGGCCAAAACTCACAAACAACTAGGCTTCGATTTAAGTATCGGGGTAGGAGCTTCGATGGTATCCGATGCAGATTTGAGTTTCATCCCTACCGGGTTACGCTATGCCGAAATTCCATCTAACGGCCTACCCACTATTTTCTCTAAGTCGAATTCAGTACCCTTAGATGTGCTGATCCCAGCAAACTCAGAGACCGATGAATTACGTGCTACCCTTGTCTTTCCGGGTGGAGTAGGGAATGACCTCCCAATTAGCGGAGTACCTGTTCCCACCGCACAGTTAAGTATCGGAGCAGTTGCAAACACCGATGTTATCGTACGATTTGTGCCTGAATCAGATCTAGAAGGGGCCTCTGTGTCGCTCTGGGGTCTTGGATTAAAACATGATCTTACCCAATACCTAGGGCCCATAGATAAATTACCTTTTAACCTCTCTATTCTTGCGGCGCAAACGACGGTTTCTTCTAGGTACAACATGGAACAAACCACTCTCTCTCAGAATCCTATGGCCGATATGCGCTATGTTGATTTTAATTTAAAGGCTCAAACGGTTCAGCTTTTAGGTTCACTCGACTTTCCATTTGTTAGTGTGTTTGGTGCTGTCGGAATTTCCCGCGGATCAGCCGATCTTGGCATGAAGGGTATCTACGAACTAGAATACCTTCAACAGATTGGCGGATTAGAAGTGGCGACAACTACCAGCATCACCGACCCTGTGAGCCTCGATTATTCTGCGAATTCAACTTTAGCTACCATCGGAGCGCGTCTTAATCTGGCGATTTTGAAAATTTATGCGCAGTATAGTTTACAGGAATATTCAACGGCTTCAGTGGGAGTTTCGTTAGGGTTGAGGTAAAAGCATAGTTCGGCTACAGTCCGTAGTCGAAACTGAAAGTTTTCACCGCTAAACCCCAATAAATACTGGGGTTTTTCTTATTTTAACACG
>DAIPYN010000071.1:0-3170 GCA_036782715.1 Flavobacteriaceae bacterium
CCCATTACGGCATAGAAAATGGCGAGTGGAGACCCCAATTTACCAAGGCCTCGAGTCATATAATACATAGGACCTCCTTGCGCTACCCCATCAGAATCAACACCGCGATACATAACCGCTAAAGAACAACTGTAGTATTTAATGGCCATACCTAGTAATGCGGTCATCCAGATCCAGAAAATGACACCCGGACCCCCTAGATAAACGGCAATCGCTACTCCCGAAATATTCCCAAGACCTACCGTTGAGGCAATCGCCGCAGATAATGCTTGCCAGTGAGACACCTCTCCGGTCGCACCCTCTTTATCGTATTTGCCTCGAGTAATATCAATGGCATGTTTGAAATTACGATAGGGTGTGAACCTCGAATAAAAGGCTAAAAAAAGGCCCCCTCCTAGAAGTAGCACCAACATCCCTCCCTCTGTGTAAGGCAGTAATACTGAAATGAGATCATTAAGTACATTCATAGACGCGAAGATAGGGCTTAGCGCTACAAACGAATAAAGATCTTTCGCTTAAAGAGAATCAGTGTGGGAATACTAATGATGCCCACATAGATCAGCGCATAAATCAGTGAGGATAGTTTAGGAGCCAACCCGATTCCGATTAGAAAATTAACCGTTTCGTCATTTAGAGCAATTGGGATAAATCGATCACTGTAAAAAACACTCACTAGAATGCTAGACAGCGCGTAAGCAACGATCGGATTTTTCCCAAACGACTCCATAAGACGGGTAGGAAAACCAGTTTTTTTTACATCAAAAAAGTAAATACATATAGCCCACGCTTGCATGCATGCCCCTGCGGTAACCATAGTAAACGAGCTTGACCAAAGCGCCTTATTAATTGGAAACAGATAGCTCAGCAAATAACCTATGGCCAGAAGTACAAAGCCTCTTCGCATCATCGCAAATAATTTTTCAGAGACTTCTTCATAAGACTGATAGATCGAAGCAGCAGTCATACCCAACAGGGTCGACCCAACTGCCCCCGCAGTGCTAAGTAACCCTTCAGGGTCCCAAGTTTTTTGCCACAAATACCCAGGAAGTATCTTACCATCTAAATAATGTGCCCAATTCTTCATCGGCACTGAAAGATCAGGAATACCCACTCCGGGTACCGGCAAGAACACCATTACAAGGGTATAAATCCCCAATATCCAAAGGGCTAATCGCCACTGATTTGACCTTTTGGTAAATACAAAGATCAATGCACAGATCAAGTAAACGATGGCGATTCGGGGCAACACCCCAACATATCGAATATTCGAGAAATCAAATTCTGGCCATAGCCACAAGAATAAACCCACCAAATAGATTTTGAGCGCTCGCCATAATATCTTAGTGACTACCCCTTTTTGATTTACTTTTTTTCCCAATGCGAAGACAATCGAAGCTCCTACAATAAATAGAAAACTAGGGAAGACAAAATCGGTTGGAGTTAATCCGTCCCACTCCGCATGAAGTAGTGGGGCATAAACATGCGACCAACTACCGGGAGTATTTACAATAATCATCAAAAAGATCGTAAGCCCTCGAAGAATATCGAGTGACAAAAGTCGTTGCTGTGCCATTTGATTAGGATTGGTCTGATTAAATGAAAATTACAAAGAGCCTTGATAATGTCCGAAATTTTAACAGGAATCCATTATAATTCCAGAATCACTACCCTTCTATTTTTCGCTCTTGCGTCCTCATCATCACCGGGTACTGCAGGCATACTTTCTCCAAAGGCTTGAATATCTATTCGATTTGGAGAAATACCATTCGCTATTAAGAAATTAGCTACAGATTGTGCTCTACGCATTGAAAGTGACATGTTGTAACGCTCTGAACCTTCTTCGTCTGCGTGTCCTTCAATTAAGATTCGAAGGCTAGGTCTTTTAATCATCTGATTAATGACTTCAGGGAGGATAAACTCAGTAACCTCTCTTTTTAAATCGTCCTTATCATAATCAAAAAAGATACCTCGGGATACTTTATTGATATCCTTATATAAGAATGGGAAACGTTGGAGGAATGGCACCTTTTCTACTTGCTCAGGCTCCTCATTTGCATAAGAAGCTTTCTGGTTAGTTTCTATTTCTTGGTTAAGAGTAAGGATATCATTTGAGCCAAAGCGATAGACTAGTTCCAGAGTATGTTGAAAGTACTCAGACAAGTCGGTCCCAAATGGGGTTTTTACTCCGGTAGTAAAACCAAGCCCCCAATGTTCACTCATCCAAAAAGTAGCTCCAAGATCGATTCCAGCATGTAAAGCAGAGGTATTATTTGCCCAAGATTGTCCAATCGCAAATTGCCCATAGGGCTCAATTCTTGTTCTTTGCAGTGGGCTATAACGCACAAAAGCTTCAAGATTCGTAAAGTCCATATCCGGAAGCCCTACTGCATTGTAACATAAATCTATAATATCTAGATAATTGGCAGAGAAATGCATACCTAATGCGATTTGATCACTAAAATAATAGGCTGCTCTAACCGAAATTGGAGGAAGTGAACTTTCTTTATTTCCAGTATCTACATAAGTATCCTGTGCTTTAGAATTAATGTTCCAGTCATTCGTATTAAAAAAGTCAGTAAGGAAACTCTCATTGGTTTTAGCATCAAGTCCGTATGCATTATTTAAAAATACATCAACAGCATTAACTCCAAGAGCAATTTCAAATTTATTCTGGCGCTGCTTCGCTTGTTGGGCTGAAAGGGTCAAAGTGCCAAGCAGCACCAGGGTAATTAGGGTTTGTTTTATAGTGGTATTCATTGCTTTCTATTTGGTTCTGAAACTTCTAGTTACACTTGAAGAGGTATTTATCCCGTCGTTGGCTTCAACTCTAAAAAAATATTGCTTCCCAGCTTCAAGATTAATAGTCATCTGTGCAACAGAAATATCAACTTGTGAAGAGGGAGGTGTTTGCTTTCCATCAATAGAATCAACAAAAAGAGTATAGGTAAGCGGATCACCATCTAGATCACTGGCCTCCCAACTAAATGTTGTTACTCCCGACTCTATTGTTTTTCCGGACTCAGGGGTTAATAAGGTTGGAGCAAATGGAGCATAATTCTCTATTCCATCTCCCTGAAGATAAAATTGATACGTTTCTGATGTTTGAGTAATATTAGCTCTTTGGTTAAAACTAGTCACCCTCCAAGTATAGGCTTGTGCCCGGTCCAAAG
>DAIPYN010000072.1:0-3167 GCA_036782715.1 Flavobacteriaceae bacterium
ACATAAACTGTCAACGAATTTGAACACGTTAATCCCGCATTCTCTGAGGAGAGGTAATAGGTTGATGTTTCTGTTGGTGTTACAATTGTTGAAATACCGGTATCACCAGTAGACCAATAGATCGGTTCATACATGTAAGTCGGAACTTCAACCACAGAATATCTAATAAAGCTATTCTGAAGATCCGCCCAAACAGGCTGGCCATTAAAAATATATAGTTCCGCATAATTCTCACCAGGGTTGGAGAACGCATTGTTTGGTTCGCCTATGGCCCAAGGGTAATAATTTGAATTTGATTTTACATGAGTCCAGCCTCCGGTTGGCTCTGAATAATTAGACGCATTTACATCTTGATAAACTCCAATCCAAACGCCTGAATTCTGTACAAGACCGCTACCTGAGACCATTGATCCTACAGCAGCGTTTTCTGTGCTATCCTGAATATCTACAAGAGAGAATCCATTAGACAACGCAGAGGCATTTGCGTCTGTCCATGATTGCACTGTGGTGTCTAAGAAATATTGTTTATCCCCTAATTGCCCGAGCTTAACATAAGAAGCAGGGACATCTCTGATACCATTAATTCCAATCGCATTGAGCGTCACCGCTGTACCTGGACATACTATAGTATCAGAAGAAGCGATTTCGGCTGTAAATACTTTTATGGAATCAGAACATACCGCATCACCAAACTGGGTCTGGACCCAATATTGTGATGTACCGTTCTGCTTGACCCAAATAGAATCATTAGTCTCGCCAGTTGACCAAAGCACCTGCGTTACCGCCTCTAGATCTTCGCCCATGGAGGCAAGCTCCTGAACTTCGCTTGACGTAAGTGCTCTTTTCCAAACTCCAATATCATCGAGCAAACCGTTAAAATTGGTTCCTAAAGAGGCGCCTTTACCTATTCTTAACGGTTCATTCGGCATGGTATAAGTCCATCCTCCCCAATTATGGCCGCAGGAATTAGAAACTTCAACACCGTCAATATAGAATTTGAAATTAGAATACGAGAAATTATCCCCACTACCCATTACAAGCGCATAATGGTGCCAAGAAGAATCATGTGTTTGAGGGGCCGCTGCAAAATGTGCCGGGGATTTGAAGCCCAAACCATCTCCGCTACATTGCGCCGGATTCAGCTGAACTCTTATGTCTGTTCCACAATCTGTTCCGCAGTTTTGTCCAATAATATCTTGTGCACTATTCGAATTTGTCTGCGCCCAGAATGCAAAGGTCATCTGCTTTTGACCAGTGACGATCGGTGAATCAAATTCGATATATGAATCACCGTCAAGTCTGGCAATGTTCCCACTTGATCCGTTCCTTCCATTCGCAAGGACTACACCTTTATTTGTAAAGCTATTTGAAGCCGGGCTTTCATCTTTAATGGTGCCATCAAAAGGCATCCATAGAAGCATGCTGTCATTCAAGGTTGACGTTGCACTAATCTGATTGTTTAGGTACGTCTGCGACTCAACAATTAATAAGGTACTGTCTGCAGCACAAGCGAAATCGCTAGAAGAGGTAATCGCTGGACGATTTACATATACCGTAAATGAATCCGTACACGATATTCCATCAAAATCTGAATACAAGTAGAAGGTTGTATTCTGTGATACCGTTGCCGAGGTTGATACGTTTACAGTGCCGTCTCCCCAAGTAAAAATAGGATCAACTTTGCCTTGCCAACCAACTGCAGTTAAGGTCACTTCTGTCCCAGGACATACGATTGTATCGCTTGATTGAATATTGATACCTGCATCAATAACCATAAAAGTATCCACATAAGCATTACCGTTTATGGTACCTGATGCCCAGTATTTCCCAAGTCCCACATCAGTTGAGCCCTGATCTCCATTGTTCCATACCGCGGCTGTTATTCCGAATGGATCAATACCTATGTCATCCCCTGGACAGGCGTAGACATCAATAATGCCTCGGCCATTTGTCTCATAAGCACCGTAATCTACAAATCCGCCACTATCAACTCTTGAAACGCCATAAGTATCACTGTAAAGGGCTACTGTATCTGTTCCTTTGTCTAGGTGTCTATCATATATGCTCAAACGGTAATCGCCGTTTGCCGAATCACGGAATAGCACTGGGAGGGTGTCGTTGTTTATAAACTGAACCACAGCCCCAGAGGAATACGTATACGTACTGAGATTATCGGGTAATCTATTGTTAGCAAATAGCATTGGTCCGGCTGCAGAAGACCACACATAGCCTGTATCTGGCATAATTTGATAATCCGATCCCGGGTATTCGCAAATTATATTATTAACTAAGAGTACTTCTTGATCTGGAGCAGGGTGCTGGAAAATTTTACCACTTAAATTGACAATTGTAGAGTTATATAATTTATACGTATTACCTGGACCAAAAACTCTTCCGAATCCTTTTGCGTCAATAAAAGAGTTGTACATTTTCATCCATAGTCCGTTGTCAACATGGAATATATCGCGGTAATGCAAATCATTGAGACCCTTAGTATTTTCCAGGAATTGACAATTATCAAAAGTTATTCTTCCGCCACCTGCATAATAATCTCCGCCTTGCAGACCTATACCATCCTTGAAATCACAATGTGACACGGAAACAATGTCGTAACCTCCAAATAATAATCCTCCACGATTCCAGTTCTGAGTTACCGGCGCATAACCGTTTCTTAAGCTGAGATGTTTTAGTTCTATATCTGGTCCTAAAAGCTCCACACAACGCGTAGTATCGTGACCTGTGATAATAGGTCGATTTAAAGAGTCTTCTCCGCGAACAATAAGTGCTTTATTGAATACTCTAAAGTATGAGTAGTTCCCAGATGCTATATATATAGTGTCTCCTGCGTCTGCCTCATTAATGGCTTTTTGAATAGTTTTGAATCTATTCGTTGACCTTCCATCATTCTGATTTGACCCCGAGTTACTGACGTAGATAGCATCTAGGTTAATTACTTGGACAGTGTCTTTGAGTATATCTGAACCAAGGGCGTAGGTGAATATCAATTCTCCCTCATATCCGCTCAGGTCTACATGATTCGTATTAGTCTCCCCTGTACTCCAATCTCCATACTTATTACTTGAAGACGCTATTCTTACTGAATCCCCGCCATAGAATACTGAATCTGGTAATTCGTCAAATAAGATATCACTTTGATTCTGACCGTA
>DAIPYN010000073.1:0-2801 GCA_036782715.1 Flavobacteriaceae bacterium
GAGCTTCTTGATTTTACTACCAAGCAATATCAAGAGAATAAGACCTCTTATGAGGTGCTTCAAGATTCGATTGCGATTTTTAAAGATCAGAACTTGAATATCTCGAGTTCACTCTATCAAAACCGATTGGACCGATTAGAGCGCGAACTGAACATCGCCTCTTCGGTAGTGGAACAGTTAGCTTCTCAAGTAGAACAAGCGAAGCTTCAAGTAAATAAAGACACTCCGGTATTTACCATTATTGAGCCGGTTACGGTTCCGTTTGAGCGATCAGCTCCAAAGCGTAGTCTTATTGTTGTCATCTGGACCTTTTTGGGAGTGGTGCTATCTACAGGCTTTGTTTTAGTTAAAGATCCTGCTAAGGAAATCATTGCCTCGATTAGAGAGTAAGACTGCGTATCTTTAATCCATGCGAATACTTGTAACAGGAGGAGCGGGCTTTATAGGGTCTCATGTGCTTAGGTTTCTAGCTAGTACCTACTCTGATTATACCATTGTATGCGCAGATGCGCTTACTTATGCGGCTAACTATGAGTTAATTGCGGATTTAGAAGAGCTTTCCAATTACACCTTTGAAAAGATTGATATTACCGATAAAAATTCGGTAGAGGAGTTATTCCAGAAATACCAATTTACCCATGTACTTCATCTAGCCGCTGAATCCCATGTTGATAATTCGATCAAAGACCCGCTAGCCTTTGCTAAGACGAACGTTTTAGGAACGCTTAATCTACTTGAAGCGGCTCGAACCTATTTTAAAGATCAAGCTTGTCTCTTTTATCATATATCTACCGATGAGGTTTTTGGGAGTTTGGGAAAGAGGGGGAGTTTTTTAGAAAACACAGCTTATGCGCCACGTTCCCCTTATTCAGCCTCCAAGGCATCCTCCGATCATTTTGTAAGAGCCTACGGAGAGACTTATAACTTGCCTTATATCATTTCGAATTGTTCTAATAATTATGGGCCCGGGCAGCATAGTGAGAAGTTGATACCCACTGTAATTGCTTCGGTACTATCGGGTAAACCCATACCTGTGTACGGTACAGGTAGCAACGTTAGAGACTGGTTATACGTAGAAGATCATGTAAAAGCGATCGATACTATTCTGCATCAAGGCACCACTATGGAGACTTACTGCATAGGAGGGGATACAGAACTCTCGAATCTTCAACTGGTTCATCTCCTTGTCGCAGAGATTGATTATCAATTAGGTAATCCTAAGGGGCACTCAACATCGCTTATCTCTTTTGTGGAAGATCGTAAGGGCCATGATTTTAGGTACTCTATCGATCATTCTAAATTGACTAAAGCTCTCGACTGGAGACCTACCACCTTGCTTAAAGAAGGATTGAAGACCACGGTTTCCTGGTATTTAAACCGAATGAAATAAGGTATCTTAGAGGCCATGAAAGGTATCGTACTTGCAGGTGGTAAAGGATCTAGGCTCTATCCAATAACCATGGGAGTGTCTAAGCAGTTACTCCCGGTTTATGATTGCCCGATGATTTATTATCCGTTATCGGTACTTCTTCGAGCGGGAATTTCAGAGATTTTGATTATTTCGAGCCCTGAGCATTTACCAGGCTTTCAAAACTTACTCGGAGATGGCTCTGAATTTGGAGTGTCTTTTTCTTATGCCGAGCAGTTAGCTCCTAAAGGTATCGCAGAATCCCTAATCATCGCTGAAGCGTTTTTAAATGGAGATGCTTGTACCCTTATTCTAGGGGATAATTTATTCTATGGAGATGGGGTGGAGAAGGGACTTCAAAAAGCAATTAAAAGTGAAGGAGCTAGTATCTTTTCTTATCCGGTGAAAGACCCTCAGCGGTATGGAGTAATCGGTTATGATGAGAATGGTAATCCAGTATCCATTATTGAAAAACCTCAGAAGCCAGCTTCTAATCGAGCGGTCACAGGATTATACGTATATCCCAATACGGCTGTCGAGGTTGCTAAAGGATTAAACCCTTCTGCGAGAGGTGAAATTGAAATCACCGATATCAATCAGTATTTTCTAGAAAGTGATCACTTGTCTGTCATTGATCTGTCTAAATCGGATAGTTGGTTTGATACGGGGACTATCGACTCTCTATATGAAGCTACGGATTACGTGAGAGCACTTGAATCTAGAGTCGGAGTGAAGGTAGGTTGTGTTGAAGAAGCTGCACTTACTTCAGGGTTTATTTCGACAGATCAGGTAGCAGTAAGAGCAGAAAAACTATCGAATACTTCTTATGGAGATTATTTAAATCAAATCATACAATCTCATGGAGGTTAAAAAAACAGATTTTGCCGGCGTACATCTTTACTCACCAACGGTGATTGAAGATTCAAGAGGTAGCTTTATGGAAAGCTACCGCTCTGAATGGTTTTCAGGAGTGAAGTTTATTCAAGACAATGAGGCCATTTCTAAAAAAGGGGTGGTGCGTGGTTTACATTTTCAGCGTCCGCCTTTTGCACAGACTAAACTGATTCGAGTGATCGAGGGAGAAATCTTAGATGTGATTGTGGATCTTCGAAAATCCTCAGAGACTTTTGGTAAAGTGTTTTCAGTAAAACTTTCCGCCCATAATAAATTACAGTTATTGGTTCCCAAGGGTTTTGCCCATGGGTATGCGACGCTCTCTGATTCGGCTACTGTTCTTTACAAAGTAGACCAGTATTACAATAAAAATTGCGATACGGGTATTCATCCTTTATCTGCGGCTTTAGGTATTGATTGGGGAGTAGACCCAATACTTTCTGAAAAGGATCAAACCTTAACCGATTTTAAAGATTTTAAATCTCCGTTTTAGTGAAAA
>DAIPYN010000074.1:0-2716 GCA_036782715.1 Flavobacteriaceae bacterium
GTTCGTCACTATGAAATCATTCAACCAGGAGCAAATTTTGATTAGTAAGAGCAAATCCTCAGAATTCAAACGGTGGTTGGAAGAGTAGTGAGATGAGAGCATTAGCCTTTGTTATAATTGTGCGCTAGCCCCGGAGCTATCGGGAGTCGCACGTACAGTCATTCTTCATCCATGCGCAGCAAGGTTGGCAATCCTGCCACGGGCAAATCAAAGATCATTTTGGGAAAGCAATTGTCAAGTCACTAGAAACGCAACTTGATCATCCACACGGTATCGTAGCAATTGCTCATCCGCATGACGCTGATATAATTAAGCATAAAGGACGTACAGCAAGTCATTTAGGTTCTATGGGCATAGCATTCTTTTGGGTGAGGAGCACGGGGCAGGTTAAAGAAGGGGTTTTTAAGCCAAAATTTTAATATATTCAAAGGACCAAATCATTCGTTATGAATCTTCCTGAAGATGTACGGCAATGCCTTTCCTTAAATAAGCAAAGTATAGAAATCTTTACAACCATTTATCAAGTTGATGGCGAGCGAAATTTTATCCAAAGTTTTGATTCCCTGGCCACTCAAAATGAAAACGTACACAATTCTTTATCGTTTTATATCAACGAAGAAGAAATCATACTTTTCTATGATTTTCGTATTGCCAACATTGGACATACCTCTTTTGATGTCTTTAGAAAGCGAGGCGGTGTTTGGAAGAAGAAAAAATCAACATTGACTAAAATCCGATAAGTCTCTGTCAGAGGTAATCATCAATTCAAATTTTTAAAACCTATGTTACTAACAGGCCCCATTGTCAAGCGTTACGCTCTAAGAGTAAAAGAGAAAGAATTGTTTTCTCTATTTATACAATCCGAACTAGGTAATTGGGAGACCATCTTAGATAAGTCTGAAAAATTTGAATATTTAGGATGCGGGCTTATTTACTTGGATTTAATGAATGGTTCTGGCGATGAGGTAGATTCTAAATCTAGCGCTGCCCCAAATATCGATTCAAACGAAAAAATTCTCATTATTCAGGAAAGAGGTAAGCTGTTTGAGCAAATCATTTCTGAAACTGCCGGTATAAGTGCAGAAATTAATGGTGCAGGATTAATTGATAAAGCCGTTCATGGCAATGAGATCACAGGCATTGATTTTATCCCTCGCGATACTCCAGAGTATTCTTGTAGAATTCTACATAACGGGTCCTTCATTGATAGTAAGTTCATAGAGAGCACATACACGGATTTTATTGAGTACGTGAAAAACCCAGACAATGGTGCAACATTCGCTGCTATATATAAATCCAGCTACTATGAGGAAGATCATTCGTTAGGCGGCAAAATTCATGAGCTATTACTAAGTTTTCATCATGCAGACTTTAATACTGAAGGTCTAGAATATTTTGATCATCGAGAATTGATTATTCTTTCACAGAACGACTCCCTTTCAGATTCTTTGGCTGTTGGTTTGTTCAAACAAGCCTTATCCATGATTAATTCTGGAGACGGACCTTATGATGAATGGAGCGAGGCAGAAAAGCTAAAGGCTAGTGCAGGCGAGACGGTTAGAAATAATCTTTTGGGTAACTCTTCTTTGTACGCAAATCGACAAAATATTTATGCTGATACAGATGTTATTGATTGGTTTATAGAAAACAATTTAAACACAGTAACACAGCAAGCTATATTACGGCACAAAGACATTGGTTTCAGTTACTTAAAGAAAATATCCTCTAAATTTAGTTATCGAGTTTTAAGCGTAACGCACCATCCTGCTTGGATAAAAGCAAAAATAGATGAAGTAAATAATTCTATATCCGATAGTTTTGAAGTAACAATTTTCGCGGATAACGGAGTTACTGAAAACGTGGAAGTGGAATATGAAGGGGAACGTTTCGAAGGTACCCGAATTTGGCGATATGGTGATTTCACTCAAAAGATTGGAAAAGCGCAGTTGCTCGAATATTATCAGCTAATTCAAAATAATTCAATATTCACCCACGAAAACTTACAGGCCAACGGGGATTTTGAATTAGGGACGGTGCGAGATGGATATTGGGAAGATGACTCAATGTACGAACCTTATCAAAACGGTGATATCGAAGATTTTGAATACATTTTTGATGTTACTGATATAGATTTTAGTGAAATTCAAATAAAAAACACAACAAAGGGTATGTTGAGTCTGAGTAAAGATTATATAGAAAATCTCAAATCCGTTGATTTCGAATGGGACTTTGAATACTGGTCGCCTCTATATGGTGATGACGAGCCTGAAGCTTATGTTCTCCCTGCCGAAGTTTCAACCGCTTTTGCAATTGCAAAAGGTTTTGAAAACCCTAACGACAGTTTGATAGAGTTAAGACAAGACCGTGTTGCTCAGATTCAAGCTAACGCAATCAGCAATAAACATTGCTCTAAGGCAGATAAAATCATTCTAGATCATTTTTTAGAGATGATGTAAAATTTAATTCATGCATTCATTCATCAAGTGGCAATACATCTCCATTAACCATTATGAGGTACAGGGTTTTTTAATCGATACTACTCCTGCTAATCTTAAACACGCCAATCAAGAATTTCAACTTGATTATCCAGAGTTACATGAAGTGCTTTTTGAAAGTGTGGCGCCGAATAGATTAAAGCTTTTATTTCCAAAAAACCATTATCTAGGAACTGACAGCACAGGTGAAACTGACATGATACTTCGTAAATTTTTGGAGG
>DAIPYN010000075.1:0-2702 GCA_036782715.1 Flavobacteriaceae bacterium
AGGTTGATTTACTGACCTGGAAAAGGTCAATTGCCTTCTTGTCACTTCCACACATCTCTGCGTAACTCAATACCATTTTCTTGAAGTGCAATTGAGCTGTTTCTTTGATAGTCTTGTCCATAATATCTTAATTTAGTCTCCAATTGACTAAAGTCCAACTTATAGAGAAGTATCATAGTTATTGGACTTCTAAATATATGTGTTGCCATCTAAATTCATCACTGGTATTAGCCCTTTGGATAAATTCTTCAAAGGTTATATTGGCTAAACCATGTAATTCATCTAAATATTTTGACCCCTCCCAGGTTTCACTCTCATAAGCCTTTAGATATCGCTCGTACTTAATTTTGAGCTCGTCGATACTGTAGTACTCCTCTACTTGAATTCCAATTAAATAATTCATAACCGAGTTCCAATCAGGGAACGAATTCCATTTTTTATTGATATAATCCCAACCGAAATGAATGTGAAAACCTTCAAATTCACCCGCACCGTTCGCTGTTCTATCATCAATTAAAAAATCTCCTTTCAATAAGTCTTTGCGATGTGATATAATCACTTTTTTGGTTAGTAGTTCACCAAATTTTTCTTCTACCCAAAGTCTTTTGTGTGTCCAGGAATTTGGATTATTCCAGGGTGCTGTGGTCAAAATAAATACCTCAAAAACAGGTGTTGATGCTAAGATTTGGATTGAATCTATTGCACCATTTACAGCCGGCAAGTCTTTGAAAATATCTGGTATTAGATCAGGCTCTTCATCGTATGGAGCAATATTCGTCATTGGATGTCCAGTAATAGCCGCTCCAAAGTCTGCTACAACACCATCCATATCGATATATATGATCTTTTTCTTCATTTAATTATCTTTATAAACTTCTTTTCCTATCTCCTTTAATAGAGAGGCATAGTTTGGATTAAATGCGTGACTCACCTTTAGGTAAAATTCTCGGGCATCGCCAATATTCCACTTCTTTATTGAGGCATTTACTGACAAAGCAATTTTTTTGGCTTCAGGATATTTCCGTGTACTAATAAAATCATCTTGAAGCCCCGCTAGCTTTACCAGATCCTTTTTGGAAATTGACAGCTTTGGTTGATATTCATCCCTTGTTGCTTCTACAAAGAAGGATTTTGGTATTGAGTCATTTTTATACCTGTTCAAGCTGAATCCGATTGGGACTAAATTCTCAATGATATTGCCTGGGCCGCCCACACTTTTAGGGACGAAATGATCAATATCTATCAAATGGCTAATTGCATGCGTGCGATTAAAAAAGGAATAAATCTTTAATCTCAAATTGCCTGGGATTTCAGGCTTCAAGCTTCCAACTTGCTTTAGACTGAAATCAGGATTTCCTTCTAAATAGGCAACATCATCATCCGTTAACGTGAAGAATATACTCGCCAGCCCTTTCTTTAGTGAGGCGTCATATTTACTTAAAGGCCCGTTGTATGGTATGGTATTGCTGAGCAATTTTTGATTAATAAAATACTGGTGGCAACGAAGGCGGTAACTTTCATCTTCTTGGAGACGTTCACTAAAGACTCTTATTTTTTCTATCCAGTAGGCCTCATCATTGAACTTTTTTGAAAACGTTAAAACATCCTCAATGCAAGTGAATTCTTCTACCTCATTCGTATTTACAACATTGCCCTTGGCATATATACCACCATTAGTTTCCGCAACATAGACGGTGTCTCCAACTTTAATCTTTGCTGATGGTGGATCGTATTTCTTATTCCTAATGGTGATTTCGAAATAACCTTTACTACTAGAATTACTTCTGTGTAATTCGCGAAAAGTATTACTTCGTTTAATCAGGAAATGCGCCATTTAAAGCTTATTATATTGTTGTCAGAACAGACTGAGGTTATGTTAATTGGAATTAAATCAGTCTTCAATCAGAACAGCTTTACCGTCCTTAACTTCGTAATATTCAAAATATCGTTCCTCACTTTCATAATCTGTAGGCTCGTATTCTTGAAGCTCATCCTCTCCATCGTCCGGATCGTCCCCAAAAAGAATTCCATTAAAGTTGTAAGCGAGTCTCATATAAGATGAAAAAGGCTCTAAACTCTCTCCTTCTTCTATGAATGCGTTCAACGATTGAGAAGACCATTCGTTAATTTCCATAACGAGGATTTTTCCTTCATATGCAGAAAGATCAAGGTCTTCTTCCTCTATATACCCAAGTGGAATTCTAAATTCAAAATGAGTTTCGCCGCTTACTCTAATGCTGTACTCTAAAGTCCCGCAACCATTCGCTTCTGATTCTTCCGACCACAGGTACTCTTCACTTTTAGCTTCATCGATTGAATTACTAGCATGAACATACACATAGGTTGGCTTATAGATAAACTCGCACTGTTTCATTGTAATATCATTTGGTTAATTATTCGTTCGGCCACCAGGACCATTTTATTCCTTTTTCTGAAATGGTAATTGATATTTCATGTGCTTCTTCACCATTCGAACATACATGGCCATTAGTGTCGTTGAACCCCAATTCTAATATCCCATAATTATTGTTCGCAGGAAAGCAGTTATTTCCGAGCAGTTGAGAAAATAATTCGTAAGCACGTAAAGGATAAGGGTTTCGAGATAAAACAATAGGCTTTACATCTTCTTTAGAATTGTCACTGTCATCCTCCAAAAATTTACGAAGTATCATGTCAGTTTCACCTGTGCTGTCAGTTCCTAG
>DAIPYN010000076.1:0-2602 GCA_036782715.1 Flavobacteriaceae bacterium
ATCTCCAAACAAAGCACACTCACTCATTCGATTGCTCTTACGGGTAATCCACATCAACCTCTGAAGTGGAAAATGACTTTCAGGGAAATTTTTGTACATTTCTCGTAGAACAGTTTCTAGCTCTTGGATGTCATCAAACTCGGCTAAAATTCTAGAATAGGTATCAAGCAATGATTTACTTTGTCGGACATGTTCCCAATTCTCAGCAAAAAGAGACTTAAGTTTGTAGGAGGCGTTAAGAGCGACTAAAATTTCATTTTTTGAGTATTTTTCATGGTTTTTTAGCCTGTACAGACCAACGACAACTTTAGCCAATTGGTCAAAATTTTTCACATAGGATTGATAGGAGTAGCGCTCTAACCCAATTTGCGTATTTTCTTGGTACTGTTGTGGCGCCTCTAGAACAAGAGTCATTGCCATCTCAAGCCCGTGTATATCATTCGGTTTGACTAACTCACCATTTCGGCCAGACTGGATAAGTTCGCGCGGTCCAAAATCTACATCGAAGGTGATGACTGGACAACCAGCCGCCAGAGATTCTAACAAAGCCAGCCCGAATCCTTCCGTCATTGTTGGATAAACTGACATTATTGCCTGAGAAAACTCAGCCATAGGTGCACCAGTATAACCCATCAACTTTATTCGATTTTCGCAACCAAGCTCAGATATGAGAGCCGCTAAATCTGCTGAACCAGCTCCATCACCGTAAATGAGGTAATTCACGTCAGGGAAATTGTCCTTTATGTTAGCGAACGCCCTTATACTTTGATCGATAGGCTTCCCCTCTAAATCTAAGCGAGAAACAGTAATAATATTTTTTCTTTGTCCAGGCTTGGAGAAACTATCAATATAATGAGGAACAACTTCGATGGGCTTAGAAATTTGCAAATCTTGAAAAAGTAGCTGTCTATGCCTTTCCGTGGCAGTGACAATTGCATCACCATTAAATCGTTCAATCAACATCTTGGAATGCGGATTCACTTCACCACCTATTATTCTGTGATCAGCGTGCAAGAACAACACTTTAGGTGTTTTCAACGTTACCGCGAGATATGAAACTGTGATGCCATCTATGAACGTAATAGCGTCGTCCTGAACCGCAAGCTCCATGAAGCTTCTAAGAAATACGTGCTCTCTATAGATCTCTTGCTGAGTAAGAAAATTGTAACCAAATTCAAAGAGCCCGTTATGGGTGAGCTGTGCCCCGATAGGTTGACCATCACAAAGGAAGCAGTGAAGCGTTCTGCCATCACCAAGAGGCGTTATGTCCAAGAAGGGTTTGTTATCTAAATAATGTGTGCGACCAATCTCGCTACCATCCAAACGGCGAATTTCTAAATATGACGGTTGATTGGGTTCGACGGTAAGGTCTTTAGTCTCAGTCTCATCTGCTTGCTTAAACAGACTTGAGCGACCGCGCCATTCATCCGTCCATTTGTCTTGTGCTTCTATTAGATGGTTAGGTGCAAATTCATGAGCTGCTTCATAAATTGTTTTATGCCTAATGGATTTGCCAAGGTCTCGGCCTGCTACGATCTGGTCGAATACTTGCTTTTGGAAAACGTTATGGCGGACAGATAACACTATAGGCTCATATTCTGGCATACTTGAATATGCTCTAAGCCGTTCATAAATCGCTTTTACTTTTCCACCGCCACCTGTGCCAAGCTACGGCATAAACAAAATATCTTCAAATATCTTTCCTAATGCGTCGTAATACTAGTTAAGGAATATTCTCAATAAGAGTTTTCAACGATGAGACCAAACTTTGATCCCCCTGTCGAACGAAAGAGAACCACTTAGAAAGGGCTTCTTCCAGTTGTTGTTCTTCAATCGGTGTGTGCTAATTTTTGAAAGCAAGAGAGTTCTCGTTAATTTCTAATGAATCATGACCATCGACTTTGATGGAAATGAATCCGATGCCAAAATTGTCCACAACTGCAGGAAACCTGCGATGCAACGCACTATTACCAAATGAAAATACTGTCCTCTCACCATGAACTGTAATCGCGGTACCCATCGAATTAAAGGGAACAGTCGCTCGAAAGAAACGTGCTGCTTCAGATCCATATCGGATTGCAACAAGGCCATTGGAACGCGAATAGCTGACAGGAATTATATCCCCTAACCGGAGCATAAATTTTCGCAGCTCACGGATATAATCAACTGACAAACAATCATCGTCATCAATTCTAAAATTGACTAAAGGATGTCCAAACGTAGTATTGTAAGAGCTGATCGTAGGCCAAATCGCATCGTGGACGCTTGAGGCATCAGAAAAGATTAGCTCAACATTCCTATTGTCCTGACATAAATGGATTAATCGCTCTTTATACATTTCGGGCATAAGCTGCGATGTCAAAACGATCAAAATATAGTTTTGATCTATTTGCGCGCTAAGCGATTTCAGAAGAAAATTTTCAAATAGAAAAAACCGTTTTTCCATTCGTTCCTTTGCATACAAAGACTTTGCTATTTTCGCTTGCACAGCAGAAACTTGTTCAGGAGTTTTGGCAGAACGGAAAGCAACCCAATCGCCACTTCCAAAGAAGGAAAATCGACATAAACCTAAAATGGGTTCATTAATATTCATACAGAAAAC
>DAIPYN010000077.1:0-2313 GCA_036782715.1 Flavobacteriaceae bacterium
ATTCTTTGCGAGGTAAAATGAGTTCTTCACCCTTATTGATGACTTTATACTCTTCGCGATTGATAATTAATTCACCAATCGTATGAATATCCTCAGATTCAGAAGTCTCATCCTTTCTGCGTCGTAATAGAGCCTTTACCTTAGACATCAAAACCTTCGGTTTGATTGGCTTCTGTATGTAATCATCTGCTCCAGCTTCGAAACCAGCAAGTTGGGAGTAGTCTTCTCCCCTTGCAGTTAGAAAGGTAATAATGGTGTTCTCTAATCCAGGAGTTTTACGAATGATCTCGCACGCCTCAATACCATCCATTTCTGGCATCATAACGTCTAGAATAACTAGATGTGGATTTTTCTTTTTGGCTTTAGCCACGGCATCAACTCCGTTAGCAGCCGTAAAGACCTGATATCCTTCTTGTGATAGATTATATCCTACAATTTCAAGGATATCTTGTTCATCATCAACTAGAAGTATTCGAATGTCATCTTTTTTCATGGTGTAAAATACTTAGGGATCACCTAACAGTCTAAAGATAAAAAAACCCGCCATGAATAGCGGGTTCTTGTATTAAAAACGAAATGAAAGACCTAATGACAGGTTAACTCCAGGAGCTAAGCTCGAGAATACAAAATCATTGTTGCCAAAATAATCGAATCGACTTTCGATCAAATCATTCAATAAGTTCTCAGCTTTAAATGAAAGTGTTGTGTTTTTTGACTTACCAAAACGTTTGCTTGCATTAAAGTTCAAACTGTGAAAGGGCTCTGTGAAAACGTCTGGAAATTGACCCACACCAATAACCTGAAGCGCCCGTCCTTGCACATTGTAAAATAAACCTGCCTCGAATTCTTTATCAAAAAGATTATAGGTAATCCCAGCATTCACCAGGTACGGAGACTGCCCCTGTAATTGACGGGTGGTATCAATTTCACGATCACCAGCCACTGACTTTCTTGCCTCCAATTCATTTTGAGACATTTCAAGCTCTGAAACAATGAGCGAAGTATTAATGTTATAAGAAAGTCTATAGAAATCATTCGAATAAATCGAATTTCTCATTTCTAGCTCAACTCCATAAACAATTGCTTCTTGGGTATTTCTGGCTATTAATGTGTTAGGTGTAGTAACATCGTAATAGTTAATTTCGATAGGATCTGTAAACTGCTTATAGAAAGCACTTAATGCCATAAAGCGATTTTCTTCACCATAGTGTTCCCATCGCAAGTCATAATTATTCACATAAGTAGGTACAAGATCGATGTTACCGACAAAGAATCGCTCGGTAATTGGATCATAAATATTTGCCGCCGAATTCTCTTTAAAACTTGGTCGAGCGGTGGTCATCGAATACGACGCTCTAATATTGGTCTGATCATTCACAGAATAAATAAAGTTTGCCGAAGGGTAGATATCGGCCACATCGATGAACTCGCTATTTCTATAAACTTCTCCTGAAATGGCTTGCCCTGAGTATAAAACATTATAAGACTCGTAACGAACTCCAAGAATAGCTTTTAATTTCTCTGATAATCTTAATTCAGATGACAAGTACCCCCCAATAGTAGTGTTCTCAGCTTCATATTGGTTTGTTGGCTGATAATCTCCTATAACGAAAGACCCTACCCCTTTAGTCGAGTTCCAAATAAAATTAGGATTCAAGATATTGTCGTAATCGCCTTGAAGGTCGAGTGAAGAACCGCGATAGCCAATAGAAAATACATCAGTTCCGAAATCACGACTTTTATTATTGTAGGCGACCCCTAACTTTAAATTATTTCCCTCTGATCCGAAAAGATTAAAGCTATACTTTAAATCTGCCTTAGCAGAAAGACCAAATTCTTCAAGATTTCTCCACAAGCGAAGAGGAAGTGCAGATGATGAATTATCAATAATACGAGAGCCGTTAGGTAATACATTAAATACTGACTTTCTAAAATCAATATCTCGAACTTTGACTACGGATGGGGCAACTTTCCAATCAAAAGAGAGTTTATCTCCTAGTCGATAGATCCCCGAAAATGGAACAGTTAGTATATCTCTCTGCGTATGCGTCATTGTATTCGTAACCCCAGAATAAGGGTTCTCGATATAATCTTCAATTATTCCGTCGAAGCCGTTACTTTCACCACTTCGAATAGCCAAGATGGTAGCTTTATGCTTAAAACTTCCCGTTTTCAATGAAACTCCAAATAACCCGCTAGCAATCGCCTGAATAGAACCCAATTCACCTTCTTGAGCATCAAATTCTTGCTGCGTCCCGTTACGAACGGCTACACTTCGGTTGATTGTGTTTTCGTAATAATCAGAATCATACT
>DAIPYN010000078.1:0-2312 GCA_036782715.1 Flavobacteriaceae bacterium
AGTATGATTCTGATTATTACGAAAACACAATCAACCGAAGTGTAGCCGTTCGTAATGGAGCCCAACAAGATTTTGACGCTCAAGAGGGTGAGCTAGGATCTATCCAGGCTATTGCTAGCGGGTTGTTCGGTTTATCGTTGAAAACAGGTAGTTTCAAACACAAAGCAACTATTCTAGCTATCCGTAGTGGTGAAAGTAATGGTTTCGACGGAATCATCGAAGACTATATTGAAAACCCTTATTCTGGGGTGACGAATACAATGACGCATACGCAAAGAGATATTTTAACAGTTCCCTTTTCTGGCGCCTATCGCTTGGGCGATAAACTATCTTTTGATTGGAAAGTTGCCCCATCCGTAGTCAAAGTTCGAGATATTGATTTTAGAAAGTCAGTATTTAATGTATTACCTAACGGCTCTCGTATTATTGATAATTCATCATCTGCACTTCCTCTTCGCTTGTGGAGAAATCTTGAAGAATTTGGTCTGTCAGCAAAAGGAGATCTGAAATATAATTTCAATCTGTTCGGATCTGAAGGAAACAACCTAAAAGTTGGTTTCGCATATAATAATAAGAGTCGTGACTTTGGTACTGATGTTTTTTCAATTGGATATAGAGGTTCTTCTCTTGATTTACAGGGTGATTACAATAATATTCTAAATCCAAACCTTATTTGGAATTCAACTAAGGGAACAGGGTCTTTTGTTATTGGAGATTACCAACCAACTAACCAATATGAAGCTGAGAATACAACAATTGGAGGTTATCTGTCTACAGAACTAAGAGTAGCAGAAAAATTAAAGGCAATTCTTGGAGTACGTTACGAGTCGTATAACGTACTCTATTCTGGCCAAGCTATTTCAGGTGAAATTTATAGAAATAGTGAGTTTATTGATGTTGCAGATATTTACCCGTCTGCAAATTTTATTTACTCGGTTAGTGACCAAACGAATATCAGAGCTTCTTATTCGATGACTACAGCTCGACCAAGTTTTAAAGAGAACTCTGCGGCTAATATTTATGATCCAATTACCGAGCGATTCTTTGTAGGTAATATTGATCTTGTACCTACTTATGTCAATAATTTCGATTTACGATGGGAGCGTTATGGTGAAAACAACCGTTTCATGGCTTTAAGTGCCTTCTATAAACAATTTACAGATCCCATCGAAATCAACTATTACGATGTTACTACTCCAAACACGCTAATTGCACGTAACACTGAAGAAGCAACAGTTTATGGAGTTGAACTAGAAATGAGAAATTCAATTTATTCAAATGATTTCTATCGTTTAAGCTACAACATCAATACATCCCTTATTGTCTCTGAGTTAGAGATGTCACAAAACGAATTAGAGGCTAGAAAATCAGTGGCTGGTGATCGTGAAATTGATACCACCCGTCAATTACAGGGGCAGTCTCCGTACCTGGTGAATGCTGGGATTACCTATAATCTTTTTGATAAAGAATTCGAGGCAGGTTTATTTTACAATGTGCAAGGACGGGCGCTTCAGGTTATTGGTGTGGGTCAATTTCCAGACGTTTTCACAGAGCCTTTTCACAGTTTGAATTTTACTGCAAGCAAGCGATTTGGAGAAGCCAAGAACACAACACTTTCATTTAAAGCCGAAAACTTATTGAATGATTTGATTGAAAGTCGATTCGATTATTTCGGAAACAATGATTTTGTATTCTCAAGTCTAGCTCCTGGGGTGAACCTATCACTGGGGCTTTCGTTCCGTTTTTAATATAAAAACCCGCCATTCACGGCGGGTTTTTTTATCTTTAGCAAAGAGGCTGTAATCTAAGAATAATTTCTATGAAAAAAGATGACATTCGAATACTCCTAGTGGATGATGAACAGGATATCCTTGAAATTGTAGGATACAATCTATCACAAGAAGGATATCAGGTTTACACGGCCAAAAATGGAGTTGAGGCTGTGGCTAAAGCCAAGAAGAAGAATCCGCATCTAGTGATCCTAGACGTTATGATGCCTGAAATGGATGGGATCGAAGCCTGTGAGACCATCCGAAACACACCCGGATTAGAAAGCACCATCATCACCTTCTTAACTGCGAGAGGAGAAGACTACTCCCAACTTGCTGGTTTCGAAGCTGGAGCAGATGATTACATTCAGAAGCCAATCAAACCGAAGGTTTTAATGTCTAAAGTGAAGGCTTTGCTTCGTCGTCGTAAAGAAGAATCTCCTGAAGCTGAAGGGTTGCATACTGTAGGTGATTTAACTATCAATCGAGAAGAGTATAAAGTCATCAATAAGGGTGAAGAACTCATTTTACCTCGCAAAGAAT
>DAIPYN010000079.1:0-2138 GCA_036782715.1 Flavobacteriaceae bacterium
TAGGGTGTAGTGCAAGATCGTTTTTACCTAAATCAATCAGTTTATTCTCAGGCATGATCACATCAGGGCGAACACTATTCAAAACCGAATATTGATCTAAAGGAATCACCGTGTTTAACCCGTCATTACCTCCATCTAATCGAATCAATATCAAAATATTGCCTGGGCTGACCGTCTCTGATAAGAGCTCATAAGAAGAATCAAACATCCCAAAGCTCAGAGTGGGTAATACTCCACCCAGAGCGGCTAGATGTGAAAGGTCATGTATGAATTCTCTCCGGTTCATTAGTGTAGGTGTGCTTCGTAAAGTTCAAACAGTTGAAACATGAATTGTTCTATCCTCCAATACAAGGTGCTGTAGGAGTTTTTATCTTTTCTTGATAAGAAATCTTCTACCGCCTGAGTCCAATAATTTTCATTTAACTCCTCTCCTAAAACCGATTTTCGTATTCTAAGAAGTGCTTCTTCAGGAATAGGTGCTCCTAAAAATCGATCGGCCAATTGAGAGATGATAGAATCTAGCTCATAGGGATTATCGAAGGATTGTATGAATTCTTCAAGATTAAACCTCAAATGAACTCCATCTTCAAGCCAAGTTCCCCATCGGGTCATACTTTCAGTTAATTCTTTTCGAGCTTTTATGGTTACTGAATTGATCCAAAACAAATCATAAATAGGATCTTGATAAAATGCAGCCCATCCCGAAACATTCGGGGGGTTGTGAATTTCCATCCCTAATTGATTAGTTCTCCAACTCATATGCCGAAAAAGAAAATACGAACGAGTATCAGCGTTAATCAGCTTATCGTCAAATTGAGATCGATCTTCGGCAAAATAAGAGACATAAGTATTATCGTCCCAACGCACCAAATCTCCTTCAAGAATAGAGAGACCCTTCATCACCTTGAGAGTGAAATCAAGTGGGGAGCAAATCATCGAATTATAAAACTCCTGAGCAAAAAAATACTCACTTGATAAAAGTACCTTGAGAGTTTCTGCTAATGAATAATTAGAGGCTCTCATGACCTCAGCAAGAGGTTTGATGATTTGGTCTTCTGCATAATTAGAGACTACAGGATAAACAAAAAATTGATAAAGCCTTCTCGACAAATAAATCGCACACTTTTCAGTAGCGAAAATCATATCTAAAAACTCGTCGAGTTCCTCTCTACCATCAGGGCCGCTTCTCCCCTCGATAAAGGTATTATTGTAAAATTCTGAAAACTGTTTATCACCAGAATCGTGGTTATACTCGTTGAAGCCAACTACGGGTTCCCAGCCTTCGGTGTACATGGTTTGATCCCAATCAAAGTACCATCCGACAAGTAGTCGAGCGGCTTCTCGAACGTCTTCTTCGGTAAAATCAGCAAAAGGTCGTTTACCTACTGTAAATAACTCTTGCGCCTCACGTGCATAATTCTCATCTGGAGTATCCTTCTGGCTCGCCTGTAAGTTTAAATACTCTAGCATGGTAGGGTCAAGGGTAAGGTCATAGACATAATCCCTATAATTTCTAAACCCACCCTCATAGACTAATTTTAGGTAAGCATACCTCGTTTTATGTCTTCCAAAATCTTGAACTGGTGTAAGGTTGTGAAGAAACAAGAAGAGCTTCCATTCAATCGATGTTGACTGGCTATAAATAGAGTGATACATCCATGAGGAAATTGCATTGTGCCGCTCTCCTCCACTAATTTCGTCCGGATTATTATTGCGTACATAAGATCGACTAAGAAAAGGCTCTCCAGGCGCAACATCCGCATTGTTATAAATACTCTCGTATTGCTGAGGAGAAAGATCTTCGTAATAATTGTTTACCGGCTCTCCTAAATCATGCCTAGTAAATAAGAGATCAATTGCTTGATCGAGGGTAAGATTATCTAAATCCTTTAAATGACGCTCGGCATACCCGACCAGACATCGGTTGAGTAAATGTTTCTTTTGTTGGGTGCCAAAAACTCCGGTATACTTGTTCAAACTACCCTCCACTTCTAGGGTAACCTCTCGAGACTCTAGCAACGGTTGTATATTGATTTGATCGTCTTCAAATTGACGAACGAGATCAATAGAAGGTAAATTCTCGCGGTATGGAGTAGGAGTTTTTTGCATATCTTATACCTTAAATATACAATAATGAA
>DAIPYN010000080.1:0-1972 GCA_036782715.1 Flavobacteriaceae bacterium
ATAAAAAATTTAACCACAGAAGAAGTGACCCTTATCGAAAATATCCAATCAACCTCACATGAAACACTCTTAGATAGAGGGCATTATTATGAGTGGACGATTACCGCGCTCAACTACATCTATAAATCGAGAAGTCTCGATCGATTTACCTTCTACCTAAGTGATGCTGCCTTTACCAATACTGCGCCAGCACCCCCAATTGCAATTTACCCAGAGCAAGGTCAAACCGTGTCGGTTGAACTTGGCACGATCATACTCAGCTGGAGTAGTTACGATGCTGACCTCGACGATTTAGTTTACGATTTAATTATTGCCAATAGTGAGGATTTCAACTCAAATCTCACAACTATAACCGGTCTAACCTCTTCAGAATACGAGATCGACCTCTCCCCAAGCGCCGAGTATTTTTGGAAAATTGAAGCTTTTGACGGACAGAGTCGTACCGAAAGTCAAGTCTTTTCATTCAGAACTACTCCGAATTAAGAAGACTTTGCTAATTTGTGGCTATGAAAAAGAAAATAGCTAGTCTCACCTTGGCTGGGCTACTGTTTAGTTGTACCACTCAGTTCCCCGGTGAAGCTCCGGATAGCTTTTCGTTGATTGAACCTCAAGATGGTTTGGTTATCGATGAAGTAACCTCAGGTCAAATACCTGTACTATTTTCTTGGGAGGCACCATTAAACACCGACTACTACATTTTATCTCTTCAATCTACAGATTTAACTCGGCAATCCTTTTTAGATACGGTAGTCAAAACGAATTCGGTACGACTTGACCTGCCCGCAAACACCGAAATGAATTGGTTAGTTAGTGCGGTCAATGGCCTCTTTAAATCAAATAGCTTACAAACCCACCGATTACAGATTGGAGAGATCATCGATGTAGATGAAGTGGTTGAAGAACCTTTAGACGAGGAACCGCAGAATATTGCACCAACCATTGTAAAGACGAATCCGCCAAACGGTGAAATCATCTCCGGAAACAGCGACGCTTACCTCAAGTGGGACTTCTTCGACGAAGATGGCCCAATAGATACCGCAGACCTCCTTAAAAACCTATCGTTTGTCATTGAAATCGACACCGATGAATCTTTTAGTAACCCGAGAATCTTTGACCAAGAAGGGAAAAACGATATTTGGGTAACTACCACTCCAAACACTACCTATTATTGGAGGGTGCATGTCAGCGATGGTATCGATCAGACTGAGGATGATAATCCATTTGTTTTTGAGATCATTCCAAATTAACGTGCTCTTCCACTGATTTTTATTACCTTCTTAGGCCTAATTGAAAAACCTATGAAGAACTTTTTGCTTGCCATTGTTGTTGGGTTATTATTCAGTTGTAACCCTACAAACAATACTAATTCCTTTGCCTTTGAAGAAGCCACAGTCGCTGAATTACAGACTCAGATGCAGTCTGGCACGCTTACGGCCGTCGAACTCCTCTCAGCTTACCTTGAGCGAATCGCCCTTCTCGATCAATCAGAAGGAGGTGTGCACAGTATTATTGAAATCAATCCTGATGCACTTCAAATTGCAGCAGAATTAGACGCTGAAAGAGCTAGCGGACAGGTTCGTGGACCACTACATGGCATCCCAGTAGTAATTAAAGACAATATCGATACAGGAGATAAAATGCTTACCACCGCAGGGTCTTTAGCCCTCACGCATGGGCCTGCCCCAGACGATGCTTTTGTGGTTAAACAACTTCGCGAAGCAGGGGCGATCATCTTAGGAAAAACAAATCTATCAGAATGGGCCAATTTTAGATCGAGCCGTTCCTCAAGCGGATGGTCAGGTCGTGGCGGACAAACCCGAAACCCCTACGTACTCGATCGAAGCCCTTGCGGTTCAAGTTCAGGTTCGGGAGCGGCCGTTTCGGCTAATTTCGCAACCCTTGCTATTGGTACAGAAACCAATGGCTCAGTCGTATGCCCTTCGTCAACCAACGGAGTAGTTGGTATTAAACC
>DAIPYN010000081.1:0-1944 GCA_036782715.1 Flavobacteriaceae bacterium
GGTCAGCGGTTCGATCCCGCTATCCTCCACCAACATCTTTAAAATCGTAAATATGTAAGCTGATAACAACGAATAACTTCTTAAGTTATTCGTTAAAACACAAATAATATAACAACAAATAACTACAAAAAGTTATTAACTAACACAAACTTTTCACTGTGTGTTAATAATTCAAGCGCGTAAGAGCATTTGGTGGATGCCTTGGCATAAAGAGGCGATGAAGGACGTGATAGACTGCGATAAGCTCGGGCTTGCTGTCAATAAGCTTAACCCGAGATTTCCGAATGGGGAAACCCGATTACTTATAAGTGAATTCATAGCTTATAAGGGCGAACCTAGGGAACTGAAACATCTAAGTACCTAGAGGAAAAGATATTCCGTTAGTAGTGGCGAGCGAACGCGGACCAGGCCAGTGCTACTTTTTACTAAACCAGAACTGTATGGAAAGGCAGGCCATAGTGAGTGATAGCCTCGTATGGGTAGATAGTAAAAACTAGACATGAGTAGGGCGGGACACGTGAAATCCTGTCTGAATATAGGAAGACCACTTCCTAAGCCTAAATACTACTTTATGACCGATAGTGAACCAGTACCGTGAGGGAAAGGCGAAAAGAACCCCTAGCAGGGGAGTGAAATAGATCCTGAAACCGGATGCTTACAAGCAGTTGGAGCCTCTTTATGAGGTGACAGCGTACCTTTTGTATAATGGGTCAGCGACTTAATCTCATTAGCAAGCTTAAGCCATTTAGGTGTAGGCGAAGCGAAAGCGAGTCTGAATAGGGCGATTTAGTTAATGGGATTAGACTCGAAACCGGGTGATCTAGTCATGAGCAGGTTGAAAGTGAAGTAAAATTCACCGGAGGACCGAACCCACTAGCGTTGAAAAGCTACGGGATGACTTGTGATTAGGGGTGAAAGGCCAACCAAACTCGGAAATAGCTAGTTCTCCGCGAAAACTATTTAGGTAGTGCGTCGTGTGAATCTTGTCGGGGGTAGAGCACTGAATGGGCTAGGGGGAAGCAATTCCTACCAAACCTAATCAAACTCCGAATACCGATAAGTCTGCACGGCAGACAGTCCATGGGTGCTAAGGTCCTTGGACGAGAGGGAAACAGCCCAGATCAACAGCTAAGGTCCCCAAATAATGATTAAGTGTGAAAGGGAGTGGGAACTCCAAGACAGCCAGGAGGTTGGCTTAGAAGCAGCCATCCTTTAAAGAAAGCGTAACAGCTCACTGGTCTAATTAAGAGATCCTGCACCGAAAATGTAACGGGGCTCAAATCATTTACCGAAGCTTTGACAATTACTTTTAGTAATTGGGTAGCGGAGCGTTCTGTAAGCCTGTGAAGGTGATGCGTAAGCATTGCTGGAGGTATCAGAAGTGCGAATGCTGACATGAGTAACGATAAGAAATGTGAAAGACATTTCCGCCGAAATCCTAAGGTTTCCTGCGTAAAGCTAATCTGCGCAGGGTTAGTCGGCCCCTAAGGCGAGGGCGAAAGCCGTAGTCGATGGGAAGCAGGTTAATATTCCTGCACCAGCTGGTAGTGACGGATGAAGTAAATTGTAAGTTCTTACTGGATTGAACTTGCAGTGAATTTGTCCCTGGAAATAGCTCCAGCATTAGACCGTACCAAAACCGACACAGGTAGGAAGGTAGAGTATACCAAGGCGCTTGAGAGAACTATGTTGAAGGAACTCGGCAAATTACACTTGTAACTTCGGGATAAAAGTGACCTGCTATTGGGCAACCAGTAGGAGGTGGCACAGAAGAGGGGGTAGCGACTGTTTACTAAAAACATAGCACTATGCAAAGTCGAGAGACGACGTATATGGTGTGACGCCTGCCCGGTGCCGGAAGGTTAATAGGAGGGGTGCAAGCTCCGAATTGAAGCCCCGGTGAACGGCGGCCGTAACTATAACGGTCCTAAGGTAGCGAAATTC
>DAIPYN010000082.1:0-1843 GCA_036782715.1 Flavobacteriaceae bacterium
TAGCAATACTGAGTGGCAAACGGGTGAGTATAATGTGGGAATCTGCCTTTTGGTTTGGAATAACACGGGGAAACTTGTGCTAATACCGGATAAGCCCTTACGGGGAAAGTTTTAACGCCGAAAGATGAGCCTGCACTTGATTAGCTAGTTGGTAAGGTAAAAGCTTACCAAGGCAACGATCAATAGCTGTTCTTAGAGGAAGACCAGCCACATTGGGACTGAGACACGGCCCAGACTCCTACGGGAGGCAGCAGTGGGGAATCTTGCACAATGGGGGAAACCCTGATGCAGCGATGCCGCGTGAGTGAAGAAGGCCTTTGGGTTGTAAAGCTCTTTCGTCGGGGAAGAAAATGACTGTACCCGAATAAGAAGGTCCGGCTAACTTCGTGCCAGCAGCCGCGGTAATACGAAGGGACCTAGCGTAGTTCGGAATTACTGGGCTTAAAGAGTTCGTAGGTGGTTGAAAAAGTTGGTGGTGAAATCCCAGAGCTTAACTCTGGAACTGCCATCAAAACTTTTCAGCTAGAGTATGATAGAGGAAAGCAGAATTTCTAGTGTAGAGGTGAAATTCGTAGATATTAGAAAGAATACCAATTGCGAAGGCAGCTTTCTGGATCATTACTGACACTGAGGAACGAAAGCATGGGTAGCGAAGAGGATTAGATACCCTCGTAGTCCATGCCGTAAACGATGTGTGTTAGACGTTGGAAATTTATTTTCAGTGTCGCAGCGAAAGCGATAAACACACCGCCTGGGGAGTACGACCGCAAGGTTAAAACTCAAATGAATTGACGGGGACCCGCACAAGTAGTGGAGCATGTGGTTTAATTCGAAGATACGCGCAGAACCTTACCAACACTTGACATGTTCGTCGCGACTCTAAGAGATTAGAGTTTTCGGTTCGGCCGGACGAAACACAGGTGCTGCATGGCTGTCGTCAGCTCGTGTCGTGAGATGTTGGGTTAAGTCCCGCAACGAGCGCAACCCCTACTTTTAGTTGCCACCATTTAGTTGGGCACTTTAAAAGAACTGCCAGTGATAAGCTGGAGGAAGGTGGGGATGACGTCAAGTCCTCATGGCCCTTATGTGTTGGGCTACACACGTGCTACAATGGTACTTACAATGGGATGCAAAGAGGCGACTCTTAGCTAATCCCTAAAATGTACCTCAGTTCGGATTGTACTCTGTAACTCGAGTGCATGAAGCTGGAATTGCTAGTAATCGCGGATCAGCGCGCCGCGGTGAATACGTTCCCGGGTCTTGTACACACCGCCCGTCACACCATGGAAGTTGGTTACACCTTAAGGCAAAGCTTATACCTTTGACTACGGTACGATCAGCAACTGGGGTGAAGTCGTAACAAGGTAGCCGTAGGGGAACCTGCGGCTGGATTACCTCCTTTCTAAGGATGAATGAAAGTAAAATTTCATTCTAAATAATATACAGGTAATGTTGACCGTCCTCATTTCTCTTCTTAAAGTAGTGTTTCTCTTGCATGGGGGCCGGTAGCTCAGTTGGTTAGAGCACACCCTTGATAAGGGTGGGGTCGAAAGTTCGAGTCTTTCTCGGCCCACCAATTTAAGATCATGGGGGATTAGCTCAGCTGGGAGAGCGCCTGATTTGCATTCAGGAGGTCAGCGGTTCGATCCCGCTATCCTCCACCATGAGAAACCTAGTTATTTTACAAGTAAATTTTTTAATTATTATCAATATCTATATCCGATTGTTCGAATAGATGAACAATCATGAATGTTCGAATAGATGAACATTCCAACAAAATTTGATTCAAACACAGAATTTTTTTCTGTGCATAAATCAAGCGTTTAAGGGCGTGTGGCGGATG
>DAIPYN010000083.1:0-1836 GCA_036782715.1 Flavobacteriaceae bacterium
TTTCAGAAACATCAGTTCGATCGAAGATGAGATTTTCACGAAGACTCCCTTCAAACGGCGTTTGCTCAGAAAGTGATAATCCTAACTGAGTTCGGTAGTGGTTAGGTTGTATCGATTTTAAGTTTTGATCATCTACAAAGACAGCTCCCGCGGTTGGGATACTCACACCGGCGATTACCCGCAGTAAACTTGATTTGCCAGATCCTGAAGCTCCTCTAAGCAGGTAGGTTTTTCCTGACTCGAAAGTCAAGTCGATCTGATCTAATATGGGACGTTCTCTGTCTTTTACTAAGTATCCGACTCCTTTGAGTTCTAATTTGAATCCTTCCGGATAGTTCGGTCGCTTCCCTTCTTGAGATTCAAGGTCGAAGTCAAGAACTTCACCTAATTTTTCAATAGATGTCAGCATATCGTAGAGCGTTTCTAGGCTGACGATGAGTTTTTCAACGGATGCGATCACAAGCAGAATAACAATCTCTGCAGCTACGAATTGTCCAATGTTCATTTGTTGATTGAGAACGAGAAGACCACCGATAACTAAAAGGCCTGCCGTTACAGCTACCTTGAAAGCAATCATTTTGATGTATTGAAACTTGATTACTTTGAAGTGCGCTTCACGCGCTCCGAGGTAACCTTCGACCAATTCATCGTTTTTTGTTAAGGCTAAGTCGGTGTTACCCGCCAACTTGAAGCTGATAATCGATCGGGCGATTTCTTGAATCCAGTGTGCGACTCTATACTTGTATTTCGATTCAATAATTGAAGTTTCAAGGCCCCGCCTAACGGTATAACGAAAAACGAAGAACATTAAACTCAACAAGAAAATCCCGAAAAAGATGAAAAATGGATGATAGAAAGATAATAGGACGAGCGCAAAAAGAATCTGAATCAGTGCGGTAGGTACGTCGATAAGAATCTTAGATAATCCTTTCTGGAGCGTAAGGGTATCGAAGAATCGATTCGCTAATTCAGGAGGATATAAATTACGAAGCTGACTCATTCGAATTCTTGGAAAGCGATAGCTCAGTTCAAAACTAGATCGGGTGAAAATACGTTGCTGAAGTGTTTCAATAATCCGCATCTGCATGATTTGTAAGGCTCCCGCAAAGGATACCCCAATGGTTACTAGAATAACCAAAATGATCCACGAGCTTGATATCTGAGCACCTTGAATGAGATTGATAATTGCTTGTACTCCAAGAGGGAGTGAAAGCGAAACTAGCCCTGCGAAAATCGCGTAATAAAAGACCTGATAAATGTCTTTTTGCTCAAGTTGAAAGAGCCTAAAAAAGCGCTGCCAGGTGGCTTTAGTATCTATATTCATAGTAATGTCTTATTAACCAAGTCAATCAAAAATTCTTTTGGGCCTTCTGCTCCCGTATCGGTAACATTTTTAAAGTGCTCGCTTAAGAAATGCTGATAAAGCGCAGTCTCAACAATGGTACTCGCTAATGTTTTTGGGTGCCTGTAATGGGGGGCTACAGCTTCAATCATCTCCCAAATTCTTGAAACCAGTCGCTTGTAACTCTCGAAACTACCTTCTTTGTTTTCAAGGTCTACTTGCTTAGTTAGAAATGATTTCGAGTTTTCATTAATCATGATCCGGTTAAGAGCACGCTCATCTACGAAGGTGAAATTCGAATCTTCTACTACCTCTCGACTAATAATTTCAATAGCACACTCTAATTTTGTTAACGGATTTTTCAGACTGAAACTTCCAATTACTACTTGGTACTCGAGCCATCCCCAATACCAAGAACACAGATACATAAGTAGTTTGTGCTTGTTCTCAAAGTACCGATAAATCGAACTTTCGTTAGAGCCAATGGCTTCTCC
>DAIPYN010000084.1:0-1808 GCA_036782715.1 Flavobacteriaceae bacterium
AGCCCTGATGCTGTGCATCAAGGCTTTTCCTTGTAGACATTCTGGAGAAAAGGTTGAATATAAATTGAACTTTATGTTATTGATATTTAATCTCTCTTGTCAAAACATACTCCACTATTCTAGAGTCCTGTTGCGATTTACGTACTGAAATTAATTCATCAACTTTTCCGTTTGAGACTGCTTTAAGTTGCTTGTTAATGTTTTTTACATGCGTATTTCGAAGTCTATTTACATGACTCACGGACAAAGCATTAGAGAAAAGGGCATTAATTTTATCCGAAGTTGCAGATTCATGCATTATTAAATACTTTAAAATTTCTATTTCCACTTCATCTAACGCGATTCGCATTGACCCAAACATTATTGAATCTTTTAGCACCACTACCTCAGTTGAAGGCTCTTTTCTTCTCCATAATTCAATAAACCCAACTAAAATAAAACTAACCAAAACGATGATTACCAGGAGCGTGATGTTACTGCTTTTCGTTGTTATTTCGAATGAACCCTTTAATTTTTCAATGAATTCTTTATCATACTTTTGACTCCCTTTCAACTTCGAAATAGCTAAGTGTATGTCTTCGGTGATCAGTATTTCCTTTATATTTAAATTTTCGAGTTCAACAGAAATTAGCCTACCGTCAGTTTTGAATACTAAAACTGAATCATGCCTGACTAATAAGTTATCTTGACTTAATAAATAATCTATTTCCATTTGCTCAACACTTCTGTTTCTTAAATCAACTTTTTGAATCAATTTCAGATTGTTTCTAACAAATGGGTTCCTTGGATCTGTAGCATCTCCGCCAAATATTAGAGCAACAGAATCACGAATGATTAAAACAGAATTCTGAGACGGCATTAGTATTGGTGAGTCTTCCATTGTTAAAATTGGTGTCCAACCATTTCTAGAATCCCAAAAGCGCAGGATATTTTTCGAGGTCCAAAATCCATAGCCCCCGTAAGCATATACTTTTTCTTCAGAAATTGCATATGCAGAATTCTGAAGGGCAAAATGATGGTCAGGCCATCCTTGTCTAATTGCACTATCCCCGTCGAGAATAAATATCTCGCTAGAATAGTCTGAAATTAAAGCTGAAATACCGCCTTTTTCGCTGACCAAGGAATAGGCTGACCAATCTCGAACGACGGAATCGTTTATATAAAATCTTTTAACAGCGTGCTCCACACCTCCTACTATTTCTACTATTGAAGGGGAGACACTCCTAACGATAACATTAGCTTCGAACGCATTTATATGGGTGATTGTAATCGCGATATACGCGATTGTAATTCTAACAAATCTTTTCATGGACAACTATGTTACAAGACTAATCTAAATACAAAAACCATGAAAAAGCAAATGAAAACATTACGTTTCACGATCTTTGTCTTAACCTGCTTGCTTTATTCCACGGGTGCTTCAAGCCAAAGTATAACCCTAACACTCGGACTAAACAGTTCCGACGACGCCGTCATTGACTACAGCGTATCCGGATTATCCAGCTCCAGCTCCAGCTCCTATACCCTCTACTACACCACAACCGATCCTTCAAACTCCTATACCGTAGGATCGAGCACCTACTCATCATACGGTAATGAACCATCTTCTTACGTAAGTGGAATGTCTTCCTCTGGATCAAGTGACCCCTTCTTCACATCAGGCAGTTACTACGGCATACTCGTTGATGACAACTCAACAGTACTCGCAATAGAATCAACACCTGTAACCGTAACCGCTGCAACGCTAACTCTTACACTCGGACTAAACAGTTCCGACGACGCCGTCATTGACTACAGCGTATCCGGAT
>DAIPYN010000085.1:0-1718 GCA_036782715.1 Flavobacteriaceae bacterium
AGTACGCCAGATAAATTCAATCAATTTATCGAGTACTACTATCAAATTAACGATGAAAGACTACTTCAACATTTACCCAATAAGCGAAGAAAAATTGTAGAATCACTGCCAAAAGATTATCAAATAAAGGCGACTGAGATACTAAAAGAAAATCGCTATACACTAAAATCACAAGAAGGTCTGATTCAGTTCATTTCTGACCTCGATAAATAATGTCAAACAACTCCCAATATATTTATGGCATCCGAGCGATTCAGGAAGCCATAGAATCAGGCACTGATTTTCATAAAATCTTTCTTCAAAAAGGTGTAACAAGTCCTCTATTTAAGGCACTAGAAGGACAAATACACGATCGCAAGATTCCTCACTCCTATGTGCCAGCTGAGCGGCTTCAGCGTATAACCACTCAGAATCATCAAGGGGCTATTGCAGAGATTTCAGAGGTTGGTTATGCAGATTTCGAAGAAACCATAGAGCGTATTTTACAAGCAAAGGAACACCCCGTGTTTCTTCTACTAGATGGTCTGACGGATGTCAGAAATTTTGGTGCGATCTTAAGAACTGCGAGTTGTACTGGGGTTGATGCCGTAATCGTTCCTAAACAGGGGATGGCTCCGCTAAACAAAGATGCCATCAAAACCTCTGCCGGAGCGGCCTTTACCTTACCCGTAGCGAGAGTAGACCATCTTAAAGACGCTGTTTATTACTTGAAATCATCAGGGGTTCAAATTGTGTCTGCAACAGAAAAAGCAGATGGTCATATCTATGATGTAGATTTTAAAAAGGCATCAGCAATTATAATGGGATCTGAGGATATAGGTATACATCCATCCCTACTGAAGCTCAGCGATAGTCAGGCTAAACTGCCTATGAGTGGTAACATCGCTTCACTGAATGTTTCTGTGGCTTGTGGGGGATTTCTTTACGAAGCCGTAAGACAGCGTTTAGATTAGGTTACCATTCAATTTCGGGATTCGTTGTCACCTTGGCTCCCGATCCGTCGGTTAATTCCATGGTCCACTTACCTTCAGCATTCTTGAAAAGAATACCTGAAATTTCTTCGGCATTAACCAGATAAACATCGGTTGCAGCCGACTTGGTTAATCTAAAGATTACAGCACCAGAATAATCAACGAGTGAATAATCATCTCCTCCATTGCTCATCAATCGCATTCGGTCAACAGAACTAGCTCGATCGATTTTCTTGGGCTCAGATACCCCTTTTCCCGATAAAACACTAGAAAACGCCTGCCTTATAGACTGGTGATAGGCCGTTTTATAATCCTTACTCTTACTCTCACCTGCATAGGTTTTAAAAACTAATTGATTTCGGCAATCTTTAAAAAGAATTTGAAACTTAGTTAAAAGCAAACCTGAATTCTCCTCAAGATCTACCTTAACCCCTTTACAGGGATTCTGAAGGGCATACTCAGGCAATTCATCTTCGTAATAGGCGTCGTACCCGGCTTCAGTTAGAAGAAACTTTAAAAGCGTGCTTGTGCGATAGGCATTGGGTTCAAAAAACACATCAAACTTGGTTGGAACTACTACGAAATCATATCGATCAAACTGGGCATTTAAGCTAGAAAATAAACCGATTGAAAGAAATACAAAAAACACAAATGACCTCATACAGTAAAGATTGGTTAAGAAGATATTAAAGATATTGCTTTATTTCACTTAGACAGTTAACGATAACGCAGTGATTGTGACTATGA
>DAIPYN010000086.1:0-1642 GCA_036782715.1 Flavobacteriaceae bacterium
AAACGTTCACCTACAAAACCAAAGGTCAGCCCAAAATTCGTCTCATTCCCGGCTGTATTTCGAATGCGATTATCAGCCAATTCAAAGACATAATTGTCGTACAATACTCGATTAGTAGGAACCTTATAATCGGCGTAATCACGATAAGTAACTCTCGCTCTATAATACCAATTTTCATTTCTAGCTACAATCGATGAAGAGACTCCGATCAGTTCGTTGTTGGTTTCACCAGTGAGGTTAATATCACCGCTAAAACTATTCTTCGCTGGGGTTTGTGGCGGACGAATATCAATCACTCCCCCAATAGCATCTGAACCATAAAGTAAGGATGCCGGTCCTTTAATAATTTGAACATCCTCTACTGCGTACTGATCAATCTCTAAACCATGATCGTTACCCCATTGTTGCGCCTCATGCTTAATCCCATTCTGAACCACAGAAACTCGATTAAACCCTAAACCACGAATTACCGGTTTTGATTGTCCTGAGCCTATAGTAATCGTACTAACTCCCGGTATCTTACGAAGGGTCTGCATCAAGCTATTTTCTCGATTCGCAATCAGAAAGTCCTTGGAGACTCCGACCGTCACTGTCGAAAGTTCTTGAGCGCGTTGTTGAGGCGTTTGACCAAAAATCTCGACCTCATCTAAAGAGGTAAACTCAGATTCTAATCTTACAATTAGCTCGTCACTTAAATCAATACGATTAAGTTCAATACTCTGCTTCTGGTAACCGATATGAGTAACCACAAGAACGAACTCTAAAGAAGGAAAAGAAAGTTTGAAACTCCCGTCTTTTGCTGTAACCGTACCTGATTTACCGACTACTACGCTTACACCCTCTAAGGGCTGACCAGAATCCGTATCTACAACACGGCCACCCACAGAAAGATTAGTCTGCGCAGCAAGAAAGGTAGATTGCACTACCATTAGTAAAACAAGTATCGATCTAAGCATATCGATATTCAGAAAAGATTAATTAGAAACAAGGGGCTCTACATTCCAAGATCAAAAATGCAGAACAAAAGCTAGAGTAACTAAACCCTTGGCGGAGGCCTAGAAAGGACCTGAAGTGAAAAATCGTAGCGATATACTACCGATTGATAATGGATTACATCCTCTGGGAATTGAACCTCAGTCGGAGTTGTAATTTCATAATTAGTGATCAGTTCACTACCTAATGATTCCTGAACGTCTTTGACTACGACCTCACAAAGCTCGCATTTGTCAATAGTGGTTTCTTCAGCTGCGTGAATAAGTGCGTGTACTCCCAGCAATTTCACCGAGAGCAGAAGCATTACTACCAAGCCAGATAAAAACTTAAACGCCTTTGAATTCATTATCAACGAAGTTAAGAATAAAGGATTTAAAATAAAAAGCGCCATTCTAAGGATTAGCTCCCTTTGGTCGCTGATCCCCAAGGGGGTAGCTTAAAACAAAAAAGCCCAAACTCGCTATACTCGTAAACCACCCTTCACGAATCAACGCTCAAGCAAAGCTTGGCGTTCGATTCGTAACCGTTGGTTTCTATGCTAGTTGGGCTTTTTTGTTTTGCGGAGAGAGGGGGATTCGAACCCCCGATACAGTTTCCCGTATACACACTTTCCAGGCGTGCTCTTTCAACCACTCAGACACCTCTCCAA
>DAIPYN010000087.1:0-1525 GCA_036782715.1 Flavobacteriaceae bacterium
TTAATGTAATCGATACAGTTGAGGGTAAAGTTTTGCCAACCTAATTTTGAGTGGCTATTAGGCTCTCCCTTCTGAACAGTTAACGTTCGATTCAATAGTAGAACCCCTTGTTCAGCCCATGGCACTAAACTAGGATTAACTTGGTTCGGATGATTTTCACTTTCAATCAGTATGTTTTTAAGAGAAGCTGGTGGCCGGATGCCATTTTTCACTGAAAACGAAAGACCTTCTGCGTATCCTGGTTGTGGATAAGGGTCTTGCCCAACAATTACTACAGACAGGTTATTTAATGAACAAAGAGCGAAAGCTCTTAGAACCAGCTCTTTTGGAGGAAAAATAGAACTTTTTTGATAGGCTGAAATCAAGTCTTTTTCAAGGGATTGAAAGTAATCCTTTTCGAATTCAGCGGTAACGAAATTATCCCAATCGTTATTCGGTAAGTCAAACATCATTTAAAGATAAGTATTCATCCTATCTTTGTATAAGCTATGAATTCATTATTTAAAAAAGCATTACAAGACCTCGAATTTGATAAGATTTGTTATCAAGTTTCGGTAAGATGTAATACCGATAAAGGAAAAGAAGTGGCCTATACTATTGAGGTATCCAGTGATTTTCAAACCATCGAAGAATCGCTGAATAAAACCTCTGAGTATCTCAGTTCTTTTGAAAACGATAATGTTATACCCAATCATGGCTTTGACGCAATTGATGGTGAACTTCGTTTACTAGGCATCGAAAATACCGCTATCGAACCTACTGGATTCAAAAAAATAGCGAGTATTGTTGACCAAGTTAAAGGACATCAAAAATTCTTCAAAAAATTTAAAGAGTACTACCCCACCCTAAACACTCAAACCGAACCTTTAGAGGATCTTTCTTTTTTGAAAAAAGAAATTGATCTTATCGTTGATCGTTTCGGTGAAATCAAAAATACTGCCTCCCCTGCCCTGGCTGATCTGCGAAGACAAATGGCAGAGGTTCGATCAAAAATCAATCAAAGTTTTGGGGCTGCACTATCCTCTGCCTTATCTAATGACTACCTAGATGACATTAAAGAATCTTTTATAGACAACCGACGTGTATTAGCTGTTAAAGCGACCTATCGCAAGAAAGTAAAAGGTACACTCATGGGATCTTCAAAAACAGGATCGATCGTATATATCGTACCTGAATCTACCCAACGTTATGTTAGAGAACTCGCCGATATAGAATATGAGGAAGTCGAAGAAATTAGACGAATTCTTATCGTTTTAACCGATACCGTTAGACCTTTTAAGCCAGATCTAATCAAGTTTCAAGACTATCTAGTAGGGATCGATTTAATTGCTGCAAAAGCCAAGTTTGCCCGAGATATCAATGGAATTAAGCCGCAATTAAACACCAATCGCAGTTTAAATTTAAAGGATGCCTATCATCCCCTTTTATATCTTCAAAACAAACAGGAAAAGAAGGAAACCTTTCCTCAAAGCATTCAATTACATCCTGAGAATAGGATCATCGTAATTTCTGGGCCGAATGCTGG
>DAIPYN010000088.1:0-1476 GCA_036782715.1 Flavobacteriaceae bacterium
TCTTAAGACCGGTCCAAGCTATTGCAGCCGCTTCCCGATACGCAGGAAGAGGGTGATCTTGACCATCTATTCTACGAACTAGATATTTTAGTCCTTCTTGTTTATGAAAACCTTCAGGTAATTCTTCGAACATCGCTAATATTTCAAGCTTCTCGGTTGCATAGAACTCTTGAAAATTAGAACTATCCTCTGACATCAGTTCTTCAAGAAAATCACCCGGTTTTAGAAATTCTATACCAAAACGCTCCCTCGCCAACCAAGAGACCATTTCATCATCGCGAGCGAAATCTGTAATAAAATTGACAACCGCATGGTAAAGTCTTTTTGAAAAAAACTTTCCTCGAATCCCATCAATTTTAACAATTTGAGGGTCAGCGTAGGTAAAGGCACTTTGACTTACCGTTGCATGTTTTATTCCGTCAATCGTATCAATAGATATGTCCTCATATATTTCATCATTAGAGAGATAAAAGACACCTCTAACGTTATCCCCATTTGAAAAATCAACCGTGCTTCCTTCACCATAGGGGTTGTACGGGAGATTCGAAAACATTTTATACAGGCGATAGGCATCTTCATTTGACCAGGGTTCAATATCATCAGAAAGTAAAACACCATACTCTGTTCTTAATTTAATAGCCGAAAATCCGGTTGGCACTGAAACCGTATCATCTAAAACAACAATTTCTGTAGGTTCAGCCTGATAAGACTGAGTGGCATGACCTGCAGCAGATCCGTCGTCTCGCCAGTTATACGTATAATTATCATTAAGCATCGGAGTTAGCTCTACCGTCGCCGACGTCGTTTCGGGAAAATCGAATACCGAAGTACTAGGAAAAGTATATCCGGTAGCATCAATACTCAATGCCCATTGACCTTCAACTAGATCCGTAAAAGATGTTGTCGATGGACCATCAGCATTATAGTGAACCCATTCTTTAAAAAAGTATTCAGTACTTTTCTGAACGACTAAACGAATAGAGTCACCCTCCTTAATTCCTGTAACAGATACTTCAAAATCCTGGGCCATTAATCCGAAAGGAGATAAGGCCACGAAACCGAAAGCGATTAAAAACTTCTTCATACTTAGAGTTTATCTAAAGAAAAAGTACGAAACAATAATTTTTAAAATGGTGGTAAATAGGTGCGTACACTATTCGCCCTATTTCATAATAAGTGAACTTTAGGTGAATTCACCTAAATATTCACCTGGTAGATAAAGACCCTTTTATCCTCTGGGTTACGTACACGTTCAATGAGATCAGGATAGTGTTCATTGATTCTCTTTATGAGTTGTGCACGTTTCGTTTTCTGAGATTCGAAGGTTAGGTTTTCGATTTTTAAAAGCTGGTCTAATTCATCCTTCGTAAGAAAGGGCTGAGACTTGGTTTTCATAAACTCAGCTAAGCGTGCTTTGAAATCAGACTCAAATACAGGAACACTAACTGGCTCCGAATGAGACGCTGAAGTTTTACG
>DAIPYN010000089.1:0-1455 GCA_036782715.1 Flavobacteriaceae bacterium
ACCTTATTTCGTTCGAATTACGGGGTAGAAGGGGCTGCTTTATCGATCGATTTAACAGATACCTCTCTACTTAATATCACTCTTAAAAATGGAGATCGACTATTTATTCCATCAGTAGAAGATTTAACCGATTATGGCACCGTTGAAGTACAGGGAGAGGTGAACGCTCCAGGTTCTTTTGAGTTTAAAAAGGGAATGAGCTTATCTGATGCTCTGATTCTCGCCGAAGGTTTTACCGCCACAGCCAACGGTGGTGCGGTAACGATCTATCATCCTGAAATCAATGGAGAATCTACTACTACTACTACTACTACTATAGCAGTAGATGAAAACCTAGTTCCTGAAAGAAATATAGAACTCTCTGCAAACGATCTCATCGTAGTTCGTCAAATACCAGGATATAAAACCATTGAAAAAGTAACCCTTGAAGGGTTTGTAAAAAATCAAGGGGTATATGCCCTTAAAGGTTCTGATTACCGGTTATTTGATCTACTTCAAGAATCTGGTGGATTTTTAGAAGATGCGTATTTACCAGGTATTAGTGTCACAAGACGTATACTATCCTCAGGTACCAATCAAAACGCGATTAAAAAGGCAGTGGAATCTGCCGCAGCTATTGCTGGAGGGGATGCTACTGAGGAGGATATTAAGGCCGCTGAGGCTGAGCAATTAGCTGAATTAGAGTCTGAATCGATTATCATCGGTATCGATGGAGATAAACTGATGAGTTCAAGAGGGGCTGATGCTAAAAATAATATTGTCCTCAAAGAGGGCGATATTATTACAGTACCTAAACTAGATAACACCATTACGGTTCTTGGAGAAGTGCAGCAGTCTGCGAAACTAACTTACCGCCCCGGCCTTACAGTTGGTGGAGCGATTCGTGCTGCCGGAGGACTGAGTGATAAAGCCCGTAAATCAAGAGTATACGTGGTGTATCAGAATGGTTCGATCAAATCGCGCCGCTCTACAGGTTTTGGGCTAGTTCGTTTAGATCCTAAACTAGAGCCAGGGGCTACGGTAGTAGTACCCGAAAAATTACCTCGAGAAGGCGGTTCAGCGCTTGGCGAAATTGTGGGTTACACCTCTACCTTAGCGACCCTTGCCTTACTTATTAAACAATTAGGAATCTAAGATGAGTACACCAGAAAACCTACCTCAAGTTTTTGAAGACGATTCAATCGATTTAATCGCCCTTTTAAAACAAATCTATCAGGGCCGAAAACTAATTATACTCTCTGCGGTAGCTGCGGCTGTTCTAGGTGTGGTAGTTGCTCTTGCTACTCCTAACACCTTCACCTCTGGAGCTACTTTTATTCCGCAAACCGGAGGGGATTCTAAACCCTCATCGAGTCTTTCAGGCCTAGCATCATTAGCTGGGATTAACCTCGGCGGCATGGGCGGGGGATCAGATATTCCACCAACCCTTTATCCGCAGATTATCTCATCGGTTCC
>DAIPYN010000090.1:0-1430 GCA_036782715.1 Flavobacteriaceae bacterium
TTCGAGTATCGGACATTGGCACTTGTTGAACAAAACCTACCATCGGAAACGATAGTGATTTTCGGATTCACCAAAGATACGAAATCCTTATCGTAACCCGACTCCCTTCCATGATGCGGAGCTAACAACACATCCGCATCCCTAATTGCCTGTTTGAAGGATGGTTGCAACATAAGCTCATCAAATGAGCACCTTTCGTTATCCCCGGGTATAACGACCTTAACGCCCTCAAACTCGAAAACACTAATAATACTATGATTGTTGAAGTTTGAATGACTGCAATTTTGCGGGGAAAATGTCTGAATATTTAGCCCTCCCCAATTACCAGAATAGCTTGTCTCATTAACGCTATCACCACCGACTGAGAATCCGTACCGAGAGCTAAGATCACAGTAGGCGTCGAATTTCGGTTTGTCCTTAGGCTGAACCCCCGACATGATTTCTGATTTTGTCAACTGTATTGGCCTTAATAATACTTTTGGTTCAATATCACGTAAGTTCAAAATATCATCTATATGGTCCAAATGTGGGTGTGTGATGACCAAAAAATCTATCTGATCCACGTTCATATAGTTTTTTATGTAGCAAAGAGGGCTGAAGCTTGCGTCATCCCTCGAATAGTCGCCACTTCCAAGATCAACAACAATATGTCGGCCATTTGGTGTTCGAATGTATGTGGCATGTCCATGCTGAACATCCCAAAAATAAAATTCGCACATATTATTCGTCATAAAAACTCCTAATTCTTTTTGAGATAAATTTTGTTTGCTTGCGGTACGAATATAAGAACAGTGCGAGCAGAAACAATATCGCCATCCAATCCCCATAAACCTCAACTTTTAGCAATAATTGTCCGAACTCGAAATATGCTTTCAAAACCGCCAACAAAACAAAAACACTTAGCATGGTGCGATACATATTGCTGGCTTCTAATAAGATACCAATCTTTTCATCACTCTTAGATGCTTTGAGGTAAAGACCATATTCCTCATACTTAACAAAGCCTATACCTTTCAGAAGAGGTTCCAGAAACAACGATCCAAACCGACTAATCACAGTACCCAAAAAATAGTAAAAGAATACTCCAACGATCATATCGTCTTGAATTAGCTCTAAAGGGGTTAGATGGCTTGCAATTGCAGCAAACACTATTCCAGGTAAAAGATAATTGAACAGGTTATATGATGTTAGCTTATCAAGAAAATCAGCCATTGCGTAGTTCCTAAATGTATAAAGACAAAAAAGTTACGTTACTTTTAGTAAATAGTTTCTACCATAAGGCAATACTAGAGCCACCTTGATTCACCAATGTTAGTCTTCATATCCTACTCTACAAAAAGCTTTACAATGTCTGTTTATCCTTGCCAAAGGGTTACAAACGCCGTAATTGGCGCTCGTTCCCGATGAGCGGGGGCCAAGTCTCCGAGCAC
>DAIPYN010000091.1:0-1395 GCA_036782715.1 Flavobacteriaceae bacterium
TACCTGTATAGCGTGAAGAGGCATGACGTTGGAACGGGATCTCATTTTCTTCTGCGGCTTCAATAATTCGCTCTCTGAGTATATGATGAATCGCAGGTGCGTAGGATATCACAGGACCGTCGCCAATTTTACTTTCTCCTTGCTCAATTTTGCTGATCATTGGAGTGGTAGTATCATGGCATACATCGGTGATGATAGCCGCATTAGGTTTGATTCTTTGAGTAATCATCTCTGCCCCTCTTAAACCGATCTCCTCTTGTACCGAGTTAGTAATATACAGACCGAACGGAAGTTCAATGTTGTTCTCTTTGAGTAATCGAGCTACTTGTGCGATCATAAAACCACCGGCACGGTTATCTAAAGCACGACAAACGAATTGATTTTTGTTCAGTACTTTGAAACTGTCAGGATAAGTAATCACGCATCCGACGTGTACACCCATCTCTTCAACTTCTTTTTTGTCTTTAGCACCGATATCTATAAAGATGTTCTCAAGTTTTGGGTTTTCTTCTTTACCTGGTTTACGAGTGTGAATGGCTGGCCATCCGAAAACACCCTCAACAATACCCTTTTTGGTATGAATATTCACCCATTTAGAAGGAGCAATTTGATGGTCACTACCTCCATTTCTAATCACATAAATGAGACCATTGTCAGAGATATAATTAACATACCAAGAAATCTCATCAGAATGGGCTTCAATGACCACTTTGTATGCTGCTTTAGGGTTGATTACACCCACCGCAGTACCGTAAGTATCTGTAATGAATTCGTCTACGTATGGCCTTAGATAATTCATCCAGATTTGTTGACCTTGAGCTTCGTATCCCGTAGGCGAGGCATTATTTAAGTAATCTTCTAAAAATTTTAATGCCTCATCATTAAGTATATGATCTGTTTTCATCTAAGAATAATTTTGATCTAAATTTACAAATACTATGACGGCTTCGAGAAGAAATTATCCGCTATTTCTATTATTTATTACCATTTACTCGGTATCCTTTTCACAAGTAATTCAATCTGAAACAGGGTCAGAAGAGAGCGAATATTACGGTGCAATTTCTCTAGATGAAGTCTACGTTTTATCTCCTCTTCATTTCGAATCAAACACTCAGCGAAATCAATATTATCGATTACGGATGCGTGTTTTCAAGGTGTTCAAATACGCTGTACTTGCTGAGGATCGATTGAAAACGGTTGAGAATCGTTTGAGTACCTTGAAGAGGAAGGGGCAGAAAAGGGCTTATACTAAGAGAGTTAAGAAATATTTAGAAACTGAACTTACTGAACCACTCAAGAAACTTTCTCGTAACGATGGTAAAGTACTCATTCGTTTAATCGATAGACAAACGGGTTATAGCGCGTTTGACCTAGTTAAAACCTTCAGAAATGGTT
>DAIPYN010000092.1:0-1369 GCA_036782715.1 Flavobacteriaceae bacterium
AAATTGGTTTGGTTGAAAACTCGGGTGTACCTCCCGAGTTTTCTTTTTTACAGATGCGAGAAGTGGCCCCGAACCAATTGGATCAAGAAGATCTTTTCAAAGGCTATGGGAATAGCCTAATACTTCAGGGCTCGTTTTTACTAGTATTTGATGCTGTAGCGTATTACATCCATCATAATCATGGTAAGAATTTTCCAGCATTAGAAAAGGTTTCTTTGAGTACCGCAGGTGGAGGAGTAGGCCTTAGGATTGCATTGGATTAAACTAAAAACCAGCCCCGAGGGGCTGGTTTTTTTGCTTTAGATAGGTGCTAAAGGACGCTGTTTATAATTGTGTGTGACTGGTTTAGTGTGGCTCTACTACCTGAGAACGTTGAAAACGTATTTATGGTGGGGCATACAGATTCACGCGGTACAAACGCATACAATGAAGTATTGAGTAGACAACGTGTTAAGGAAGTCGCCGCCTATTTGGAAAGCGTTTTCCATCGTGTAGATGACTTCATATTGTGGCAAGCATTCTTCATTGAAAGTCCGCAAAACTCTAGATTCAAGAGGCGAGTTCGAGCTTAGCAATGATTGTGGAGATGGCATGGAGTGTGACCCATATGCACACTTTTTAAATCGTCGCTTAGAGATTTGGTTTTATTAGACGGTCTCTTCCGACAAGCTATTTCTTAATTCACCTAATAGTGTGTTGTAATCGTAACCCATTTCTTCTAGTTTCGATTTAAGTTTTGAGCGAATGTTATTTACATATTGTGGTGTGATATCTAATAATGTAGACACCTCCTTTGACTTGAAACCTAATACGGTCAGTTTGAGGATATTCAACTCTACTTCTGATAGAAGTTTTTCGAACTTGATAAATTCCGCGGTATTCATTTGATGACAGAACTCAATTATTTTAAAACGCAAGAGTCCGTTATTATAACTGATTAGGCTGTTCATATCGATTTCTGAAACGGTCAATTTTTCTTCAGTCGCGTTGAATTCCTTTATCCAGTTCATTAAGTCTTTAGACTGTTTAAGACTCTTAGAGGTTATTTGTTTTATCGTATTTCTCAAGCTTTTAAGTTCAGTGGCGAGGTCAGCGTTTTGCTCTTGCAGCGATTTATTTTTCTGACTCTTAACTGCGTTTTCACGGGTTTTGATCACAATACTCCGTTGTTGTATCAAGACAATTGTGACTATGAATAGTACAATGAGTAATCCTCCAATAAACACTCTTCTAGTACTGCTTTTGGCTTGCTCAACATCTAACTTGAATTTATTAGCAGTGTTTCTGAGGTTCTGAACGCTTTCTTCATTTTCAATAGAACTATTTCTAAGCATCTGAATTCGGTTATACTTCTGTATTGAGTCGGTAC
>DAIPYN010000093.1:0-1347 GCA_036782715.1 Flavobacteriaceae bacterium
GTCAGTGGATTGTGTTATTCTAGATCACTTCTTACCAGATGGGCAAGGCTTAGATTATGTCGAGCGTTTCCTTTCGTTCACCAAAAACCTCCCTATAATTATTATCAGCGGCCAACAAGATCTAGAAGTAGCAGAAAGCTTTATTGATAATGGCGCTTTTGAGTACATCGTTAAGGATGACTTTTTAGAGTTAAAATTAAAGTTAGCTCTTAAAAAAGCCGAACGACAAATTAAATTCAACCGTGAGTATAGACGCTTGAGTAGTTCTCGTGAAAAGTTTGGGGCACATACCCTGGTGGGGAACTCGTTCGAAATGGAGCGAATCAAATTACTCGTTTCTAAGGCTCAAGAGACTTCTATTTTCGTTAGTATCATGGGTGAAACCGGTACAGGTAAAGAAGTAGTCGCTAGAACCATTCATTCAGGACTCAATTGGAGCAATAAGCCATTCATTGGGGTTAATATGAGTGCAATTCCTGTTGAGCTGGCAGAGAGTACACTATTCGGCCATGAAGTTGGTGCTTTTTCAGGTGCAGTAGCCACTAAAAAAGGGGTTTTTGAAGAAGCCGCAAATGGAATCTTATTCTTAGATGAAATTAGCGATACACCCCTGGAGATTCAAGCGAAGCTTTTGCGAGCAATTCAAGAGAAAGTATTTCGTCGAGTAGGAGGAACCAATGACATCCCTTTCAATGCTCGAATTATAGTTGCATCACAAGCAGATCTTATCACCTATGTAAATGAGGGATTGTTTAGAGAGGATCTTTACTACCGATTGATGGGGTTTCCAATCCGCTTGTACCCATTACGTGATCATAAGTCGGATATCGTCGCATTATCGAATAAGTTCCTCGATGAATTTGCATTAGAGGAGAAGAAACTACCAAAATCATTATCCAAAGAAGCACTTAATGACCTTATGAGTCACAATTGGCCCGGCAATATTAGAGAGCTAAAGGCTACTGTTCATTTGGCCTCAGTTTTAGCCGAAACTAATGAGATTCAAAGCGCCGATATCCGTATTAATAGTACAGCTCAACTCGAGGGTAACAAGTTCACTGGCATTGGCGAGAAGACTCTCAAACAATACACTAAGGAGATAATCGAAAGTCATTTAGAGCAATACGATAATGACCTAGAAAAAGTAAGTAGTCTATTACAGATTGGTAAAAGCACTTTATATCGCATGATTAAGAACAAGGAAATCGACAGAAAATAATATGGTACTAACAAAACGTTCAATACTTATTGTCGAGGATGAGCCTATGATGCGCTCATTTTTGAAAAGGACTCTTTCTCAGGAGTATGAGATAATTACAGAAGAGAACGGTAAGTATGCCTTAGAGT
>DAIPYN010000094.1:0-1339 GCA_036782715.1 Flavobacteriaceae bacterium
ATTCCGCTAATCAAGCGACCGCAGGTAAAGGCAAAAAATGGGTCACTGACAATACTCCAGAACCGGGCACCACTTCCGGCTACAGCATTATCGTAGGAGGATTCGTGGATCGCGATCTCGCCGATGGTTTCCTTGAAAGCATCTTAGGCTGGGCACCAGAAGCCTTCTTATCGCGCTACAACGATAAATACTATGTCGTCCACAGTATGCACAAATCACGTGATGATGCAGATGCAGCGAAAGCCTCTGTGAATAAAAGAGATTACCGCGCGTGGGTGTTGAGTAAGGGGTTAAAAACTCTTTAAACCTTTACCGAAGGCTTTGCGGGGCATCATAAAATTCAAGGTAAAATTGACACGCTAAAACGACCAGCAGAAAAGACCCTCCCATACCTAGTCGAACTGCGATACCCATGATTGCTGCTAAAGCAAATTGAAAGAATGTGCGGCGTGTTATATGAAAATAGAGATAGGTAAAGAAAACCTTAACCAAGGCAACGGTCAACCAATGAGAATGAATACTGTTCACCTCATACCCGTTTTTAGCAGTCACTATAAAAGATAGGAAAACGTAGATATTGAGCATAATAAAGGTGCTCAACCAAAACCGGAGCCTAGACATGGCGATTCAGATATCTGTCTACTACAGGTTTCAATAGCCATAGAACTATGATGGAGCCGTAAATAAATACTCCGAAGATGTATTTAATAAAGAAGAAATACATGTCGCCTCCGTGGTAAATGAGCATAACGAGCATGCCTATTCTAAAGACATTAAAAAGCTGAATCAGAATTAATCCGATGAAAGACTGAATTAAGGTAGATCTATTGTTTTCATTCACCCCTATCAAATAAGCGATATACACAAAGGCCAATTTTATCCCATTACAGCCTTCCAATACATTAATCATCTTACCCTCTACTCCGATGCGGCATCCGTCCATAAAACAGCTGAACTCACAGTCGGCAATTCCGAGTGCCAGAGCGAATCTATGAGATAGGTAACTAACCTGATAAGTAATCCAGTCGAGATCTTCCTTCTGTTCTGTAAACCACAAATAGAACTTATAGACCGTCAATAATACCAATAAAGCTATCGAGAACCGAATGGCAAATCGTAAAAATCCAGAGGGTAATTGGCTCTTGAGAGTATTAAGCACTATACCGTTTTCTTGCGACCCTTATACTTCTTATATCCTACAGCGCCCCCGGCAGCAATTAAAGCAACTAATCCTCCATCCAACGGAACATTCGGCGGTGGTGGTGGTGAGGCCGGTGGCGGTGCCGTTGGCTTTTTCGCAAACCAGTTGTCCATGATTGGTTCATCTTTTTTTTGTTGC
>DAIPYN010000095.1:0-1220 GCA_036782715.1 Flavobacteriaceae bacterium
ATTTCATCGTACCACAATCTGCAATTTTGATGATTGAACGCGATGAAGAATTATTCTAAATAGCATGAAACACATTCTAAATTCATTTACCGCTTTAATCATCTTTACCATCGTAATATGGTTTTTGTCTGCCATTGGCATCATGTTTTTTCTTGATGACTGGTCTGACCGAGGCACTTTTGGAGATCTATTTGGAGCAGTGAATGCACTGTTTTCGGGTTTGGCTTTTGCCGGACTACTCTATTCGCTTATCGAAAACCGTAAGCAGATTTCTTCGCAACAAGAGGAGTTGTTAATCAATCGCCAAGAGTTATTGAAGGCTCGAAAGATTCAAGAGAAAACTGAAAAGGCGATTGAAGCTCAGGTGGCTCAAATGAGAAATACTGCGCGTCTTAGTGGCTTAAATACCTTGGTTAATTACTTTACCAATGCGATTAATGATTCGAAGACCTCACCAGAAGATGTTGAATTGGCTATTGAAAAGCGAAAGAAGGCAATTCGTGAAATCGACCGTCTAATTAAGTGGGCGAATGATGATGTCTTTTAATTTAGATCTGCTTTGACCGATTCTCTCGATATTCGTTTTTTAGAGACGAGAAACGATTTTAAGCAATTAGAGCCTTTTGCCGCCTCGATTTGGGAGCAGCACTATACTCCAATTATCGGTGCTGATCAGGTGGCTTTCATGTTGAAGAAATATCAAAATGCAAAAGCGATGTTTGATCAGTTTTCGGCTGGTTACAAATATGCTTTAGTGATATTTGGGGGTCAAAAAGCGGGTTATTTCGCTTATGATTTCAAAGTTGAAAAGGAGGTTTTTATAAGTAAGTTGTATATCCACAAAGATTTTAGAAGAATAGGGCTCGGTAAGCGCGTACTTGATTTTATCACGAAGGAAGCTCAAGCTCAAGGATGTACCGCGATGACCTTATCGGTCAATAAAGACAATTCGAATAGTATACAGTTCTACATTTCTTACGGCTTTCAAACGATTAAAGCCCAAAAAATAGCCATAGGCGAAGGATTCTACATGGACGACTACGTTATGAGTTATGCCGTACATCGATAACAGATTCTCTCCACAGAAAGAAATAAAGTTTATCTCATTCCATCTTCGCTTCGTAGCTTTGCAAACCGACAAAAGCAGTTATGCAGGCAACAAATAGAAGTATTTTTAAAGGTTTATTCGTTTTATTCTTTTTGACCCTTTCAAAAGGTCA
>DAIPYN010000096.1:0-1165 GCA_036782715.1 Flavobacteriaceae bacterium
TGACAATATCGTTGCTTTAAGAGGTGATGCAATGCATTCTGAAACCTATTTCAAACCTGAAAAAGGAGGTCATGCCTATGCTTCTGAACTCGTAGAACAGATTAGCTCAATGAATAAAGGAATTTATCTTGAGCCCGGATTAGAAAGTCCTGGAGCAACCAATTTTTGTATCGGAGTAGCAGGATATCCTGAAAAACACATGGAGGCTCCTTCTTTAGACCACGATCTAAAAATGCTAAAGGCAAAAGTAGACAAGGGTGCGGATTACATCATTACCCAAATGTTCTTCGACAATCAGAAATACTTTGAATTCGTCGAGAAATGCAAATCGGCAGGTATCAATGTGCCTATTATTCCGGGATTAAAACCTATATCTACCAAAAAACAACTCAATCTATTACCCCATCGTTTTCATGTCGATTTACCCGGTGATTTAGTGAGTGCCGTTGAAGCTTGTTCTGACAACAAAGGCGTTTATCAGGTAGGCATCGAATGGTGTATTCAGCAATCCAAAGAACTAATGGAGGCTGGAGTACCTATTCTTCACTATTACACCATGAGCCGCCCGAAAAACATCAAAGAAATCGCGAAGGCACTTTTCTAGTATTGTGAGTAAAACCAAATTATTTTTTCTTGGGCTACTAGTCTCAGCTAGCCTGACTCGCGCACAAGAAATCATTGCCTTAGACGAAGTAATTATCGCCGATAATAAACTAGAGCTGCCTAGAGCTAAGAAAACCAAACGCGTTATTCGTTTAGGAAGTAAGGAACTGCAAGCCTATGCCGGCCAATCCGTAGCTACGCTAATCAATAATTTAAGTGGCATTGAAATAACTGGAAACCGAAGTGTTATCGGTCAAAACATGAATATTGCTGCCCGAGGAGGTAACAACAGACAAGTACTCATTTTAATCAACGGGGTACCCATTAACGACCCCTCATTACCCAATAGTGAATTTGATTTAAGACTTTTAAATCTAAACGATGTTGAATCTATCGAAGTCGTAAAAGGCCCATCAAGTGTAGTCTATGGTAGTGGTGCCGCAACGGCAGTGATTCAGATTAATACAAAAAAGACAGTAGATACCTCATCGCTTTCGCTAACCGGGTCTATAGGGTCACAGGGAGCCCCAAACGATTCAAAAGGAGTTGATCAGTGGAACAA
>DAIPYN010000097.1:0-1100 GCA_036782715.1 Flavobacteriaceae bacterium
CCAATGCCACATCATCTCTTCCCGTCTCCTCTCGGTACGCCAATAAGTCGTAATAAAATTTACCGGTACAAATAACTAGTGTTTTCGCTTTATTAGGCTTCACATCCTGATCGGTGATGACAGGCATGAAAGCACCTTGAGCCAATTCTTCTTTCGTCGAAACTACTTTCGGATGGCGAAGCAAACTCTTAGGGGTGAATACAACTAAGGGTTTTCTGAAGGGAGCCTTCTGCTGTCTTCGAAGAACATGAAAAAGGTTCGCAGGAGTGGTTACATCAACCACATACATATTATCCTTAGCACAAAGCTGCAGGTAACGCTCCATACGGGCAGAGGAGTGCTCAGCTCCTTGACCCTCATAACCATGGGGAAGTAGTAGCACGAGCCCATTTTGCATCTTCCATTTATCCTCAGCCGAAGACAGGTATTGATCAATGACGATTTGAGCCCCGTTAGAGAAGTCTCCAAATTGAGCCTCCCAAAGCGTCAAGGTCTTCGGACTAGACATGGCGTAACCGTAATCATAGGCCATAACCGCATACTCAGAAAGTAGCGAGTTATAAATGTGAAGTTTTCCGTTTTGATGTTCTCCCAACTGATTGAGCAATACAATCTCTTCTTCGTTCGATTCTGTCTTGATTACCGCATGGCGGTGAGAGAAGGTTCCTCGCTCTACATCCTGTCCCGTAAGTCGAACATTATTTCCCTCTTCGATCAGTGAGGCATAGGCTAAAAGCTCACCCATTGCCCAATCTAGGCTATTGTCTTCGAAGTACATTTTTTTACGGGCATCTATTAGACGCTCGATCTTTCTTAATGCCTTCTTATCTGAAGGAATACTGGTGATTTTTTCGGCCAATGCGGACAGTTTCTCGATCGGATAACTCGTATCAATCACCTCCATCATCTCTGTCGAGGTAGCAAGCTTTGAAAAACCAGACCATTCATCCTGCATAAACGGTGTAATTACCGTCTTCTCAATCTTACGAGAATCGATCAAATCTTCTTCAAGCATATTCTTATAAGAAGCCTCTAGGCCTGCCAAATAATTGGAGTCGATAACACCGCTAGCTAGCAGACGCTCAGCATAAATGTCTCGC
>DAIPYN010000098.1:0-1004 GCA_036782715.1 Flavobacteriaceae bacterium
GAGCAACCTGAACTTCTTCTTATCGGTCTTATCTGGATCGCCATTCACTCCTTACTTCTTTTTTTAGTTGGAAAATGGATAAAAGCACCCTATTTCTTTCTCGCAGTAGGTAGTCAGGCTAACGTTGGAGGAGCAGCCTCAGCACCTGTGATTGCAGCAAGTTTTCATCCAGCCCTTAGCTCAGTGGGTATTTTGTTAGCCATTTGTGGTTACATTGTTGGTACTGTAGGCGCTTATTTTTGTGCTTTATTACTTCAAGTGGCGCATAATCTTTAAAGAGTCAGATCATTTATCGATATTTGCCTTGGATAATCAAAAGGATTTATGAAGCGTTTTCTACTTTCTCTTTCTGTATTAGCACTCTTTGCTAGTTGCAATTCAACTTCGAACAATACTGAAGTAACCATCACTATTGATGGTTTAAAAAAGGGAACGGTATATCTTCAAAAGATTACAGAGGTAGGGCTTATTAACTTAGACTCTGTAGAAAGTAATGGAAAAGAGACTCTTAACTTGAGATTAAATTTAAATCATCCTGAGCTCATCTATGCTTATTTAGATAAAGCAGACGGGTCGACGTTCAATGATCGCCTTGCTTTTTTTGCTGAGCCTGGAGCGATCCAAATCGCTACTTCATTAACCAACTTCGAAAATAACGCTGTAATTAAGGCAGGCGAAGAACACGAGGCCTTCAAAAATCTCCAAAAAATGCTGAGTCGCTTTACCAAAAAAGACTTCGAACTGATGCAATTAGCACAGACTGATCGAATAAGCGATGAACGCTTTGTAGATTCAATAGTAAACCAAAGCAATAGCAATAATATAAAACGTTACCAATTCATAGCGAACTATGCGCTATCGAACCCAAATCGATACGTTTCAGCTTATTTAGTTGCTAGTGAAGGGGAAGAACTCAATCCAAAATGGAAAGATTCAATTTTCAATAACTTTTCTGAAGCCATTAAAAAATCAACCTACGGTCAATTACTCAATAGTCAACTGTC